>NZ_UESZ01000001.1:1264742-1897113 GCF_900108585.1 Branchiibius hedensis
GGTGCCGTGCGGCGCCTCCACCGTCGTACCCGGCGGCAACGTGCGGGCCGACGGCATCAGCTGAGGGGCGTAGTGGGACAGGAACTCACTGAACGACGACGACCCGGTGCGGGTGAACTCCAGCGGCAGCCGGCCATCGTCGCGGACGTCTCCAGCGCTCACTGGCCGCCCTTCTGGACGAAGCCACGCACGAATTCCTCGGCGTTGCTCTCCAGAACGCTGTCGATCTCGTCGAGGACGTCGTCGATGTCGGCGTCGAGTTCGGCCTTGTTGGCCTGCGCGACGGGGGTGGGCTCCGGTGCGTCGTCGGCCGGATCGCCGTCACGGCGCTGGGTGCTCTTGTGCTCCTGGCTGGGCATCGCTGGTCACCTTTCGGGAGGTGGGCTTCTTGGTCCCACCCTATGTCGTGGGACCGACAGGATCGCGGCTTTTACCCCCGCGTGCTCACGTGCTGCCGTCCGCAGCGGGTAATGCCTCCAACGACCGCAGCAGATCCTGCGCGGTCGCCGACTGCTCGAGCAACCGGCCCACATGCGCCCGCGTTCCGCGTTCCGGTTCCAGGGTCGGCACTCGCTGCAAACTGCTCTGGCCGGGGATGTCGAAGATCACCGAGTCCCAGGATGCGGCCGCCACTTCCCGGGGGAACTTGGTCAGACACATCCCGCGGAAGTAGGCGCGGGTGTCCGGCGGCGGAGCGGTCACCGCCTCCTGGACCGCCGCCGAGCTGACCAGTTCGTCGAATCGGCCTGCGGCAGCCAACCGGTTGAACAGGCCCTTGTCGGGACGTACGTCGCTCCACTGGATGTCGATCTGACGTAGCTTCGGGTTACCCCAGTCGAGGCCGTCGCGAGCCCGATAGCCCTCCAGGGTGGCCAGTTTCGCGACCCAGTCCACCTGCCGGGCCGCGTCCATCGGATCGCGCTCGAGGGTGGTCAGCACCTGCTCCCAGTGCTGCATCACCTCGGCGGTGTCCTCATCGACGTCGGCGCCGTAGGTCCTGGCCAGCCAGTCGGCGACCAGTTCGTGATAGCGCCAGAGCAACTGGACAGCCGTCATCTGCCGACCACCGGCGAGCGACACCTTGGTCTGCAAAGTGGGGTCGTGCGAGATCGCCTGCAGGGTGGCGACCGGTTTGTCGACCGTGAGGTCCTCGGTGATGGCGCCCGCCTCGATCAGGGCCAGCACCAACGAGGTCGTGCCCATCTTCAGCAGGTTCGCGACGTCGCAGTGGTTCGCATCGCCCAAGATGACGTGCAACCGGCGGTACTTCTCGGTCGTCGCGTGCGGTTCGTCGCGGGTGTTGATGATCGGCCGCTTCAAGGTCGTCTCCAAACCGACCTCGACCTCGAAGAAGTCGGAGCGCTGGGCCAGTTGGAAGCCCGGTTTACCCGACTCGACCCCGATACCGACCCGGCCGGATCCGCACATGACCTGTCGCACCACGAAGAACGGGATCAGATGTTTGACGATGTCCGCGAACGGAGTGGCGCGGCTCATCAGGTAGTTCTCGTGGGTGCCGTAGCTGGCACCTTTGCCGTCGGTGTTGTTCTTGTACAGGTTCACCCCGGGCGCGCCGGGTGCGGACAACAACTGCACCGCCCGGGCCATGACGACCTCCCCGGCGCGGTCGTAGGCCACGGCCGCGCGAGGGGTGGTCACCTCCGGTGAGCTGTACTCCGGATGGGCGTGATCGACGTACAACCGGGCGCCGTTGGTGAGCACCACGTTGGCCAGGGTGGGGTCTTCCTCGTCGGTCAGTTGGCTGGGATCGGCGTGGACGCGGGAGATCTCGAACCCGCGGGCGTCGCGCAGCGGCGCCTCGTCCTCGTAGTCCCAGCCCGCGCGGGCCGCGCGCATGCCCTGGTCGGTGGCGTAGGCCGTCACGACTCGCCCGGACAGCACCATGGGGTTGGCCGTCGGGTTGCCGGGCACGGAGATGCCGTACTCGGTCTCGATACCCATCACGCGGCGTACGGTCATGTCCTCAGTCTCGCACCTCGGTGTTCGCTCAGCGGGAGGTGCGTAGCGCAGAGCGTAGGGCGCGGCGCGAGACGGGGCCCAGGCCATCGACAGCGGCGGCAAGCCGAGCGACACCCGCCAGCGCCTGGCCGACGGTCGCGCCATCGGGTCGGGTGGGCTCCATCAGTTCCAGCCCGATGAACGTGGCGCTGACCAGCTCGGTGAGGGCACCAGCATCGAGTACGTCTGCCAGGGGCGAGTCGCGCAGTAGCCGGGCGAGCGTCGTACGGACCTGGTCCTTCCACAAGGCCAGGGATTCTCCGACCGCCTCAGCGAGCGCGGGACTGCCGTGCGACCCCGCGAGCGTCTGGGCGAGCACCGTCACGTTGCCCTCGGCACGTTCCTGTTGGTGCAATCGATCGGCCAGGTCGACCAGTTCAGTGAAGGTCGAGACCGCCTCGAGTTGCGGTTTCATGATCGCCACCCGTTGCGCGGTGGACTCCCGGCAGGCAGCGCCGACCAGGCCGTCGACGCTGCCGAAGTGGTAGAACACCAGCGCTTGGTTGACTCCCCCCGCCGCGGCGATCGTCCGGGCGGACACCGCCGCGATGCCCTGCTCCCGGATCACCCGCATCGTCGCCGCGATAAGGGTCTGCTGCGTGGCCATCGACCGAGGGTCAGACACGGATCTCCTCGCGGTAGGGGCGGACGGCCGCGGGGACGTCCCGCGCATCGACGAAGTGGGCGGTGAATCGGCCGTGATAGCCGAACACCGGCCCGACCAGGCCATGGTGCACCTCGACCCGGATCCGGAAGCAGGCCGCCTGCTCGTCCCAGTGCTCGCGCACCCGAGCCCGACCCCGGACCCACGACGGCATGGCCACACTCAGCGGGCCCTCGTGCAGCCGCATCGCGTCGGAGGCGATACACAGACCGCCGCGCTCGTCGACCGACACGTCCAGATCGGCGGCAACGTGTTGGTGGGTGCCGAGGTAGTCCACGACCACCCGGCGTTCGGGGTCGTAGACCATGGTGGCGTCGAAGCGGCGACGCCGACCGGGCCGCACCTCGAACGTGCGCACAAACGTCAGGGTCTCCCGGCCGAAGCCGTCGACGTAGGGATAGTTCTCGATCGTGAACGGCACGTCGCGCCCGGTCTCTGGGAACAGCAGGTTGCGTTGTGCGCCCAGCCGCAGGAAGGGAGCTACGACGGCCGTGCCGCGCCAGATCCGCTCCATCGTGCCGCGGCCGATACAAGCGCGACCCTCGGCAACGGCCACCCCGAACCGCTCCTGCATCCGCGGGTGCAGTCTGTCGAAGTCGGAGCCGAGCGCGCGGGCGAAGATCGAGGTCATCGGGTAGCCCCCGTGCTCCAGGTCGTGCGACGGGCGGACGGCGCCCACGGCACTGCCGGCAGTCGGACAGCCGCGATCGCGACCAGACCCGCCACGGCCAGCCCGACCGGTCCGCCGATCACGATCGCCGCAGCGGCGACGACAGCAGCCCGGGTAGCCGCGTCCGCGAGGGCTATGCCCGCGGTGAGCTCCGGCGGCAGCGCGCGGTCCGCCCACAGCCGGAGCCGATCGAAGGACCAGGCGGTGCCCCACGCCATGATCGGCCGGAACAGACGATCAATCCGCGGGTACCGCGACCGGTAGTCGTACCAGGTGAGGAAGGTGACTCCCCCGCCATCGCGCGGGACGTAGCGCCAGTAGCCGGAGCCTTCTTCGATCGGCGAGAGCGGATTCGGGCAGGCGAACCGCAGCGCGGAGGTCGCCGATCCGTCGTCGCCATGGCGCTCCCCGGAATGCTCGCCGGTGCCGGCGACGCCGAACCGTCGGTAGCGGAATGCGCCCGCGCCGGTTGGCTCGATGCGCCCGAATCGCACGTCCCAGCGGGAGTGCTGCGCCGGTGTCTGGGTCAGCGACCAGACCCGATCGAGTCCGGATTCGAGGTGGGCCTCGACATCGACACCGCGTCGACCTGGGCCGTTCCGCATGGCTCCTCCAGAGATGTTGAGCGATTGCTCAAAATAGTAGCAGCGCTTTTGAGCGAGCGCTCAATATGTGAGCGGCTACCCGACCGGGCGATACTGGCCGGCATGACCAGCCCTACCCCACGCGCCGCCGGCGCGTTCGTGCTCGATGCCCTGCTCGTGTTGTTGTTCGCGGCCATCGGCCGCAGGTCGCACGACGAGTCGGGTGCGGCGGCCGGCGTGCTGACAACGGCCGGGCCGTTCCTGGCGGGTCTGGTGTTGGGCTGGGTGGTGAGCCTCGTCGTACGTCGATCGGCACCGTTGAGCGTCAACGCCGCCGTCACCGTGTGGTTCGCGACCGTGTTCTTCGGGATGGTCCTGCGCGTGGTCACCGGTCGCGGGATCGCGGTGTCGTTCATCGTCGTCGCCAGCATCGTGCTGGCGGTGTTCCTGCTCGGCTGGCGGTGGGCCGCCGGACGCATTGCCCGGCGGCGCCACGCAGCCGTGTGAGACCTACAGGTACTGCCCGGTGCTGCCGACGGAGTCGATGGAGCGGCCCGGGTTGTCGCCGTTCTTGCCGTCGATGAGCGTGCGGATGTAGACGATCCGCTCGCCCTTCTTACCCGAGATCCGCGCCCAGTCGTCGGGGTTGGTGGTGTTGGGCAGGTCCTCGTTCTCCTTGAACTCATCGACGCAGGAGCGCAGCAGGTGCTCCACGCGGATGCCCTTGGCGCCGATCGTCAACTGATCCTTGATCGCCATCTTCTTGGCCCGGTCGACGATGTTCTGGATCATCGCGCCGGAGTTGAAGTCCTTGAAGTAGAGGATCTCCTTGTCGCCACTGGCGTAGGTGACTTCCAGGAAGCGGTTCTCGTCGATCTCGGTGTACATCCGCTCGACGGTTGCCTGGATCATCGCCTCGACGGTGGCCTGGGCGTCGCCGCCGTTCTCGGCCAGGTCGTCCGCGTGCAACGGCAGACCGGGCTCGAGGTACTTGCTGAAGATCTCTCGGGCGCTCTCGGCGTCCGGGCGCTCGATCTTGATCTTCACGTCCAGCCGGCCGGGCCGCAGGATGGCCGGGTCGATCATGTCCTCGCGGTTGGAGGCGCCGATGACGATGACGTTCTCCAGCCGCTCGACACCGTCGATCTCCGCCAGCAACTGCGGCACGATCGTGGTCTCGACGTCAGAGGAGACACCGGAGCCGCGGGTGCGGAACAGGGATTCCATCTCGTCGAAGAACACCACCACGGGCGTGCCGTCGGAGGCGGCCTCCCGGGCACGTTGGAAGATCAACCGGATGTGCCGCTCGGTCTCACCGACGTACTTGTTCAGCAGCTCAGGTCCCTTGATGTTCAGGAAGTAGCTCTTGGTCTGCTCGCGGCCGGTGATCTCCGCGACCTTGCGGGCCAACGAGGCCGCAACCGCCTTGGCGATCAGCGTCTTGCCGCAGCCGGGCGGGCCGTAGAGCAGAACGCCCTTCGGCGGACGTAGCGCGTGCTCACGGAAGAGGTCGGCGTGCAGGTAGGGCAGCTCCACGGCGTCGCGGATCTGCTCGATCTGTCCGGACAGACCACCGATGTCCTCGTAGCGGATGTCCGGCACTTCCTCCAGGACCAGGTCAGCGACCTCAGCCTTGGGAATGCGCTCGAAGACGAAACCACTACGGGTGTCCAGCAGGAGAGAGTCACCGACGCGGACGACCTCTTCGGCCAGCGATGCGGCACGACGGCAGACGCGCTCCTCATCACCGTGGGCGACCACCAGGATGCGGTCCTCCCCCAGCAGTTCCTTCACCTGGACCAACTCGCCGACGTTCTCGAAGCCGACCGCGGCGACCACGTTGAGGGCTTCGTTCAGCATGACTTCGCGGCCAGCAACCATCTGCTCGCCATCGACCGAGGGGCTGACGGCGACGCGCATCTTGCGGCCGGCGTTGAGGATGTCCGCGGTGCCGTCGCCGTGCACGGCCAGCACGACGCCGAAGGTTGCGGGCGGCTGGGCGAGCCGATCGACCTCCGACTTGAGGTTGACGATCTGCTCGCGGGCTTCCTTCAGCGTGCGGGCCAGTCGTTCGTTCTGCGCTGACAGCGTGCCGACGGAGGACTGGAGTTGGAGGATCTGTTGTTCGAGCTCTCGGGAGCGGCCGCTGCCGGGAGCAGTCGCGAGGCGGTCCCGTAGCGCGGCCACCTCGGACTGCAGGCGGGCGACCGACTCCTCGTCGGAGGAACCGTGGGGCGTGAAGTGCTCGGTCATCGTGGCCTCCTCTGCCGCGCGGAGCGCGTCCAAGTGATGCCAACCGACCCTAACCCGGGAAGATCAGTTTTCGTCGGGTGGCGCGCTGATTGCCCTCCGTAGGCGCCGAATCTTCTTCTCCGACACGGGTCTTTCGCCGAAGTCGGCGCCCTCCCAGTCCGATGTGTCCTTAGTCACACCGTCGTCGGCCGTCTCATCCGCTGATACCTGCGTCTCGTCGTACGATCCCTTGGCCGGTCGTCGGGTCCGCCGCGGCGGGGTGACGCCAGGCGCCAACCGACGCGTCGTGATCAGGAAGCCGGTGTGCCCGTGCATCCGGTGCGCCGGGCGCACAGCCAGCCCCTCCAGATGCCAATCGCGGACCATGGACTCCCAGGCCGCGGGTTCGCTGAAGCCGCCATGCGCGCGGATGTCCTCCGCGACCCGGGACAGCTGGGTCGCCGTCGCGACGTAGCAGATCAGCACCCCGCCGGGGGCGAGGGCGTAGTTGACCGCGTCGAGGCACTCCCACGGCGCGAGCATGTCCAGGACCACCCGGTCGACGGATCCTTCGGGTACGGCGAGTGGCAGCTCCTCCTGCAAGTCACCGATGCGGACCTGCCAGGCGGGATGATCCTCACCGAAGAAAGCTCTCGCGTTGGCCTTGGCGATGTCGGCGAAGTCTTCGCGTCGCTCGATCGAGATCAGGCGGCCCTGGTCGCCGATGGCGCGCAGCAGCGACATGCTGAGGGCACCGGAGCCGACCCCGGCCTCGACCACGGCCGCGCCGGGGAAGATGTCCGCCATCGTGATGATCTGGCCGGCGTCTTTGGGGTAGACCACGGCGGCGCCACGCGGCATCGACATCACGTAGTCCGACAGCAGCGGCCGCATCGCCAGATACTCGACGCTGGTCGTGTTGCGCACCGTCGTGCCGTCGGGTGCGCCGATCAAGTCGTCGTGTTTGATGTGCCCGCGGTGGGTGTGGAACTGCTTGCCGGGCACCAGTTCAATCGTGTGCATCCGGCCCTTGGCATCGGTGAGCTGGACGTGGTCACCCGCCCGGAACGGGCCTCGGCGACGGTCTGCTCCGGTGGGCTGCTCAGTCATCGCCGCTGATTCTAGGCCGACGGAGCCCGATGCCGGTGCCGAGGTTGTTGCGGATCCCGCCCGCTCAGGCGACCGCGTTGAGCGCTACCCGCAGGTCCTCGGCCCGCACGATTCCCAGCAGCTGGCCGGTCCCGTTCACGACTAGCAGGTGGCTCGCCGCGCCCCCGCTGGCCTGATAGACGCGCACCAGTTGGGACACGTCGGCCTGCGGGTCGTCGACCTGCGCCACCCACGGCTGCGGCTGTCGCAGCGCGGCTGACTCCACCGCGAGCCCGGGTTGGCTGGCGCGGACCTGGGTGGCGATCTCGGCGGGGACCACACCCCACGGCGTTCCGTCCGGTGCCGTGACCGCGATGTCCGCATTCTGCGGCAGGCTCGACAGCGGCGTTTGACCAGTGGCGATGAACACCGGCCGCAGCAGCTGACCCACCTGCACCTTGCCGAGCACCTGTTCGGCCTGGCCCCGGTTGATCGCGGCCCCGGCCCCGAACCACAGGAAGCCACCGATCATGATCGCCCACACGGTCGTGATCATCGAGGGTTGCTGGCCGTGCAGCAACGGCAGCCCGATCGCCCACAGGACCGCGAGGACGGCGACGATCCGACCACACCACCCGGCGACGACCGACCCTTTCGACCGGCTACCAGTGGCGGCCCACACCAGCGACGACACGAGGTAACCGCCGTCGAGTGGGAGCCCCGGCAGCAGGTTGAAGACCGCCACGAAGCCGTTGGCCCAGACGAAGGCGGACAGCAGCAACGTGGGCACGCTGATCGGGTCGAACCGGGTCACGGCCGAGCCGTCGCCCTGCATCTGCAGGACCAACCACCCGATGACGGCGAGTACGGCGTTGGCCAGCGGCCCGACGACGGCGACCAGTGCGCCCGTGGCCGGCGAGGTGTCGTCCTGGTCGAAGCTGGTGTGCCCACCCCAGGCGTCCGCGACGACCTGGTGCACCGCCATACCGCGGGCCTGGGCCACGAGCGCGTGCGCGGCTTCGTGCACCAGCACCGAGAGCAACAGCAGGATCGCGAACGCGGCGGCCACGAGGTATCCGCTGGTGCCAAGATCGGGGCGCAGGTTGGTGACCTGGGGTCCGAAGGTGAAGATGATGATGATCGCGATGATCGGCCAACTGCGCCCGATGTAGACCGGAGCGCCGCGCAAGGACCCGATCCGCAGCCCCGGAGCCTGCGCTGCACTTGCCATGGCGGTCAGCGTAGTCGGGCAGGGTGTCAGCCCCTCGCCCTAGAGTTCTGATCATGACTTCACCGGTGAGCGAGACCATCGCACCGCCCCGCCGTGCGGCGTTGTCGCCGAGCCGTGCGGGCGACTTCATGCAGTGTCCGCTGCTTTACCGGTTCCGGGTGGTCGACCGACTGCCCGAGGCCCCGAGTCCGGCGGCTTCGCGCGGGACGCTGGTGCACGCCGTACTCGAACGGCTCTTCGATCTGCCGGCGGGACAACGCGATCCGCAGACGGCGCACGAGTTGATCGAGCCGCAGTGGCGGCGGCTGGTCCAGGAGAATCCCGAGCTAGGTGACCTCGTCGACGAGGACGGACTGGCCGATTGGGTCGCCGATGCGTTCCGGTTGGTGCAGCGCTGGTTCGAGATGGAGGATCCGACGCGGCTGGAGCCGGCGGCGCGTGAGCTCTACGTCGAGGCCGAGGTCGACGGCCTGACCCTGCGCGGGTACGTCGACCGGTTGGACGTCGCGCCCGGTGGCCAGGTCCGGGTCGTGGACTACAAGACCGGCCGCTCCCCCTCGGAGTTGTTCGAGGGCAAGGCGCTGTTCCAGATGAAGTTCTACGCCTTGGTGTGGTGGCGCACCCGCGGGGTGATCCCGGCGATGTTGCAGCTGGTCTACCTGGGTAACGGGGAGATCGTCCGCTATGAGCCGTCGGAGTGGGATCTGCTGGCCACCGAGCGGAAGGTGAAGGCGTTGTGGCAGGCCATCGAGCGAGCCGCGACAACAGGCGATTGGCGGCCCCGGCCGTCACGATTGTGCGACTGGTGCGACCACAAGGCGTTGTGCCCGGCCTGGGGCGGCACTCCCCCACCGCTACCGGAGTATTCGATCGAACGGGCCACCGATCCGGCGATCACCGGAGCGATCGACCCGGATTAGGGGTCGGTTTCACTCGATGACGAGATCCACCGCGGCACCGTTGTTCTTCAGGTAAACGTGTCGCCCGATGATCTCCCGCAACGCCTGGATGTCGGCGAGGTCTGGGGCGGCGAATTCCTGATAGCAGGTTCGGGAGTCGGCGGTGTTCAACGCCGGGTAGAAGTCCGAGACCCACACCAGGAAGCGGTCGAGAAGGTCTTCCAGCGGATACTGCGAGATCCAAGCTGCGTTGTCGCCTTCACCCAACTCGGGCTCCTGCTCGAAGCTGAGCGAGGTCACGTAGGTGTCCTCCTCGTCGTGCCACAGGTAGATGCCCGGCTCGACAGGCGCGTACGAGGGATTGGCGGCGTACTTCTCAGCGTCGTAGTTCGCGATGCTGCGCATGGCGGCGAGAGTATCTCGGCCAGCCTACGATGAAGGGCCATGAGCGCCTCGAGCAGTTGTGGTAGCTGACCGTGATCCGGACACTGCGGGTCGACGGCGAGGCCTTCCAGGTCGCTGAGCGGGCCCACGAACCTGGCGTTTACGACATCGCTTGGACTTCTGGCCCGAACGCCGGTTACGGCTTCACCTCAGCGACCTACGACGGCCAGTCCCGCAGCGACGACGAACTCCGGGAATCGATCCGCACCTTCCTCGCCCAGGTCGATCCCGTAACCGGCTACATCGAGTGATCAGTGCCGGATGGGCTCCGCGCTGAACAATCCCGTCAGGTCGCTCAGCTGCAGCCCGGCGAGTGAGTCCACCTGGACCGCACCTGCCATCGGCGGCACCTCGACAACATGCGGTACGGCGATCGTGGGCACCCCGGCGGCCACCGCTGAACGCGTACCAGTGGGTGAATCCTCAATGGCGACAGCATCTTCCGGGCGCACATCCAGCAACGATGCCGCGGTCAGGTACGGCTCCGGGTGCGGTTTGCCGTGCGTCACCACATCACCGGTCACGACCGCCGCGAACGAGCCTGCCGGCAACGCCGCCACCAGTTCATCGGCCAGCACGGTGTAGGACATCGTCACCAAGGCGTTCGGCACCCCGGCCCGCACCGCCTCGGCCAGCAACTCACGAGCCCCCGGCCGCCACGGCATGTGCTGGCGCATCGCGGTCAGCACCTCGCCGATCAGATAGTCCACGACCTGTTCGGGCGTCATCGTCACGTCCGAGTTGTCGATGATGATCTGCGCCGACCGCAGCAGCGTGTTACCGACGCACTCCTTGGCCATCGCATCGGTCCAGACACCACCGTGGGCGGCGACCAGCGCCTTTTCGGCGCCGATCCAATACGGCTCGGTGTCCACCATGGTGCCGTCCATGTCCCACAACACGGCTGCCGGCAACACCATTTACCGGTCCTCCGGTTCGTACCCCAGGTTCGGTGACAGCCACTGCTCCGCCTGCTTCATCGTCCAGCCCTTACGCCGCGCGTAGTCGCCCACCTGGTCCTGGCCGAGCCGGCCGACTACGAAGTACTGCGATTGCGGGTGTGAGAAGTACCAGCCGCTGACCGCGGCTCCCGGCCACATGGCCATCGACTCGGTGAGCGTGATGCCGGCGCGCTCCTTGACCTCCAGCAACTCCCAGAGCGTCTGCTTCTCGGTGTGATCCGGACAGGCGGGGTATCCCGGCGCCGGCCGGATCCCGGTGTACCGCTCGTCGATCAGCGCGGCGTTGTCCAGGGACTCCTGCGGCGCGTATCCCCACAGTTCTGTGCGGACGAGTTCGTGCAGCCGCTCGGCAAAGGCTTCGGCCAACCGGTCGGCCAACGACTCGAGCAGGATCGCGCTGTAGTCGTCCAGTGCGGCCCGGAACTCCGCAACCTTCTCCGCCGCGCCCAGACCAGCGGTCACCGCGAATCCGCCCACATAGTCGGCGATTCCCGTGTCCTTGGGCGCGATGTAGTCGGCCAGCGACCGGTTCGGCACACCCTCGCGGTGCTCGCCCTGCTGGCGCAGATGATGCAGCGTCGTGACGACCTCGTCGCGGTCCTCCGAGCCGTAGACCAACAGGTCGTCGCCGACCGCAGCAGCCGGGAAGAAGCCGACCACGCCGTTGGCCTGCAGCCACTTCTCCTCGATCAACCGGTCGAGCATCGCCTGCCCGTCGTCCCACAGTTTGCGGGCTGCCTCGCCGCTGGCGGGGTTGTTGAGGATGTCGGGATAGCGACCCTTCATCTCCCAGGCGTTGAAGAACGGCTGCCAGTCGATGTACTCGCGCAGCTCGGCCAACGGGTAGTCGTTGAAGGACCGCAAACCCGTGAACGACGGTCGGGTGGGTTCGTAACCAACCCAATCAATCGGCGTACGTCGATCCAGGGCTTGCGCGTACGACGCCAGTGGCCGTTCGGTCCGCTTGGCGGCGTGCCGCTCCCGGATGGATTCGTAGTCCTTGGCGACGTCCTCCAGGAACGCACCCCGGCGCTCGTCGGACAGAAGTGCGGATGCCGTTGGGACAGAACGCGATGCGTCCTTCACCCACACGACCGGTCCGTGGTACTTCGGCTCGACCTTCACCGCGGTGTGCGCGCGCGAGGTCGTTGCACCACCCAGCAGCAGCGGGATCTCAAAACCCTGCCGCTCCATCTCCTGGGCCAGGTTGACCATCTCGTCCAGCGACGGGGTGATCAGCCCGGACAGGCCGATGATGTCGGCGTTCTCCGCGCGGGCAGCGTCCAGGATCTTCTGCGGCGGCACCATCACACCGAGGTCGATCACGTCGTAGTTGTTGCACTGCAGGACGACGCCGACGATGTTCTTGCCGATGTCGTGCACGTCACCCTTGACCGTGGCCATGATGATCTTGCCCTTGCTGTGGGCTGCATCGCCCGGCTGCTTCTCCGCCTCGATGTACGGAATCAGATGGGCCACAGCCTTTTTCATCACCCGTGCCGACTTCACGACCTGGGGCAGGAACATCTTGCCGGCACCGAAGAGGTCGCCGACGACGCCCATGCCGTCCATCAATGGCCCTTCGATGACCTCCAGGGGCCGACGGCCCTCGGCGGACAACTCCACCCGCAGTTCCTCGGTGTCATCGACCACGAATTCGTCGATGCCCTTGACCAGAGCGTGCGTGATCCGCTCGCGCACCGGCAGCGAACGCCATTCTGCGGCAGCGGGTTCGACCTCGTCACCCTTGACGTTGTAGTTGTTCGCGATCTCCAACAATCGCTCGGTGCTGTCGGCCCGCCGGTTGAGGATGACGTCCTCGATGCGTTCGCGCAGCTCTGGGTCGATCTCGTCGTAGACCACCAGCGCACCGGCGTTCACGATGCCCATGTCCATCCCAGCGGCAATCGCGTGGTAGAGGAAGACCGCGTGAATCGCTTCCCGCACGGGGTTGTTCCCCCGGAAGGAGAACGAGACGTTCGACACACCACCGGAGATCAGCGCATGCGGCAGGTTCGCCTTGATCCAGCGTGTTGCTTCGATGAAGTCAACGCCGTAGTTGGCGTGCTCCTCGATACCGGTGGCCACCGCGAAGATGTTCGGGTCGAAGATGATGTCCTCGGCCGGGAAGCCCACGTCGTCCAGAAGGATCCGGTAGGCCCGCTCGCAGATCTCCTTGCGGCGTTCGAGGGAGTCGGCCTGACCTTCCTCGTCGAAGGCCATGACCACGATCGCCGCGCCGTACTTGCGGCACAGTCGCGCGTGCTCGACGAAGGATTCGACGCCTTCCTTCATCGAGATCGAGTTGACGATGGGTTTGCCCTGGACACAGCGCAATCCGGCCTCGATGACGTCCCACTTGGAGGAGTCGATCATCACCGGCACCCGGGAGATGTCCGGCTCGGAGGCGACCAGCTTGCAGAAGCGGTCCATCGCCTCGATGCCGTCGAGCATCCCCTCGTCCATGTTGATATCGATGACCTGGGCGCCGGCCTCCACCTGCTGACGGGCGACGTTGAGCGCCGTCGTGTAGTCGCCGGCCTTGATCAGGTTGCGGAACTTTGCCGATCCGGTGACGTTGGTGCGTTCACCCACGTTGACGAAGAGCGACTCGTCGGTGATGTTCAGCGGCTCCAAACCCGAGAGACGGCAGGCGGATTCGATGACGGGCACGGAACGCGGCGAGAAGTCGCGGACCTGTTCGGCGATCGCCGCAATGTGCGCGGGCGAGGTCCCGCAGCAACCACCAAGGATGTTGACCAGGCCGTCGGCCGCGAACTTGGCGATGACCTCGCTCATCTGCGAGGGAGTCTCGTCGTACTCACCGAAGGCGTTCGGCAGGCCAGCGTTGGGGTAGCACGACACGAAACAGTCTGCGATCCGCGAGATCTCGGCCAGATAGGGCCGCATCTCCTCCGCACCCAGCGCACAGTTGAGGCCGACCGCCAGGGGCCGGGCGTGCCGGACGCTGTTCCAGAACGCCTCGGTGACCTGACCCGACAGCGTCCGGCCGGATGCGTCGGTGATCGTGCCGGAGATGATGATCGGCCAACGACGACCGCGCTGCTCGAAGAGGGTCTCCAGTGCGAAGATTGCTGCCTTGGCGTTGAGAGTGTCGAAGATCGTCTCGATGATCAGCAGGTCAGACCCACCGTCCACCAGTCCCTCGGCCTGCTCCAGGTAGGCCTCGACCAGTTGCTCGTAACTGACGTTGCGCGCCGCCGGGTCGTTGACGTCCGGGGAGATGCTCGCCGTGCGGTTGGTCGGGCCGATGCCGCCGACCACGAACCGCTGCTCGCCCGGGTGCGCGGCCACGAACTCATCCACGGCCGAACGAGCCAGGCGCGCCGAAGCCAGATTGAACTCGTAGGCCAGATCGGACATGTCGTAATCGGCCAGCGAGATCCGCTGCGCGTTGAAGGTGTTGGTCTCCACCAGGGTCGCGCCGGCGTCGAGGTAGGCGGTGTGGATGGCCTTGATCGCCTCGGGCTGGGTCAGACTCAGCAGATCGTTGTTGCCGCGCAGGTCACTGGGCCAGTCGGCGAAGCGTTCGCCGCGATAGTCGGCCTCAGAGAATCCCTTCGCCTGGATCTGGGTACCCATCGCCCCGTCGAGGATCAGGATGCGCTGAGTGAGAAGGTCGTGCAGGGCCGCCGTCTGGTCCGGCTGGATCTGCGACGCCTGGGCGGTTTCGGAGCGGCTGCTCACATTGGTCCCCATTCGGTCGAATCTGAGGAGGATTCTACCGAGCCGGTCGCGGCAGTCCGTACGCTGAGCGGGTGATCGAGTTCGAGGAGTTGCCACTACTGCGGGATCCACTCATCATCGCCGCCTTCGAAGGGTGGAATGACGCCGGCGAAACCGCGACGTCGACGCTGGCCCATCTGGTCCAGATGTGGGATGCGCAACCCCTGGCCGCGCTGGATCCCGAGGAGTACTACGACTTCCAGGTCAACCGCCCGCGGATCTCCGGCGAGGCCGGCGACCGTGAGATCACCTGGCCCACGACCAAACTGTTCCTAGCCAGGGACACCCCGTTGGACCGGGACGTCATCCTCGTGCAGGGCATCGAGCCATCGATGCGCTGGATCGCCTTCACCCAGGAGATCATCGACCTGGCCGCCGACGCGGACGCCACGATGTTCATCACCCTGGGCGGTCTGCTCGCGGACGTGCCACACACCCGGCCCATCCCGGTCACCGTGTCCAGCGACGACCCGGACATCCGCGACCGCTACGACCTCGAGCCGAGCCGCTACGAGGGTCCGACCGGCATCGTGGGTGTCGTCTCTGACGCCGCCCATCGCAATGGGATCCCGACCATCTCACTGTGGGCCGCCGTACCCCACTATGCGGGTGGCTCGCCCTCCCCCAAGGCGACGTTGGCGCTGCTCACCCGTTTGGAGACGCTCTTCGACACGCTCATCGGGCACGCCGATCTGCCCGATCTGGCCCGCGCCTGGGAGCACGGGGTCGATGAGTTGGCCGCCTCCGATGAGGAGGTCGCCGACTACGTGCACTCCCTGGAGGAGCAGCAGGACACCACCGAGCTGCCCGAGGCGAGCGGTGATGCGATCGCCAAGGAGTTCGAGCGCTACCTGCGCCGCCGCGACGAGGATTAGTCGCGCCGCGGCATTGCTACGTCGGCGCCATAGCAGTCGGGGCGATGGCATCCGGGGCCGGCGCGGTACTCACCAGCCAAGTCTGGCCGCTTCATTCGCGGACGGCTCCCCCGCTGCGGCCGCGAAAGCATCGAGTGCAGTGATCAGCGACTGATACTGATCTGCCGGTAGCGCGCGCACAATCCCGGTCAGCGCTTTGCGCCGCGCGCGGGTCACGTCCTCCACGATGCGCTGACCCGTCGTACTGAGCGTCACCGCCACCTCCCGACGGTCGGTTGGGTTCTCCTCGCGCACGGCCAGCCCCTGACTGACCAGCCGGTCGATCTGCCGCTGCGCCGAGGAGGGGTTGACCCCCAGCCGGGCGGCCACCGCGCCCACCGTGGTGTGCGGTTGCTGGGCCAGGACCACCAGGGTCCGGAACTGCACCAGTGTCACTTGTTGCTCAACGGAAGCCAGGGACGCCGCCGACACCCCCACCAGCGCCCTGGACGCAGTCAGCAGAGAGGTGACGAGTTCATCGGACTTGCCTCGGCTCATGCAGATCATCATGCCCTTCGACGCTCCGCATTTCACATGCACCATGCATCTATTGCACACTGCATGTATGACGCGTCGTGGATCGTGGTGGGCTTTCGCGGGGACCGCCGCGATCGTCGGTGCCCTCACCGGAGTCGCGGCTGCCACTTTCCGAATCGCCCTTTCGTGGCTGACGTCCCGCCGCGGCCAGGTCATCGACTGGTCGCACGGCCATTGGTGGGCGCCACCCTTGTTCGTCGCAGGGTGCGCGCTGGCCACCACCATCGCGGCGGGGCTCGTGCATCGCGTAGAACCCCACGCCGAGGGCAGCGGGATCCCACGAGTCGAAGCCGTTGTCGAGGGTCGCGCCGCACCCGGCCGTTTCCGGATCTTCCCGGTCAAATACGTCGGTGGACTGCTGTCGATGGGCGCCGGTCTGGCGCTCGGGCGGGAAGGGCCGTCTGTTCAGATGGGCGGCAACATCGCCGTCATGGTGTCGACGCTCACTCGCCGCCACGGCGAGCAACTGCGGCTCCTGGTCGCTGGTGGTGCTGCGGCTGGGTTGGCGACCGCGTTCAACGCGCCGATTGCCGGCGGGGTGTTCGTCCTGGAAGAGCTTCTCAAGCGGTTCGACCCCAAGGCGACCGTTGCCACCCTGACCGCCTCCGCTGCCGGTTTCGCCAGCGCCCACCTGTTGGTTCACAGTGACACCACCTTCCACGTCGCGCGACTCGGCGAGCCGCGACTGGCGCAGGCGGGGTGGGTGGCGCTGGCCGGGCTGCTGTGTGGAGGGGCAGCGGTCGCCTACAACCGCACCGTCATGCGGGCGCTGCACGCCGCAGACACCAGTTCGTGGCCGGTCGAGCTCCGCGCCGCGGTCATCGGTGCGCTGATCGGTGCCATCGCCCTGATGAAACCGCAACTGGTCGGTGGTGGCGACAACCTCACCCAGCAGGCACTGCTGGGTTCTGGCGCCCTCGTCGGCGTACTCGGCGTACTCGCTCTGCGTTGGGTCCTCGGGGCGGTGTCGTACGCCGCGGGCACCCCCGGCGGTCTCTTCGCGCCGATGTTGGTGCTCGGGACCCATCTCGGACTGGCCGTGGGGATCGTGGCTCGCGCTGTCGACCCGAACTCGCCGCCGCCGGCGGCGCTGGCGCTCATCGGCATGGCGGCATTCTTCGCAGCCAGCGTGCACGCTCCGGTCACCGCCATCGTGCTGGCCAGCGAGATGACCGGCACGACATCACAACTGGCGCCCACGCTCGGGGCGTGCGCGATCGCGATGACGCTTGCTCTGGCGATGCGGCAGGAAGGGATCTATGACCTGCTCACCACCCGCGCGGCGCGTGCCGCACGAGAGAACCAGTTGACCCAGAACGCCTCGTGAGTTGCGCTGAATGTCCTGGACCAGGCGCTCCGGCCCTTCACGCATCCCAGCGTTGAACAATTCGGCGCGCAGCGCACTAGGACAGCGCGACCCCGAGCAACGCGTCGATGAGGTCGCGTACGGCGACACTCGGCTGACCGCCGGACGGCACCCGGCCGGCCCATCGGTCGACCGCCCGCAACGCCGACGGAGCATCCAGGTCGGCCCGTAGCGCGGCGCGCACCGTGACCAGCAGGTCGTCGGCGTCCCGGTCGTCTCCGCCGGAGGTGGCCACCCGCCACCGGTCGAGGCGGGCCTGGGCCGCCGCCAGCAGATCGTCGGTGTACTCCCATTCGGTCCGGTAGTGCTGGTCGAGCAGCATCAACCGGATGGCCATCGGGTCCACCCCGTCGCGGCGCAGCTGGGCCACCCGCACGAGGTTGCCGCGGGACTTGCTCATCTTGTGACCCTCGAAGCCGACCATCGCCTGGTAGGCGAAGCTGTGCGCGAACGGCGGCGTGCCGGTCAGGGCCACCGCTTGCACGGCACTCATCTCGTGGTGCGGGAAGATCAGGTCGGTTCCGCCGGCCTGCAGTGCGAAGCCCATCCCCAGGTTGTCCAGGGCGATGGTCGTGCATTCGACGTGCCAGCCGGGTCGACCACGGCCGAGTACCCCGCCGTCCCAGGCGGGTTCGCCCGGTCGCTCCCCGCGCCACAGCAGCGGGTCCAGCGGGTCACGCTTGCCTTCACGCTCCGGGTCCCCGCCGCGGTCGGCAAACACCGCCATCATTTCTTCGCGATTCCAGCCGCTGACCGAGCCGAACGAATCCTGCACGGACAGATCGAGATACAGATCCGTCTCCACCGCGTAGGCCGCCCCGGAGTCCAGCAGTTTGGTGACCACGGCGATGTGCCGATCCATGGTCTGCACGACGCTGGCGTAGACCTGCGGCGGAAGTACCCGCAGCGCGCTCATGTCGTCTTTGAAGAGCTCGATCTCGCTGTGTGCCAGGTCCTGCCAGTCGACACCGTCGCGGGCGGCGCGTTCCAGCAGCGGGTCGTCGACGTCGGTGACGTTCTGGACGTACCGCACCTGCACGCCGGAGTCACGCAGCACGCGGTTCGCGAGGTCGAACGTCACGTAGGTGGCGGCGTGGCCCAGGTGCGTCGCGTCGTACGGCGTGATACCGCACACGTACATGCCGGCCACACCGTCGGTCGCCACGACCGGCTCGAGGGTTCCCTCGCGGGTCGCCAGCAGCAGCCGGCCGGGCACCGCCGGCACCGCCGGGACGTCGGGAGCAGCCCACGGCTGCAAGGGGGTGTCGGCCAGATTCACGGGGTTCAGCGTAATTGGCTCACCACAGCGGCCACGGCAACGGGTGCCGATGGGGCGGGATCGCGGGCATGGTCTCGTCGCGCAGCAGTTTGCGGATCCGCCGGTCCAACGCGATCAGTTCGGTGTCCGTGATCAGCTGGGCCAGCAGGTCCCGCAGCTGATCGGTGGCCAGCAGCCCCTGCAGGTCGGTCAGTTGCGCCGTCTCATCCGCCGTCAGCGGTTCACCGGCGTAGCCCCACAGCACGGTGCGCAGTTTGGGCTCCTCGTGCATGGTCAGGCCGTGGTCGATGGCAAAGAGGTCTCCGTCATCCAGGATGAGGGCGGTCGCTTTCCGGTCGGCGTTGTTGAGCACGGCGTCCAGCAGGGCGACCTCCCGCAACGCAGGGTCGTCGGCGTGCGACACGACGACGTCGGCGAAGTACTCGTCCTGGCCCTGCACCACCGGCCGGTAGCCCTCGGGTAGTTTCCCGGGCGGATCGACCCGCAACAGGTCGTGGTCGCCGGTCACGTCCAGAGGTCCGACCCAGACCTGCAGCGACCCGGGCCCTAACGGCCCGTCACGCAGCACCGTCGGCGGGATGCGGTGCCAGTCGCCCAACCGGGAGATGAGGTACGACGTCAGTTCCCGGGCTGCGAGCGTGCCGTCCGGGAAGTCCCACAAGGGTCGTTCACCGCGCACCGGTTTGTAGACCGCGCGCAACGAACCGTCCACGACCACCCGGTAGACCGCGTTCGAGGCATGTGACAACCGGCCCTCGACCTCGAGATCGCCGCGCTCCAGCAGCGCGGCGAGGTCATCAGCGTCGGTATCCGTTGGCACGGGGGCAGATGTGGCCGGATGCCTCCAGCGGTGCGCCGCAGAACGGGCACGGCGGCCGCCCGCTGGCGACCGTCGCCAACCCGCGCCGGGCGAACTCCCGGGCGGCGATCGGAGACAGAACGATCCGTAGCACCGTTGCGTCCGGTTCGGTCAGTTCGATGACTTCGTCACCGGAATCCTCGAGTTGCACGTCGCGGTCATGACATTCGATGACCACCCGCTGCACGTCGGCAACCCAGGCCAAGCTCAAGGTGCTGACCCGGAATTCGTCCTCGATCGGCGTACTCAACGGGTCGTTGTCCGGTGGCAGGACCTGCTCGTCGGGCTGGCCGACCTCGTCCAGGAGGGTGTTCAGACGCTCGGCAAGGACCGCCACTTGCTCCTTCTCCAGCGACACGGTGGTGACCCGGGGGCCCTGCACCGCCTGTAGGAAGAAGGTGCGCTGACCGGGCTCGCCGACGGTGCCGGCGATGAAGCGCTCGGGCTCGTCGTACTCGATCAGCGGCATGGATCGACCCTAATGCAGTTCGTGGGGATCAGACTGTGCGGTGCGGCCGAAGGGCTGGTCAGGACCCACCACCCACCGGCGCATCACCTTCCGGCGTCTCCTGGGGCTTCGGTATCAGGTCGGTCACGTCACCGCCGGTGTCGTTCATCCGGACCACGAACGGTCGCGCGGGGCCGTATCGCACGGCACTGAGCGACGCCGGCCCGACCGTGATGCGCTGGAACTGGTCCAGGTGGGTGCCCAGCGCGTCGGCGAGGATGGCCTTGATCACATCGCCGTGGCTCACCGCGAGCCAGATCGCCTGGTCGCCGAACTCCTGCGTCACCTCCAGGTCGATCCGGCGCATCGCGGCGACGGCGCGAGCCTGCATGGCCCGCATCGACTCGGCCTCGAAGTCCGCCGAGGCCGGGAAGGTGACGGCCGACGGCTGGTCCTGCACGATCCGCCACAGCGGGTCCTTGGCAAGGTCCTTGAGCGGCTGACCGGTCCACGCGCCGTACTTGCACTCGCCGAGATCGTCCGCGGTCTCGATCGGTACGTCACGGACGCCGCGCACCAACTCGGCCGTCTCCTGGCACCGTTGCAGCGGGCTGGCGACGATCCGCCGAACCGGCAGGTCGGCGACGCGGGAGCCGACGCGGGTCGCCTGTTCCCTGCCGACGTCGTCGAGCGCGACGCCCGGGGTCCAACCGGCGAGGGTTCCGGATGCGTTCGCTGCGGTGCGGCCGTGCCGCACGATCAGGGCCAGTGCCACCCCAGAACCGTAACCGGCGCCCCACTACGCTGCCTGCGTGCGTATCCAACCGGTCGGGGACAGCGGATTGCGGGTCAGCAGCCTGACCCTGGGCACCAGTAGCTGGGGCCGGGACGTCGACCTCGAGACCGCGCGGGACCTGCTCACTGACTTCCGGTCCGCTGGAGGTACGACGATCGACACGGCCGCGGGGTACGCGGACGGCGGTGCGGAGCGGGTGATCGGCGCGCTGATCAAGGATCTCGACCGCGACGGGCTGCGACTGGTGGGCAAGGCGGGCATCACCGGCGGCAGCGTCGACACGTCTCGTGGGGCGCTGCTGGGCGCACTCGACGCCTCGCTGGACCGCCTCGGCGTGGACTACCTCGACCTGTGGCTGGTGCACACCTGGGACTCGCAGGTGCCGCTGGCCGAGACGATGTCCGCGATGGAGGCTGCTCATCGCAGTGGTCGGGCGCGATACGTGGGGGTGTCGAACTACTCCGGCTGGCAGTTCACCGCGGCAGCATCGATGCTGCGAGAGGCCCGGATTCCGTTGGTGGCCAACGAGATCGAGTACAACCTGCTGACTCGTTCACCGGACGCAGAGGTCATCCCGGCCGCGCAGTACGCCGGAGCGGGCATCCTGGCATGGGCCCCGCTGGCCGGCGGGATCCTGACCGGGAAGTACCGGCACGGCACCCCTGCGGACTCCCGCGCGGCCGGTGGCCGGCACGAGCGATGGGCGCAGCGACATCTGGGTCAGGCCGCGTCACCGGTGGTCAACGCGGTGGTGACGGCGGCCGACGGGCTGGAGGTCAGCCCTGCCGAAGTGGCGCTGGCCTGGACCCGCGACCGGGTGGCGTCCAGCATCATCGGCGCGCGCACGACCACTCAACTGGCGGCGTTGCTGCGTAGCGAGGAACTGACGATCCCCGATGCCGTGCGAGATGCGCTGGACGAGGTGTCGGCCCCGCGGGTCTAAGCCGCGGGACTCAGTCGTCGTCGTCCGCGTCGTCGAGTTCTTCGTCCAACTCTTCGATGTCGTCTTCGTCGTCGAGGTCGTCGTCGTCCTCGTCGTCGTAGATCTCGAACGGAGTGACCTCGCCGTAGGTGTCCATCAAAGCGCGGTCGTATTCGTCGAAGGCCTCAGCCAGCGACTGGTAGGCGGCTTCGACAGCCGGGTCCTGTTCTCCGCGGCGGGCTGCTACGACCTCGAAGTGACGTTCTAGGGCCGCCACGAAGGCGGCCAGCGCGACGCGCGGATCGGTGGCCATAGACCAGACCGTATCGGTAATGACGCACAATGGGCGAACGATGGTCGAGTACGAGTTCCGCGAACTTCAGTTCACCCGCGACGCCACCCCGGGGCAGATCCGGCAAATGCTTGCTGACTTCGCCGAATACGAACACTGGGAGTTGGCCCGGACGCGCCTTTACACCGGTGGTCGACGCCGGATCTGGCTGCGCCGGAAGATCATTCGCGTCATGCGCACGGCCTGAGCCGGCTCAGCAGTCCTGCAACAGGCGACCGAGCACCCGGGTGCCGAACAGCAGTGAGTCAACCGGCACTCGCTCGTCCACGCCGTGGAACATCGCCGCGAAGTCCAGGTCCGCCGGCAGCCGCAACGGGGTGAACCCGTAGCCCTTGATGCCCAGCAGGCTCAACGCCTTGTTGTCAGTACCTGCAGACAAGCAGTAGGGCAGGATCGCGGCTTCCGGGTCCTCTGCCAGCAGCGAGCGCTTCATCGCCTCGACCAGGTCGGTGTCGTAGGGAGCTTCGACGGCGATGTCACGGTGGACGGTCTCGATGGTGATGTGCTCCCCCGCCAGGTCGCGCAGGGTGGCCATCAACTCCTCCTCGTGACCGGGCAGGAATCGGCAGTCGATCCCTGCGGTGGCGGTCTGCGGGATGACGTTGTGCTTGTAGCCCGCGTCCAGCATCGTCGCGTTGACCGTGTCCTGCAGGGTCGCATCCACGAAACCGCGAGTGCTGCCCAGCAGTTCGAGCACCGGTTCGGGGTCCTCGTCGGTGTAGCTACGACCGGACAACTGCGCCAGGCCGTCCAACAGCGCTCGGACCGTCGCGCCGTACTGCCGTGGCCAGGGGTGCTCACTGATCCGGGTGAGCGCCTGCGCCAGGTGCATCACCGCGTTGTCCGGGTTGGGCACCGAGCCGTGACCTGCCCGGCCGGTGGCACGCAGGGTCAGCCAGGCCAGTCCCTTCTCGGCGCTCTGCAACAGATACGCCCGCTGCTCGCGACCGGCCGCATTCGGGAACGTGATGCTGTACCCGCCCACCTCACTGATGGCCTCGGTGGCCCCCTCGAAGAGTTCGGGGTGGTTCGCGACCAGGTGGTGGCTGCCCTTGGCGCCGCCCGCCTCTTCGTCGGCGAAGAGAGCGATGACCAGGTCGCGGGCTGGTTTGCGACCGGTCCGGGCCAGTTCCCGGACGTTGGCGATGATCATCGCGTCCATGTCCTTCATGTCGACCGCGCCCCGCCCCCAGATGCAGCCGTCCTTGATCTCGGCACCGAACGGGTCGACCTGCCAGTCGCTGGCCGTGGCCGGAACCACGTCGAGGTGGCCGTGCACGACCAGGGCGCCCCGGTCGCTGTCCTCCCCCGGAATCCGAACGACCACGCTGGCCCGGCCCGGGTCGCTCTCGATGATGACCGGTTCGAGGCCGACCTCCTCGAACTGACCCACGACGTACTCGGCGGCTTTGCGTTCGCCAGGGCCGCTGCCGTCGCCGAAGTTGCTGGTGTCGAAGGCGATCAGGTCCTGGCAGATCTGGACGACCTCATCGAGGGCAGTGGGCTGATCAGTCATTCTCCCACCCTAGGCTCCTGAGTTCCTCGATCGAATCGGCCGCCTCGGCGGTCTTGTCGTCGCGGTAACGCAGCACCCGGGCGAATCGCAGAGCCACCCCACCGGGATACCGGCTCGAGCGTTGCACCCCGTCGAAGGCGATCTCGACCACCTGCTCCGGACGCACGCGGACCGTCCAACCGTCCGCCGGACCGTCCGCCAACTCGGTGAAGCGCTGGGTCTGCCAGCGCAACATTTCGTCGGTCATCCCTTTGAAAGTCTTTCCCACCATGACGAATTCGCCGGTCTGCGGATCACGAGCACCGAGGTGGATGTTCGACAGCCATTCGCTGCGCCGACCGCTTCCTCGCTCGACCGCGAGCACCACGAGGTCCAGGGTGTGTCGCGGTTTCACCTTGACCCAGCCGGCGCCGCGCCGGCCGGCCGCGTAGACCACGCCCGGGTCCTTCAGCACGACGCCCTCGTGCCCGGCACCGACCCACTCCTCGAACGCGGCGCGCGCTGCGGCCAGGTCGGCTCCCGCGCGTCTGGGGATCCGGTTCGGGGGCGCGACGAGTTGCTCGAGCGTGGCGATCCGCTCGGTCAGCGGTTGGTCCAGCAGGTTGCGACCGTCCAGATGCAACAGGTCGAAGAAGAACGTGCTCACCGGGACCCCGTCGGCGCTGGCCGTGCGGGCACCCGTGACCTGGAACGGTTCGGGACGGCCATCGGCTCGCAACGCGATCGCTTCCCCGTCCAGGACCGCGGTCTGCGCAGGCAACGCCCGGACCACCTCGACCACCTCCGGCAGCCGCTCGGTGATGTCGTCCAGACTGCGTGTGAACAGCCAGACCCGCTCACCGTCTTTGTGCGCCTGCAACCGGATCCCGTCGAGCTTGCATTCGACATCGAACCGCCGCTGCTCATCATCGCCGTACGCCGCGTCAACGCTCGGCGCGCTACCCGCCAGCATCGGGCGCAGTGGTCGCCCCACCACCAGGTCCACCTGCTGCAGACCCTCCGACCCGGAGGATCGGGCGGTCGCGGCGACGTCGGTGAGGTCCCCGGCCAACATGGCCGCTCGGCGTACGGCGGCCACAGGCACCTCGAACGCCTCGGCGATCGCGGACTGCATGACACCGTCCTGCGCGCCGTGCCGCAACTCCCCCGTGAACAAGCCCACCAGGAAACGCTGTTCGTCCTGCGTCGCGGCCCCGAAGAGGTCGGCGACCAGTGCGGAACGACCCGCCACGGACCCGGGGCCGGAGAGACGTTCCATCGCACTCACAGCCCGATCGACATCCTGCACGGTCAGCGAGGGCTGGGTGGCCGGCGTCGGCAGGTCGCGGACGCTACGCCAGCCGACCCCGGGACGGCGCTGCGGCAACGCACCGGTGAGGTAGGCCGTCACCAACGGCACGTCGTCCGGCTCGGCCGAGCGCAGAATCGCCGCCAACTGCTCGATCTTGGCGTTGCGGGCCCTGGTCGACCCGACCCGGCCAGAAACCTCGACGACCTGCGACAGCAGCATCCGCTCAGTCAAGCAGTTGCCGCAGGTCCTCCAGCCGCCCTGTCACCCCGACGGTGTCGGTCCAGTCCATCGATGCAGATCCATCGGCCAGGTCGACGGTCAGGCAGGCGCGAGGGCCCTGAGCGCCGCCGCGGTGCAGGGTGAGGACAGTCCCGGCCAACGTGACCTGCAGATCAGCCGCGTCGAAGGCCCCGATGCTGTTGCGCAGTCGACACAACTGCAGCAGCGCCTGCACCACCGGGCGGTCAAGGGCGGCGTCGATCTCGGCGTCGTCGTAGTAGTGCCGGTTGATGTCCCGGCCGACGTTCGTGCGCGCCAGCAGTTCGCTGTCGTTGCCTCCAGCCAGCGCGCCGACGTAGTAGACCTGCGGGATGCCGGGCGCGAAGAACTGAATCGCACGCGCCGCCAGATACGCCGCGTCGTCGCGGCCAAGAGCGTCGTAGTAGGTCGAATTGATCTGGTAGAGATCGAGATTCGAGGCAGTCGCACCGCTGGCCGCCTGACTGCTGCCGCCGGTGCGTTCGTGGATCCCCGCCACCAACGCGTCGACCTGCTCCTCGGTCAGCAGGCCGGGGCGGATCGGATCGCCGGGCTTCTCGCCACGCCGCGGGCCGGCGTCGATGATGCCGATGCCGTCGTGGGTGTCCAGCACGGTGACCGCATTGGTCGGCCGATCCCGGAGCCACGCCGCGAGCGGTTGACCGTCGCCACTGGAGAACGCGTAGAGCAGCAGGGGCGGCAACGCGAAGTCGTAGACGTAGTCGACCTTCTCGGCGATCGCGACCTGGTCCCGGAAATACGAGTGCACCTCGACCAGCACCTCGACGCCGCGCTCGCGGGCCCGCTGGGTGAACGCGGCGATGAAGTCGAACGTCTCCGGGGTCATGAAACACGACGTACCCGGTGTCTTCACGGCGTAACCCACCGCATCGAGGCGCACGAACCCGACACCGGCGTCGGCGACTGCATCCAGGATCTGGTGTAAGTAGTCGCGGCCCGCATCGGAGGTGATGTCGATGTCGATCTGTTGCGGGGTGAAGGTGGTCCAGACGTACCGCAACTCACCGCCGAGGCGCATCGCGCTGAACGGCAGCCCGGGCCGGGGCCGGTAGATCGCCGTCAGGTCCGCTTCCGTGGCGCCATCGGGGAAGACCGAGGACATGGTCAGGAACATCGGGGCGTACGCCGAGTCCCGGCCCTTCGCGACGACGTCCTGGAACTGGGGTGACTGGGAAGAGACGTGGTTGACGATCAGGTCGGCCATCACGTCGTACGTCGCAGCCAGCGCCTTGATGTCCGTCCAACTCCCCAGGCGGGGGTCGACACTGGTGTGGTCGATCGGGTCGAAACCGGCGTCCGCCCCGTCGTACGGCGAGTAGAAGGGTAGGACGTGAACCCCACCGAAGGCACCGGAGAACTTTTCGTCGAGGAGGCGATGCACCCCGTCGATGGTGCCGCCGAACCGGTCGGCGTAGGCAATGAGTTGGACCTGATTACGCACCCGCAGACCCTAACGCGGCGGATCGACCAGAGCGTCCAATTTGTCCAGGTCAGCCGACCACGGCGGTGCCTCATCGGCGCGCTGCACGGTGAGCAGGCAACCGGCCGGATCGGGGGCGAAGGTGAGGATCGTGTGCTGGCCGTCGGCGTCCGCGAGTTCCAGCAGGTGTCCCGGCTCCGAGCGGACGGTCTGCGTCGGGTCAGCTGCGGTGGTCGGCCACCAGGCGGCGAGTTCGACCGGATCGGTGAAGGCCCGGAACAACCGCCCCGGTGCCGTCGTGAACGTCCTGGTGATCAGCGCCATGAGCGAAGTCTGGCAGCCAGCAGAACGATTCGGGAGGCAGGCACTCGCCGTGCTAACGTTCACGGTCGCAACCCCGTCCGGGTGGCGGAATGGCAGACGCGCTAGCTTGAGGTGCTAGTCCCCGAAAGGGGGTGGGGGTTCAAGTCCCCCTCCGGACACTCACCGATAGATCCCCTCTGTGGCCCCGCCCGGAGGGGATCGTTGCGTTCCGGGGCGATCCCGCGCACCAGCAGGTAGACCGCGAGAGAGATCTCCCACAGGAACACAGGAACGGCGGCGAGCGGGATCACGTCGCAGAGGCCGGCCAGCACCGAGAGGTTGACGACGCCGATCACCACCGCGCCGACCAGTCCGAGGACGGCGATAGCCCGCGGCACGAGCTGCGTGCGCAGCAGCAACCAGGCGAGCAGCACGGTGTGGAACGGCACGATCAGACCCGGGCCGACCAGGAAGGTCCAGTCGTGCAGGAGCCGGAGCGCGTGTACCTGCCCGGCACCCAACTGCGGTCCGGCCATCGTTGCGGGCCGTGCGACCACGGGCAGGATGGCGACCACGCCGGCGAGAATCACGCCCGCTTCGAGGGTGCGAAGACCCAGGTACCCGCCGGCCACCGCACCGGAGCGCGGCGCGATCAGAGGAAACAACGCGGCGGCGGTGCCGACCACCGCCACCGCCAGCACGATCTCGCAGACCGCCCCTAGCAGGACCGGCCCGCGACCCGCCAGGTTCGCATCGGCGGCATAGGACTGACCGCCGTACAGCAGGACGGCAGCCA
The DNA here is from genome assembly GCF_900108585.1 of Branchiibius hedensis. Lineage (NCBI taxonomy): Bacteria > Bacillati > Actinomycetota > Actinomycetes > Micrococcales > Dermacoccaceae > Branchiibius > Branchiibius hedensis. Next base: position 1,292,362 of record NZ_UESZ01000001.1, read on the forward strand.
CCGAGGTCACATGTGTCACCAGGTAGAGCCCACCGGCCCACCAGGACAGCACTCGAAAGTTCACAAGCTCATCTCCCTCAGCCGTGGTGTACGCCGTACACCAAGTGTTCTGGCAGACTAGGTGGACGCCGTACACCAGGTCAAGGCGGCACCACGCACCGGGCCAGATCAGGAACGAGATGACTGCACGCACCCCGCTCAGCCGAGAACGGATCATCGCCGCCGCCATCGACGTGGCCGACGAGGCCGGGCTCGAGGCCGTCAGCATGCGCAGCGTGGCCACCGCGCTCGGCGTCGTACCGATGGCCCTCTACAAACACGTGGGCGACAAGGACGACCTCATCGACGGCATGGTGGCCGCGATCGTGACCCGGTTCGGGCAGGATCCGGCCACCCCGGCCGGCACCTGGCAGGAGGAGTTCGCGATCGTCGTACGTCGCGCACGGGCCCAGGTGACCCAACGGCCCTGGGTACGGCGAGCGATCGAGACCCGCACGCTGCTCACCCCGGCCGTGCTCGGGCACATGGAAACCCTGACCCAGATCATGTTGCGCGGCGGACTGTCCCCCGATCTGACGCACCATGCGATGCACGCCCTGGGGAACCGGATCTGGGGCTTCAGCCCGGAACTGTTCAACGAGCATCCGCACGCATCGGTGAGCGCCAGGAGCACCGCCCCGAGTCCGGATCCAGCCGATTACCCGGGCATCCTGCAGGTGGCCGCCGAGGCGCGCCGGCTGCGGCCCGAAGCAACCAGTTGCGACGAGGATTTCGAGTTCGACTTCACGCTCACCCTGCTCCTCGATGCCATCGCGCGTCTACAGGAGCAGACCTGGACCTCGCAGGGGTCGATGTAGAGATAGAGTCGGCCAGCCAGCGCTAGTACCTCGACATCCGCAGTCCCCCGAAGGGTCGAAGTGGCCGAAGATTCCCGTCCGTCCCCTGCGGGGCGTTCGAGCGACGTACGTCCGATCCACCGCGCCGGTGCCGCGGCGCTCATCCTGGGCGCACTGGGTGTGGTGTTCGGCGACATCGGAACCAGCCCGCTCTACGCATTCCAGACGGTCTTCACCCTCGACAAAGGCATCGTCAAGAACAACGACGCCGACGTGTACGGCGTTGTCTCCCTGATCTTCTGGGCGATCACCTTGATCGTGTCCGTGAAGTACGTGACCTTGATCCTGCGTGCTGACAACGACGGCGAGGGTGGCGTCATGGCCCTGGCCGCGCTGGCCCGCAAACACGTACGCCCGGGCGGCCGGCGATGGGCCGTCGTGATGGTGCTCGGTGTGCTCGGGGCATCGCTGTTCTACGGCGACAGCGTCATCACACCGGCCATCTCGGTGATGTCGGCCATCGAAGGTCTGGAGGTGCCGGCGCCCAGCCTGGCGCATCTGGTCCTGCCGATCGGCGTCACGATCATCGTGGCCCTCTTCCTGGTCCAGCGGTTCGGCACCGAATTGGTGGGCCGCGTCTTCGGCCCGGTGATGGTCCTCTGGTTCACCGTGCTCGCGCTCCTGGGGCTGCGGCAGATCGTCCGGGATCCGGCGATCCTGCGGGCGCTGTCCCCGTCGTACGCCGTGCTGTTCATCGTCGATCATCCGGGCATCGCGTTCATTGCGATGGGCGCCATCGTGCTGTCCATCACCGGTGCCGAGGCGTTGTACGCCGATATGGGCCATTTCGGTCGCTCACCCATCCGCCGGGCCTGGTTCTTCCTGGTGTTCCCAGCCCTCACGCTCAACTACCTCGGCCAGGCGGCGTTGATCCGCGAAGAGCCCGACGCGCTGAGCAACCCGTTCTTCCGGCTGGCGCCGGACTGGGCCCAGCTGGCACTGGTCATCCTGGCCACCCTGGCCACGGTGATCGCTTCCCAAGCAGTGATCTCCGGCTCGTACTCGGTCACCAACCAGGCCATCCGGCTGGGCTACCTGCCCCGGCTCACCGTGCGGCACACCTCGCACAAAGAGGGCGGACAGATCTATCTGCCCGCGGTCAACTGGGTGCTGTTCGCCGGCGTGATCACCTTGTTGCTGATCTTCCAGCACTCCTCGAAGCTCGCCACCGCCTACGGCTTGGCGGTCACCGGCACGTTCCTGATCACCACGGTGCTCTTCCTCGTGCACGCCCAAGCCGCGTGGCACTGGCCGCGGTGGAAGCTGATCGCGGTCGGTTCGTTGTTCGGCTGGCTGGAGCTGACCTTCTTCGTCGCCAACCTGACCAAGGTCGCCCACGGCGGCTGGCTGCCGCTGCTGATCGCCTCCGTCGTGGTTCTGGTGATGATGACCTGGCAGCGCGGCCGCACGCTGGTCACCGAACGCCGCCAGAAGCTGGAAGGCAAACTCGTACCGTTCGTCACCGAGTTGCAGCAACAGGATCTGAGCCGGGTGCCCGGCACCGCCGTTTTTCTGCATCCGGACGACCAGACGACGCCGTTGGCGCTGCGGGAGAACGTCACCTTCAACAAGGTGCTGCATGAGTCGGTCGTAATCCTGTCGGCGATCTCCGCGAACGTGCCGTACGTGCCCGAGGAGGAGCGCGTCACCGTGACCACGATCGGGCACCCCTCGCATCACATCCACCACGTCACGGTGACCTACGGGTTCCAGGACGTGCAGGATGTACCCCGCTCCCTGGCCGGCGCGACATCCTTGGGGTTGCCGGTCGATCCGGACACGGCGTTGTACTTCCTGTCCCGGATCACGTTGTCGCGCACGGAATTACCGAGCATGAGCAAGTGGCGCAAGCGGCTCTTCACTGCGATGGCGCACAACGCCGCGGACCCGACCGAGTACTACCGCCTACCGCCGGCGCGCACGATCATCATGGGAACCAACGTGCTGGTATAGCTCAGGCAACCAGTTGTTTGCTGAGGGCGGTGAACAACGTCGTCGACAACCCGTTGAGGGTCTGCACGCCGTAGTCGAAGCCCTTGGGTGACCTGCTCAGGATCGCGAGGGTGTATTTGCGGCCGTGCCCTTCGAGGTAGCCCATCGAGTTGACCCGCCACACCCCCTTGTAAGGCAGCCAGCCGTTCTTGGTCAGCGCGATCGTCGCACCGGTGACGGGTGGGTTGGCGACCCCCCAGCGCTGGGTCGTGGTCACGTGGCTCATCAGGGAACGGATGTAAGCACGGTCGGCGACCGACAAGACCGTACTGCCACGCACGACATGGTCCATCAACTTCACCCAGTCCGCCGGGGTCGTGGTCGAGATCCCCCAGGCCGGGTTGATGGTGGTACTGGTCAGTCCGAAGAGGCCGGCGACCCGCTGAACGTTGCGGTAACCGGCGGCTCGGAAGAGTGTGGTCGTCGCGTTGTTGTCGCTGTACTCGATCATCTGCGTCGCCAACGCCTTCTGCGTGGCAGTCAACGATCGCTTCTTCTCCGCCGCGATCCGCAAAGTGGCCGCGAGCACCAATACCTTGATGCTGCTTGCGGTCTCGTTCTTCATCGGCCGATAGTGCAACTGCACCCCGGTGCGGTGGTCGTGCAACGAGAACCCGAGGGTCGCCGTACGGGTCGCCAGGTATTTTGCGGCGACGGCCGTCAGTGCCGCCCGGCTGATGCTGGGTACGGGTGGGGTGCTCGCAGTGCTCATCAGCCGGGCACCGCTGGGTGCCTGGCCACTGCCACGGCCGACCGGCGGGCGCCCCTCGGCGTTGGCGCACGCCGCCAACGCCGGCATGGCCAGGGCAGCAATCAGAACCGAACGACGCGGCGGTTGGACGGTCACGCTCGGAATCGTAAGGCCTGTTCCTGTCTCAGACAGGCAGGCGCTCCAACGGGATGACGTCCACAGCCACCTTCAGCGTGCTCTTCTTGGACTCTGTGAAGATCACGCCTTTGAGCGGGGACACATCGCGGAAGTCCCGGCCCCATGCGGTCACGATGTAGCGGGAGTCGGCGAAATGATTGTTGGTCGGGTCCAGGTCGACCCATCGACCGTCCGGTAGCCGTGTCGAAGTCCACGCATGGGTGGCGTCAGAACCCTCAAGCTTAGGTTTACCGTCAGGTGGCCGTGACTCGATGTACCCGCTGACGTAGCGGCCGGGCAGCCCCACTACCCGCAGGCAACCAGCGGCCAGATGCGCGAAGTCCTGGCAGACGCCAGCCCGTTCCGCCAGCACCTCGGCGAGGGTGGTCGTGACCGACGTTGCCCCCTTCTGGTAGCTGAAGTCGCGGTAGATGGACTCGTACAGGTCCACCAGCGCGTCGCCCAACGGTCGGTCGGGCGGCAGGATCTGCGCGGCGTACTCCTTCACCTCCGGGGAGAGCACCACCAGATCCGAGGGCAGGGTGTACGACGCATGCTCGGCCGGGGTGAACACTGCCGGGTCGCGCAACTGCAAGGCGGCCTGGGCAACGGTCCACTGGTTGACCTCATCGACATCCACCTGCGGCCAGGTCACGTCGACGACCGACGTCTTGGCGACCTCCAACTGCGTGTGCCGGGTGCGGATCTCGATGTAGTGGCTGTAGTTGCCGAAATAGTCCACGTGCTCCGTGAGCACATCGGCGCCCGGCAACACCTCGATCCGGTTGCTGATGACCTGCTGGTGCGCGGTGCTGCGCGGGCGCAGGCACGAGCGAGCGAACGACGTCGTCACGAAATCGTCATAGTTGTACGTCGTGCGGTGCCGCACCTCGTAACTGCGCCGGGCGTGCACATCACCCCAGTCGGCGGCCATCAGCTGATCACCAATCCGCCGCCGGTGAGCGACATCTGGTTGGCACGGCGTACGAAGTGCACCCGTTCGATCTCGGCAGCCAACTCGTGCAACTCGGTCCCCAACTCCCCCAAGGTGATTCGCAACGCGGCGCGCTTACCACGCGTGAGTTCTTCCAGATCCATCGTCGCGAGCGTCGTCGTCACCGCAGCGATGCGCTCGTCGAGGTCCTTGTTGGGTGCGTGCGACATGGCCGCCACCATCTGGTCGAGTTGGTAACGGACCGAGCGCGGATTGGTCCGGTCCGACAACAGCAACGCCAGCGCCCCTTGCACGGGGCCGCCGTCGCTGTGCCCGGCCGACAGACGCCGGCGGTGGGTGATGACGCTATCGGTAGCACGCAGCACCGCCTCGATGACCTGGCCCTCGATGACCGGCGAGCGCTCCTCGGCCAACGTGTGCGACAGCATCGTGACGGTGTGCTGCGCCCGCTCGATCCGCCGACCGGCTTCGAGGTAGGCCCACACCTGGTCGCGCACCATGCTCTCGGCGCCCAGACCCGCGACGGCGATCAAGGATTCCAGCACCTGGGCGAGCACCGGTTGCAGGGGTTGATCCTCGTTGACTTCGTCCGGCTCGATCACCCGGCTCAGGCGACTGACGATCAGCCAGGTGTCGCTGGACAACAGCTCCCGCACTGCGAGTGAACTGCGGATCAGGTGGCGCACTGCGTAGGAGATGGTGCCGGTCCCCGGACCCACCAGGACCTTGCGCAACAGTTCCTGATCGTGGCCGACCCCCTCCTCGGCAGCGCTGGCACGGACCGTGGTGACGGCGCTCAGCGCGTCGAGGAAGATCCTGGTTGCGGCGGCTCCCAGCGATCCGGTGCGGCCCATCGTGTCGGCCAGTAGGTCATCGGCCACGATCGACATCCGGGTGGCGGCCTCGGCACGCTCGGCGTACCGACCCAGCCAGAACAGATCGTCCGCGACACGCGGTGCCACCGCGACCTCGGCCGCGGCCAGGCCGGGCAACTGGGCGGTGGCAACACCGATCGGAGTGAACAACTCCGGTCCGGCGGTCTCATCAGCCGCCAGCACCCAGATGTCCTTGGCCTGACCGCCCAGGGCGTTGCTGACCATCCGGCTGCTGCTGTCGGTGGACAACCGGCCCAACCCACCGGGCATGAAGCGGTAGCTGCCGTCCCGGGCGACGCCGAAAGCGCGCAGCACCAGGCGGCGAGGCATCAGGCCGTCATTGGTGACGACCGGCACCGTCGACAGGGACACCGGGTCCTGCAGTGCCCACGCCCATGGCTGCGCCTCGATCCGGGTGCGCAGGTCGGCCAGTTCCTCCTGGCTCAGCTCCCAGCCGAAGCGGGTCACGAAGCCACTGTCGCGACTGATCGCCTTGATCACGAGTTTGTCCAGCTGCGGCAACGCCTCGCGTCGGTGCTGGGCGTCCCCGCACCACCAGGTGCGCGCCGCCGGCAACCGCGGGCTGGTGCCGAGGATGGCCCGCGACAACTGCGGCAGGTAGGCCAACAACGCCGGGTTCTCCAGGATCCCCGCACCGACCGGGTTGACCACAGCGACGTGGCCACGCCGGTTGGCTTCGATGAGTCCCGGTACGCCGAGGCGCGAGCCCGAACGTAACTCCAGCGGATCCGACCAACCCGCATCGACCCGGCGCAGGATGACGTCGACCCGCTCGAGATCGCCGGTCGTCGTCCGCATCCAGATCCGCCCGTCGCGGGTGGACAGGTCCTCGGACTGCACCAGCGGAAAGCCGAGCAGCGCAGACAGGAACGCCTGGTCGAACGCGGTCTCACTGTCCGGGCCGGGCGACAGGAGAACCACCTTGGGCGAGCGATCGTGGTGCGGCGAGACGTCCATCAGGGCGAACCGCATGTCGTCGAAGAACCCACGCAACCGGGCGATCGGGGTGTCCCGGTACAGCGCCGGCATCGCACGGGCGATGATCCGCCGGTCCGCCATCGCGTACCCAGCACCCGAGGGAGCCTGGGAGCGGTCACCGATGACGGTCCATTCCCCATCGGAATCCCTGCCCAGGTCGATGGAGGGCAGGATCAACTGGTTCGGTCCGGGGACGCGGGTGCCGATCGCCTGATGGATGAAGCCGCGGTGGCCGAGGATCGCCTCGGGCGGGATGACGCCGGTCGAGATCAGCCGTTGGTCGGCGTAGAGGTCGGTGAGGATCTCATCGAGCAACTGCGCCCGCTCGGCCAGCCCGGCCTGCAGGCGCTGCCATTCGCTGCCGGGCAGGATGGTGGGCAGTGGATCCAGGCTCCACCGGCCGGCGCGCGTCGAACCCGGCGCACCGCCGTACGTGATCCCGTCGTCCTCGATGGCGCGGCGCACCGTCGCCCGTCTGGCGCGCAGACCGTTGACACCGAGGGCGTCCACTCGCTGGGCGAGCGCTTCGTTGCCGTCCCGAAGGGAGTCGTCGACGAGGAACTCGTCACCGCCCGAACCTTCTTGCAGCAGATGGGCATACGCGTCGATTACGCCGGGGGAAGCGTCGTCGGTCTGGGTCATGATCGGCCCACCTTACGAGGTGGGTGGGGTCCCCGCCGAAAACCGTCTCAGGTCGAGTGTCGCCGGGTACTCCCCCGCGCCGTGCCGCACGAGGGACTCGTACTGCGGCCAGTTGCTGGTGTCGACGCGCCCAGGAGTGTGGCCGGTGCGGGAGAACCGGGCGTTGCGGCGGGACTCCGCGGCGGCTGCGTTGACCGGGTAATCGTCGTAGGCGCGGCCACCGGGGTGGCTCACGTGGTAGGTGAACCCACCCAGCGAGCGACCGTTCCAGCGGTCGACCAGGTCGAACACCAGCGGCGAGTGCACACCGATGGTCGGGTGCAACGCACTGGGCGGCGCCCACGCGCGGTACCGCACGCCACCGACCCAGGTGTCCGGTGCCGAACCGGTGCCCGGTGAGCCCAGACCCCAGCCGGAGCCGGCGATCGGCTGCAGTGGGACCGGGATGCCGTTGCAGGTGACGACGTGGCGGCCCTCGACCAGCCCGGTCGCGGCGACCTGGACCCGCTCGACGGAGGAATCGACGTACCGGGCGGTGCCGCCGAGGCTGACCTCCTCACCCAGCACGTGCCAGGGCTCGACGGCCGTGCGCAACTCCAGATGCACGCCGAGTACGTCGACCTCCCCCAACCGCGGGAAGCGGAACTCCAGGAACGGGTCCAGCCAGGTCTGGTCGAAGTACGGTCCGTTGTCGCCGAGGAAGTCGTTGAGGTCACCGACGACGTCCCGCAGGTCGGCCGCGGCGAACGCGGGCAGCAGGTAGCGGTCGTGCAGCGCCGTCCCCCACCGGACCAGGGACCCGGAGTAGGGCTCGTTCCAGAACCGCGCGACCAGGGAGCGCACCAACAGCCCCTGCACCAACGACATCTGGGCGTGCGGCGGCATCTCGAAGCCGCGCATCTCCAGCAGCCCCAGGCGACCGCGGTCACTGTCGGGGCTGTAGAGCTTGTCGATGCAGAACTCGCTGCGGTGGGTGTTGCCGGTGATGTCGGTCAGCAGGTGCCGCAGCAGCCGGTCGACCAGCCACGGGCGCGGCTCCCCTTCGGCCAGCACCCGGTCCATCTCGGCGAACGCGATCTCGAGTTCGTAGAGGGTCTCGTGGCGGCCCTCGTCGACCCGGGGCGACTGACTGGTCGGGCCGATGAACTTGCCGGAGAAGACGTAGGACAACGCCGGGTGGTGCTGCCAGAAGGTGATCATGCTGCGCAGCAGATCCGGCCGGCGCAGCATCGGGGAGTCCTTCGGCGAGCTGCCACCGAGGGTGATGTGGTTGCCGCCACCGGTGCCGGTGTGCGAGCCGTCCAGGTCGAACTTCTCGGTGGTCAGGCGGGCGTGCCGGGCGTCCTCGAAGAGGGTGGTCGTGAGTTCCTGCAGCTCATCCCAGGTCGACGTGGGCTGCACGTTGACCTCGATGACCCCGGGGTCGGGTGTGACGGTCAGCGACTTGGTGCGGGGGTCGCCAGGCGGGGCGTACCCCTCCAGGACGACCGGTTGCCCGGCGGCCGCTGCGGCTCCTTCGATGGCGGCGAGCAGCTTGATCGCGTCGTCCAACTTGGTGAGCGGTGGCAGGAAGACGAAAACGTGACCGTCGCGCTCCTGGACCGCCAACGCCGTGCGGGGCGAGTCCTCGATGTCGTAGACCTTGGCCTTCTTGACCCTGGAGACACCGCGGACCGGCCGGGTCGCCGGCAGGTCGCCGCGAGCGGCGAACGGTGAGGCATCCGGTTCGTACGGCGCTTCCTTCCACGCGATCGAGCTCAGCGGCAACCGCAGGCCGAGGGGTGAGGTGCCGGCGGTCAGGAACAGCCGCCGCCGGCGCGTGCGCCACTGGGCGGTCGCCCAGCCCTTGCCCTTGGGATCGGGGAAGACGGGGATGACCCAGCCGGCCGGCGTACCTGCAGCTTTGTCGATCTGGGCGCCGAGCTTGCGGCGGGTCTTCTCATCACCCTGCTCCTCGGGGTCGGCGTCTTCCTCCGGCCGATCACCGGCGGGCTGGCTGACCTCGAGCGCCAACTGGTTCAACGGATCCTCGTACGCCGCGCGGGTGAGTTTTGCGTCGATACCCAGGCGGGCGGCGATCCCCAGAGCAACGGCCCGGACCTGGCGGGCCGCCTGCACGCTGCCGGGTTTCAGGTCCGACTCGGTCCACGGGTCGGCCAGCAGTTCCTGGTCGTGCCACAGCGCCTTGCCGTCGGTGCGCCAGATCAGCCCGATCAGCCAGCGCGGCAACGGTTCTCCGGGGTACCACTTGCCCTGGCCGTGGAAGCTGAGGCCCTCGGGCGCCCACCGGGCCTTGAGACGGCGGGCGAGGTCGGCGGCCCGCTCGCGCTTGTCGGGACCGTCGGCGTCGGTCTCCCACTCGGGCGTGGAAGTGTCATCGGCGGAGACGAACGTCGGCTCGCCGCCCATCGTGAGGCGGACGTCGCCCTCCTGCAACAGGGTGTCGACGTGGTGGCCGAGATGCTGGATGCGGCTCCACTGGTCATCGGAATAGGGCTTGGTCACACGCGGGTCCTCGAAGACCCGCTGCACGGTGTTGCTGAACTCGAAGTCCACCCCGACGAAATCGGTGGCGCCGGAGATGGGTGCGGCGCTGCTGGGGTGCGGGGTCGCGGACAGCGGGATGTGCCCCTCGCCGGCGAACAGCCCTGAGGTGGCGTCCAACCCGATCCACCCAGCGCCCGGCACGTAGACCTCGGCCCAGGCGTGCAGGTCGGTGAAGTCCTCCGCGGGTCCGCTCGGACCGTCGATGGCCTGGATGTCGGAGGTCAGCTGCACCAGGTAGCCCGAGACGAACCGTGCGGCCAGGCCCAGTTGCCGCAGCACGCTGACCAGCAACCAGGCGCTGTCGCGGCACGAGCCCAGATGGGCGGACAGCGTGTGGTCGGGACTCTGCACACCCGGTTCGAGACGGACCGTGTAGTCGACGTCGCGATTGATCTTGGCGTTGATGTCGACCAGGAAGTCGACGATCCGCATCCCGTCCTCGGGGATGACCACGTTGTCGGCCACCCACTGCGTCACCAACGGGCCGGGGCCGCTGCCGTTCTCGTCCACCGGGCGCAGATAGGGCTCCAGGTCGGCCTTCAGGGCGTCGGGGTAGGTGAAGGGGAAGTTCTCGGCGTACTCCTCGACGAAGAAGTCGAAGGGGTTGATGACGGTCATGTCCGCCACCAGATCGACACAGATGTCGAGGGTGGAGACCTTCTCGGGGAACACCAACCGGGCCAGATAGTTGCCGAACGCGTCCTGTTGCCAGTTGATGAAGTGGTTCGGTGGGTCGATCGTCAACGAGTACGAATCGATCGGCGTCCGGCTGTGTGGTGCCGGGCGCAGGCGGACAGTGTGTGGATGCACCGTCACCGGTTGGTCGAAGCGGTACGTCGTGCGGTGTTGCAGGGCTACCCGGATCGTCACAGGGTTACCTTGCCAGAGGTATGCGGCGGCGGTGTTGCGCCGGTGTTACGACGGCGTCGTCAGGGTGTGGTCCAGTCCGGCGGATCGGCGGGCCGCAACGCATCGTCACCGACCCGGAACGAGCGCACCTTGCCCGGCTGGGTGCGTGGGCCTTCGAAGCGGACCGTTACCACGCCCCGACCGCTACCCCAGACCCAGCCCGCACCGAACTGCTCATGGGTCACGTCCTGACCCGGGCGCCACACCGGGTCACCCGGATTCATCGCGTACGCCGCGGGGCGGCTGACCATCGCCTGGGCCGAACCCCAGGCGTTGGCGACCTGATCGCCTGCGACCTCGTCCTCGGCACTGGCAGTAGCCGTCGGCAGGTCCTCCTCCCCCGGCCACTGCATGTCCAGCGCAGCTTGGGCGTGGGCGACGAATCCCGACACGCCGAAGCCCAGCAGGCGCAGGCCGTCACTGACGTCGTGGGCCTCGAGCAACCCGATAGCCAGCCGGAGCAGCGCCGCGGGGTCGTCCGTGGGATGGCCGGTGGTGACGCTGCGGGTGAAGGTGCTGAAGTCGTGGTGGCGGACCTTGATCGTCACGGTGCGGGCGAAGGCTCCGTGTTCGGCGAGGCGTGCGCTGACTCGATCGGCGAGACGGGCGAGCTCCTCGTTCAGGACGGCGCGATCGACGACATCGACGTCGAAGGTTTCCTCGGCGGAGATGCTCTTGGCCTCGCGTTCGGTGATCACCTCGCGATCGTCTTGCCCGCGGGCGATGGTGAACAGGCCTGAGCCGTGGGCGTTTCCGAAGATGCTGACCAGGTCAGGCTCGGTCATCCGGCGTAACTCGGAGACCTTTTCCACGCCGAAGGTGCGCAGCCGGTCTGCGGTGGCCGGGCCGACCCCGCCGAGTGCGCGAACCGGCAGTGGAGCCAGGAAGTCCTCCTCGTCGCCGGGTGCGACGATGACCAGGCCGCGCGGTTTGTGCATGTCGGAGGCGATCTTGGCGATCATCTTGGAGCTGCCGACACCGGCACTGGCCGTGAGCCCGCCGGTGCCTTCTTCGATCCTGGCCAGGAGCTCCTCGGCGCGGGATCGGACCTCGCCGACGCTCAGGTGAGGTCCACCGTCAGCCGCCAGATCGACGTACGCCTCGTCGACGGAGACTTGCTCGACTTTGTCCGAGAGTTCGCGCAGCAGGTCCATGACGACGCGGCTGGAGCGGCGGTACGCCTCGCCGCGTGGGAAGAGGAAGGCGGTGCCCGGTGGGCAGCGACGGCGGGCCTCGGAGGTCGACATCGCCGACCGCGCGCCGTACGCCCGGGCTTCATAACTGGCGGTAGCGACCACGCCGCGGTTGCCGATCCCGCCGACCACGACGGGTTTGCCGCGCAGCGAGGGTTTGTCGCGTTGCTCGACGGCGGCGAAGAAGGCATCGAGATCCAGGTGCAGGATGCTCGCCGTCGTACGCACGCCCCCTATCGTCGCTGACGTGGACACCGCTTCCTGCTACCCCTGCCGTCACGAGGCGCTCGAGTCGCTGCCGCCGCGGGAGAACGTGGTCTCGACGGCGCACTGGCGGGCGGCGCACGCCTTCAACAGCACACTGCCCGGCTGGCTGGTCCTCGTGCCCCGCACCCACGTGATGTCGTTCGCCGACCTGCCCGCGGCGGCAGCTGACGAACTCGGCGGGCTGATCCGCGGTCTCAGCGTGGCGCTACGGGAAGTCACGGGTTGCGTGAAGACCTACGTGATGCAGTTCGCCGAAGCAGAAGGCTTCGGGCACCTGCACATTCACCTCGTGCCGCGCGCCGCTGACCTGCCTGACGAACTGAAGGGGCCGCGCGTCTTCGGTTACCTGACCGACGACACGTCGCGTTGGCTACCCGACGAAGCGCTCGACGAGATAGCGGCGCAGGTGACCAGTGCGTGGGAACAGATCGCGGGACTCAGCTCGCGCCGGTGACCCACTCGGCGTAGAACAGTCCGAGTCCGAACGCAACGCACAACCCGCAGATGATCCAGAACCGGATCGTGATGGTGATCTGTTCCCATCCGATCAGCTCGAAGTGATGGTGCAGCGGCGCCATCTTGAACAGTCGTTTGCCGACGCCACCGTTGCGGCGCTTGGTGAGTTTGAAGTAGCCGGTCTGCAAGATCGAGGACATCGTCACGATGACGAACAGTCCTCCGAGCACGACCATGAGCAGCTCGGTCCGGGTGGTGATGGCGAGCCCGGCGAGTGCGCCACCCAGCCCGAGCGAACCGACATCGCCCATGAACAGCCTTGCCGGGAAAGCGTTCCACCACAGGAACCCGAAACAGCCGCCCATCACCGCCGCTGCCACCACCGCCAGGTCCAGCGGGTCGCGGACGGCGTAACAGTGCGCCGCAGCCACCGTCTGGCAGCTCTGGTTGAACTGCCAGATCGCGACGAGCACGTACGCCCCGAACACCATCACGCACGCGCCGGCCGCTTGACCGTCGAGGCCGTCGGTGAGGTTCACACCGTTGCTGGCGCCGGCGATGATCACGTTGGCCCACAGCACCAGCAGGATCAGGCCGATGGTGGTGCCGGCAAAGGCGAGATTCACCCAGGTGTCCCGCAGGAAGGAGATGTGGAAGCTCGCAGGGGTGAGTCCGTCGCGGGGAAAGCGGGTGGCGAGTACGACGAAGATCACCGTGACGAGAGCCTGACCGATCAGCTTCTCGCGGCCGGTCAGGCCCAGCGAGCGTTCGCGGCGGATCTTGCGCCAGTCGTCGAGAAAGCCCACGAAGCCGGTACCGAGCATCAGGAACAGCACCAGCAAGCCGGAGGCGGTCGGCGGCGTCCAGGTCACCAGATGGGCGACGGCGTACGCAGCGACGGCCGACAAGAGAATGGGAATGCCGCCCATCTGCGGCGTTCCGCGTTTGGTCTGATGGGTGACCGGGCCGTCGTCGCGCACATATTGCGCCCACCCCTTGCGGGTGGCCAGCGTGATGAACCACCGGGTACCGACCAAACCCAGAACGACGGACACCAGGGCCGAGATGACGACGAGCTTCATGACCGGCCCTCAGTGCACAGCTGGGCTGCTCCCTCGCGGACGCGGTGCCAGCTCAGGGAAGGAAGCGCTCGCGGTTCCCGACTGCGGGTGCAGAAGGGGGTCAGGGGCACAACCGCCACAGTGGCAGACCAGACCGTTCGAGCCCATCGGAACACGCCGTCCGTTGCTGAGCCGTCCCCGATGAGGCGCCCGTCGACCCACCAGCGTTGTGCTCGGAAGGCGCCAATTTTAGGTTGTGTATATCTGTTTTCGGGGTTCGTACACCAGTACAATCGGGGTATGTCCTTGACCGCTACGGCTCCTACCCCGGTGACCTTGTCACCGGTGGGCCCGGACGCGTCGGTGGCGGAGTTGTTGGGCGCGGCGGCGGGGTTGCTGCAGGCCGCGTACGCCCGGGTCTCGGGTGATTATGCGGGGTTGTCCGAGGAAGACTTGATGGGCGACATTGTCGCCGCGCAACACGTGCAGAACAGTGCCTGGGCGATCCAGTCGCACCGGTTGACGCAGGCGGCGGCGATCGAGCACCGGGATGACCCGAACCCCATCCAGGGCGCGTATCCGATGCTGATCCACCGGGTGATCCGCCATGACCCGGGCTCGTTCGTGGATGAATGGTTCGCCCTGGAAACCGGGACCCGGCTGGGCTGGTCGGATCGGCACAGCAACACCCGCCTCGGTGAAGCCCTCGACACGGTTGAGCGGTGTCCGCGGTTGGTGGACCGGGTCGGGTCCGGGACCTTGGACCCGGGTAAAGCCTGCGCGGTCGCGCAGGTCACCACCGAAGCCCCCGCACCCGTCGCCCGGGCGATCGAAAACACGATCCTGGCCGGGGACCCCGAAACGATGACGGCGGTGCGGTTGCGGGCGAAAGCGCGCCGGTTACGGGCCCGGCTGGACCCGGTCGGTGCTGACCGGGCCGCCCAGACCAGGCGCCGCTCACAGGTGGGGGTGTGGGTGTCCCCGCATCACGAACCCGGCCTGTCCCAGCTGACCGCGGTCCTCCCCACCCTGGAAGCCGCCAAGGTGATGGCGGCGGTCGATGACCTGGCCCGGGAACTGCACCAGGTCACCACCACCGGTAAGACGTTGCCGCAGTGCCGGGTCGATGCCCTGACCGACCTGATCTTGACCGGGGTCGGGGTGGACACCCAGGTGACGTTCACGATCCCCGTCACCGCTCCTGAAACGGCACCGGCGCAGGAGTTGTTGTGTGAGGAACCGGACTGGGATGACCTGGTCGACGGGTTCGATGAGGCGTCAGTGGACTACGACTGGCACGAAGACGGCCTGACCCCGATCAACGGGCTCGACCAACTCGATGAAGAACTACGCGCCCTGATCGCCGAAGAACTCGAAGACCTCAACCGCGCAGACCTCAACGCCGAAGCACGCGCACGCAGCGAGTCGGTCGATGGGGACCCGCCAGATACCGGACCACCCGATGCGATCTCGGCTGAGTCGAGTGCAGTGAAGCCAGTAGTCACCGCTGGTGGGAGCAGTACTGCTGGTGGGGTGGGCGATGTGTTCCTGCCCCGGGTCGGGATCATCCCCGCCGCCGTGATCACCGAGTTGACGCAACAATTGGGAGTGAAACTGACCCGGGCCCTCACGGACGCCACCACCGGGACCGTGATCGAAACCGCGGACCGGTCGTATCGTCCCGGTGCCCGACTGGCCCGGTTCGTCAAAACCCGCGACCAGCACTGCCGGTTCCCCGGCTGCACCCGACCCGCCACCCTGTCCGACATCGACCACGTCATCCGCTACCCCGACGGCAACACCGCCGCCGACAACCTGCAATGCCTATGCCGCCACCACCACCGCGCCAAACACGAAGGCGGCTGGCACGTCACCATGACACCCGAAGGCATCTGCACCTGGACCAGCCCCGCCGGCCACACCTACGAAACGAACCCCGGCGACTGACAGCAGCCAAGAGCCGTCGGAGGCCGCCGGAGCTTGGTCAGATCTACTAGAACCAACCGAAGGCGGCCGCCGCCGCGTCAATGCTCAGCAGTCGACGTATCGGCGGCGGCTCAATCGCTGCCATCCTCACTGCCGCCGTCGTCGCTGTCTTCCTCACCGTCTTCCTGGCCCCGACCGGCATCAGCACCACTGGCACCTTCGTCCGAGCCGCCGCTGGCTACATCGTTGTCCGCGCCACCGGACTGGTCATCGGTGTGGGATCCTGGGCCACCGTCCTGCTCGTCCACGGCGGGGACGTACGTGTCTGGAGTGTCATCGCTCATTCATCGACACTTGCATGCCCGGAGTACCAGACCTAGCCCCCGCCGGGTGGCCGCCCTCAGCCGACCGTTCGGTGGATCACCAACGGCAGAACACCGATCGCACCCGCGTCCCGCAGCGCCGCAGCCGCCACCGTGCACACCCAACCCGACGACGTTTCGTCCACCACGAGCAGCACCTGCTCCCCCGCCACTGCAGGCGGATCGACCAGCGTGCCGCGCCACCACGCCGCCTCCTCACCGGATGCCGCGGCGCCGGGGTGACCGGCCAACCACACGTCCCAGGAGGCAGCCGGCAACCGGCCGGCCGTGGCCAGCCGGTCGGCGACCGATGCGACCAACGAGCGACGGTTCGCAGCAGCCAGACTCACGATCATGGTCGGCCGGCTCGACCACGAATCCTTCCACCCGACAAGGCAACTCACGGCCGCGGCTAGTAGGTCATCGGATGCGGGCCCGTCGGAAGACAACGGGCCGGCCAGCTCCGTCGACCACTCGACCGCATCGGCGTGCACGAGGACCCGGCCCGGCTCGGCCTGCAACTGTGGTGGGATCCGACCCTTGGTGCCGAACGCGCCGCCCGGCCACATCTTGCGAGGTTCGAGGACCTGGCTGCCGGTCCGCAACCGGGACCGCACACTGGCGACTGCCTCTGACGGCACCTCAGCGCTCAGCCCATCCGGCAGTGAACCCAGACAGACACTGCATCTGCCGCACGGCGTCGCCGTCGGATCATCCAGCGACTGCTGCAGCAGCTGCATCAGACAACGCTCGCCGCGCACGTACGCCCGCATGATGTCCGCTTCAGCACGTCGCTGGGCGAGGACCCCGTCGTAATGCGCCTGATCGAAGGACCACGTCGCACCCGTGCTGACCCAACCGTCGGCCGTGCGTGCGACGACGTCCTCGACCGCCAGTTGCTTCAGCAACAACTCGACCCGGGACCGCCGGATGCCGGACTCTGCTTCCAACGCCGGGATCGACTGCGGCTGCTGCGACAGGAGAGCCAGCAACCGAGATACCTCCGAGGCGGTCGGAATCGTCGCTGTTGCGAAGTAGTCCCAGACCGCGTCGTCGGACGGTGCCGGGAGCAGCAGCGCAACCGCCGAGTCGATCGCACGACCAGCGCGACCCACCTGCTGGTAGTACGCGACCGGTGATGGCGGAGCGCCGACGTGCACAACAAATCCCAGGTCCGGTTTGTCGTAGCCCATCCCGAGCGCAGACGTCGCCACCAACGCCTTGACCGAGTTGTCGCGCAGCGACTCCTCCAACCGCAGCCGGGTGTCCGCGTCCACTCCACCGGTGTAGGCCGCGACAGGCAACCGATCGCCGTACTCCGCATTGATGGCGTCCGCGAGACGTTCGGCGTCGGCCACGGTCAGGGTGTAGATGATCCCGCTGCCCGGCAACGACGGCAGGTTGGCCACTACCCAGGCATAACGCGATAGCGGGTCCATCCGCGGGAGCACCGCCAACTGCAGACTGCGCCGCGCCAGCGGTCCTCGCAGGACCGTTGTCGCCGAACCAAGCTGTGCCGCAACGTCGTCCACGACCCGCGAGTTCGCGGTCGCCGTCGTGGCCAGCACCGGAGCCGACGGCGACAAAGTGGGAAGCAGCCGCGCCAACCGGCGATAGTCGGGGCGGAAGTCGTGGCCCCAGTCGGAGATGGAATGCGCTTCGTCGATCACCAGCAACCCGAGCCGGCCCGCCAGCGCGGACATCACCCGCTCACCGAATGCCGGGTTCGCCAACCGTTCGGGTGACACGAGCAGGACGTCGAGTTCGTCGGCCAGCAGGGCGGATTCGACTGCTGACCAGTCGTCGAAGTTGGCGCTGTTCAACGTGGCCGCCCGCAGACCAGCGCGCGAAGCAGCCGCCACCTGATCGCGCATGAGCGACAGCAGCGGCGACACCACCAACGTCGGCCCGGCCCCTTGCGAACGCAACGTCGCCGTCGCGATCCAGTAGACCGCCGACTTGCCCCAGCCGGTCGCCTGGACGACGAGCACGCGCGCCCCGGGTTGCAGCAACGCGTCGAGTGCCTCGCCCTGTCCGTCGCGCAGGTGTGCGTCGGGACCGGCCAGCGCCGTGAGCGTGCGGGCGGCGACAGGCGTCAAGGTGTTGGTCGACATGCCCCAGACACTGTCAGGCGGCACCGACAAGCGCTCAGGACTTGTTCTGCTGGGCCCGCCGGGCCGCCAACGCCGCCTTCTTGCGGGCCAGCTCTGCGTCCTCGATCGTGGCCGCCGCTTCCGGCGTCGGTGCCTTGCCGCCGAGCCGGGCCGGCAGGAACACGAGGTCATCCCCGGTCAGCGGCTCGTAGGCCTCCTGCACCTCGTGCAGCATCGTCTCCATGACCGTGTGAAGGCTCTTGGTCGCCGTGTCGGCGTCTTCGGAAGGATCGATCCAGATCGGTTCGCCGACCCGGACGGTGATCGGGATGTTGGTCCGGCCAAGACGCTTGGGGTGACCCTTGGTCCAGATCCGCTGCGACCCCCACACGATGAGCGGCAACACCGGCACCCCGGCCTCAGCCGCCATCCGAACAGCACCCGTCTTGAAGCCCCGCAGCTCGAACGATCGCGACACCGTGCCTTCGGGGAAGACTCCGATCAGTTCGCCGGCCCTGAGCGCCTTCACGGCCTCGTTATAGGCGCCGATCCCTGCCGATCGATCCACCGGAATGTGCTTCATCCCGCGCATCAACGGCCCGGAGATCTTGTGGTCGAAGACCTCCTGCTTGGCCATGAACCGGATCATCCGATGTTGGTCGAGCGCCGGATATCCGGCCAGCGCGAAGTCCATGTAGCCGATGTGGTTGAGCGCGATGACCGCGCCGCCCTTGCGCGGGATGTTCTCCGAACCGATCCGGGTGACCTTCAGACCCTGGGCCACAAAAGCCCCCTGCGCGATGCGGATGATGCTCCCGTAAAAAGGCTCCATCCGACCAGCTTAGGCGGAATGCGCGCCCGGGTCGGGCGGGTTGCACTGTGCGTGAGCATCTCGTTGTCCGTCCTGGATCTGTCCCCCATTGCCTCCGGCCGAACCGGCGCCGACGCCCTCCGCGAAACCGTGCAGCTCGCCCAGGCCGCTGAGTCGTTCGGCTATCACCGTTTCTGGGTCGCGGAGCATCACAACATCCCCAGCGTCGCGAGCAGCGCTCCCGTGATCATGATCGCGACCGTCGCCGACCACACCACGACGATCCGGGTGGGCGCGGGCGGGATCATGTTGCCCAACCACGCACCGTTGCAGGTGGCCGAGCAGTTCCGGGTCCTCGAGGCTTTGCACCCGGGCCGGATCGACCTCGGCCTGGGTCGCGCACCCGGGACCGACCAGCTGACCGCACTGGCGTTGCGCCGCAGCCGAGAAGCGCTGATGGCCAACGACTTTCCCCAGCAGTACGCCGAGTTGTTGGCGTACGTCGAGGGGTTCCCCACCGACCACCCGTTCGCCCCGATCTCAGCCCAACCGACCGACGTACCGTTGCCTCCGGTGTGGATCCTCGGATCCAGCCTGTACGGCGCGCAGGCGGCTGCCGCGGCCGGTGTCGCCTTCGCGTACGCCGGGCATTTCGGCGAGGCGGACCCGCGCGAGGCGATGCAGATCTACCGCGAGGAGTTCCGACCGACCGGCAAACCGGGCGCTCTCACCCAGCCGCACAGCATGCTCGCGGTCGCCGCGATCGCGGCCGACAGCGAGCAGCGGGCGGCCGAGCTGCAACGTGCGGCCGCGTTGTCCATGGTGCGGTTGCGGCAGAACAAGCCCGGTCCGCTGCCCTCACCAGAGCAAGCCGCGGCGTACGACTGGACCCCGCTGGACGAGCAGATCGCGGCGAGTTTCGCCCGGTTCGCCACGGTCGGCACGCCCGAGCAGGTCGCCGAGGGGATCGCGCAGCGCGCGGCCGCCTGCGGAGCCGACGAGCTGATGATCACCACCAACGTGCACGACCCGGCCGAGCGGATCGCGTCGTACGAACTGCTGATGAAGGCCTGGAACTAGCTACAGCCCGAACTGCTCGATCGTCGCGCGCAGCGCGCGGGCCGAGGCCAGCAGGCCGGCTTCTTCCTCGTCGCTGATCGGGGTGTCCAGGCGCATGTCGCAGCCGCGCCGGTCGACGATCGAGGGCAGCGACAGACAGACCTCGCCGATCCCGTGGAAGCCGGTGGCCAGCGTGGACACCGGCAGGATCCGGCGTTCATCGCCGAGGATCGCCTCGACGATGCGGGTGGTGGCCAGGCCGATGGCATAGTTGGTCGCGCCCTTGCCCTCGATGATCTGGTACGCCGAGTGGACCACCTCGTGCGCGATCCGCTCCCGGACCGTTTCATCGACCGGCGCGTAGCCTGGCATCGGCGTCCAATCCAGCAGCGGCAGACCGCCGATCGTGGCCGTCGACCACAGCGGGATCTCCGAATCGCCATGCTCACCAGCGATATACGCGTGCACGTTCTGCACCGCCACGCCGGTGGCCTGGGCGATCAGGTAGCGCAGCCGGGAGGAGTCCAGCACGGTGCCGGAACCGAAGAGCTGGTTGGGCGGCAGGCCGGTGGTCTTCAGGGCCGCGTAGGTCACGACGTCGACCGGGTTGGTGACCATGATGATGATCGCCTTGGGCGCCACGGACACGAGGTCCGGGAGCACCTGCTGCGCGAGTTTGATGGTGGTCTCGGCCAGTTCGAGACGACTCTGCCCCGGCTTCTGTTTGGCGCCGGCGGTGAAGACGATGACGTCGGAGTCGGCGCACACCGAGGCGTCGGTGCCGCCGATGATGTCGGCTGCCGGGTTGAACTCCGAGCCGTGCGCGAGGTCCAGGACCTCCGCATCGACCTTCGCCTTGTTGATGTCCATGAGGGCGACGGTGCGCGCCGCACCGCGAGTCAGGAGGGCGTACGCCGTGGTGGCGCCGACCGCGCCCGCACCGATGACCGAGACTTTGCTGCCCTGGATGGGGTTCATGGCTCCATCTTGTCGGGTCCGCCGCCTCGATAGGCTCATAGGTGTGTTGCCCACCGCCCGCGCGATTCGTTACGTAACGCCACTGCGCGAGGGTGGCTCGCTGCCCGGCGTGGTCGAAGCCGACGATGACGGCACATGGGTCCTGAAGTTCCGCGGCGCCGGTCAGGGCCTGAAGGTGCTGGTCGCCGAGGTCATCGTCGGTGAGCTCGGCCGGGCGCTGGGCATCCGCGTGCCGGCCCTCAAAGCCATCGAGTTGCCGTCCCCCATCGCCAAGTACGAGGCCGACGAGGAGGTCCAGGACCTGCTCACCGCGAGTGTCGGGTTGAACCTGGGCGTCGACCTGCTGCCGGGTGCGTTCGGGTACGACGGGTCCGCGCCTCCCCCGGCCGCGGTAGCCGCCGAGATCCTCTGGCTGGACGCGTTCACTGCAAACATCGACCGGACCCCGCGGAATCCGAATCTGCTTGTGTGGCATGGCGAAACGTGGTGTATCGACCACGGTGCCGCGCTCTACTTCCAGCACGCCTGGCCCACCCGCGCGCCGTCGCCGTCCCGGTTCGCCGAGCAGCCCTATGACGCCGAGAGCCACATCCTGCGACCGATCGCGCGGGATGTGGCGGGGACCCATGCGCGCCTGTCCGCGTTGGTGACACCCTCTCTGCTGGCGGAGGTGGTCGACCTCGTGCCCGAAGAGTGGTTGGAGACCACCGAATGGCTGCCGTCGGCGGCCAGTGTCCGATCGGCGTACGTCGATCATCTCCTTGCGCGGGTAGCGAACCCGGCCGCGTGGCTGCCCGGGGACCTGCCGTGAGGTACGGCTACCAATACGTGGTCCTGCGCTACGTGCCCGCGGTGGAGCGGGAGGAGTTCGTCAACGTCGGTGTCGTCCTCTACGCCCAACTGGCGGACTTCCTCGGCGTGGCGTACTCGCTGGATGCTCCACGTCTGCAAGCCTTTTCGCCGGCTGTGGACCTGCCCGCGCTGACTCAGTCGCTTGCCGCGTTGGAGCGGGTGTGCGAGGACGATCCGCCACCGGGCTTGCCGCAGCACGCCAAGCCCGGGCAGCGGTTCGGCTGGTTGTCGGCGCCGCGCAGCACTGTCCTGCAGCCGGGGCCGGTGCACGGCGGCGTCACGGCCGACCCCGCGGCCGAACTCCAGCGGCTGTTGGCGAAACTGGTGACATGACGTCACTGGTCTGGCAGCCCGCCACTTCCGCACCCTCGTTGATGGCGCCCTCGACGGCAACCGCCGTCGCTGCGCTGGACTTCGCCGACGAGGTCGAGGCCGTGTCGATCGACCCGGCGATCAGCGACACCGCTGCGCTCGTCGAGGCGACCGGTATGGATCTGGCTGACTCCGCGAACTGTGTGATCGTGGCCGGCAAGCGCGATGGCGTCGAGCGCGTGGCTGCCCTGTTGGTCCTCGCTACCACCCGCGCGGACATCAACAACGTCGTCCGGCGGCACCTGGACGTGCGCAAGATCTCCTTCATGCCAATGGACGACGCGGTGACCCGAACGCAGATGGAGTACGGCGGCATCACCCCGATCGGACTTCCGGATGACTGGCCGCTTCTGGTGGATTCCGCTGTGCTGCAGCGTGCTTCGATCGTCATCGGTTCGGGGATTCGGGCAGGCAAGTTGCGAATGCCGGGCGCTCGCGCCGCGGAGCTCGCGAACGTCACGGTCATCGACGGCATGGCCCGGGTCGTCGATGCGTGAGACGGTCCGGTCGGCGGTGGCCGCGATCGCACCCATCGACGTACTGGCCGGAGAACACATCCGCGACGCGTTGACCTGGATCGACAGCGGCGCGGACCTGTTCCGCGTCGAACGACCAGCGACCCCCTCCCCGCACCTCGTGTCCTACTTCGTCCCGATCGACACCACGCGACGAACGCTGCTACTCGAGGAGCATCTGCGGTCGGGTCTCTGGCTGCCACCCGGCGGTCACGTGGAGGTCGACGAAGACCCGCGGGACGCCGTACGTCGGGAATGTCTGGAGGAGTTGGGAGTTGAGGCGAGGTTCCTCGCGGCCGGCCCCTTGCTGGTGACCATCACGGACACCACCCGCGAGGTCCACACCGACGTCAGTCTCTGGTACGCGATCGCGCTCAGCCAGGACGAGCCGATGCGGATCGACACGCGGGAGATGGCGAGCGTGCGGTGGTTCTCGTTCGCGGAGGCGACGGGCCTGGATCCGATGACGACCGACCCGCATCTCGCCCGTTTCGTCAGCGCTATCGACGGCCTTCTCGCAGTCACTGAGGAGAGTGCATTTCTGCGGACGAACGGCTGAGTCAGCATCCCTCAGAAGGCGCGTTGCCCGCCGAATCGGGCTCGCCCGTTAGCCGCCTCGCACAATGGTGGCGATGGCCATCCCGAAGACACCGGCACCGAGGATGAGCGGCACCGCACCGATTCTGCGGCCTGACGGCAGGCTGATGAACACCAGACCCAGGCCGATGAGCAGTACTCCTATGACCAAGAGAATCCACACCTCGGGTCTGCGCAGCTGTTTGCCTGCCTCACCTTTCATGCGATCACTCTGGCACGCCGTTGGCGTTACGAACGCGCACCAAACGCTGCCGGTCCAACGTGGCGACGATGCCGCGGCCACCGTGCCGCCCGGCATACCAGGCTGCGGTCGGTCCACACTGGCCGCCGATCTCGTGGATGCGTGACCCGCGCGCCCGCCAGCGGCAGGTGCCGTCGTTCAAGCGCAGGGTGAAACCGGCGGCGTCGTAGCTGATCTCGGCGCCCACAGCGCGCCACGGGTGCCGGGCGAGTGTCCACCAGAAAGGGCACACCCGCACAACCGCGACGACGGACCACCAGAACAGAAACAGCACCGCGGTCATGATCACGACCAGAAACTGCTCAGGTACGACGATCGTGTCGCCCATGTCGTTGATCCACCAGGTGCCGGCAACGTAGGCCAGCGTCGTGGCCACCAGGAGAGGAAGGAACGCGGACACCGACCGACGGATCAGCCAGCGGATCGTCCGGCTGTCCCGCATCGCGGCTGCACGGTCGTCGGGTCGGCGCAGTGTTGCAAACGCGTCGAAGATGCCGGGGTCGGGCACCGGAAGGCTCCGTGCCTGCAGTACGTCCAACTCCTCTGGCGAATACCAGCGAATCGACAGGCCTGCCAGTTCGGCGTTCAGGTCTGGCCAGTTCTCGACGTCGACGTACGCCGGAGCATCCGGCACTCTCAGCGGTGCCAGCGGGGCGAAACCCAACGTCAGGGAAGGCTCCTCGAAACCTTCGGCGATGAATTCCGGATCCGGCGCGTCGTACTCGACGAGGGCCACCCAACCGGTCCAGCAACCGGAGCCGACCAGCCCGGC
Source organism: Branchiibius hedensis (assembly GCF_900108585.1). Classification (NCBI taxonomy): domain Bacteria; kingdom Bacillati; phylum Actinomycetota; class Actinomycetes; order Micrococcales; family Dermacoccaceae; genus Branchiibius; species Branchiibius hedensis. The sequence continues at coordinate 1,316,600 of NZ_UESZ01000001.1, forward strand.
GAATTGCTCTCGTCCGGCGGCCACCGCTGCCGGCGTCGGCGCCCATTGATCACTCATCGAGGACCCGTAGGGCCCAGGCGGCGACCGCCGTCGCGGCGGCCACGTTGAGCGAGTCCACTCCCCCGCGCATCGGGATCGTGACGACCAGATCGCTGGCCGCCAGGGTGGCCGGGGACAGTCCGTCGCCTTCCGTGCCGACCACCAATGCCAACCGCGACAGCGGCCCGGCGGCCAGGGCATCCAGTGACACGGCGTCGTCAGCAAGGGCGAACGACGCCACGGTCCAGCCGTCCTGCTGCAACGACGGGACAACACCCGGCCACGGATCGATCCGGGTCCACGGCACTTGAAACACCGTGCCCATCGACACCCGAATAGCCCTGCGGTAGAGCGGATCCGCACACCGCGGCGTCACCAGCACCGCGTCCATTCCCAGCGCTGCCGCCGACCGGAAGATCGCGCCGACGTTGGTGTGATCGACGATGTCCTCACAGATCAGCACCCGGCGCGCGCCGGACAACACGTCGTCAACAGAAGGCAACGTCGGCCGGTGCATCGACGCCAACGCGCCGCGGTGCAGATGGAACCCGGTCATCTTCCGGATCACTTCAGGTGATGCGACGTAGACCGGCGCGTCCGTCGACGAAACGACGTCGGCCATGTCCCCCAGCCAGCGCTCGGCCATCAGGAACGATCGCGGCTCGTGACCGGCCGCCAGCGCCCGCCGGATCACCTTCTCGGACTCGGCGATGTAGAGCCCCGAAGCCGGTTCGAGGATCCGGCGCAGCGCGACGTCGGTCAGCGAGAAGTAGTCGCGGACCCGTTCATCACCCGGATCATCGATCCAGTTGACCATCAGGTCGCGGAACGGGCCGCGTACCGGTCACCATGCCGGTCCAGCACCAGCGGCATCCCGAATGTGGCGCCCAGATTCTCGGCCGTCAGTGTCTCGTCGATCTGACCGGCCACCACGACCGAACCTTCGCGCAGCATCAACACATCGGTGAACCCCGGCGGGATCTCCTCGACGTGGTGGGTGACCATCACGATGGCCGGTGCGTAGACGTCCTGCGCGATCTCTCCGAGTCGCCGCACCAGGTCTTCGCGGCCGCCGAGATCCATTCCAGCGGTGGGTTCGTCGAGGATCAACAGTTCCGGGTCGACCATCAGCGCCCGAGCGATCTGCACCCGCTTGCGCTCACCCTCGCTCAACGTCCCGAACGTCCGGTCCACCAGATGCGCGGCGCCCATCAGGTCCAGCAACTCGACGGCGCGCCCGTGGTCCAGGTCGTCGTACGACTCCCGCCAACGGCCCACGACGCCGTACGACGCGGTCACCACCACGTCGCCCACCCGCTCGTCGTTCGGGATGCGACTGGCCAGGGCCGCCGATGCGATGCCGATGCGTGGCCGCAACTCGAACACGTCGACCTTGCCCAACTGCTCATCCAGCACCCGGGCGACCCCGGACGTCGGGTGCATCTGGGCCGCCGCGATCTGCATCATGGTCGTTTTGCCGGCGCCGTTCGGGCCGAGAATGATCCACCGTTCGCCCTCGTCGACACCCCAGGTGACCTTGTCCAGCAGCTTCCGGCCGCTACGGACAATGGTCACCTCGTCGAAATCGAGCACGTCACCCATGCCCCCGAGGTTAGCCACCTACGATCGTGGGGATGTTCGCGCTCCCTGCCTCGACCCGCCTGTGCTTGTGGGTGACCAGTGCCTGGCACGGCAACCTGCGCGTCGAAGAGGCCGTTGACCGGGCGCTGCCCGACGTCGACGACATCTCCGGAGCCGTGAGCCGGTTCACCGACTGGGCCGAATTCGGCGAGCAGGTCCTTGCCTGCGCCCTGCCGCGTGCCGGCGCGCCTGGCCTGCTGCCCCGCGGGCCGCAGGAGATGCGCCAAACCGCGATGGACCACGGCGAATGCGTCTTCGTACCAGGCCTCGGCGGGGTGGTGGTGCCAGTCGTCAGTGAGTACGGCGCGGGCAGCGACCTGGGCGTGAGCGTCGAGTTCCTGCCGTTCGACGCCGACCCCGTTCCCCAGCACCGGCTGACCGGGATCGACGTCGGGTTTGCCGAACGGGAGTTGCGCGCCGCTCTGGGCTCATCCACGGCAGCTCTGGAGGAACTGGATCTCGGCGGCACCGAACTACGCCGCCCAGCCGTGTCGCGACCCAGCGAGAACTGGGCGCTACCCGACGATCTACCCGCCCGCGCCGCACGACTGATCGAACTCGCGGGCACGATCCTGTCCGCGGTCGAGGTCGCTCAGGAGCACACCGGGGACCTCGTCGGCGGTCGCGATGGCGCGGTGGCCGCTCAGTTGCAGACTCTCGAGGCCGCGGCCACTACCGCCCTTGAGCATGCGACCAACTCGGCCGCCCTGCGTATCGCCGGTCTCATTCCGGCCGAATAGCCGCCACCAATCGCGCGGTCACCTCCCGCATCACCCCGGCCCGTTCAGTCTGACCGGCGGTTTCCAAAGCCACCGCGGCGGCCTCCCGCTCCGCGATCTCGGATCTGACCAGGGCTTCGATGTCCTCCTCGGTGAGTTCCCGGCGCGGCGCTTCGGCAGCACCCGCTCCGGCCGCACTGGCCTCGATAGCCCCGGCTCGTGGCGCTTCGACGCCCTCGGACGATGCGTTGTCGATAGCGGACAGGGTGCTGCGCAGCGCTGCGACCAGGTCGCGGTCACGCGCGTTCATCGCCGTCCGCAACTGCGCCCGGAGCCGACCGACGAGCGGAGCGGTCATCGCAGGACGGACTCGTAGACCTCGACAGTACGCCGCGCGATCGCCTCCCAGCCGAAGTCCGAGATGGCCCGTTCCCGGCCCGCGATCCCCCGGCGCCGCGCCTCGGCTGGATCCGAAACTGCTTGCGCCAGAGCAGAACTCAGATCCGCGACGAAGGTCGCCGGCGACACCGGTGTCCCCGTCCCGTCCGACACCTGCTCGATCGGCACCAGCCACCCGGTCTGCCCGTCCAGCACCACCTCCGGGATGCCACCAGTCGCGGTCCCGACGACCGGCAACTCGCAGGCCATCGCCTCGAGATTCACGATGCCCAACGGCTCGTAGATCGACGGACACACGAAAACCGTTGCGGCAGAGAGCAACGCCACGATCTGGGGACGCGGCAACATCTCGGTGATCCAGAAGACGCCGTCCCGCGACGACCGCAGCCCCGCCACCAGCGACTCCACCTCGGCAAGGATCTCGGGGGTGTCCGGTGCCCCCGCACAGAGGATGATCTGCACCTCTGGCGGCAACGACGCGACCGCCTGCAGTAGGTAGGGCAAGCCCTTCTGCCGGGTGATCCGACCGACGAAGATTACGCTCGGACGCGACGGATCCACCCCCACCGATTCGACGAAGGACACTGCCGTCGATGAGACGTCTCGCGCCCACTCCTCGGTGTCAATTCCGTTGTGCACCACGTGAACCCGTGCCGGGTCGAGGGACGGATACGAGGCCAGCACATCTTTGCGCATGCCGTCGCTGACGGCGATCACGGCGTCCGCCCCCAGGTAGGCGGTCTTCTCCACCCAGGAGGACACGGCGTACCCACCACCGAGTTGCTCGGCCTTCCACGGCCGCAGTGGCTCCAGGCTGTGCGCGGTGATCACGTGCGGTACACCGTGCAGCAACGAGGCCAGGTGCCCGGCCATGTTGGCGTACCAGGTGTGCGAGTGCACCACGGAAGCCCCGCCGCAGTCGGCCGCCATCGTGAGGTCGACACCCAGCGTCTGCAGCGTGGCGTTCGCCGCGGCGAGTTCTGGCAGGTCGGCGTACGACGAGGTGTCGGCCTCGTCCCGCGGCCCACCGAAGGCGCGGACCTGGGTCTCGATGTCGAGTGCCCGCAGGGCCTTCACCAACTCCGTCACGTGCACGCCGGCGCCACCGTAGATGGTCGGTGGGTATTCCTTGGTCAGTACGTCGATCCTCACCCGCATGACGCTAGTCCAAACGGCGGGATCCAAACAGCGACAGATACGCCCGTGGCGGCATAGGTTGTGGCCATGGCGAGACGAAGCGGTCTACGAGTTCTGGCGATCGTCCTTGCGGGCGGCGAGGGCAAACGGTTGATGCCACTGACGGCAGACCGGGCCAAACCGGCGGTCCCCTTCGGCGGCATCTATCGCCTGATCGACTTCGCGCTGACCAATGTCGCGCACAGCGGCTATCTGCAGATGGTCGTGCTGACGCAGTACAAGTCGCACAGTCTCGACCGGCACATCAGTAAGACGTGGCGGTTGTCCAGCATGCTGGACAACTACGTGACCCCGGTGCCGGCGCAACAGCGCCGCGGGAAGAGCTGGTACTCCGGATCAGCCGATGCGATCTACCAGAGCCTGAACCTGATCTACGACCACAAACCGGACATCGTGGTCGTCGTCGGGGCCGACCACGTCTACCGGATGGACTTCAGCCAGATGGTGATGCGGCACGTGGAGAACGGTGCCGCGGCCAGCGTCGCCGCGATCCGTCAGCCGATCAGCCTTGCCGACCAGTTCGGCGTGATCGAACTCTCCGACACGGGCGACGACAAGATCGCCGCCTTCCGCGAAAAGCCATCTGACCCAAAGCCGTTGGCCGACGCACCCCATGAGGTTCTGGCCTCGATGGGCAACTACGTTTTCGATGCCGACGCCCTCGTCAAGGCCGTGCTCGAGGACGCGAAAGACGACGACAGCAAGCACGACATGGGCGGCAACATCATCCCGGCGTTCGTCGATCGTGGTGAGGCCTATGCCTACGACTTCAAGGACAACGAGATCCCGGGCGCGACCGAACGCGACCGCGGCTACTGGCGTGACGTCGGCACGTTGGACTCCTACTACGAGGCCCACATGGACCTGGTGTCCATCCACCCGGTGTTCAACGTCTACAACTACGACTGGCCGATCCTGACCAACGACGGCTCCTTCCCGCCGGCGAAGTTCGTGATGGGTGCCGAACAACTCCAGGGTGTTGCTACCGGTTCGATGATCTCCCCCGGCTGCATCATCAGCGGGTCCAGCATCGATGAGTCCGTGCTCGGTCTCAACGTGCACACGCACAGCCGCTCCAGCATTCGCGGCTCGGTCATCCTGGACGGCGTCGATGTGGGTCGCGACTGCGTCATCGAGCGCGCCATCATCGACAAGGAAGTGCGGGTGCCCGCCGGCGTCACGATCGGCGTCGATCACGAGCAGGACCGGGCGCGCGGGTTCACGGTCACGGACTCCGGTATCACCGTGGTCGGCAAAGGCACCATCATTGAGGGGTGACCGCTGCCCTTATCGTCATCCTCGCCGCTGACCCTGCCGCTCTTGAAGCCGCCCAGTCCGACGTACGCCGAGTGGTCGCCTCCGTGGGCGGCGGCACCGATGCGTGGACGAAGCTGACGGATCGGCCCCTCACAGCGGTCTCCACCCAGGTCACCGGCACGGACATCACCGCACTGCGGACGGTACTGGCGCAGGTCGCCACCAATCACGAGGTCGACCTGGCTGTCACGGACGTTGTGATGCACACCGCGGGTCCCGGTTTGCTGATCATGGACGTCGACAGCACCTTGATCCAGCAGGAAGTGATCGAGCTCCTGGCTGCACACGCCGGCCGCGAACGCGAGGTTGCCGTCGTCACCGAGCGCGCCATGCGCGGTGAACTCGATTTCGCGCAGTCCCTCCAGCAGCGGGTCGCCGCACTGGTGGGGCTACCCGAGAGCGTGTTCGAGCAGGTCCGCCGGCAGGTCCAACTCAGTCCCGGCGCCCGCAATCTGATCACGACGGCCAAGGAGCATGGCTTCATCGTCGCCGTCGTCTCCGGCGGTTTCATTGAGGTCGTGGGTCCACTGGCCGCTGACCTGGGCATCGATCACGCCCGCGCCAACGCGCTGGAGGTGCGCGACGGCGTACTCACCGGTCGCACCACCGGACCGATCATCGACCGGGCCGCCAAGGCCGCCACCCTGCGCGAGTTGGCGACAGCGCATGGCATCCCGCTGGAGCGCACCGTCGCGGTCGGTGACGGCGCCAACGACCTGGACATGCTCGCCGCGGCCGGACTGGGGATCGCCTACAACGCCAAGCCGATCGTGCGCGAGCAGGCCCACGCGGCCCTCAACCAGCCCCATCTGGACAGCGTCCTGTTCATGCTCGGTCTCGCCGCCGACCGGCACTCCCTACACTCGGTCCATGACTGAGGACCGCGAAGCAGACGCGACCGAAGCCCCCCGCACCCTGCTCATCATCGGCGGCGCCGAGGACAAGGTCGGCCGCGTGACCATCCTGCGCCGGTTCGTCCGGCTCGCCGGCGGGCGCGCTGCCAACATCGTCATCATCCCGACCGCCTCCTCCGTCCCCGACGAGGTCGTGTCGGTCTACTCCACGGTGTTCAGCCGCCTCGGAGTCCAGGACATCGGCGCGGTCAACCCGCCGTCCCGCAGCGCCAGTAGTGACCCGGATCTGGTCGCCCGCCTGGACCAGGCCACCGGCGTGTTCCTTTCCGGCGGTAACCAGTTGCGGTTGTCCCAGCTCGTCGTCGGTACCCCCATGGGCGAAGCACTGTTGCGCGCCTACCGCCGGGGAGCGGTCATCGCCGGCACCAGTGCCGGCGCCTCGATCATGAGCCAGTTCATGATCTCGATGGGTGAGGAAGGGGTCACACCCCGACAACGCTCGAGCCAGTTGACCGTGGGGCTGGGGCTGCTCACCGGGGTCATCGTCGACCAGCACTTCGACCAGCGCGCCCGCTACGGCCGGCTGATGTCCCTGGTGGCCGGCTCCCCCAGCCTGCTCGGGATGGGGATCGACGAGGACACCGCCGCTGAGATCCGCGATGAGACCGAACTGACCGTCGTCGGGTCCGGCGCCGTGTTCGTCGTCGACGCGCGGTCGGCCATCACGGATGCTCACGAGGCCAAACGTGATGCGCCGCTGCTGGTTTCGGGCGCCGTCGTGCATTCGCTGCCGTTCGGTGCGACGTTCGATCTGACCACCGCGACCCTGACCCACTTCGTCGAGAAGAACGCCGACATCTCGGTGTCCTTCAGCCGCGACCGGCACGACACCGCCGCCGCTGCCGCCGCCCTGCGCCACTGATCCGGAGGCCCCACGTTGTCCCGTCCCGAACGACCCGAACCGTCCGGCCCACCGGCCCCAGAACTCACCATCGCCGAGCGGCGCGTCTACCGCGGCCCCAATGTCTGGTCCTTCGAGCAGGCAATCCATCTGGTCGTCGACCTGGGGGTGCTCGAGTCCTACCCCACCGACACGCTGCCCGGTTTCACCGATCGACTTCTTGAGGCCCTCCCAGCCCTCGCCGAACACACCTGCTCCCGTGGCTACCGCGGCGGCTTCGTCGAACGTCTGCGGGAAGGGACCTGGCTGGGTCACGTCACCGAGCACGTGGCGCTGCAACTGCAGCAGGAGGCGGGCCACGACATGCGCCGCGGCAAGACCCGCGCGGTCAAGGACGTTCCGGGCCGTTACAACATCGTCTTCGGGTACGTCGATGAGCGGGTTGGTCTCGCGGCCGGCGAACTGGCCGTGCGACTGGTCAACGACCTGGTCGAGCACGATCCCGACTTCGACTGGACGACCGAGCGGGACGACTACCTCCGGTTGGCTGCCCGCACCGCCTTCGGTCCGTCCACCGCGGCCATCCTCGAGGAAGCGGTCAGCCGGGACATCCCGTGGACCCGGTTGAACCAGTATTCGCTGATCCAACTGGGTCAGGGCGTGCACCAGCAGCGGATCCGCGCCACGATGACCTCGCAGACGTCCGCGTTGGCAGTCGACATCGCCGGCGACAAGAACCTCACCACCACCTTGCTCGGCTCCGCAGGTCTACCGGTGCCGAAGGCGGAGACGGTGCGTTCAGAGGACGCCGCCGTGCGGGCCGCCCGCCGGATTGGCTACCCCGTCGTGGTCAAACCGTTGGACGGCAACCACGGCCGGGGGTCTGCCTCAACCTGCGCTCGGAGGAAGACATCCGGGAGGCCTTCCCCGTCGCCGAGGCGGAGTCGCGCCGGGGTGTGGTCCAGGTCGAGTCCTTCATCACCGGGAAGGACTACCGCTGCCTGATCATCGACGGTCACATGGCCGCCATCGCCGAACGCGTTCCGGCCCACGTGATGGGCGACGGGGAGCACTCGGTCACCGAACTGGTCGACATCACCAACGCCGACCCGCGCCGCGGGGTCGGCCACGAGAAGGTGCTGACCCGGATCCGGGTCGACGATGCCGCCGTCGAGTTGGTGGCCGACCAGGGGTACGCGATGAGCGACATTCCGCCCAAGGGCGAGATGGTCAAACTCGCCCTCACCGGCAACATGTCGACCGGAGGCATTTCGGTGGACCGCACGTTCGATGCGCACCCCGACAACGTCGAGATCGCCGAAGAGGCCGCCCGGGTCATCGGTCTGGATGTCGCCGGTATCGACTTCATCTGTCCCGACATCACAGCGCCCGTCCGGGAGACCGGCGGTGCGATCTGTGAGGTCAACGCCGCTCCGGGCTTCCGCATGCACACCCACCCGACCGTCGGTGAGCCGCAGTTCATCGCCAAACCGGTCGTCGACCTGCTCTTCCCGCCGGGGAGCCCGGCACGGGTGCCGATCGTCGCGGTCACCGGCACGAACGGCAAGACCACCACTTCCCGGATGCTCGCGCACATCATGAAGGGCATGGGTCGCAAGGTGGGGATGACCTCCACGGACGGCATCGTCATCGATGAGCGTCTGCTGATCAAAGCCGACGCCTCCGGTCCGCGGTCGGCGCGGATGGTGCTGCAGAACCCGCGGGTCGATTTCGCCGTCCTGGAGGTCGCGCGCGGCGGGATCCTGCGCGAGGGCCTGGGTTACGACCGCAACGACATCGCCGTGGTCACCAACATCGCGGCCGATCACCTTGGTACTCGTGGGATCGAGACGTTGCAGGATCTGGCGAACGTGAAATCCGTGGTGGTCGAGGCGGTTCCGCGGGACGGTTTCGCTGTCCTGAACGCCGACGATGACCTGGTCCGGGCGATGCGGCGGCGGTGCAGCGGCACGGTGGTGTGGTTCTCGATGGAGCCGCCGGGGAGCCGGATCCGCGAATTCATCGACGACCGCTGCCGGCGTGGTGCCCGAGCCGTCGTCCTCGAACCAACCGATCGCGGCGAGATGATCGTCCTGAAGCAAGGCCGCCGCTCGATGCCGTTGGCCTGGACACACCTGTTGCCCTCCACCTTCGGCGGCGCCGCCCGGATGAACGTTGCCAACGCATTGGCCGCCGCTGGAGCGGCGTTCGCCGCGGGGGCTCCGCTGCATGACATCCGGCAGGGTTTGCGGACCTTCACCACGTCGTACTACCTGTCCCCCGGACGTCTGAACAAGGCCGAGATCAACGGCTGCGACGTTTTCGTCGACTACTGCCACAACCCACCCGGTATGCGGGAGCTGGGTGAATTCGTGGAGCGGTACGCCGCGCAGAAGGAGCGCTCGGTCGAGCACCCGGTGACGCGCATCGGGATGATCGGTGCCCCGGGCGACCGTCGCGACGCCGACATCATGGAATTGGGCACCATCGCCGCCCAGCACTTCGACGTCCTGGTGGTGCGCGAGGACGAGAACCTGCGGCGCCGGGAGAAGGGTGTCTCCGCCGAACTGCTCGCCGAAGGTATCGAGGCAGCCATTGCGGACGGCGCCCGTTGCCAGACCGTCGTCACCGTGCTCGATGAGCTCGAAGCTACCCGTGAGGCGATGAATCGGGCCCGCCCCGGCGACCTCGTGGTGCTGTGCGTCGACCAGCACGCCAAGGTCGTCGCCGAATTGGAGGACTACACCAACCAGGCCGGCGCCGGATCGCGCACCACCGAATGGCAGCCGGGCGACCCCGACCTCGATCCGCGGGAGCTGTCCGACCAGGCCGCCCTGCAGTCTGCGCAAGACGAAGAGGACCTGCGCAAAGTCCTGGAGGACCAGGAGCCGTAGACGTCAGCAGATCGCGTCGGTGAACCGGCGCAGCGACGACGGGTAGCGAGCCACGTCCGGGTCCGTCGAGCCGGCCAGCGCCGCGCGCAGAACGTCGCGCAGCGCCTCGGCGTCGCGATCGAGGTCGTGCAGCGTGAATGCACGGAATGCCTGCACGACAACGCTGTTCGGGCGTTCCTCGGCCAACGCATCCAGGATCGCCAGCGAGTCCTCCAGCCGCCCGAGGTGCCGCAGCGTGCTCGCCTTCTGGATCAGCGCCCGGTGTCGGAACGGTTCGTTCAGGCCGCCGTCGATGGCGAGGTCGTAGTGGCCCAGCGCTTCCTGCTCAAGACCTGCGCTGTCGAAGGTTCCGGCGTACTCGTACCGCAGCCGGGCGTCTTCCGGATGCTGCGCCACCAAAGCCGCCGCGCGCTCGATGCGCAACCGGTCGTCCTCGATCGTCCACAGGTCATCGATCGCCGCGTCCAACTCGTGCCGACCCGCTGCGGTGAGGACCTTGCGCCGGATGGCCGCAGCATCGTCCTCGTGACCCCCCTGCGCGATCAGCCAGTCGTGCAGTGTCGCGCGGTCTTCGTGGGTCATCAGAGCAACGACATCACCGGGCCGGGACTGCTCCAGAAGGGTTGCCAGAGCTGAGGGTTCGTCGTCACTCAGACCGATCGGGACAGCGCCGGCGCGGGCCAGTCCCTCCCGCATCAGGCCCATCATCTCGTCCTTGTTGCGGTCGCGCAGGTAGTGCTCCTTGTGGACCAGCAGCACCTGATCGGCGACCAGTCCCGCCTGCTCGCCCAGGTTGACCAGGATCTCGTCGGTGCGGTCGCCACCGGTGCCCAGTCCCAGCCACAACTCGGCTCCTGGTGGACGCAGCCCCGAAGCGACCGTCAGCAGCGCCGCCAGCCCGGCCTCGTTGTGGGCCATATCCAGCACGACCGTCGCCTCCCGCAGGGAGTAGATGTTCATCCGGCCCGGGTTGTGGGCGACGTCCGGCGCGAACGTGCGCAGTCCCTCGATCACGGCCTCCCGCGGCAGACCGGCGGCCAGCCCAGCGGCGGCACCGGCGAGGGCATTGGCGACGTTCTGCTCGGACAGTCCGGCCAGCGTGATCGGTACGTCGAGGACGTTGATCAACCGCTCGAGTTCACCGTGCTCGTCGATCGTGACGATGTCCCCGTCGAGCACCGTGATGCCGCGACCACGCACCGCCTGTGACTCGCGCAGAGCAGGAGAGTCGGGGCTCAGACTGAAACACCACGGTGGGGCCGGTGCCGTTGCCCGCATGGTCCACACCCTCGGGTCGTCGCCGTTCAGCACCACCCAGCCGGAGGTGACCTTCGTGACGATCGCCTTCACCTCGGCCAACTGGTCGAGCGTGTCGACTCCCTGCATGCCGAGGTGATCGGCACTGACGTTGGTGACGACGCTGACATCGTTGGTCGCCACTCCAAGACCTTTGAACAGCATTCCGCCACGGGCGGTTTCGAGGACCGCGAACTCGACACCGGGTGCGGTCAGCACCGTCCGGGCACCCGCGGGGCCGGAGTAGTCACCGGAGACGACCACGTCCCCCTGGACCAAGACACCGTCGGTCGAGCTCCACCCGGTGCGCAGTCCCGCCGTCATCGCCAGGTGCGCGATCAGCCGCGTCGTGGTGGTCTTCCCGTTGGTTCCCGTCACGGAGACGGTCGGCACCTGGGGCGTGATCGGCTCCAGCAGCTCATCGGCGGGCGCACCGCGCACGGTCGCTGCCGCCTGCGTCCAGACCCCCGGATCCAACCCGTCCTCGATGGCCGCGTCCAACACCGAACCCAGGGCCGTGCCCAGGGCCTGTGCGCGGCCCCGGCTGCGGACCGGGCAGGCCAGGACGACCTGGTGCGGCTGCTCACCCGATCGCACGCGGATCCCCAGTCTGGTGATTCCCGCCTCCCGTGAGATCCGCCGCACCACCGGCGGCAACAGACTCATCAGGGCGCGTTGGCGGGCGGCGCTGTCCGGCGCCCCGACGACCGATCGCCGTACGCCGAGTTCACTGGCCAGGACCAGGAAGCGTGCCGGAGGGCAGGAGAGCAACTCTGGAAGGTCCAGCGTGAGTTTGGCTGCGGGGCGGGGAAAGTAGAGGTTCGGCCCTTCCAGGACCCGCACCGCAACTCGCGTCATGGGTCCAGCGTAGGCGGCTACTGGCCCATCGCGTGCACACCGCCATCGACGTGCACGATCTCACCGGTCGTGGCCGGGAACCAGTCCGACAGCAACGCCACGCAGGCGCGCGCAGCGGGTTCTGGATCGCGCACATCCCACCCGAGGGGGGCGCGCGTGGACCAGGTGTTCTCGAACTGCTCGAAACCGGGGATCGACTTGGCCGCGGTTGTCCGGATCGGACCCGCAGCGACCAGATTGCACCGGACCCCGCGCGGACCGAGATCGCGCGCCAGGTAGCGGTTCGTCGACTCGAACGCCGCTTTGGCGACTCCCATCCAGTCGTACACCGGCCAGGCGAACTTGGCATCGAAGGTCAACCCCACCACCGACGAACCCTGTTGCAGCACAGGCAGAGTCGCGACCGACAAGGCCTTGAGCGAGTACGCCGAGGCGTGCAGGGCCGTCGCGACGTCCTCCCAGGTGCCGCTGAGGAAGTCGAACGCGCCCGGTGGGGCGAAACCGATCGAGTGCAGCACCCCGTCCAGGCCGTCGACGTGCTCGCCGAGACGTTCGGCGAGCGAGTCCAGGTCCTCTTGGGAGGTCACGTCGAGTTCCAGCACCGGCGGTGTCTGCGGCAGTCGCTTGGCGATGGTCTGGGTGATCTTCATCGTTCGGCCGAAGGAGGTGAGCACCACCTGCGCCCCCTCTTCCTGGGCCAACCGGGCCACGTGGAAGGCGATGGAGGAGTCCATCAGGACCCCGGTGATCAGCAGGCGTTTGCCCTCGAGCAGACCCATCTCAGTGCCCCATTCCCAGTCCGCCGTCCACTGGGACGACTGCTCCGCTGATGTACGCCGCGTCATCGCTGGCGAGGAACCGCACCGCTCGTGCGATGTCCTTGGTGCTACCGAACCGACCGGCCGGGATCGCCGCCAGATAGGCATCCTGCTGCGCTTGCGGCAACGCTGCGGTCATGTCGGTGTCGATGAAACCGGGCGCCACGACATTCGCGGTGATGCCCCGCCCACCCAGTTCGCGGGTGATGGAGCGGGCCAATCCGATCAAACCCGCCTTGGAGGCCGCGTAGTTGCCCTGCCCCGGCGAGCCGTAGAGCGCGACGACGCTGGAGATGAAGATCAGCCGGCCGAACCGCCGCTGGATCATGCTCTTGCTGGCCCGTCGGGCCACCCGGAAGGCTCCGGCCAGGTTGGTGTCGAGCACGCGATCGAAGTCGTCGTCACTCATCCGCATCAACAGGGTGTCGGCGGTGATACCCGCATTCGCCACGACCACCTCGATCGGGCCGCCGCACCAGTGCTCCGCCTCGGTGAACGCGGCGTCCACCGACGCACTGTCGGTGACATCGGCCGCGACTGCGTACGCGCCGTCCGGACCCTCACCGGTGCGTGAGGTGACGACGACCTTGTGGCCCTGGTCGACGAACGCGGCGGCGATGGCGTAGCCAATCCCGCGGTTACCGCCCGTCACCAGGACATTTCGTGGGACTGCCTCGGATTCGACCTCGCTCTGGCTCACCCGCGCGACGTTAGTGCACTACTGGGGGGTAGTCCCTATCGGCGACCCGGCGCCTATCCTGAACGGGTGAGTGACAAGCCCAGCGTGCCGTCGGCAACGAATCTGCCGGCGTCGCCCAAGGGCGACCAGTCCATCCGGATGCGTAACTACACCATCTCGATGACGATTCGAACGCTGTGCTTCGTGCTGGCGATCTTCACCCATGGCTGGATCCGGTGGGTTTTCGCGATCGCGGCCATTCTGCTGCCCTACGTCGCCGTTGTGCTCGCCAACGCGAGTAATCAACGGCGCGTCGATGTCCGCGGTTCGGTGCGACCGCGACGGGCCGACCAGCAGTTGCCCTCCGGCCGATCCTGACGGGCACTGTCGGGAGTTCTCCGCCGAGTTGCGGGGCGAGTGGCCCTGTGCGCCATTGCGTGCCACGATCAAGGCATGTCCAAAAACCTCCTGCTCACCGCCGCCTCAACCGTCGCCGCCGCCGCGGTGCTCTCAGCGTGCGGCTCATCCGTCACCGTCAACCCCACCGCCACCGGTGCAGGTACGACTACGACCACCTCCCAGGCACCGACCGAAACCACCACCAGCGACACCCCGAGCGAAACCACCACCAGCGAGATGCCGAGCGAGACCACCACCTCGGAGACCAGTTCCGAGGCACCGACGTCGACCAGCACCGCCGCGCCGAGCCCGTCGACCAGCGTCGACGCGATTCACAAGGCCGCGTTCCTGAAGGTGGTGAAGCAGCGCTTCCCCACGATCACCGACGAAGCCGCGCTGGCGGATGGCCAGTGGGTCTGCGGCGAAATGGGCCAGGACAAGAACATCCTGACGGTCATCGGCGACCTGAAGGACAAGCACCCCGACTGGAGCACCACCAACGCCGGCTACTTCCTCGGCGTGTCCATCGGTGCCCTGTGCCCGCAGTACACCTCCAAGGTGACGGCCGGCGCCTGATCGCAGTCAGCGGCGCGGTCAGCCGCCAATGCTCGACATCGGCCGCTCGGGTTGCACGAAATCCGGGCGGCCGATCCCGTGTCCACGGGCTTTGCGCCACATGGTTGCGCGGATGATGGCGACCAGTTCCTCGTCGCTTGCGCCGGCCCGCAGGGGGTCGCGCAGGTTGCCCTCATCCTGCGCGAACAGGCAGTTGCGCACTTGCCCGTCAGCGGTCAGCCGCACCCGGTCACACGATCCGCAGAACGGCGCGGTGACGCTGGCAATGATTCCGACGGTCGCTGGTCCACCGTCCACGGTGAACCGTTCGGCCGGCGCACTGCCCCGCTCCTGCACCGGCGTCAGCCCGAAGGTCTTCCCCAACGTGGCCAGCAATTCATCCCTGGTCAGCATGGTGGCGCGATCCCAGGTGTGCCCGGCGTCCAGCGGCATCTGCTCGATGAACCGCAGGTTGTAGCCGCGGTCCACGCACCACGAGAGCAGCCGGACCGGGTCTTCCCCGTCCCGGGTCGCGACCGCATTGACCTTCACCGGCAGTAGATCGGCATCGGCTGCCGCCTTGAGCCCGCGCTCCACGTCGTGGAACCGATCGCGCCGGGTCAACCGCGCATAGATCTGGGGGTCGACGGCGTCCAAGGACACGTTGACCCGGTTCAGACCCGCTTCGGCCAGTGGCTCGGCCAACCGGTCGAGGCCGATCCCGTTGGTCGTCAACGACAACTCGGGCCGCGGGGCCAAGCCGGCCAATCGGCGTACGACGCCCGGCAGTCCTCGGCGCAGCAGCGGCTCCCCGCCGGTCAAGCGGACCGACGTGACACCCTCGGCGACGAACAGACCGACCACGCGCACCAACTCGTCATCGGTCAGGTGTTCGCTGCGCGGCAACCAGTTCAGACCCTCTTCGGGCATGCAGTAGGTGCAGCGGAGATTACAGCGGTCGGTGAGCGAGACCCGTAGGTCGGTCCCCACCCGACCGAACTGGTCGGCCAACGTCATAGGCCCCACCCTATGCCGAGTAACGTCAGGGGGTGCTTGCGAAGCTGACCGAACGGCGGTGGCTGACCTGGTTGTTGGTCGCCACGGTCTGGGCCGTCGGTTGTTTCTTCCTCGGGTTGTGGCAGTGGCATCGCTTCAGTGACAAGCACACCGCCCAGGAACAACTGCACGTCAACTACGACGCCACCCCGGTTCCGTTGGCCGACGGCGTCGGCAGCGGCCGCAACTGGTTGCGGGTCACCATGACCGGCACCTACCTCGCCGATCAGCAGGTCCTGGCCCGCAACCGGCCCAACGACGGAGACTTCGGCTACGAGGTTCTCGTCCCCTTGCGGCTCACCTCCGCCGCGGATGGAGCAGGCATCGTGATCGTGGACCGCGGCTGGGTCCCCAACGGAGCGACGGCATCGGCGCCCGACTCGGTGCCCGCCGTACCCTCCGGTCAGGTCACGGTCGTCGGCTGGCTTCGCCCGTTCGAACCCAATCTGGCTAAGCCGGCGGTCCCCCGCCAGGTGGCCTCGATCTATCTGCCCGACATCGTCGCGGCAGCCGGGCTGAGTGCGTCGGACGTGGTCAGCAGCAACTACGTCCTCATGCAATCGGAACGTACGGCGGCGGGCGACTCCCCCGCCCGACCCGCGGCGCTGCCCGAGCCGGACCCGGGCTCCTACGCCGGGATCAACCTGTCGTACGCGATCCAGTGGTGGATCGGCATGATCGCCGGCTACGGGTTCGTGATCATGCGCGCCCGGCGGGAGCTGCGGGATGAACGCGCGCCGGCCACACCGCAGGCGAGCCCACCCCGGCCGGTCAAAGCCAAGAAGGTCCGGATCTGGGACGAGGAAGACGAGTAATCGGCGCCTCAGGCCAACGCCACGAGGTCGGCGTAGTCCGGACCCCACAGGTCCTCCACACCATCGGGCAGCAGCAGCACCCGATCCGGCTCCAGCGCGTGCACCGCGCCCTCGTCGTGAGTCACCAGCACCACGGCCCCTTCGAAGGCGTGCAAGGCGCCCAGGATCTCCTCCCGCGAGGCCGGATCGAGGTTGTTGGTCGGTTCGTCGAGCAGCAGGACGTTCGCGGAGGACACCACCAGTAATGCCAGCGACAGCCGGGTCTTCTCGCCACCGGACAACACCCCGGCCGGTTTGTCGACGTCGTCCCCGCTGAACAGGAACGAGCCGAGTACCTTGCGGGTCTCGGTCTCCCCCAGCTCGGGGGCCGCGGACTTCATGTTGTCCAGCACGGTGCGATCCATATCGAGGTTCTCGTGCTCCTGGGCGTAGTAGCCCAGCCGCAGCCCGTGCCCGTGCTCCACGACACCGGTGTCCGGTGGATCGATACCGGCCAGGATCCGCAGCAACGTGGTCTTACCGGCCCCGTTCAGACCGAGGACCACGACCCGCGATCCACGGTCGATGGCCAGATCCACGTCGGTGAAGATCTCCAGCGAGCCGTAGGAGCGGGACAGGCCGTCGGCCATCAGCGGCGTCTTCCCGCAGGGCGCCGGCTTGGGGAACCGCAGTTTGGCAACCCGGTCGCTTTGACGCTCACCCTCCACCGAATTCAGCAGGCGCTCGGCCCGACGGGCCATGTTCTGGGCAGCGGTGGCCTTCGTCGCTTTCGCCCGCATCTTGTCGGCCTGGGCCAGGAGGGTCGCGGCCTTCTTCTGCGCGTTCTGCAGTTCGCGTTTGCGCCGGCGTTCGTCGGTCTCGCGCTGCTGTAAGTACGTCTTCCACCCGACGTTGTACTGATCGATGACCTGTCGGTTGGCGTCCAGGTGGAACACCCGGTTGACGACCTTCTCCAGCAGATCGACGTCGTGGCTGATGATGATCAACCCGCCGGAGTAGCTGGCCAGGTGGTCGCGCAACCAGACGATGGAGTCCGCGTCCAGGTGGTTGGTGGGTTCATCCAGCAACAGCGTTTCCGCGCCGGAGAAGAGGATCCGGGCCAGCTCGACCCGGCGGCGCTGACCACCGGACAACGTCGACAGCGGCTGTTCGAGGATGCGCTCGGGCAACCCGAGACTCGAGGCGATGGCGGCGGCCTCGGACTGCGCGGCGTACCCGCCGGCGGCTTCGAACTCGGCCTCCCGCCGGGAGTAGCGGCGCATCGCGCGCTCGGCGACGGCCGGATCGTCCTCACCCATCTGCGCTGCGGAGACAGCGAGGTCACGGACGATCACGTCAAGGGAGCGGGCGGCCAGGATGCGGTCGCGGGCCATTACGGACAGGTCGCCGGTGCGCGGGTCCTGGGGTAGGTAGCCGACTTCGCCGCTGGAGGTGACCGAGCCCGCCGCCGGTTGGCTCTGGCTGGCCAGGACCTTCGTCAGGGTCGTCTTGCCCGCCCCGTTACGGCCGACCAGGCCGATGCGATCACCCGCAGCCACCCGGAAGCTGGCGTCGGACAACAGGAGTCGGGAACCGGCACGCAGTTCGATGTCGGTCGCTACGATCACGTGAAGCGATTCTAGTCGCGCGCCCGCTTGCACCCCCAATCGTTAACGGTGATGATCAGCCCATGACGTTCAACGACAACGTCGGACTCGACACCTCGCAGGTGCAGTCCGGTGGATCAGGTGGGGGCTACGGCGGCGGCGGCGGGGTCGGCCGCGGGGGCGTGGCGATCGGCGGTATCGGCGGCATCATCATCATGATCCTGACCGCCATCTTCGGGGGGAACCTGTTGGGGTCCAGCGGCACCTCGAACGCATTGGACAACACCAGTGAGGTCTCGTCGAACTCCGGCTCCATCACCGACCAGTTCAGCGAATGCAAGACCGGCGCGGACGCCAACAGCAACGACACCTGCCGGGTGATCGCGACCGTCAACAGTGTGCAGAACTTCTGGTCGGGGTATCTACCCAAGTACGGCCAGAACTACACCCCGGCCAAGACGGTCCTGTACTCCGGTCAGACGCAGTCCGGTTGCGGCACGGCGACCTCCGACATGGGCCCGTTCTACTGCCCGCTGGACCAGAAGGTCTACGTGGACGTCTCCTTCTACCAGGAGTTGAGCAGTAAGTACGGCGCCGACACCGGTGCGCTGGCCAAGGAATACGTGATCGCGCACGAGTACGGTCACCACATCCAGAACATCTTCGGGGTGCTGGGTGCTTCGCAGCAGGACCCCCAGGGTGCCAACAGTGCGTCGGTGCGCACCGAGTTGCAGGCCGACTGCTACGCCGGTCTGTGGGTCCGGTACGCCTCGCAGACCACCGACTCCCAGGGCAACGTTTACATCAAGGACATCACCGACACCGACATCAGGTCGGCGCTGTCCGCGGCTGCTGCGGTGGGCGATGATCACATCCAGGCCCAGGCGACGGGCCGGGTCCGCCCGGACACGTTCACGCACGGCACCTCGGCGCAGCGGCAGAAGTGGTTCTACACCGGCTACTCGACCGGCGACCTGAACCGTTGCGACACGTTCAACGCAGCCTCACTGGGCTGACCGCTGGGCTGAGCTTCGGGGCGCGATCAGCGCGGCGTCGAGCCCTCAGATGTTGAAGCCCAGGGCGCGCAGCATCTCGCGGCCATCGTCGGTGATCTTGTCCGGACCCCACGGCGGCATCCACACCCAGTTGATGCGGTGCGTGGAGACCAGACCTTCGAGCGCGGCGGCCGTCTGGTCCTCGATGACGTCGGTCAGCGGGCAGGCCGCACTGGTCAGCGTCATGTCGAGCACAGCGTTGGCCTCACCGTCGACCGTGATGCCGTAGACCAGCCCAAGGTCGACCACGTTGATCCCGAGTTCGGGGTCGACGACGTCGCGCATCGCTTCTTCGACGTCCGCGACGTTGACAGGGTTGGTGGTCTCAGTCATGCGGTTTCCTCCTGGGTGCGGCTGAGCGCGTCGAGATAGGCCGACCACGCCAGCAGAGCGCATTTGACCCGCGCGGGGTATTTGGCGACACCGGCGAACGCGACCCCGTCGCCGATGAGTTCCTCATCGCCCGGATCCTGACCCCGCGAGGTCAACATCGCCTTCATCGCTTCGTACGTGGCCAGACTTTCGGTGATCGAATGGCCGATGACTTCTTCGGCGAGGACCGAGGCGGACGCCACCGAGATGGAGCAGCCGGTGGAGTCGTAGGACACGTCCTTGACCACGTCACCATCGACGTCGACCCGCAGGGTGATCTCGTCACCGCACGTGGTGTTGATGTGGTGCACCTGGGCGTCGAACGGTTCCCGAAGCCCGGCGTGCTGCGGATGCTTGTAGTGATCAAGGATCACTTCCTGGTACAGGTCCATCACACGTCCAATCCGAAGACCACCGGCACCCGGTCGAGCGCGTCGACGAAGGCGTCGATCTCCGCGAACGTGGTGTACGGCGCGAAACTGGCTCGGGTGGACGCCGGCACCTTCAGCGCGCGGTGCAGTGGCCAAGCGCAGTGATGGCCGGTGCGGACGGCGACCCCCGCGTCGTCGAGGATCTGCCCCACGTCGTGCGGGTGCACTCCCTCGATCGTGAATGCCACTGCGCCGCAGCGGATCTGCGGATCGGTCGGACCGAGGACGCGTACCCACGGTCGTTCCGCGAGGCGCTCCAGGGTGTAGGTGACCAAGGCCCGGTCGTGTGCGGCAACGTTGTCCATACCAAGACCGGCAAGGTACTGGCTGGCGGCGCCCAGACCGACGGCCTGGGCCGCCATCGGGACGCCCGCTTCGAAGCGTTGCGGCGGCGCGGCGTACGTCGATTTCTCCATCGTGACCAACTCGATCATCGAGCCACCGGTCAGGAAGGGCGGCAACGCGGCCAGCAACTCCGGGCGACCCCACAGCACCCCGATCCCGGAGGGACCGAGCATCTTGTGCCCGGAGAAGGCCAGGAAGTCCACGCCGAGGTCGGTCACGTCGACCGGCAGGTGCGGCACGGACTGGCAGGCGTCGAGCACGGACAGCGCACCGACGGCCCTGGCCCGCGCGACCAACTCGGCGACCGGATTGATGGTGCCGACAACGTTGGAGACGTGCGTGAAGGCCAGCACCTTCGTGCGCTCACCGATCGGCGCGGCCGCCAGGTCGAGGGTGCCGTCCGGCAGCACCGGGATCCAGCGCAGCGTGGCACCGGTCCGACGGCAGAACTCCTGCCACGGCACCAGATTCGCGTGGTGCTCCATCTCGGTGATGCAGACCTCGTCGCCGGGACCGATCCGCAACCGGTCCGCGATCGCCGGATCCACACCATCGAGGGCGCCGGGAGCCAGCGCGTTGGACAGGCCGTAGGTGACCAGGTTCAGCGACTCGGTGGCGTTCTTGGTGAAGACCACGTCGTCCGGCGCCGCCCCGATGAGGGCAGCGACCTGGGCGCGGGCGCTCTCGAAGGCGTCCGTCGCTTCCTCTGCGAGCTGGTGCGCGCCACGGTGGACGGCCGCGTTGTGCTGCTCGTAGAAGTCCCGTTCGGCGTCGATGACGACCCGCGGCTTCTGTGAGGTTGCACCGGAATCCAGGTACACCAACGGTTTCCCGTCCCGCACGGTGCGCGCGAGGATCGGGAAGTCGGCCCGGATCGTGCTCAGGTCCAGCGCGGTCGCATCCGGGGTGGCCACGCCGGGGTCGGCGTGTGTGGTCACGAAGCGGTCGCCCCCTGCAGGTAGCGGTCGTAGCCCTCGTTCTCCAGGCGCTCGGCCAGTTCGGGGCCACCCTCTTCGGCGACCTTGCCGTCGACGAAGACGTGCACGAAGTCCGGCTTGATGTAGCGCAGGATCCGCGTGTAGTGGGTGATCAGCAGCACGCCCAGGTCGGTGTTGTCCTTGGCGCGGTTGACGCCCTCGGAGACGATGCGCAGCGCGTCGACGTCAAGACCGGAGTCGGTCTCGTCCAGGATCGCGATCTTGGGCTGCAGCAACTCCAACTGCAGGATCTCGTGGCGCTTCTTCTCACCACCGGAGAAGCCTTCGTTGACGTTGCGCTCGGCGAAGGCGGTGTCCATCCGCAGGTTCTCCATGGCGCCCTTGACGTCCTTGACCCAGGTGCGCAGTTTCGGCGCCTCGCCGTCGATCGCGGTCTTGGCGGTCCGCAGGAAGTTGCTCACGGTGACCCCCGGAACCTCGACCGGGTACTGCATGGCCAGGAACAGGCCGGCGCGGGCCCGCTCGTCGACGGACATCGCCAGGACGTCCTCGCCGTCGAGGGTCACGCTGCCCTGGGTGATGGTGTACTTCGGGTGCCCGGCGACGCTGTACGCCAGCGTGGACTTACCCGAACCGTTGGGGCCCATGATCGCGTGGGTCTCGCCGGAGGAGACGCTCAGGTCGACCCCTTTGAGGATCTCCTTGGTGCCTTGTTCGGTCTCGACGGTGACGTGCAGGTCACGGATTTCAAGCGTGGACATGGTTCTTCCTTCTTCAGTGATTCAGACGGGGACGCCGTTGACGGAGGTGGTGACGTCGACCAGCACGTCGCCCTCCTGCACCTTCACGGCGTAGACGGCGATGGGTTCGGTGGCCGGCAGGCTGGTGGGCTCACCGGTGTTCAGGTCGAAGGCGGAGCCGTGCAGCCAGCACTCGATGGTGCAACCGTCGACTTCGCCCTCGGACAGCGAGACGTTCGCGTGCGAGCAGGTGTCGTCGACCGCGTGGACGTGGTCGTCCTCGTCGCGCACGATCGCAACGGGTCGGCCATCGATCTCCGCCAGCGCCGGCGCATTGCGGGTCAGCTCCGCCAGGGCGCAGACACGGACGAAGTCGCTCATGCTTCGGCCTTCGAGCCAGCCGCGAGCTCGCGGTCGATCGCCTCCATCAGCGGGTCGACGATCTCGGGGATACCGATCTTGGCCACGATGTCCGCGAAGAAGCCGCGCACGACCAGCCGACGCGCCGCGTC
The DNA here is from genome assembly GCF_900108585.1 of Branchiibius hedensis. Lineage (NCBI taxonomy): Bacteria > Bacillati > Actinomycetota > Actinomycetes > Micrococcales > Dermacoccaceae > Branchiibius > Branchiibius hedensis. The sequence continues at coordinate 1,339,016 of NZ_UESZ01000001.1, forward strand.
CTCGGGGATGCCGCGGGCCTGCAGGTAGAACAACTGCTCGTCGTCGAACCGGCCGGTGGACGACGCGTGGCCCGCGCCCTCGATCTCACCGGTCTCGATCTCCAGGTTCGGCACCGAATCGGCGCGGGCCCCATCGGTCAGCACCAGGTTGCGGTTCAGCTCGTAGGTCTCGATGCCCTCGGCCTCGGCGCGGATCAACACATCCCCCACCCAGACGGTGTGGGCCGAATCCCCTTGCAGCGCACCCTTGTACGTCACCAACGAGGTGCATCGCGGCGCGTTGTGGTCGACGAACGAGCGGTGCTCCAGGTGCTGCCCGGCGTCGGCGAAGTAGACGCCCAGCAGGGTCGCGTCGCCGCCCGGTCCGTCGTACGTGACGTTGGTGTTGAGCCGCACGATGGCGCCGCCCAGGGTGACCGCGATGTGCCGGTACGTCGCGTCGCGGCGCACGATCGCGTCGTACTGGCCGAGGTGGATCGCCTCGTCCTGCCACTCGGCGGTCGTCACCAGGGTCAGGTTCGCGCCGTCCTGCACCTCGACGGTCAGCACCTCGCTGTAGTCGGCGATGCCGTGGTGGCTGAGCACCACTGTGGCGTGCGCGTGCTTGCCGACGCGGACCAGCAGGTGACCGTGCACGGTCTTGCGCTCGGCACCGGTCAGGTCGATGCGCACCGGCTCGGTCAGTTCCGCTTCGGCGGCAATGTCCAGCACCGCGACGCCACCGGAGTGCGCCGCCGCGACCGCGGCGGCCCGGTCGGCCGGGATCGCTAGGCCGAGGTCGCGCCACTCCTGCACCGAGATGGTGCTCAGGGTCGCGCCCAGCGGGAGCTCCTGCGACCAGGTGAGGCACTCGCCGGTGGCCTCGTCCCGAAACAGCGGACCGAGACGGTCGACCGGGGTGAAGCGCCACTCCTCCTCGCGACCGTTCGGGATCGCGAAGTCGGCGACGTCGAACGAGGTCTTGCGCTCGGCGCGGGACTGGTCGGGGATGACCGCGCCGCTGGCCTGAGCGGACGGGTCGACGTGAGTTTTCGAGGTGCTCTTCTCGGGCGTCAGCAACGACATCAGCCGACGGCTCCTTCCATCTGCAGTTCGATGAGGCGGTTGAGTTCGAGGGCGTACTCCATCGGCAACTCCCGGGCGATCGGCTCGACGAAACCGCGCACGATCATCGCCATCGCCTCGGTCTCGGTCAGACCGCGGGACTGCAGATAGAACATCTGGTCCTCGCTCACCTTGGAAACGGTGGCCTCGTGACCCATCTGCACGTCGTCCTCGCGGACGTCGACGTAGGGGTAGGTGTCGCTGCGGCTGATCTGGTCGACCAGCAGCGCGTCACACACCACCGAGGACTTGGAGTTGGTTGCCCCGGGCAGCACCTGGACCAGCCCGCGGTACGACGTGCGGCCACCGCCACGGGCGACGGACTTGGACACGATGGTCGAGCTGGTGTTCGGCGCGGCGTGCACCATCTTGGAACCGGCGTCCTGGTGCTGGCCCTCACCGGCGAACGCGATCGAGAGGGTCTCACCCTTGGCGTGCTCCCCGAGCAGGAAGACCGCCGGGTACTTCATGGTCACCTTGGAGCCGATGTTGCCGTCGATCCACTCCATGGTGGCGCCGGCCTCGCAGGTCGCGCGCTTTGTCACCAGGTTGTAGACGTTGTTGGACCAGTTCTGGATGGTCGTGTAGCGCACCCGGGCGTTCTTCTTGACGATGATCTCGACAACCGCGGAGTGCAGCGAGTCGGACTGGTAGATCGGCGCGGTGCAGCCCTCCACGTAGTGCACGTAGGAGTCCTCATCGGCGATGATCAGGGTGCGCTCGAACTGGCCCATGTTCTCGGTGTTGATCCGGAAGTAGGCCTGCAGCGGGATGTCGACGTGGACACCCTTGGGCACGTAGATGAACGAACCGCCCGACCACACAGCGGTGTTCAGCGAGGCGAACTTGTTGTCGCCGGCGGGGATGACGGAGCCGAAGTATTCCTTGAAGAGGTCCTCGTGCTCACGCAGACCCGTGTCGGTGTCGACGAAGATGACACCCTTCTCCTCCAGGTCCTCGCGGATCTGGTGGTAGACGACCTCGGACTCGTACTGGGCGGCGACACCGGCCACGAGGCGCTGCTTCTCCGCCTCCGGGATACCCAGCTTGTCGTAGGTGTTCTTGATGTCCTCGGGCAGTTCGTCCCAGGTGGTCGCCTGCTTCTCCGTGGACTTCACGAAGTACTTGATGTTCTGGAAGTCGATCCCGGTCAGGTCACTCCCCCAGGACGGCATGGGCTTCTTGTCGAAGAGCGACAGCGCCTTGAGGCGGAGTTTGGTCATCCACTCCGGTTCGCTCTTGCGCCCGGAGATGTCGAGGACGACGTCCTCCGACAGGCCACGGCGGGCGCTGGCGCCGGCGGTATCGGAGTCGGCCCAGCCGTACTCGTACCGTCCGATGCCTTCCAAGCCGGGGTTGAGCTCTTCGATCGTGCTCATGATTCGTCCCTTCCGGTGGTGGAGTGAGGGTGCTGACCACTGCCTGATTGAGCAGGTGTCGGCACGAAGGTCGTGCACACGTGGTCTCCGTGTGCCAGCGAAGCCAGTCTCTGTACGTGAACACCGAGCACCTGCGAGAACATTTCCGTTTCCGCTTCGCACAAGGCAGGGAACTGCTCGGCCACGTGCTGCACCGGGCAATGCCCCTGACACAACTGCACGCCCGCACCCAACGGGCGGGTGGACGTGGCGAAGCCCTTGCCGTTGAGCGCCGTCGCCAGCGCTTCGGTGCGCTCAGCCACCGTGCCCGCGTCCGGCAGATCGAGGCTGTCGGCGATCACGGCTGCCCGTCGCCGGGCGTAGGCCTGCACGGCCTCGTCGCCGCCCTGTTCGGCCAGGAAGGCCAGCAGGTCGGCCGCGAGGTCGTCGTAGTCCGATCGCAGCCGCGAGTGCCCGGCATCCGTGACGACATAAGCCCGGGCCGGTCGACCCCGGCGACGTTCGCCGTGCTGCTCACGGTGGGTATCGCGCTCGGACAACTGCCCCTCGGCCACCAGTGCATCGAGATGCCGCCGGATCGCCGTGGGTGTCACCTCGAGCAGTTCGGCGAGTTCGCCAGCGGTGATCGGGCCCTGCTCCGAGACGGTACGAAGCACCCGCTGGCGGGTGCCCGTCTCGATATTCACAACATGAGTGTTACCTAATTACCCGGAACACTTCTAGGCAGGCCAGCCTTACCTGTGCTAGAGGCGACAGCCGAGCAGTCCGCGGGACTGCTTGGCCGTCAGGTTGGTCAGCGCAGCCGCCCGGACCGTGGCCCGGAACGCGGCGTTCGTCGTCGCCCGTCGATAGACCGCCTGCCACATGGCTGGCAACGTCGACGGAGCAGCGGACACCAGGAGCATCGTGTCGCCGGCGGCGATGGCCTTGCTTGCCCGGACTCCGGGCGGGTAGATCGATGGCGCCCTGGCGGCGCTGACGTCATCGGTGATGATCGGGCCGGCGAACCGTAACTGCCCGCGCAACCAGCCGATGATGCGACTGGAGAAGACCGCGGGGTTGCTGTTATCGATCCGGCTGTACCGCGCCGACGACATCATCACGAACGGTGCGCCGGCCCGGATCGCTGCGACGAACGACCTGACGTACGGCGAGCGGACCGTGATGTTGGCATCGACCACGTTGGCGGTGGTGTCCGTGTTCGCCGACACCAGGCCGAGGCCGGGGAAGTGTTTCACCGAGACCGCGACGCCCGACTGCAGTTGGCCCTTGGTGAAGGCCACTGCCCCCTTTGTCGTCGTCGCTGAGGTGTGACCGAACTCACGCTGGAAACTGCCGATCGGCGGGTTCCAGCGGCCCACCGGAACCGTGTCAGCGACCGGGGCGAGGTTCATGTTCACCCCCGCAGCCCGCAACTGGCTCCCCCACCGCGCCGCCCTCGCCTGGATCGTCGCCGCCGACCAGCCACCCTGGGCGAGGGCAGGTGGCATCCGATCGAAACCCGACCCCTGCAACACCTGCACGTATCCGCCCTCCTGGTCGGTGGCGATGAACAGCCGCACGCCCGCGGTCGAGGTGCCCGTCAGCGCTTGCAACGACCGGTTGACACCGGCCACCGAGCCCAGGGCTGCGTGCGAGCGCCCGGTCAGCATCACGTTGCTCACGTGGTAGGTGGCGACCTGCCGGCGGGTCGTCGCACTCACCGACCCGACCCGATTGCCGACCATGAACAGTTGACCGACCTGCTGGGCCAGGGTCAGCCGGGACACCACGGTGGCCGCCGAACAACCTGCCGCGTGCGCCGTTGCGGGCAGCGCAATCGTCGGCGCCGTCATCGTCAGTGTGCCCATCGCCGCGATCAAAAGTCGCATGTGACCAAACCCATCCGTTGTTTGGCCGCGATCACCCGGGTCGCGGCCTGGCTGAGCTGTTCGCGGAACCCGGTGTCGGAGGTGGCGCGGTCGTGCACCGCCTGCCACATCTTCGGCAGCACCTGCGGCTGCGCCGACAGCAGCAGCAGGTCGCTGCCGGCGGCGATCGCCGTGACCGCTCGCTGCCCGGCAGGCAGCACCTGTGGTGCTTTGGCGCCGCTGAGGTCATCGGTGATGACCGCTCCGGAGAAGCCGAGGCCCTGGCGCAGCCAGGTCAGAACGGTCGGAGAGAACACCGCCAGATGGTCGGGGTCGATCTTCTGGTACGTCGCGGAGGACACCATCACGAACGGCACCCCGGCGTCGATCACCTGCCGGAACGCCTGGATCGACGGCGAGTTCCTGGTCGTGACGGAGTCGACGACCCGCGCGGAGAAGTCCGTGTTGGTGGTCACCGAACCCAGCCCGGGGAAGTGCTTGACACTAACGGCGACGCCCTGGGCCAGCTGACCCCTGGCGAACGCGGCCGCTCCTTGTCCCGCCGCCTGCGGGGTGTGGCCGAACTCCCGACGGAGATCGCCGACCGGCGGGTTGTTGGCCCCGGCTGCCGCGGTATCGGCGACCGGCGCGAGGTTCATGTTCACCCCAGCCGCTTTCAACTGCCGCGCCCACGCCCCGGCGCGCCCGATCAGCCGTGCTGGGCTCCAGCCACCTTGCACCAGCGCCGACGGCATCCGATCGAAGCCCGGGCCCTTGAGCACCTGGACGTTGCCACCCTCCTGGTCCGTGGCGATGAACGGCCGGATTCCAGAGACCGTCGTCAGCCGCCCCAGGTCGGAGGTGAGATCCGCGATCTGGCCGACGGACGCCGTACTGCGCCCGGTCAGCATCACGTTGCCCACGTGATGGCGCGTCGCCCACCCCGACAGTTGGTGACTCACGGACCCCACGGGATTGCCCACCATGAAGATCTGGCCGACCTGCTCGTCCAGACCGAGGTGCGCGACGACCTCCGCCGGCGTGCAGCCCCCCGCGGAGGAAGAACTGGAGGATGGCGTGCTCGATGTCGACGCACTCGATGTCGACGCACTCGGTGTCGGCGTGCTCGACGACGACTTGCTGGGCGTCGACCCGGTGCTGGTGGGCTGCTCCGACACCGACGAGGGCGTCGTTGGGGCCGCATCCGACGCCTGCGGGATGGCCACCGGCGAGCTACACGCGGCGAGGGTCACCACACCCCCAGCGATCGTCACCATCCGCGCGCGCCTGGTCACGGACCGACCCTAACCGAGGCACCTGACCCGCTCGCCTAGAATCGAGCCTTGTGACGTCCGCAGCAGTTGAGATCCGCGACGTCGTGCATTCGTACGGAACCACCCGCGCGTTGGACGGCCTGACCTGGTCGGCCCACGCCGGCCGGGTCACCTGTGTGCTCGGCCCCAACGGGGCCGGGAAAACCAGCATCATCGAGATGGCCGAAGGTTTGCGGCGACCCGACTCCGGGTCGATCCGGGTGCTCGGGGTCGACCCGTGGGGCGCTGACGCGAGCCACCGGGCCCAGGTCGGCGTGATGTTGCAGGACGGTGGACTGCCCGGCAGCGTCGCGGCCGGCCGCTTCCTCACCCACCTCACCCGGCTCTACCCCGACACCGGCCGACTACCGCAGCTGCGCGACCGGCTGGGGTTGGCCGAGTTCGAGAAGACCGCGGTACGACGCCTGTCCGGTGGGCAGCGCCAACGGGTTGCGCTCGCGGCGGCCCTGCTCCCCCGACCGGCCGTGGCCTTCCTCGACGAGCCGAGCGCCGGTCTGGATCCGCACGCCCGGCTGGACGTCTGGGACCTGGTGCGCGAAGAACGCGACCGCGGCTGCGCGGTCCTGGTGACAACCCACTCCTTCGAGGAAGCCGAGCAGTTGGCCGACGACATCGTGATCATGGCTGCGGGGCGGGTCGTGGCTGCCGGCACTCCGGCGACCGTCTCGGCGGGATCCTCCCTGGCCGACACCTACTTCGACCTGACCCGGCCGGTGCACCACCGATGACGACCACGACCGTGACCTCGGGCCTGCCCTCCCCCGCTGCCCGCGTCCGTGCCCAGGGGATCTACGAGGCGCAGACCCTGCTGCGCAACGGCGAACAACTCCTGGTGTCCGTCGTGCTGCCGGTGATGGCGCTCATCGGCCTCGCCGTCTCCACCATCCCCTCGCTCGGACCGGGCCGACGCATCGATGTCGCCGTGCCGGGCGTCCTGGCGCTCGCCGTGGTCTCCACCGCCTTCACCGGGCAGGCGATCGCCACTGGCTTCGATCGTCGGTACGGCGTGTTGCGGCTACTCGGCGCCAGCCCCCTCGGTAGGGGCGGGCTGCTGGCCGGCAAAGCACTCGCCGTACTCACCGTCGTGGCGATCCAGACCGTCGTGCTGTCCGCGATCGGGATCGGGTTCGGCTGGCGACCGCACCTGCCCGGGATCCTGGCCGGTGTCCTGCTGCTCATCCTGGGCACCTGGACCTGGGTGGCCCTCGCTCTCCTGCTGGCGGGCACCTTGCGCGCAGAGGGCGTTCTGGCGGTGGCCAACCTGATCTGGATCCTGCTGGCGGCCGGCGGGGGCCTGCTGATCCCGACCGCTCGGCTCGGCGGCCTCGGCGAGGTCGTCCGGTACCTGCCGTCGGGTGCCCTCGGCGACGGGCTGCGCGCCGCGCTGCAAGGTCACGACACCTCGCTGGTGATCCCCATCCTGGTCCTGGTCGTGTGGGGCGCAGCGGCCACGGCGCTCACCGCTCGGTTCTTCCGGTGGAGCGACTGATGGGCACGTTGCTTCCGGTGCTGCCGCGAGCCGTGCCGACGCACCGCGTGTTGCGCTTCCTGGTCTGGCTCAACCTGGTCGTCGAAGTGCTCATCGTTTGCACCGGCGGGCTCGTCCGGCTCACCGGCAGCGGTCTGGGCTGCCCGACCTGGCCGCAGTGCGTGCCGGGTTCCTACGTACCGGTGGCGCACCAGGAGCAGTCCTGGCACAAGTACATCGAATTCGGTAACCGCACGTTGACCAGCGTGGTCAGTGTCGTGGCGATCGCGCTGCTCGTCGCGATCTGGCTGTGGGCCCGCGACCGCAAGGGGCTGCTGTTGCCGGTCGGCTTGATCATCCTGGGCATCGCGATCCAGGCGGTCGTCGGCGGTATCAGCGTCCACCTCAAGCTGAACCCGGCGATCGTCGCGATCCACTTCCTGACCTCGATGCTGCTCGTCTGCGGCTCGGCGTGGCTGGTCTGGCGTGAACGCGAAGGTGACGCACCGCGAACGTGGCTGGTGCGCAAGGAGATCCGCTGGCTCGCGGTCGCAGCCTCGGTGATGACCGTGATCGTCCTGGTGCTGGGCACCATGGTCACCGGGTCCGGTCCGCACTCCGGCGACGCCTCGCAGCCTGCCCGGTTGGACATCGATCCGCGCACGACCTCCTGGCTGCACGCCGATGCCGTGATGTTGCTCCTGGGTCTGGTGCTCGCCGTACTCATCGCGGTTCGCCTGACCGCCAAGGACTCCCAGCCGTGGCGTAACTGGCTCTGGGTCCTGCTCGTGATCCTGGCGCAGGGTGTGCTGGGCTACACCCAGTACTTCCTCGGGGTGCCTGCACCGCTGGTCCTGCTGCACATGCTCGGAGCCAGCCTGCTGGTGGTCTTCGTCACCTGGGCGATGCTCAGCCTGCGCGAGCGACCGCACGACCACTGACGAATGTCACCTGCGGCACAGGACACCTGGTCCTGTCATCTGCTGGTGGGGTCGGACAGACTGTTGCCATGACCGATCGCACCCTGCACCTGAACGGCACCATGGGCAGCACCAAACGCTCCGGACTGTGGCAGGTGCCGCGCTACGTGTCGATCAAACGCCGCCTCGGGTCGGTCGAACTCGACTTCACACAGGCCGAATTCGTCGACGAAACGGTCGACATCCTGGTCGATCTGATCGGCGGCTCGCTGGAGATCCGGGTACCGGCCGACGTCTGGGTGGAGAGCAGCATCACGACCAACCTGGGCAGCTACGAGGACCACCGCAAGGGCAATCCCGACGACCCGCGGATCATCATGCGGCTCACCGGATCGACGACCGCCGGATCGGTGGAGGTACGCGGACCGAAGAAGCCGATCTGGCCGTTGCGCTCGAAGCAGGCCTGACGAGGCCAGGGCCACCGCGGGTCAGTGCCAGGGCGTCAGGTGCAGCAGCGGGTCGATCGCCACGCCGAGGAAGACCAGGGTCAGATAGCTGATCGAGAAGTGGAACAGCCGCATCGGTTTCAGCACCGAGTACGGCGCCCCAGCCTTGGCGCGCGCCAGCAGCAGGTGTGACTCGCGCAAGAAGACCGCCCCGGAGGCAACGGCCACCACGGTGTAGATCAGGCCCATGTCGCCCACCGGGATCAGCACCAAGGTGGTGATCACCGTCGCCCAGGCGTAGGCGACGATCTTGCGGCCGACCGCTACGTCCTCGGCGACGACCGGCAACATCGGCACACCCGCTGCGGCGTAGTCGTCCTTGAACCGCATCGACAGCGGCCAGTAGTGCGGTGGCGTCCAGAAGAACACCACCAGGAAGAGCACGACGGGGGTCCAATCCAGGCTGTTACGAACGGCCGCCCACCCGATCAGCACCGGCATGCACCCCGCCACGCCGCCCCAGACGATGTTCTGCGCGGTACGGCGCTTGAGCAGCATCGTGTAGAAGCCGACGTAGAGCACGATCGCCGCGAACGACAAGGCGGCGGACAGCCAGTTGACCAACAACCCGAGCCACAACACCGAGATCGCGCCGAGGGTCGTCGCGAAGACCAGTGCAGAGCCTGGTCGGATCGCGCCGGTGGCCAGCGGGCGGTTCTGCGTCCGGTGCATCTTGGCGTCGATGTCGCGATCCAGATAGCAGTTGAAGGCGTTCGCCGAGCCGGCCGACAACGTGCCACCGACGAGGGTCGCGAGGATCAGCCAGACCGACGGCACACCGCGGTCGGCCAGGAACATCACGGGGAACGTCGTCACCAGCAGCAGCTCGATGATCCGCGGCTTGGTCAACGCCACGTAGTCCCGCACGACCGTGCGCCAAGTGCGCAGACCGGTGTCCGGAGTGTCAGCCTCGCCACCGATCGGATCCACCGCTGCCGTCTCCTCGGCACCGGAGTGCGGGCGGATCGCGGTCACGATGTCCTTGTCATGGAAGCGGCGCGGGGCGGCCGGTGGTCGAGGAAGAGAACGCGCTCGCAAGCGCTTTTCCCATCCTAGCCTCCCGCGTCGTGACCCTCATCGGGGCGACGCGACCTCGGCAGTTCGCCGCGGCAGGACTAGGCTCGAGGGGAACGGTTATGCGGCCTACGTCCCGCCGAAGGAGTCTCCACCAGTGAGTGTCGAAACCCAGTCCCCGATCGCCCAGCGCGACCCCTCTCTTGCCCGTCCGATCGCCGACCAGGTCGGTTGGAGTGACCTGGACATCCGCGCCGTCGACACGATCCGTGTCCTCGCTGCAGATGCGGTGCAGAAAACCGGCAACGGCCACCCCGGCACGGCGATGAGCCTGGCGCCACTGGCCTACCTGCTCTACCAGAAGGTCATGAAGCACGACCCGACCGATCCGCACTGGTTGGGCCGGGACCGCTTCGTGCTCTCCTGCGGCCACTCCAGCCTCACCCAGTACATCCAGCTCTACTTCAGCGGTTACGGCCTGGAACTTTCTGACCTGGAGTCGTTGCGCACCTGGGGGTCCAAGACCCCCGGCCACCCTGAGGTGCACCACACCGTCGGTGTCGAGATCACGACCGGCCCGCTCGGTTCGGGTCTGGCCTCGGCCGTCGGTATGGCGATGGCCCAGCGTCGGCAGCGGGGTCTGCTCGACCCCGACGCCGCACCCGGTGAGAGCCCGTTCGATCACCACATCTACGTCGTCGCCAGCGACGGCGACATCATGGAAGGCGTCTCCAGTGAGGCGTCCTCGCTGGCCGGTCGACAGAAACTGGGCAACCTGACGCTGTTCTACGACGAGAACTACATCTCGATCGAGGACCAGACCGACGTGTCCTTCTCCGAGGACGTCGCGGCCCGGTACGCGGCGTACCAGTGGCACACCCAGATCGTCGACTGGCGCACCTCCCGCGCCGAGGACGGCACGTACGTCGAGGACGTGGACGCGCTGTACGCCGCCATCGAGGCCGCGCAGGCAGTCACCGACAAGCCCAGCATCATCGTGTTGCGCACGGTCCTGGGCTACCCGGCGCCCACCAAGGAGGACACCGGCAAGGCGCACGGCGCAGCACTCGGCGACGAGGAGGTCGCGGCCACCAAGAAGTTGCTCGGCTTCGACCCCGACAAGTCCTTCGAGGTCTCCGACGAGGTCATCTCCCACGTCCGCGAGGTCGCCGCCCGCGGCAAGGCTGCGCACGAGGCATGGCAACCGGGCTATGAGAAGTGGCGTGCGGACAATCCGGCCGCTGCCGACCTGCTGGACCGGTTGGTCGCGGGTGAGCTGCCCACTGGGTTCGCCGATGCGTTCCCGGTGTTCGACGCCGACGCCAAGGGCATCGCGACCCGGGCCGCGTCGGGCAAGATCCTGTCCGCGCTCGCCCCGGTGATGCCCGAGTTGTGGGGCGGTTCGGCCGACCTGGCCGAGTCCAACAACACCACCATGGAGGGTGAGCCCAGCTTCCTGCCCGAAGGTGTCGAAACCCGCGAGTGGAAGGGCGGCCCCTACGGTCGCACCCTGCACTTCGGGATCCGCGAGAACGCCATGGGCATGATCCTGAACGGCATTGCGCTGGAGGGACTCACCCGGCCCTACGGGGGCACCTTCTTGGTGTTCTCCGATTACATGCGACCCGCCGTACGCCTGGCTGCCATCCAACAACTGCCGGTCACGTTTGTCTGGACGCACGATTCGATCGGCCTCGGCGAGGACGGCCCCACGCACCAGCCGATCGAGCACCTCGCCGCGCTGCGCGCCATCCCGGGGCTGGATGTGGTCCGTCCCGCGGACGCCAACGAGACGGCCATTGCCTGGCGCACGATCCTGCAGCACAAGGACCGGCCGGCCGGTCTGGCCCTCACCCGGCAGAACCTGCCGATCGTGGACCGCACGGAGTACGCCAGTGCCGACGGGGTCTCCCGGGGCGCCTACGTGCTCGCCGACGCCGCTGGCGGACCGCCGGACGTCATCCTGATCGCGACCGGTAGCGAGGTGGCGTTGGCCCTGACCGCCCGCGACCACCTGGCGCAGGACGACATCAAGGCGCGTGTTGTCTCGATGCCGTGCCGGGAATGGTTCCTGGAGCAGGACCAGTCCTACCGTGACGAGGTGCTGCCGCCCACGATCAAGGCGCGCGTCAGCGTCGAGGCTGCCAGCCAGCTGGGGTGGCGCGATTTCGTCGGCGACGCCGGCCGCACGGTCGCGATCGACCACTTCGGCGCCAGTGCCGCCGGACCTGTGCTCTTCGAGAAATTCGGATTCACCGCCGAAGCCGTCGTCGATGCCGCGAAAGCGTCCATCGCGGACGCAACCGCCTGACCACTTACCCCGCCTACGCCAAGGCTTCACAAGGAGGCTTCACCCATGACCAACGCACACACCCAGGCGCTCAGCGACATCGGCGTGTCCATCTGGCTGGACGACCTGTCCCGCACCCTGGTTTCCTCAGGCGAGCTGAAGGCGCTCACCGAGGAGAAGAACGTCGTCGGCGTCACCAGCAACCCGACGATCTTCGCCGGCGCGCTCTCGGATGGATCGGCGTACGACGAACAGGTCCGCACGCTGGCCGCCGACGGGGCGGACGTCGACGAGGCGGTCTTCGTCATCACCACCGACGACGTGCGCAACGCCTGCGATGTCCTGCGCCCGGTCTATGACGCCACCGACGGCCAGGACGGCCGGGTCTCCATCGAGGTCGACCCGCGGCTGGCACGCAACACCCAGGCCACCATCGACAGCGCCCGCAAACTGTGGGACACCGTCAACCGGCCGAACGTGATGATCAAGATCCCGGCAACCGCCGAAGGCCTGCCCGCGATCACCGCAGCCATCGCTGCGGGCATCAGCGTCAACGTGACGTTGATCTTCGCACTCGAGCGCTACCGCGAGGTCATGGACGCCTACCTGTCCGGTCTCGAGCAGGCGCAGCAAGCCGGCGTGGACCTGTCCACGATCCGCTCGGTCGCCTCGTTCTTCGTATCCCGCGTGGACACCGAGGTCGACAAGCGTCTGGAGAAGATCGGTACCGAGGAAGCCGCGGCGCTCAACGCCAAGGCCGGCATCGCCAACGCCCGCCTGGCCTACCAGGCGTTCACCGAGGTGTTCACCACCCCGCGCTGGGAGAACCTCGCGGCCGCCGGCGCGCATCTACAGCGCCCGCTGTGGGCATCCACCAGCGTCAAGGACCCGGCGCTGCCCGACACGCTCTACGTGGTGCAACTCGCGGTTGCCGACACCGTCAACACGATGCCGCCCAAGACGCTGGACGCCCTCGCCGACCACGGCGAGCCCGACGGTGACCGGGTCACCGGCGAGTACGCCGATGCTACCGCCGTGATGGACAAGCTGGACCAGCTCGGGATCTCCTACGAGGACGTCGTGAAGGTCCTCGAGGACGAGGGGATCGAGAAGTTCGAGGCGTCCTGGAACGACTTGCTGGAGTCCGTCTCCGGCGAACTGTCCAAGGCCCGGGCCTGAGGGCCCCGCGACGAGTAGCGACGGTGAGCCCCGCTCGAGTAGCCCGGGGGATCAATCCCCTTCGTCACGCCGACGATCGCCGCATGCCGCGGATCGCCGGCCCGTGTTGCATGGTGATGTTCGGTGTCACCGGTGACCTGGCCCGCAAGAAGCTGCTGCCGGCGATCTACGACCTGTACAACCGTGGGTTGTTACCACCCAGCTTCGCGCTGGTGGGTTTCGCCCGACGGGACTGGGAGGACCAGGACTTCGGCAAGATCGTCTACGACGCAGTCCGCGCTGGCGCCCGGACCCCGTTCCGGGAAGACGTGTGGCGCAACCTGTCGGAGGGATTGCGTTTCGTACCAGGCAGTTTCGATGACCCGGATGCGTTCACCGAACTAGCCAACACGGTCAAGCAACTCGACGAGGAGCGAGGAACCGGCGGCAACATCGCGTTCTACCTGTCCATCCCGCCGGGCTCGTTCAGCACCGTGTGCCAACAGCTGGATGCCTCAGGTCTGACCGACCAGAAGAACGACTCGTGGCGCCGCGTCGTGATCGAGAAGCCGTTCGGGCACGACCTGGCCAGCGCTCGCGCCCTGTCCGAAGTGCTCGAGCGGGTCTTCCCGCCGGACTCGATCTTCCGGATCGACCACTACCTGGGCAAGGAGACCGTCCAGAACATCCTGGCGCTGCGCTTTGCCAACCAGTTGTTCGAGCCGGTGTGGAACAGCCACTACGTCGACCACGTGCAGATCACGATGGCCGAGGACATCGGCATCGCCGGGCGTGCCGGCTACTACGACGGCATCGGCGCCGCCCGCGATGTCATCCAGAACCATCTGCTGCAACTGCTCGCCCTGACCGCCATGGAGCAGCCCAATTCCTTCGACGCCGGCGGACTTCGGCAGGAGAAGGAGAAGGTGCTGGCTGCGGTCAGCCTGCCCGATGACCTGGGCAAGTCCACCGCTCGCGGCCAGTACGCCGCAGGTTGGCAGGGCAGCAAGAAGGTGATCGGTTACCTCGACGAGGACGGCATCAACAAGCGCTCGACCACTGAGACGTACGCCGGGCTGAAGCTCGAGGTGCACACCCGCCGCTGGGCAGGGGTGCCGTTCTATCTGCGTACCGGCAAGCGGCTGGGCAAGCGCGTGACCGAGATCGCGGTGGTCTTCAAACGGGCGCCGCACCTGCCGTTCGCGGACACCGACACCGAAGAGCTGGGTCAGAACGCGATCGTGATCCGAGTCCAGCCGGATGAAGGAGTCACGATCCGCTTCGGCTCGAAGGTGCCCGGCGCCACCGGGATGGAGGTGCGGGACGTGACGATGGACTTCGGCTACGGCAGCGCCTTCACCGAGTCCAGTCCGGAGGCTTACGAGCGACTGATCCTCGACGTACTCCTGGGTGATCCGCCGCTGTTCCCGCGGCACGAGGAGGTCGAGTTGTCCTGGAAGATCCTGGACCCGATCGAGCGGTTCTGGGCCCGGCAATCGCGCCCGGAGCAGTACCCCGCGGGTACCTGGGGTCCGCACAGCGCCGATGTGATGATGCGCCGCGACGGGCGCACGTGGAGGATGCCGTGATCGTCAACCTGCCCAGCAGCAGCGTTCAGGACGTCAGCAAGGCGATGGTCCGCCTGCGCAACGAAACCGGCTCGATGACCCTCGGTCGGGTGATGACGCTCATCATCGTCACCGACGAGGACTACGCGGAGGAATCCCTCGAGGCCGCCGCGCAAGCCAGCCGACAGCACCCCAGCCGGATCATCGTCGTCGTCCGCTCCGCCATCCGGGCCGCTGCCCGGATGGACGCCCAGATCCGTCTCGGCGGCGATGCTGGTGCCTCCGAAATCATCGTGCTGCGCCTGTACGGCGAGTTGTCCGATCACGGCGATGCCGCCGTGATCCCGCTGCTCCTGGCCGACTCCCCCGTCGTCGCCTGGTGGCCGCACGAACCGGGCTCGGATGTGGCGGGCTCGCCGATCGGAAAGATGGCCGACCGCCGCATCACGGATGCGTCCTCGTCCAAGGATCCCCGCCGTGAGCTGCAGAAGCGTCGGGAGCACTTCGATGAGGGCGACACCGACATGGCGTGGTCCCGGGCGACCCGCTGGCGGGGCCTGCTGGCCGCGGCACTGGACCAACCGCCGTACGAGCCGGTCACCTCGGCCGTCGTCACCGGCGCCTCCGACTCGGCCAGCGCCGACCTGCTGGCGGGGTGGCTGGCGATCTGTCTGAAGTGTCCGGTACGCCGCGTCAACGGCCCCGCCGGGCGCGGACTGATCTCGGTGCGGCTGCAACGCGCCAGCGGACCGATAGACCTGGTCCGCACCGAGGATCAGCAGGCGACGCTGAGTCAGCCCGGCCATCCGGTACGCCGCCTCGCGCTTCATCGCCCGACCACAGCCGACTGTCTCGCCGAAGAACTGCGACGTCTCGACAAGGACGACATCTACCGGGAGACGCTGCTGAAGGGACTGCCGAAGGTCACCCAGTCGCGTACGACGTCCGCGAAGGCGACCCGCAAGGGTGAGACCCCGTCTGTGCAGCGGGCGACTGCGGAGGGCAAGAAGGCAGCCCGCCGCGCCGATTCGTCGATGTCCGCCCGATCCCTGGCCAAGCGTTCTGCACCGACAGCCAAGAAGTCAGCGGCTCGGAAATCAGCAACTTCGACGTCGGCGACGAAGGCGACCGCCAAGAAGGCCGCCACAACGAAAACGACAGCAAAGAAGACGACGGCAAAGAAAACGGCAGCAAAGAAAGCCCCCGCGCGGAAGAAGGCATCCAAGCGCGCCTCGACGAAAGCGGAGAAATAGTCGTCATGACTCATTCCGATCCGAGCTCAGGTGCCCCGAGCAGAGTGGTCATCCATCCGGACAAGCAGGCGGTCGCCGACGCCGGTGCCGCTCGCTTGCTGACCGCGATCATCGACGCGCAAGCCGAACGGGCAGAGGCACAACTGGCCCTGACCGGTGGATCGATGGGTTCGACGATCATCACGTCCCTGCTGAACCAGCCCGGTCGGGAAGCGGTCGACTGGCACCGGGTACGCATCTGGTGGGGTGATGAGCGGTATCTACCTGCGGGGCACCCCGATCGCAATGACACCCAGAACGACGACGCCGGGCTCACCGCGCTGGGACTCGATCCGGCGAAGGTGCACCGGGTGGCCGGTCCGGATAGCAGCGGTTCAGTGCAGGACAGCGCGGACGCCTACGCCGCTGATTTGCGGCGGTACGGCCTCGGCGCCTTCGACGTCGTCATGCTCGGCGTGGGTCCGGATGCCCATGTCGCCTCACTCTTCCCCCACCACCCGGCGCAACGGATCACCGGTGCGATCGCCGTACCGGTGGAGGATTCTCCCAAGCCGCCGCCGACCCGCGTGTCGCTGACCTTCGAGGCGCTGAACCGGACGCGGGCGGTGTGGTTCCTGGTGGCGGGTGCCGAGAAGGCGGACGCCCTCGCCGCGGCTCTCGCACCCGGGGCAACGGCGTGGGACGTCCCGGCCGCGGGGGTGCACGGCACCGACGACTCGGTGTGGCTGGTCGACCAGGCCGCAGCGGCCCTGCTGCGCCACTAGCCCGAGCCGAGGTCCTCGCAGCCGCCAGAACGTCCCAGCCAGCAGGACCTCGCGGGCTACTGGATCAGGCCGCGGTCCCGCAACGACTTGAGCGCCTCGTCGAGGATCACGGCGCCTTCCTTGTCGCTGCGGCGCTCTTTGACGTAGGCCAGGTGGGTCTTGTACGGCTCCGCTTTCGGCGGTGCCGGCGGGTTGTCCTGGTCCTGACCGGCCGGGAAACCACACCGCGGGCAGTCCCAGAACTCCGGGACGACCATGCCAGGCTCCTGCGCGAAGCTGGGGGTCGTCACGTGCTCGTTCGCGCAGTAGTACGCCACGACGACGCGCGGAGCTGCCTCGCCACGCTCGGCCTCCCCCATCGGACCCGCTCCGACCCGGCTGCCCCGGATCGCGTTACCACCGGCCACGTAATTCCTCCTGATGCCTGACCGGACCAGTAGGCAACCCCCGATGCCCGCCAGCCGGATTCTTAACCGAACCGGACCTGAGTTGAACCGGAGCTAACTGAAACGGACGAGCAGACCCAACCCGATGATCGCCAGCACCCACAACAGACTGGCGGCCAACGTCAACCGGTCGAGGTTACGTTCGGCGACTGAGGATCCGCCGAGGTTGCTGGAGACGCCGCCGCCGAACATGTCCGACAATCCGCCACCCTTGCCCTTGTGCAACAGGATCAGCAGGGTGAGGAACAGACTCGTGATGGCAACGACGACCTCGAGCGCAATCTTTACGGCTTCCACAGACGTCGAGTGTAAACGGTGAATCAGGCGGTGACGTGCGCCTGGTAGCGGCAGATGGCCGCGAACTCCACCGGATCCAGCGATGCACCGCCCACCAGAGCCCCGTCGACGTCGGGCTGGGCCATGATCGACGCAACGTTGCCGGACTTCACCGAACCGCCGTAGAGGACACGTGCGGCGTCGGCTGTCGCCTCGTCGTACAGCTCGGCCAGCTTGGCCCGAATGGCGCCGCAGACTTCCTGGGCATCATCGGGGGTGGCCACCTCACCGGTGCCGATCGCCCAAATCGGTTCATAGGCGACAACGACAGTGGCGGCCTGCTCGGCGCTCAGACCCTCGAAGGCGGCCACGATCTGGGCATCCACGTGGGCGACCTGCTCACCGGCCTGGCGTACCTCCAGCGACTCGCCCACGCACAGCAACGGCACGAGTTCGTTACGGAACGCGGCCTTCACCTTGGCGGCCACGACGTCGTCGGTCTCGCCGTGACCTTCTCGACGTTCGCTGTGCCCGACCAGCACGTAGCTGACGCCGAGTTTGCGCAGGAACACACCGGAGATGTCACCGGTGTAGGCGCCTTCGTCGTACGGCGAAAGATCCTGGGCACCGAGCAGCAACGACAGCTTGTCCCCGTCGATGAGGGTCTGCACCGAGCGCAGGTCCGTGAACGGCGGCACCACGCAGACCTCGACGGCATCGAAGTCGTGCTTCTTGTCGCGCAGCGTCCAATCCAACTTCTGCACCAGGACAGTCGCCTGCTGGTGGTCGACGTTCATCTTCCAGTTTCCGGCGATGAGCGGCGTGCGAGCCATGGTTCAGTCCTCCAGGATTGCGAGACCGGGCAGCGTCTTGCCCTCGAGGTATTCGAGGCTGGCTCCGCCGCCGGTCGAGATGTGGGTGAACTGGTCGTCGTGGAAACCCAGCTGCCGGACCGCGGCCGCGGAGTCACCACCGCCGACCACCGTCAGCGCGCCGTCGGCGGTTGCGTCGACGAGCGCCTCCGCAACCGCTTTGGTGCCTGCGGCGTACGGCGCCATCTCGAACGCACCCATCGGGCCGTTCCAGAAGACCGTCTTGGATTCGCGGATCTTCGCTCCGAACGCCTCGGCCGAGTCTGGACCGATGTCGAGGCCCATCTGATCGGCCGGAATGGCGTCGGCAGCAACGACCTCGTGGTGGGCGTCGGCCGAGAAGGCGTCCGCAGCCACGATGTCGGTGGGCAGCACGATGTCCACGCCCCGGTTCTCGGCCTCGGCGAGGTAGCCCTTCACCGTGTCGATCTGATCGGCCTCCAGCAGGCTCTTACCGACCTCGTAACCCTGAGCGGCCAGGAAGGTGAAGACCATTCCGCCACCGATCAGCAGGGTGTCGGCTTCCTTCAGCAGGTTTTCGATGACACCGAGTTTGTCGCTGACCTTGGCACCACCCAGCACCACGGCGTACGGGCGGCGCGGCCGGGTCAGCCGCGAGAGAACGCCGACCTCGGTCTCCACCAGACCACCGGCGGCCTGCGGCAGACGCTCCGCGACGTCGACCACACTGGCCTGCGCACGGTGCACCACCCCGAACCCGTCCGAGACGAAAACATCTGCCAGAGAGGCGAGTTCGTCGGCAAAGGCACCGCGTTCCGCATCGTCCTTGCTGGTCTCACCCTTGTTGAACCGCAGGTTCTCCAGGACGGCGACGTCACCGTCCTGGAGGCCCGCGACGACCTCGTGGGCTGAATCTCCCACCGTGTCCGTGGCGAACGCCACCGGTTGGCCGAGGAGTTCAGACAGCCGCTGGGCGACCGGCCGCAGGGAATACTGCGGGTCCGGCTCGCCCTTGGGACGGCCGAGGTGGGCGACCACGATCACGCGAGCACCCTGCTCGGTCAGCCGCTTGATGGTGGGTACGGAGGCTCGCACCCGGCCGTCGTCGGTGATGTTGCCGGCCTTGTCCAGCGGGACGTTGAGGTCACTACGCAGCAGGACCTTCTTGCCCCGCAGATCCCCCAGATCCGCGATCGTGCGCATCAGAGCGACTTGCCGACCAGGACAGTGAGGTCGACCAGACGGGTGGAGTAGCCCCACTCGTTGTCGTACCAACCCACGACCTTGACCAGGTTCCCGGTGACCTTGGTCAGCGGGGCGTCGAAGATGCACGAGGCCGGGTCGGTGACGATGTCGGAGGACACGATCGGGTCCTCGTTGTACTTCAGGTAGTTCGCGAGGCGACCCTCGGTGGCTGCAGCCTTGACGACCGCATTGACCTCTTCGACCGAGGTTTCCTTCGGCGCGATGAAGGTGAGGTCGGTGGCCGAGCCCGTCGGCACCGGCACGCGCAACGCGTAGCCGTCCAGCTTGCCCTTCAGCTCCGGCAGCACCAGGGCAACGGCCTTGGCCGCACCGGTCGAGGTCGGAACGATGTTGAGGGCGGCAGCGCGGGCGCGGCGCAGATCGCGGTGCGGACCGTCGTGCAGGTTCTGGTCGCCGGTGTAGGCGTGAATGGTGGTCATCAAGCCACGCTCGATGCCCAGACCGTCGTTGAGCGCCTTGGCCATCGGCGCCAGGCAGTTGGTGGTGCAGGAGGCGTTGGAAATGATGGTGTCTTTGGCCGGGTCGTACAGGTCGTCGTTGACGCCCATGACGATGGTGATGTCCTCGTTCTTGGCGGGCGCCGAGATGATGACCTTCTTCGCGCCACCGGTCAGGTGGGCCTTGGCCTTCTCGGCGTCGGTGAAGAAGCCGGTCGATTCGATGACGACGTCGGCACCGACGCTGCCCCAGTCCAGATCGGCGGGGTCACGCTCCGCGAACGCCGCGATGGCCTTGCCGTCGATGGAGATGGACTTGTCGTCATAGGTGACCTCACCGGGCAACCGGCCCAGGATCGAGTCGTACTTCAGCAGCGTGGCCAGCGTGTGGTTGTCGGTGAGGTCGTTCACCGCCACCACCTCGATGTCCGCACCGGAAGCCAACGCGGCGCGCAAGAAGTTACGCCCGATGCGGCCGAAACCGTTGATGCCTACTTTGATCGTCATGGTGACTAACCTCTCTGTCGCCGGCGTTCGCCGTTATCTGTATTCGCCGTGAGTCGGGGACAAGAGACTGGGTAGTCCAGCCGTCAGCTTGCCCGGTATCCCTGCGGCGCTGCGGGTTTTGTTGCCTACTACGACCCTAGGGGAATTGACCGCTTCTGGCGCCCGGCTGCCCAGCCTTCGGGCGTTACCGGACGGTATGTCTCATTCTTCAAGCATGTCCGGTGTGAGCACCGCCTCAGTGTTCGGAATGTTGAGTTCTTCGGCCCGTTTGTCGGCCATGGCCAGCAGCCGACGGATCCGGCCGGCCACGGCGTCTTTGGTCATCGGCGGGTCGGCCAGTTGACCGAGTTCCTCCAGGGAGGCCTGCTTGTGCTCGACCCGCAGTCGGCCGGCTTGCTGCAGGTGGTCCGGAATGTCGTCGCCGAGGATCTCCATCGCCCGCTCGACCCGCGCCCCGGCCGCAACCGCAGCCCGCACCGAGCGGCGCAGGTTGGCGTCGTCGAAGTTGGCCAGCCGGTTGGCGGTCGCGCGCACCTCCCGGCGCATCCGGCGTTCCTCCCACTGCATGAAGGCGTCGTGCGCTCCGAGCAGCGTGAGCAGCGCGCCGATGGCGTCACCGTCGCGGATGACCACCCGGTCGACGCCCCTGGCCTCACGGGCTTTGGCCGAGATACCCAACCGGCGGGCTGCGCCCACGAGGGCCAGGGCGGCCTCGGAGCCGGGACAGGACACTTCCAGGGCACCGGAGCGACCCGGTTCGGTCAGCGAACCGTGCGCGAGGAAGGCACCGCGCCAGGCTGATTCGGCATCGCACACCGAGCCGTTGACCACTCGCGGCGGCAGGCCTCGCACGGGGCGGCCCTTGAGGTCGATCAAGCCGGCCTGGCGCGCCAACGCTTCACCACCCTGCACGACCCGCACCACGTAATGCGTTGCCCGCCGGATTCCGTTGGGGTTGACCACGATGAGCTCGGACTCATGCCCGTACACCGAGGAAATCGCCTGCCGCAATCGTCGCGCCGCCGAAGCGGTGTCCAACTCGGCTTCGATCACGATCCGTCCGCCGACGATATGCAGCCCACCAGCGAAGCGCAGGGTCGAAGAGACCTCCGCTTTGCGGCAACAGGCTTTGACGACCGGCAGCCGGCTCAACTCGTCCTTGACGTCGGCAGTCATCGCCATGGCTTCATCATCCCACTCGCGTCCAGCACCTGTGCACCGCCGTGGGTCCAGCCTGATTCACAGCCTGCGGCACAGTCACAGCTCAAAGATGTCCCGGTACGCCGCTGCCAGGCGTAGCGGATCGTGCGTGCCCGGCGCGTCGCTATCGGCAACCTGGGTGAAAACCACTGTGGCGCCGAGGGATTGGGCTGCATCCCGCAACTGATCGCCTGAGTCGGTCACGACACTGGGGTCGGCCAGCACCACGTCCAGATGCAACTCCGGCGCGTGCGCGGCAAGCACTTCGAGGTGGTCGGCTGCGGTGTACCCCGCGGTCTCTCCGGTATGCATCGTCACGTTCAACGTGAGCAGTCGTCGCGCTTTGGTGTGCACCAAGGCGTCCCGCAGATCCGGAACCAGTAGGTGCGGGATCACCGAGGTGAACCACGACCCGGGGCCTAGCACGACCCAGTCCGCATCACCGACGGCATCCAGCGCTTCGATGCACGGCCGTGGCGGGTCCGGATACAGCCCGACACTGAGGACGTCGCCCAACGTCGTGGCGACACTCACCTGACCGGTGACAGTGCTGACCTGCTCGGGCTCTTCGGGGTCGGCGCCGCGCACCTGCGCTTCGATCCGGACCGGCTCGACCGCCATCGGAAGCACCCGGCCGCGCGCCTCGACCAGTCGGCCCACCAGGTCCAGGCCGGCCACCGGATCCCCAAGCAGATCCCACAGTGAGGCGATCACCAGGTTGCCCAGCGGGTGCCCACCCAGCGGTCCGTCGCCGGCGAACCGGTGCTGGAGCGCGTCGCGCCACTGCAACCCCCACTCCGAAGGGTCGCACAGGGCGGCCAGCGCCATCCGCAGATCACCAGGCGGCAGGATGTCGAATTCCTCCCGGAGCCGACCGCTGGAACCGCCGTCATCAGCGACGGTGACGATGGCGGTGATCTGGTCGGTGACGTACTGCAGGGCCTGCAGCGAGGCGAACAGACCGTGCCCCCCGCCGAGCGCGGCAACGGCCGGGCGACGACTCACTCGCGCCCCAGATCCCGGTGTACGACGATCGCCCGGATCTCATCGGAGTCCAGTTCCTTGGCGAGGGCTTCCGACATCGCCACCGAGCGGTGCTTGCCACCGGTGCAACCGATGGCCAGCGTGATGTAACTACGGCCCTCCCGCAGGTAGCCCTCCGTCATCGGGCGCAATAGTTCGACCGCACCGGTCAGGAACTCCTTGGCGCCGGGTTGCGCGAGCACGAAGTCCGCCACGATCGGCTCGCGGCCGCTGTGCGGACGCAACTGCGGGTTCCAGAACGGGTTGGGCAGGAAACGCATGTCGAAGACGATGTCTGCATCCAGCGGAATGCCGTATTTGAAACCGAACGACATGACGGCGATCCGAAGACTGGGACCGTCCTCGCCGCCGAACATGCCGCGAATCTTCGCGGTCAGCTGGTGGACGTTCAGCCCACTGGAGTCGATGATGACGTCGGCCGTGTCGCGCAGGTCGGCCAGGGCCTCCCGCTCGGCGTGGATGCCGTCGAGCATCCGACCCTCGCCCTGCAACGGATGGGGGCGGCGGACGGACTCGAAGCGGCGGACCAGGGCCTCGTCGGTGGCGTCCATGAAGACCACGGTCGGTTTCCACCCGGCGTCACGCAGCCGGTCAAGGCCGTCCCGGAACTCGGCGAAGAACACCCGCGACCGGATGTCGACGACCGCGGCCAGAGACCGTCCCTCACCGCCCGCGTCGGCCAGCAATTCGGCCATGGCGGTCAGCAACTGCGGTGGCAGGTTGTCGATGACGTACCAACCCCGGTCTTCCAGGACTTTGGCGGCGGTCGTGCGACCGGCACCGCTCATCCCGGTCACGATGATCAGCTCGGCTTGCGGGCTCACACCAGTGATCCAATCACTCCAGCACCTCGCCCGTCGTCAGGTTGACAGCAGGCACGTCTGCACCATCCTCGCGTAGAGCGGCCTGGATGGTCTGCGCCAGCGCCGGTCCGATGCCCTTGACGGCCGTAATCTCGCTAACATCCGCGGCACGGAGCTTCTTCACCGACCCGAAGTGCGCCAACAGCGCCTTGGCCCGGACTTGGCCGAGGCCCGGGATGTCGTCCAGCGCGGACCGCACCATCGCTTTGGACCGTCGTTGCCGGTGGAAGGTGATGGCGAAGCGGTGCGCTTCGTCCCGGACCCGCTGCAACAGGTAGAGGCCTTCGCTGGTGCGCGGCAGGATGACCGGGAAGTCGTCGTCGGGCAACCAGACTTCCTCCAACCGCTTGGCCAAGCCGACCACGGCGACGTCATCGATGCCGAGGTTGCGCAAGGCAGCGGCCGCCGCGTTGACCTGGGGCTTACCGCCGTCCACCACGATCAGTTGCGGCGGGTAGGCGAATCTTCTTGGCTTTCCGGTGGTTTCATCGATCGGACCGTGCGGCAGACGGTCGTCCTGATCGTGGTCGTCGATTTCCAGGCCGCCGCTGTCGCCCTGCTCCTCCAGATACCGACGGAATCGCCGGGTCAGCACTTCGTCCATCGCAGCGGTGTCATCCACCCGTACGGAACCGTCGGGCTGCGGGGTGCCACGCACGATGAACCGGCGGTACTCCCCCTTACGCGCTAGACCGTCCTCGAAGACCACCATCGACGCGACGACGTTGGTGCCTTGGACGTGGCTGACATCGAAACACTCGATCCGCAACGGCGCCTGGGACAGGCCCAGCGCGTCCTGGAGGTCCTGCAGGGCCTGGCTGCGTGCGGTCAGATCGCCGGCGCGAGCCACTTTGTGCCGGGCTAGCGCCTGGGCGGCGTTGCGCTCGACGGTCTGCATCAGCGTTCGCTTGTCACCGCGCTGCGGCACCCGCAGATCCACCCGGGCACTGCGCAAGCCACCCAGCCACTCGGCCACCGAGTCGGGGTCGGGTGGCAGGGCGGGGACGAGGACTTCGCGCGGGACCCCCTCAGGTGACTCACCGCCGTACACCTGGAGCAACAGCCGCTCGACCACCTCGGCCAGGCCCAGGTCGCCCTCCTCCTGTTTGTCCACGACCCAGCCGCGCTGGCCGCGCACCCGGCCACCACGCACGTGGAACACCTGAACGGCTGCCTCCAGCTCGTCGTCGGCGATACCGAACACGTCGGCATCCGTGGCGTCGCCGAGCACGACGGCACTGCGCTCCAGGGCTTTGGTCAGCGCGCCCAGGTCATCGCGCCGACGCGCGGCGGTCTCGAAATCGAGTTCGCTACTGGCCTCGAGCATTTCGCGCTCGAGTCGCTTCACGAACCGGTCGGTGTGACCGGCCATGAAGTCACAGAAGTCCTCAGCGATGGCGCGGTGGTTCTCCTCACTCACCCGCCCCACACACGGTGCCGAACACTTCTCGATGTAGCCAAGCAGGCAGGGTCGCCCCACCTGACCGGCCCGTTTGAAGACACCACTGCTGCAGGTGCGGATCGGGAAGACCCGCAGCAACTGGTCGAGCGTCTCCCGGATGGCCCAGGCGTGCGCATACGGCCCGAAGTAGCGGGTACCGGGCCGCTTACGGCCCCGCATCACCTGCGCCCGCGGGAACAGCTCGCCCATGGTCACAGCGAGGTAGGGGTAGGACTTGTCGTCGCGGTACTTGACGTTGAACCGGGGGTCGAACTCCTTGATCCACGAGTACTCCAGTTGCAACGCTTCGACCTCGTTGCGGACCACCGTCCACTCGACGCTGGCACCAGTAGTGACCATGGTGCGGGTGCGTGGGTGCAGTGCCGAGATGTCCTGGAAGTACGACGACAACCGGCTGCGCAGCGACTTCGCCTTGCCGACGTAGATGACCCGGCCGTCTTTGTCCCGAAACCGGTACACCCCAGGATCGAGCGGGATCTCCCCCGGCTTTGGACGGTACGTCGATGGGTCGGCCACGCCCCTACTCTACGAAGCCGCGCCGACAGTCCCGATCAGCTGACCTGGACGTCGCTGCCTTCGACGGTTGCGGTGTACGACGCCAGCGCCTCGGTTGCCGGGCCCACCTTCGCCGAGCCGTCGGAGATGCTGAATTCGCTGCCGTGGCAGGGACATTTGATGACGCCGTCCTCGACCGAGGTCACGGGGCAGCCCTGGTGGGTGCAGATGGCGGTGAACGCCTTGTACTCGCCGGAGGTGGGTTGGGTGACCACGTATTTCTCCTCGAGGATCACCCCGCCACCGACCGGAACCTTCGATGTGGCGACCGTTGCCTTGGCGGCGGTCCCACCGGACGCGGCGGACGTCGCAGCCGATGTCGCGGCTGACGACGACGTGGACTCAGCCGCGGACCCGGTCGCGCCTCCCCCGCTGCTCGAGGACCCGCCGCACGCAGCCAGCACCGCAGTTGCCGCCACCGCTGAACCGCCGACCCCGGCGGAGCGCAGGACCGCGCGACGGTTGGTCACCAGTTGCTGCAGCTGCTGGTGTCGGGTCTGCGCAGTCGTCGGCTCGGGAGTCGTCTGTTCTGGAGACTTCTGGTGCTGAGTCTTCTTGTGGGGGCTCATAGGATCATGGTGAATGTTTGAACCGTCAATCACAACGAAACCCTCCTTGGAGGTGGCTGTGAGAACGGTCAAGCGCCCTTGGCCGTGCGCGTCCCCGTCGTCAGCGCCGCTTTCCTGGCGGTCTTGCGGGGAGTCGCGCGCTTCGTCGATGGCCGCGCCTTGGCCGGTGCCGCCAGCAGCGGCGCCAAGAACTGACCGGTGTACGAATCTGGCACGGCCGCAACGTCCTCCGGTGTGCCGGTCGCGACGACCAGTCCGCCGCGGTTGCCGCCCTCCGGACCCATGTCCACGATCCAGTCAGCCGACTTGATGACGTCGAGGTTGTGCTCGATGACCAACACCGTGTTGCCCTTGTCGACCAACCCCTGCAGCACCAGCAGCAGTTTGCGGATGTCCTCGAAGTGCAGACCGGTCGTCGGCTCGTCGAGCACATAGATCGTCCGCCCGGTCGAGCGCTTCTGCAGTTCAGAGGCCAGTTTGACCCGTTGTGCCTCACCGCCGGACAGCGTCGGCGCCGGCTGCCCGAGCCGCACATAACCCAATCCGACGTCGACCAGGGTGTTCATGTGCCGGGCGATCGCGGGGACCGCAGCGAAGAAGTCGGCGGCCTCCTCGATCGGCATGTCGAGGACTTCGGCGATGTTCTTGCCTTTGAAGTGCACCTCAAGGGTCTCGCGGTTGTACCGCGCGCCATGGCACACCTCGCACGGCACGTACACGTCCGGCAGGAAGTTCATCTCGATCTTGATCGTGCCGTCACCGGTGCACGCCTCGCAGCGACCACCCTTCACGTTGAAGGAGAATCGGCCCGGTTGGTAGCCGCGGACCTTCGCCTCCGTGGTCTCGGCGAAGAGCCGACGGACGTGGTCGAAGACCCCGGTGTACGTCGCGGGGTTGCTTCGCGGCGTACGTCCGATCGGTCCCTGGTCGACGTGCACCACCTTGTCCAGGTGCTGCAATCCCTCGACGGTCCGGTGCCGACCCGGGACGTGCCGGGCGCCGTTGAGCTGGTTGGCCAACACG
Source organism: Branchiibius hedensis (assembly GCF_900108585.1). NCBI lineage: Bacteria > Bacillati > Actinomycetota > Actinomycetes > Micrococcales > Dermacoccaceae > Branchiibius > Branchiibius hedensis. The sequence continues at coordinate 1,366,105 of NZ_UESZ01000001.1, forward strand.
TTGTAGAGGATCTCGTTGACCAGCGTCGACTTCCCGGATCCGGACACCCCGGTCACGGCGATCAGGTTGCCCAGCGGGAACTCGACATCGACGTCCTGCAGGTTGTGCTCCCGGGCGCCACGGACGGTCAACAAGCGCCCGTCCTGGGGTCGGCGCACGGCCGGCGTCACGATCTCCTTCGCACCGGACAAGTAGGCCCCGGTCACGGACTCCTTGGCCTTCAGCAGACCCGGCACCGGCCCGGAGTAGACGACCTTGCCGCCGTGCTCACCGGCACCGGGCCCGATGTCGACGATCCAGTCCGCGGTCGCGATGGTGTCCTCATCGTGCTCCACGACGATCAGGGTGTTGCCCAGGTCGCGCAGCCGGGTCAGGGTCTCGATGAGTCGGTGGTTGTCGCGCTGATGCAGACCGATGGACGGCTCGTCCAGCACGTAGAGCACGCCGACCAGGCCGGACCCGATCTGGGTCGCCAGGCGGATGCGCTGCGCCTCACCCCCGGACAACGTGCCTGCCGGCCGGTCCAGCGACAGATAGTCCAGACCGACGTCGAGCAGGAACCCCAACCGCGCGTCGATCTCCTTGATCACCCGCTCGGCGATCTGCTTCTCGCGCGGCGTGAACTGCACCGAGTCCAGGAATCCGGCTGATTCGGACAGCGGCATGGCGCACACTTCGGCGATCGAGCGGCCACCGACGGTGACCGCCAGCACCTCCGGACGCAGTCGGGCCCCGTGACACGTGGGGCACGGCACTTCACGCATGTAGCCCTCGTACCGGTCCCGGCTCCAGTCCGAATCGGTCTCGGCATGCCGCCGCTTCACGAACGGGATGACACCCTCGAAGCCGGTGGAGTAACTGCGCTCGCGGCCGTACCGGTTGCGGTACTTCACGTGCACCTGGTGGTTGCGGCCGAGCAACAGCGCATCCCGGGCCTTGGCTGGCAGCTCCCGCCACGGATCGTCGATCGAGAACCCCATCTCGTCGGCCAACGCGCCGATGACGCGCACGAAGTAGTCGGCCGCACCCGAACCCTGCGCCCACGGCAGGATCGCGCCCTCCCGGATCGACTTGTCCTGGTCGGGCACCAACAGGTCCGGGTCGACCTGCAGCTCAGTTCCCAGGCCGGTGCAGTCCGGGCAGGCACCGAACGGACTGTTGAAGGAGAAGGTGCGGGGTTCGATCTCATCCAGGGCCAGCGGGTGGTTGTTGGGGCAGGCCATCTTCTCCGAGAAGCGGCGCTCGCGGGCCGGATCGTCAGCCGGCAGATCGACGTACTCGATGAACAACATGCCATCGGCCAGGCGCAGCGCGGTCTCCACGGAGTCCGTCAGCCGATGCTTGCCCGACGCATCCCCACCCTTGGCGACCAACCGGTCCACAACGACATCGATGGAGTGCTTCTTCTGCTTGGCCAACGTCGGCGGCTCGGCCAGCGACACCACCTCGCCGTCGACCCGGGCCCTGGAGTAGCCCTTGGTCTGCAACTCGGCGAACAGGTCGGTGTACTCGCCTTTGCGCTGGCGCACCACCGGGGCCAGGACCTGGAACCGGGTGCGGTCCGGCAAGTCCAGCAGGGTGTCGACGATCTGTTGGGGCGTCTGCCGGCCCACCGGCTCACCACAGATCGGGCAGTGTGGTCGGCCGGCCCGCGCGAACAACAACCGCAGGTAGTCGTAGACCTCGGTGATCGTGCCGACGGTCGAGCGGGGGTTGCGGTTGGTCGACTTCTGGTCGATCGAGACCGCCGGCGACAAGCCCTCGATGAAGTCGACATCCGGTTTGTCCATCTGGCCCAGGAACTGCCGGGCGTACGCCGAGAGGGACTCCACGTAGCGACGTTGCCCCTCGGCGAAGATCGTGTCGAACGCCAGGGAGGACTTCCCCGAACCCGACAAACCGGTGAATACCACCAGGGCGTCACGGGGAATGTCGACGTTGATCGAGCGCAGGTTGTGTTCGCGGGCGCCACGGACCCGCAGCTGGTCGTGATTCACGGAGCCCCGAGCGGGCACGGACCGGGAGGAGACAGGCACCCGTCAATGCTAGGTGGCGGCACCGACAGCCTCCCACCCACCGATCGGCTACCGGGTGTTCGACCACTCACGCCCTACGCTCAGAACATGGCCGACGCCCCCGACCACGCACGCTCCCACCGGGAGGTGCCTGGCCCTTACAACTCCTGCCCGGACTCCCCGCCCCGGGTGCCGATCGCCGAATACGCGATCATCGGCGACACCGAGACTGCCGCCCTGGTCAGCCGCCGCGGGTCCATCGACTGGATGTGCCTGCCCCGCTTCGACAGTGCGGCCTGTTTCGCCGCTCTGCTGGGAACACCAGACCACGGCCGATGGCTGATCGGCCCGGTCGGGGAGGCGACCTCGACGCGCAGGTATCGCGGGCACAGCTCCGTCCTGGACACCACCCACACGACCGCCTCCGGGCAGGTCCGCGTCACCGATCTCATGCCGTTGGGCATGGACCGCGCGGACATCGTCCGGGTCGTCGAGGGCCTGGAGGGCGAGGTCGAGATCGAGCACGAATGGGTGGTCCGGTTCGCCTACGGGCGGGTGCGTCCGTGGGTGGCCCGACACAACGGGCCGAGTGAACACAGTGACGTCCTGACTGCCATCGCGGGTCCGGACATGCTCGTCCTGCGTGGCAGCCGCCTGCCGCATGCCGTCGACGGCCACCACTACGACCGGTTCACCGTCAAGGCCGGTGAGCGGTATGAGTACTCGCTGAACTGGTTTGCGTCCTGGAAGCCGATCCCGCCTGCGCTGGAGGTCGATTCGCGGATCCAGCGGACGATCGAGACCTCGGAGGCCTGGGCATCCGCCAGTTCGTACCGCGGACCGTATGAGGAGCAGGTCGTCCGGTCGCTTCTGGTGCTCCGGCTGCTCACGGACACCCGCCGCGGCGGCATCGTCGCGGCCCCCACCACCAGCCTGCCGGAGGAACTCGGCGGCGTCCGCAACTGGGACTACCGCTACTGCTGGCTGCGGGATGCGTCCTTGACCCTCGAAGCACTGCTCGGCGCGGGATTCACGGGGGCGACCAGCCTCTGGCGGGACTGGCTGGTCCGGGCGTTGGCTGGAGATCCCGAGGACATGCAGATCATGTACGCCGTCGACGGCAAACGCGACCTGCCGGAGAGTGAACTCACCCATCTGCCGGGGTACGCCGGCTCACGGCCCGTCCGGATCGGCAACGGCGCGGTCGACCAGAAGCAGACCGACGTGCTGGGCGAGGTGATGATCGCGTTGCACGACGCCCGCGAGATGGGCCTACCGGAAAGCGCCCACGCCTGGTCGGTGCAGCGCGCGCTGGTGGACGACCTGGTCAAACACTGGGACGAGCCGGACAACGGTCTCTGGGAGATCCGCGGCCCGCTACGGCACTTCACGCATTCCCGGGTCATGGTGTGGGCTGCCTTCGACCGGGCGATTCGAGCGGTCGAGGATCACGGCCGCCACGGCTCCGTGCAGGAGTGGCGTCGGGTGCGCGACGAGGTCCACCACGAGGTCCTCACCAAGGGTTTCAACGCCGGGATCAACTCCTTCACCCAGCACTACGACACCACCGAGGTCGACGCGAGTTTGCTGCTCATTCCTGCGGTGGGTTTCCTGCCCGGGGACGACCCGCGGGTCGTCGGCACCATCGAGCGGATCGAGAAGGACCTGATGAAGGACGGGCTCCTGCTGCGCTACCGCACCGAGTCCGGGGTCGACGGCCTGCCCGGACAGGAGCACCCGTTCCTGGCCTGCTCCTTCTGGTTGGTCGGCGCCTATGCCCTGACCGGCCGTCTGGCTGATGCGCACGCCTTGATGAAGCGGCTCGTCGCGCTCACCAACGACCTCGGGCTGCTCGCCGAAGAGTACGACCCGGTGTCGGGCCAGATGGTCGGCAACTACCCGCAAGCGTTCAGTCACCTCACGCTGGTGCAGGCCGCGGTGACCATCGCACGAATGGAGGCTGAGTCGCTATGACGTACGACGGTCGGGTGAGCCCCGGCGGACCGTGGGCGGTCCGGGAGTTGCCGGAGGCGACGATCTACAAGCTCGCCGTCTCCGAGATGAGCAACAACGTGTACCTGATCGAGGACCGGGTGACGCACGATGCCTTGCTCATCGACGCCGCCGACGACTGGCCGGCCATCGCGGAGATGATCGAGAACAGCGGGGCGCGGGTGCGCACCATCCTGACCACGCACCGCCACTGGGATCACGTGCGTGCGTTGCAGGAGGCCGTCGAAGCCACCGGCGCCCAGACCGCCGCCGGCGCGGACGACGCCGACGCCATCCCGGTGCGCACTGACGTCCTCCTCTCCGACGGTGACCAGTTGACCGTTGGCGGCCTGACGTTGGATGTCATCGCGCTGCGGGGTCATACGCCCGGATCGGTGGCCGTGGCCTTCAACAGCGCGGACGGCCCCCAACTCTTCACCGGCGACTCTCTCTTCCCGGGCGGCGTCGGCGCCACGAATCACTATGACTACCAGTCATTCCCGTCGCTGATCGCCGACGTCTCGGATCGAGTGTTCGACGTGTACGACGATGCCTGGATCTACCCGGGCCACGGCGACGACACGACGCTGGCCGCCGAGCGACCGCACCTGCAGGAGTGGCGCGACCGAGGCTGGTGATTGGATAGCTCGGTGACCGAGAGCCAACTTTTCCTCGTCCGTGTCCCTGTGTCTCCGGTCTGGGTGTCACCCCGCTCGCCGGGTGCGGTAGACGCCCCCGTGACGGCCGACGTACCCGATCATCCGGGCTGGTTGGCCGCGCTCGATGCGTCGGGTCCAGAAGCGGACCGGCTCTCCTTGCACGGGCGTCTGGACACCGAGTTGGTCGAGGGCGAACCGTTCGTGGTGGACGACCAGACCGATGACGGATGGAGCCACGGGTACGCCGCGTGGCAGCCGAGCGCCAAGGACGAGCGGGGCTATCCGGGCTGGGTGCGGACCGCTCACCTGGAGCGTGCTGAGCGCCAGGAAGTTCCGCCGCTTCGATCTCCTCGGATCGTGCCGCGGCCGGAGTTGTTCCTCCAGCGTGCCCAGGAGTACGCCGGTACGAAGTACCTCTGGGGCGGCTCGGCGCCCGATGCGGTCGACTGCTCCTCGTTGGTGCACAACAGTGCCCGCTGGTTGGGCATCGTCGTACCGCGGGACGCCGACGACCAGGCGGACGCTCTGTCCGCAGTACCCGTCGATGACGCACAACCCGGAGACCTGTACTTCTTCGCACAGCCCGGCAAACGGATCCACCACGTCGGCATCGTGACCGGGCCACGCCGTATGTTGCACGCACCCGAGACCGGCGCGACGGTCGTCGAGGAAGCACTCTCCCCCGAGCGGATGACGACCCTGGTGGCGGCGGCCCGGATCCCCGGTCTTATGCGGTGACCGCACAGCCGTTCACGTCCCGCGGCGACCGGGTGCCGGCACCGCTGTTGGTGCTGGCCGGGATCGTCTCGGTGCAGTTCGGCGGAGCGCTCGCGGCGACCCTGCTGCCGTTGGTCGGCGCACCCGGATCGGTGGCGTTGCGCCTGGCCATCGGTGCGCTGATCATGTTGGTCGTTGCTCGGCCGCGGTGGACGGGACGCAGCCGGCGGGACTGGCTGGCGGTCTCGGCGTACGCCGCGGCGCTCGGCTGCATGAACCTGTCGTTCTACGGCTCGCTGGAGCGGCTACCGATCGGTGTCGCGGTCACCATCGAATTCGTTGGCCCGCTGGTGCTTTCCGCGGTCCTGTCGCGCCGGCCGCGCGACGCGATCGCGGTTCTTGCGGCGGCGGTCGGCGTCGTCCTGATCTCGGGGGCGTTGACAACACCGTGGTCGGAACTGGATCTCGTAGGGATCGGCCTGGCGCTGGCGGCCGGTGGTTTCTGGGCGCTTTACATCCTCACCAGCGGCTGGACGGGTGCTCGGTTCGAACGGCTCGACGGGTTGACCATCGCGATGTGCCTGGCCTCAGCGGTGGTCGTGCCCCTTGGGCTTCTGTCCGCCGGATCGGCTCTCTTCCACCCGGAAGCGCTGCTGAAGGGATTCGGCATCGCGATCCTGTCCTCTGTGCTGCCGTACTCGTTCGAGCTTCTCGCGTTGCGTCGGTTGTCGCCGCAGGTGTTCGGCATTCTGCTCAGTCTTGAACCGGCCGCGGCCGCTCTGGCCGGGCTGATCGTGCTGCATCAGCGCCTGACTCCGGTGCAACTGGTCGGGATGGCGTTGGTGGTCTCGGCGAGCGTGGCCGTGCTGACCGGTCGCCAGGTGGTCGACAACGAGCCGATCGCCGAGCAATAGCGAACCAACCCGCTACCGCACAGCACGATCACGTCGGTCGCTGTCCCGCGCACTGCTCACGCACTGCACGGTCTGCGGTCACCGAGTCGCCTCGGCCATCTGCCGCAACTCCTTCTTCAGGTCACCGATCTCGTCACGCAACCGCGCCGCGAGCTCGAAGTGCAGATCCGTTGCCGCCTGGTGCATTTGGGCGGTCAGCTCCTGGATCAGGTCGGACAACTCCCCCGCCGGCAGGCTCGCAACCCGCGACCCCGAGACCTCGGCCGCGTCCGCCGCCGCAGCGCCGCGACCACCCCGACCCCGCCCGGTCGCCTTACCGCGCGACTGGGTTCGGCCGCTGCCGATCAGGGCATCGGTGTCGGCGTCCTCGCGCTGCAGGAGATCGGTGATGTCGGCGATCTTCTTGCGCAGCGGCTCCGGGTCGATGCCGTGCTCGGTGTTGTAGGCCAGTTGCTTCTCCCGACGCCGATGGGTCTCGTCGATCGCCTGCTGCATGGATGGCGTCACCGTGTCGGCGTACATGTGCACCTGACCGGAAACGTTGCGGGCAGCACGACCGATCGTCTGGATCAGCGATCGCGCCGAGCGCAGGAAGCCTTCCTTGTCGGCGTCGAGAATGCTCACCAAGGACACCTCGGGCAGGTCGAGACCCTCGCGCAACAGGTTGATGCCGACCAGCACGTCGAACTCGCCCAACCGCAACTCGCGCAGCAACTCGACGCGACGCAGGGTGTCGACCTCTGAGTGCAGGTAGCGGACCCGGACACCCTTCTCCAACAAGTAATCCGTCAGGTCTTCGGCCATCTTCTTGGTCAGGGTCGTGACCAAGACACGTTCGTTACGGCCCACCCGATCACGGATCTCGCCGAGCAGATCGTCGATCTGGCCCTTGGTCGGTTTCAGGACGATCTCCGGATCCACCAGACCGGTCGGGCGGATGACCTGCTCGACGACGCCGTCGGCCTTGGCCACCTCGTAATCGCCGGGAGTCGCCGACAGGTAGACCGTTTGACCGATCCGCTCCAGGAACTCCTCCCACTTCAGCGGTCGGTTGTCCATCGCACTCGGCAGCCGGAATCCGTGGTCGACCAGCATCCGCTTGCGGGACATGTCGCCTTCGTACATTGCACCGATCTGCGGGACGGTCTGGTGCGACTCGTCGATGACCAGCAGGAAGTCCTCGGGGAAGTAGTCCAGCAAGCAGTTCGGCGCCGAACCAGCCGACCGGCCGTCGATGTGCCGGGAGTAGTTCTCGATCCCCGAACAAGAGCCCACCTGGCGCATCATCTCGATGTCGTACGTCGTGCGCATCCGCAGCCGCTGCGCCTCCAGCAACTTGCCCTGGCGGTCGAGCTCGCCGAGCCGCTGCTCCAACTCGGCCTCGATGCCGCTGATCGCACGTTCCATCCGCTCCGGCCCGGCGACGTAGTGCGAGGCTGGGAAGACGTACATCTCCTCCTCTTCGCGCACGACCTCCCCGGTCAACGGATGCAGCGTGTAGATGCGCTCGATCTCGTCGCCGAAGAATTCGATCCGGATCGCCAACTCCTCGTACACCGGGATGATCTCGACGGTGTCGCCGCGCACCCGGAATGTGCCGCGGGTGAAGGCGAGGTCGTTGCGGGTGTACTGCATCTGCACGAACCGGCGCAGCAGGTCATCCCGGTCCATCCGGTCGCCGACGCGCAGCCGAGCCATCCGATCGACGTACTCCTGCGGCGTCCCCAGACCGTAGATGCACGACACGGACGCCACCACGATCACATCGCGACGGGTGAGCAGCGAGTTGGTCGCCGAGTGCCGCAGGCGCTCGACCTCCTCGTTGATCGAGGAGTCCTTCTCGATGTAGGTGTCGGTCTGCGGGATGTACGCCTCGGGTTGGTAGTAGTCGTAATACGACACGAAGTACTCGACGGCGTTGTTCGGCAGTAACTCGCGGAACTCGTTGGCCAACTGGGCAGCCAGGGTCTTGTTGGGCGCCATCACCAAGGTGGGCCGCTGGACCTGCTCGATCAACCAGGCGGTGGTCGCCGACTTACCGGTGCCGGTCGCGCCCAGCAGCACCACGTCCTGCTCGCCCGCCTTCACTCGGCGGGTCAGGTCGGCGATAGCCGTCGGCTGGTCACCGCTCGGCGAGTACTCCGAGACGACCTCGAAGGGCGCCACCCGGCGCTGCAGATCAGTTGTCGGTCGCATATTGCAACGGTAAACGCCACCACCGACAGCCACATTCCGGCGGCGGGCGGGAACGCGCCGTACGCTCTGATCCATGTCCCGTCGGAGCGTCGTCGCGCTCGGTCTCACCTGTGCCGCGCTGCTGGCCGGCTGCTCCGGCACGCCGGAGACGTCGGCGACCTTCCCGGCGTTGCCGTCGGCGACCGGGAGCACTGCTGGTTTTCCGGCGACCCGCGGGTTGACCGCCACCCAACTTCGGGTCGTGACCGTCGCCCGCGAACAGTTCGAACACCCGCAGAGCGCGACCACCTACTCCCAAGGTGTGGACGAGGCGTGGTGCGCGGACTTCGTCAGTTGGGTGATGAAGACCGCGGGCACCCCGCTGCGCAACCCCAACTCCGGCGGGTGGCGGATCCCTGGCGTCTACACGCTGCAGGACTACTTCACCAAGGTGGGCCGGTTCCACCGTGGCGGTTCCGCGTACCGTCCCGTGATCGGTGACGTCGTCATGTACGACACGCCGAACCGTTGGGGGAACCACACCAATCTCGTGGTGGCCACCTCGGGCGACTCCTTCACCACCGTCGGCGGCAACCAGCCCGGTGGCATCACCGTGACGACCCAGAACGTCACGGACGCAGGCATTCTCGGCTACGGCTCGCTCCCCCGGACCTGACGGCAAGGGACTTGATCGTGTCCGTCACCAGAGTTCGCTCGCGCAACGCGACGTTCCAGTACTGGCAGACCCTGCTGACCAACCGGAACAAGCGCGGTCGCGCCCGGGAACTGGTCGTGCAGGGCGTCCGTCCGACCGATCTCGCGCTCGCGGCACAGACACCGATCCGCTCGCTGCTGGTCGCCGACAGTGGCACCCGCTCACGCTGGGCGCAGGAGGTGGCGGACCACGCACGAGCCGCCGGCGCGGCGGAGTACCTTCTTGAGCCCGAGTTGCTGGCCGAACTCGGCGAGCAGGAGGACCGCACCCCGGAGTTGCTGATCACCGTGGAGATCCCGCACGATGACCCGGCCCGGATCAGCCTGGCTCCAGACCTTCTCGCGGTCGCGCTGGACCGCCCGGCCTCTCCCGGGAACGTGGGGTCAATCATCCGCTCAGCGGATGCCTTCGGCGCTCACGGCGTGATCATCACCGGGCACGGCGCTGATCCGTACGACCCGCGGGCAGTGCGGGCCTCGACCGGCTCGATCTTCACGATCCCTTCGGTGCGGCTCGCGGGCCCGGCCGACGCGATGGCCTGGGTTTCCGCTCTGCGGGGCAGCGGCGTACCGGTGCAGGTCGTCGGCACCGACGAGACCGGCACGCACCCCATCGAGCGGGTCGACCTGACCCGGCCCACCTTGATCGTGACGGGCACCGAGAAGACCGGGATGTCAGCCGGCTGGCGCGAGGCGTGTGATGTCATCGCCAAGATCCCGATCGGTGGCCACGCTTCGTCGTTGAACGCGGCCAACGCGACGTCCATCGTGCTGTACGAGGCTGCCCGCCAACGCGGCTGACGCCAGACCCCCGGTGTCCGGCGCAACGACGGCTCTCCCGCAAGCGCCTGAACACTGCCGTCCTCTTGCTACACATAGACGACTGCCTGAACGCGGTTCCCCGACCCAAGACAGCGGCGGCATGCACGTCAGACGCCGCGGTCAGTCGCGGTCAGTCGCGGTCAGTCGCGGTCGTGGCCGACCCGGCCCAGCCAGCTGGCAATGCTCACTGCGGGCACATCGTCGCTGACGCGACGCCGCGACTTCCGATGGCCCTTTTCGCTCACCAGCCACAACCCGTCGGAGTCACGGGACTCGACACGGTGATCAATCCACTGGTGGTTTGCCTCAACCTGAGGCGATCCGTAGGAGTACCAGTCCCACCGGACCTGATCTGCCCGGTCGATCCGCAGCTGATACGGATCTGTCGTCAGCAGCTGTGGCGACCAGACGTGCAGCGCTTCTCCCTCATTGAAGGACAACACCAGGACGTCGCCGTTCTCGACGCTGACGTCGACGATCGTGTGCTGGTTGTCGAGCGGACGACCGAACCACTCGCCGTACATGCACAGACTCCCGACGACCAGGTCTGGCAATTGATGTTGAAGCGCTGCAGCGATGTCCCGGGCACCCATACCCACAGGGAACAGGCTACGGACCTCAGGGCTGACTCTTCGTCACGGCCGAAGGTTCCAGCGAACGCCCATCGCGGTCACCGCTGCTGTCAATTCCTGCTCGTGGACGAGGGTGTGATGCCGCTGGCACAACAACGCGCAGTTCGTCAGGTCGGTCCGTCCGCCCGTGGCCCATGCGATCAGATGGTGCAGGTCGCACCACGAGGCACGAACAGTGCAGCCCGGGAAGGTGCAGTGAGTATCGCGTCGCCAGACCGCCAGACGTTGCGCTTCGGTGAAGAGCCGCTTCTCCCGGCCGACATCCAGCGCCCGCCCTGCCGTGCCGAGCACCATGGGGATGATCCCCGCGTCGCACGCTGTGCGGCGGACCGTTGCCGCCGACGACACCTGGCCCGTTCCCGTGACTCCTGCCGTGTCCGTGACGCCGCGCAGTGAGTCCAGATCGATCGTCACGAGCAGTTGCGCGCGTGACCAACGGGGCACCTTGCCACCGGCCTCGACACCCCTGGTGATCACGTCCATCAACGCATCCGCGCGGCGGTGCGCGGCCCGTCGCGGATCCGGCTCGCCGTTCGGACCCGGCACCGGGGATGACAACGCCGCTACCGCGGCATCGATGACCGCAGCCGCTTCGGCTTCGACCGTCAGCCGGTACTCGGTCAGTCCGCCTGGCCCGGGCAACGTGTGCAACGCCCGGCCCCGCCGGGCCGCTGCCTCTTCTTCCGCGAGAAGGTCGTTCGGCTTGAGCACCTGCCGCGTCTTGTTGATCACTGTGGCCAACTCCCGGGAGGTTAGCCCCCACGATCCCAGCCACGACTCACCCGGAGCGGCCGCTCGCAGTGGCGCTTCCGGCGCGTCGACTGCTGCGGCAACCATGGTGCTGACGACCTCCGAGAGCTCCTGCCCGTCAGCCACCGGCACCACGTCATCGAGGAACCGGACGATCTGCGCTCCCTTGACCACGGACAGCCGGCCCTCGCCCACCGCGGACACGACGGTGTCGACCAGTGACGAATCGTTCGAAGCGGCTGCGGCGTTCGCTGCGGTGGCCATCGCGACCACCCGGCTTGCGTGCGTGCGGTCCGGCGGCGGCGCGTGCACGCCCTCGACCACGCACATCCAGTCCGCAGCCGAATGGCCTTGCTCCGTATGCAAACCCCGTGCCATGCCCTCCCGGACCAGCTCCACTTCCAGACGGTCCAGCGCCGCGCGTGACACCCCGATGGCATCCAACGCCCCGACCAGCGCCGTCTCGCTCCATCGGCTCGCAGCTCCCAGTACCGGGTCCAGCTCCTGCTCTGGCAGCCATGCCGCCATCACCGCGGCACCGCCACGCACGGCGTCCAACCCTGCCGCGCCGAGACCCACGAAGGGCGCGATGACTGCGTCCGCCTCAGCGGATGCCAAGCCCAGAGACGAAGCAGCGCAGGATGATTCGTCACACGACGAAGGCACCTGCAGCGGTGGAACGGGCTTGGTCACACCTCGAACGTACGTGCACCATCCGGCACCGACCAGACCACAGTCGGCCGGTGTGGACAACTCGAGTCCCCGCCACGCAATCCACAGGCCGGGGAGATCTCAGTTCTCGGCGCGACCCTCGCGCCAGTACCCCATGAACGCGACCGCGGACTTCGGCACCTCGAACTCGTTGACGAGCACCCGCCGCAGCGACTTCACCACCGACGACTCCCCCGCGATCCACACCGAGAACCGCGGATCCTGGTCCGTCGTCGTCTCCCAGTACGCATCCTCGGCACCGTCGAAGTAGACCGTCGTGTCCCCTGATTTCGGGCCGACGAAATGGGTCAGCTCCGGATGGGCGGCGAGCCATCGGCCTACCACCTGCGTCTGCAACTCGCCGCGGGCGGGCGCCGAACGCACCCAACTGACCTCCAGGCCGGGTGGGCACGGCAGGTCGACCACGTCGGCAGCGTCAGCGGTTTCAACACAGATCAGCCCCCGAGCCGCCTGCGGCAGCCGTTCGCAGATCCCCCAGATCGCCGGGATCGCTGTTTCGTCACCGACCAGCAGGTGGGTCCCGGCCGCCGCTTCGCGGTGGAACTCCAAGCCACCCGCGTCGCCCTCGAATGCGTCGTTCGGCCCCAGCACCAGCAGCCGGTCGCCCACCGCCGCCGACCCCGCGAACCGGGACCCCGGTCCGCTGTCGCCGTGATCCACCATGTCCACGTCGAACTCACCGAGTGAGCGACGGACCTGCCGCAACGTGTAGGTCCGGATCGCCGCGCGTTCCTCGTCGGGCAGCTGCCGCCAGACCGTGAACCAGTCCTCGCCCCTGGGGAATTCGTCCAGGCTGCAGCCGGGCGCCGGGAAGATCAGCTTGATCCGCTGGTCGTAACCCGCGTCCGCGATCCACGGATCCCCGTCGGTCAGGGTCACGTCACCGAACGTCACCCGCACCAGGTGTGGCGAGAGCCGTTCGCGGCGCAGGACGCGCACGTCGTACAACTCGTATGGTCGGACTTCGGAAAGGACTGATGGGTCCGTCGCGGTCATGCCCCGACCATAACAGACGTATAAGGGTTGCCTAACCTAAGGAACGCGGTGGGTCCATTCCGTGGTTCCGAACTTCTCCTGCACCAACCGTTCCGCTTCGGACAGTTCCGCCGGTGTGTACGTCGAGAGGTGGCTTGCGTACCGCGCCATGAACGAGCGCTGGAACGAGGAAAGGATCTCTTCGCGGGCCAGACCCGTCTGGGACCGCATCGGATCGACCCGTTTGTTGGCGCTCTTGGTGCCCTTGTCGGACATCTTCTCCCGCCCGATCCGCAGCACCTGCAGCATCTTGTCGGCGTCGATGTCGTAGGACATCGTCACGTGGTGCAGCACAGCCCCCGCGGCGAACCGCTTCTGCGCCGCCCCACCGATCTTGCCCTGGTCGGAGGCGATGTCGTTGAGCGGCACGAAATGCGCGTTGACCCCTACCTCCGCCAGTGCAGCGATCACCCATTCGTCCAGGAACGAATACGACCGCTCGAAGGACAATCCCTCCACCAACGAGGTCGGGACCACCAGCGAGTAGGTGATGCAGTTGCCCGGCTCCATGAACATCGCGCCGCCGCCGGAGATCCGCCGGACCACACCAATGTCGTATTTCGCCGCGCCGTCGGCGTCGATCTCGTTCTTGTAGGACTGGAACGAGCCGATCACCACCAGCGGCGAATCCCAGTCCCAGAAGCGGAACGTCGGGTTGCGGGTGCCCGCCGCGACCTCACGTGCGATGACCTCGTCCAGCGCGACGTGCATGACCGGCGGCAAGACCACCGGCGGGATCACGTCGAACGTGTGGTCGTCCCACCCGGTCGCCTTGCCCAATGCTCGACGTACGGCGATCCCCACCGCCTCGGGGCTGAACCCGATCAGCCGCACGCTCGGGTCCAGAGCCCCTTCGATGGCATGGGCCAGTTGTTCGACGGACGCGTCGACCGGCATACCGTCCAACGCCGCGTCGATGTCCTCCAAGGCGTCGTCGGGTTCGAGGAAGAAGTCTCCCGAAACGGAAACGTCTGCCAGACGGTCGTTTTCGACCTCCAGCTGCACTGCTACGAGCTTGCCACCGACGACTTTGTACTCACCGCGCATACGACCACCGTAAGTGCCTAGTCGAACAAGTCGGCGACCCGACCCTGGCTGCGCACCGCCCATGCCGACCCGATCACCAGGGCCACGACCGCAAGGATCAGGCCGATGGCCGCAGTGATCGCCCACGCCGGCCGCGAGGCGACCGCGAAGTCTCCGTGCGCGGCGTCCAGCCCGGCATAGGTCACGGCCGGCAGGATCGCCACGCCCAACGACGTACCCACCTGCCGACTCGTCGAGGCGATCGCGGCGGCCACACCGGCCTGCGACCGAGGCATTCCCGCGACCGCCGAGTTGGTGATCGGTGCATTCAGCAGGCCGGCCCCGAGGCCGAAGAACATGTAGGCCACGATCAGGTACGCCCAGGCGGTGTCGGCGGCAAGACCCACCAACAGCAACCCGGCAACCGCTGTCGCCAACCCGCCGATGAGGGTGGGCAACCGGGCACCGCGGGCCGCGACCAGCCGACCCGAGATGGGTGCACAGACGGCCATCACCAACGCCATGGGCAGCGTCATCAGACCGGCATGCAGGGCCGACAGACCCCGGGAGTTCTGCAGGTAGACGCTGGTCAGGAAGAGGAAGCCGCCCATCGCGCAGAACGCCAGCACTGCGCTGACCACCGCCCCGCTGAAGGTCACGCTCCGGAAGAACCGCGGATCGATCAGCGGCTCGCGCACCCGGGATTCGACGAGCACCAGAGCCAGCAACGACACAGCTGCCACCGCGAAACAGCCGACGATCGCGGGCGAGGTCCAGCCCAGACGCCGACCTTCAATAATCGCGAAAACCAAGGTGGCGAGGAAGACGATCACCAGCAGCTGCCCGGCCGGGTCGAACCGGCGCACCCGATCCGCCCGCGACTCCGGCACGAACTTCGCCGTCAACGACGTCGCGATCACGACGATCGGGATGTTCAGCCAGAAGATCGCCCGCCAGTCGATGGCCGCGATGAGCGCTCCACCGACCACCGGCCCCAGCGCCATGCTCACCCCGAACACGGCGCCCCAGATGCCGATCGCCTTCGCCCGCTCACCCGGCTCGCGGAAGGTGTTGGTGATGATCGCCATCGCCACCGGGTTCAGCATGCAGCCACCGACGGCCTGCGCAGCGCGGGAGGCGATGAGCAGCTCCGGGTTGGGCGCGAGGGAACACAGCAGGGAGCCGAGTCCGAACATGGTCAGGCCGATCTGGAACACTCGCCGCCGGCCGAACCGGTCCCCCATCGAGCCGCCCAGCATCAGTCCGGCGGCCAGCACCAGCGTGTAGGCGTCCACGACCCACTGCAGTTGGGCGTCCGTCGCGCCCAGTTCACGCGAGATGTCCGGCAGCGCTAGGTTGACCCCGGTCGAGTCGATACCCACGATGAGGAGACTGAGTGCGCAGATCGTGAGGATGAGGTAACGCCGATCATGACCGATCGCCTCGTCAACCTGCTCACCGCTCACCGACCGTGTCACGCCCCGACAGTACGACGTCGGGCCAAAATGCCGTTGACTGTGTCGCCCGAGTAGACGAGGTTCAGCAGGTGACCGTCACCATCCGCCGCGCCGCAGCCACCGACTACGACGCCATCGACGACGTCCTCCGCGAAGCGTTCGGCACCGACGAGGGACCCGCGGTCGCTGCGATGGTTCGCAGTATCCGCACGGCCGAGTTCGCTTACCCGGACTACGAACTCGTCGCCGAACGCGATGGCCACGTCGTCGGCCAGGTCTGTCTCAGCGGGACCTCGGTGCACACTCCCGACGGCACCACCCGCACGATCACCATGCTGTCACCGCTCGCCGTCCACCCCACAGCGCAGGGCACCGGCGTCGGATCGGCACTCGTGCGCGCCGTCCTCCGGAAAGCCTCCGACGATGGAGTGACCTTCGTCATCCTCGAAGGCTCACCGCAGTACTACGGACGATTCGGATTCTGTCCGGCCGCGACGTACGGGCTGCACCTACCGATCCCCGACTGGGCACCGCCCGAGGCGGCCCAGATCGTCATCCTCGACCCGCAGGCGGAGGTACCCGGCGGCAACGTCGAGTACCCGCCGTACGTGCCGTGACCCGGATCAGAGCCGCACGCCACTCTCCGCGTCGAAAACGTGGATCTCCTGCGGATCGATCGCCACCCGAACCTGCGAACCGACCGCGGGCGCAACGCGTTTGTCGACACGTACGGCGATCCGCGGCGCTTCGGGGTCACCACCCGGCCGCCCGTAGACGAAAGACTCCGCGCCGAGCGCCTCGACCAACTCGACGGTGATCGAAACGCCCTCATCACCCTCACCGACCAGGTGCCAGCCCTCGGTGCGCACCCCGACGGTCACGGTGGAGGCTTGTGCCTGCTCACGCGGCAGAGCCGTCGCAAGCCCGAAGATGTCGACCGTCCCATCGGTGACCGCGGAGTCGAACAACGTGATGGCGGGTGAGCCGATGAACGACGCCACAAACGTGTTCGCCGGGTTGTCGTACAGCTCCTGAGGAGGCGCAACCTGTTGCAGCACACCTTCATTCAGCACCGCGACCCGATCGCCCATCGTCATGGCCTCGACCTGGTCGTGCGTGACGTAGACCGTGGTGACACCGAGCCGACGTTGCAGTTGCGCGATCTGGGCCCGGGTCGAGACCCGCAGCTTGGCGTCGAGGTTCGACAGCGGCTCATCCATGCAGAAGACCTTCGGCTGCCGCACGATCGCCCGGCCCATCGCGACCCGCTGCCGCTGGCCACCGGAGAGTTGACCGGGTTTGCGATCCAGCAACGGTTCCAACTCCAGGATCTTCGCGGCGTCCGCCACCCGGGCGTGTGCGTCAGCCTTCGAGACTCCGGCGTTGCGCAGCGCGAACGCCATGTTCTCCTCGGCCGTCATGTTCGGGTAGAGGGCGTAGCTCTGGAAGACCATCGCCACGTCCCGATCCCTGGCCCGTACGCCGTCCTGGTCGTGACCGTCGATCAGCACCCGGCCGCCGTTGACCGGCTCCAGGCCGGCCAGCATGCGCAACGTCGTGGACTTACCGCAGCCGGACGGTCCTACCAACACCAGGAATTCGCCGTCCGGAACGTCGAGGGTGAGCGCATCCACCGCGGAACGATCGTTGCCGCGGTACCGCCGTGTGGTCTTGTCGAAGAAGACTGATGCCATTGGCCCTACTTCTGCACCTTCGACTTCAGCTGGCTGTCGTACGCCGACTGGATCTGCTGGTTGAGCGCGCTGAACGTGCTGTTGACGTCCGAGCCGGCGACAATCTTGTCCAACGCCTCGCCGATCATCGTGCCGCCGCCGGGGATGAACACGCGTGCGTAGTCCTGCGGCCGGGTCTTGGGCAGCTGCTTCACGGCGACCTCGTAGTTCGGGTTCGCCTTGAGGTACGCAGCCTCCGACGGGTCGGAGGTCGCCGAAGTGCGCACCGGCATGTAGCCCGTGGCTTGCGTGAAGGTCGCCGTGTTCGCCGTGCTGGTCAGGAAGTCGATGAACTTGATGGCGTTCACCTTTCGAGCATCGGAAATGCCCTGCGGCACAGCAACTCCCGCACCACCGGTCGGGCAGGTCTTGACGCCTTCGGGCGCCGGAACGAAGCCCACACCCAGTTCGAACGGCAACTCCTTGAAACCGCCGAGGTCGCCGGTGGACTCCATCAGCACCGCACCCAGGCCCGCGCTGAAGTCAGCCGCGGAGTCCGCCGACGTCTTGAGGTACTTGTTCTTGGCCCACGACTGCAGCAACGTCGCTGCCTTCACGGTCCCGGGGTCGGTGAAGGTCGGCGTCCATTCCTTGGAGTACGCGCCGCCGTAGTTCCAGACGATGTTCTGGAAGGTCCAGTCGAGGTAGTTCGAACCGTCGTCCAGGATGATCGGCGACTTACCGCTGCCGATCGCCGACTGTAGCTTCGGTGCCCATTCGGTGAATTCGTCCCACGAGGTCGGTGCGCGGTCGGGCAGGCCGGCCTTCTTGAACATCTCCTTGTTCCAGTAGAAGACGACGGTCGAACGGGCGTACGGCGCGGCGTAGTGCTTCCCGTCGTACTGGTAGTCGTTGTAGAGGCCCTCGACGTAGTCGGCCGTGTCCACCTTGTTCGCGGCGGCCAGCGCGGCAATGTCGGTCAACCGGTCGTTGATCGCGAAGTTGAACCAGGTGACGTCGGAGACGACGACCACGTCCGGCAGCGACCCACCGGACAGCGCGGCGTTGAACTTCTGCGCGACCTCTTCGTAGTTCTTACCCGCGTCGGTCAGCTTCACCTTCAGGCCCGGGTTGGCCTTCTCGAAGGCGGCGATGATCTTCTGCTCGGTTGCCTTCGACTTGCCGGGGTGGTTGCTCCAGAAGTCGATGGTCCCCGACCCGGCCGTGCCACCGCCGCCGTTGTCCGTGGTCGACGAGCCGGTGCCGGCACACGCCGACAGACCGGCAGCGACTAGTGCACCTCCACCCAGGCCGAGGAGGTTGCGACGGGAGAGCGTTGAATCCATAACGGACACAGTCCTTTCGAGTTGTCAGCCTTTGACCGCACCCGCGGTCAGGCCCTTGATCATGTGACGTTGGAGGACAAGGAAGAGCGCGAGCACAGGCAACATCGCCAGCACGGTGGCCGCCATGACCGGACCCCAGTTGCTGATCCCGTCGGTGTTCTGCAACTGGGTCAGACCGATGGGCAACGTGCCCACCCGGCTGTCGCTGGCCATCAGGTAGGGCCAGAGGTATTCGTTCCACTCGTTGACGACGGTGATCAGCCCGAAGGCGATCAGCGTCGGCCAGGTCATCGGCAGGACCACACGCCACAGCAGCTTCAACGGTCCGGCGCCGTCCATCCGCGCCGCCTCGACGATCTCGTGCGGCACCGCCAGGAAAGCGTTGCGCATCAAGAATGTCCCGAAGGCAACACCGGCCAGCGGGATGATGATGCCCTGGTAGGTGTCTCGCCAACCCAACTGGCTGACCAGCGCGTAGTTGGAGATCACGGTGATCTGATTGGGCACCATCAGCGCGGCGATGACCACGATGAAGACCAGCGACCGGCCGGGAAAACGCAACAGCGACAACGCATATGCCGACAGCACGCCCAGGATGATCTTGGCCACTGACAGCACCGCGGTGATGAAGACCGAGTTGCGCAGGTAGGACCAGAAGTCGATCTCGGTCGTCGCCGCCGGGTAGTTCTTGGTCGTGAAGTGTTTCGGCCACCACTGGGCGGGTTGGGTGTAGATGTCCGGCCGCTCTTTGAACGACGTGACAACGATCCAGTAGAGCGGCACCGCCACGATCAGGAACGCGATCAGCATCCCGGCGTACCCCACGACCTTGCGGGCCGTGGACACGTTCAGTTCGGGACCATCGTCGACGAGGCTCGTTTCGATGTCTCGCAGCTCGGTGGCCTGGAAGGTCGATTCAGTCACGGCGCTGCCCCCGATCCATGACTCGCACCTGGACCACGGTGACGACCAGCAGGATCAGGAACATGATGGTGGCCACCGTCGCGCCGTAACCGGCCTTGTTGTTCACGAAGGTCTCCCGGTAGACCTGGTAGACCATCGTGGTCGTGCCGTATCCCTGCGGACCGCCCTTGGTCATCACGTTGATGATGTCGAAGACCTGCACCGAACTGAGCAGCACCGTGATCGACAGGAAGTACGTCGTGGGGCGCAGCTGCGGCAAGAGCACCCGCCGGAAGTGTTGCCAGGCCGACGCTCCGTCGATCTCGGCTGCCTCGTCCAGGTCGGTTCGACGCCCTTGCAGCGCGGCCAGGTAGATCACGAAGGTGTAGCCGATGTTCTTCCACACGTAGGTGGCCGTCACCATTACCAGCGCCCAGCCCGGCTCCTGGTAGAAGTCAGGAGTATTGATGCCGACCCGCGCCAGCAAGTCGTGCACCATCCCGAAGTTCGGGTCGAAGACGAACTGGAAGGCGATGCCGATTGCTGCACCGGAGATGACGAACGGGGCAAAGATCGCCGAGCGCACCAGGTTCCGGCCGCGCAGTTTCTGGTCGAGCAACATGGCCAGCGCCAACCCGATGAGCAGTGACAAGCCGACCGTCGCGACCGTGAAGATCAGCGTATTGCGCAGCACCAGATGCGAATTCGGGTCGGACAGCCACGTGCGGTAGTTCTCCAGACCGATGTAGTTGGCCAACGGCGCCGCGATGTTCCAGTCCGTGAAGGACAGCCGGATGTTGTCCAACAACGGCCGGTAGGTGAAGACGATGAGCAGCACCAGGTTCGGCAACAACAGGGCGAGAGCAAGCAGCCACTCCCCTACCGGTCGCCCTCTGCGGCGCGGCGGGGGGCCGGTCGGCTCCGGTGCCGTCGTGATCTGGCTCACAGTCGCCGACTGTAGCTGCCCCCTCCGCACGATGGGGCGATGGGGGCCGGGCACGTTCGCCGAGCCTGGTGTGCATAGGTGACCAGAACGGCATCTCCCGGCGAGCAACCGGTGAACGAACGGTCAACAAATGGTCAAGCTGATTGCCAGCCGGTGGCCATCGCCCATTGTCTGGCCCGGTCGAACGCCGCATCGAACCACGGCTCCTTCGCCTCGGCGTACTCCCCCGTGCTGTCGGTCGCACCGGCCAACTGCCGTTTCATCGCTTCGTACGCGCGTCGCTCGCGCGGTTCCGCGCGCAACCAGTCCCGGAAGACCAACGCCGCAGTCCATCCGGCGGAGCCGACCTCACGGATGTGGAGGTGCACGATCCGGCCCGGGTCGCTGCCGCCGTGAAATCGCTTCTGCCAGTGCGCAATGTCCGGGTCCCACGACTTCGGCGAGTCCCAGGTGTTGCCGTCCATCCGCGGGAATCCGGCCGCCGCGAGATCAGCGATGAAGGCGGGATCGTCGGCATCGGCCAGGTGGCTGACACCCAACTGGAGATCGATGACGTCCTTGGCGGCCAACCCCGGCACTGAGGTGGAGCCGATGTGCTCGATCACGACGGCACGATCACCGAGGACGTGCTTGAGCCGGGCGATCAACCGGGCTGCCTGCGCCGGCCAGGTGGGGTCCGGCGGCACCAGCCGCGCGGGACCGGTCATCCGGGCCCGGGTGCCGGTCAGGAGGTTCTGGTTGTACGGCGCGAGGCGCCGGTCCCAGGTGTCGTCGACCTTGGCCGCCAGTTCTTTGCGGGAGCCGTGATTCTCCAGCCACACGTCGGCGACCGCGCGGCGTTGCGCGACGCCCGCCTGTGCCGCGATGCGGGACCGGGCCGCCTGCGGGTCCATCCCCCGATCGCTGACCAGGCGCTCGTGCCGCACCTGCTCGTCGGCGTGCACCATCACCACCAGGTGGTAGCCCGGCGCCATCCCCAACTCCACCAACAGGGGCACGTCGTGCACGACGACGGACTCCCGGGGTGCGGCCGCGAACAACTCCCGGGTCCGAGCCTGGATCAGCGGGTGGGTGATCGACTCCAACGTACGCCGAGCGGCCGGGTCCGCGAAGACCACCGCTCCCAGCGCGGCCCGGTCGAGCGAGCCGTCAGGAGCGATCACCGCGGAGCCGAATTCCTCAGTGATCCGGGCCAATCCAGGTGCGCCCGGTTCGACGACTTCACGGGCCAGTCGATCGGCATCTACGACAACCGCGCCACGCGCCTGGAGACGCGCGGCGACCGTTGACTTGCCGGAGCCGATTCCGCCGGTCAGTCCGATCCGCAGCATGCACCGACCGTAGTGCAGCGGGTCAGACGGGGCCTAAGCGCCGAAGAACTCCTTGGACTTCGGCGACGCCAGAGCCGCGATCACCAGCGCAGCCACGATGGCCGTGACGATGGTGACGATCCGGCTCGTGGTGTCGATCACGAAGATGGTCGCCATGATCAGTCCGATGATGTTCAGGACCGAGACGAAGATGACGATGACCCGCCAGGTGTCGTCACCGACCCATAGGCCACGCGAGGCGGCGATGTACATCAGGCCGATGACGATCGCGGCGATGCCCAGCAACAGCAAGGTGGTTGCGTGCGGTACGTCCGGGCTCGCGGTGCCCAGATGCGCTTGGGCGTCCGCATCGTTGTGATGCACGATCAGCAGGATGCCGGCGATGATCTCCAGGATTCCGGCCACGAGCAGGAAGATCGAGACCACCCCGACCGATACCGGACGCCGGACGCTCGTCACGTCACTCATTTGATGCCCCTTCACAACAACACCGCCAGGGGGTGGCGGTGTGACCCAGTTAACGTTGGCACCAACCTAGCGTTACTGACGCGTAACTGGACAACAGCCACGCGTGACGAGACGCGACAACCGCCGCCACACGACGACGCCCGCCCCCGCCGGAGCGGGAACGGGCGTCGTGCGTGTGACCAGGTGGACCGTCAGTTGCCGGTCAGCTTCTCGCGCAGTGCAGCCAGTGCCTCGTCGGAGGCCAGCGTGCCCTCGACCGGTGCCGCGGCACCAGCGTCGGAACCTGACTCCGAGGAGAACGAGCTCGTCGTGGCCGGCGAGTCCGCGGCCTCGGCGTCGGCCTTGCGAGCCGCCTCGATCTGCGCCTGGTGCGATTCGTAGCGGGCGTGCGCCTCGGCGTACTCCTTCTCCCACTTCTCGCGCTGGGCGTCGAAGCCTTCGAGCCACTCGTTGGTCTCCGGGTCGAAGCCCTCGGGGTACTTGTAGTTGCCCTGCTCGTCGTACTCGGCGGCCATGCCGTAGAGCGTCGGGTCGAACTCGGTGGCACCGTCGGCGGCCTCGTTGGCCTGCTTCAGGGACAGCGAGATCCGGCGGCGCTCCAGGTCGATGTCGATGACCTTGACGAAGATGTCCTGGCCAACGGTGACGACCTGCTCCGGCAGCTCCACGTGACGCTCGGCCAACTCGGAGATGTGCACCAGACCCTCGATGCCGTCCTCGACGCGCACGAACGCACCGAACGGCACCAGCTTGGTGACCTTGCCCGGTACAACCTGGCCGATGGCGTGGGTGCGGGCGAAGTGCTGCCACGGGTCTTCCTGAGTCGCCTTCAGCGACAACGAAACCCGCTCGCGGTCCATGTCGACGTCGAGCACCTCGACGGTGACCGGCTGACCGACCTCGACAACCTCGCTCGGGTGGTCGATGTGCTTCCAGGACAACTCGGACACGTGCACCAGACCGTCGACACCGCCGAGGTCCACGAACGCACCGAAGTTGACGATCGAGGAGACGACACCGTCGCGGATCTGACCCTTCTGCAGTTCCTTGAGGAAGGTCGTGCGGACCTCGGACTGGGTCTGCTCGAGCCACGCACGACGGGACAGCACCACGTTGTTGCGGTTCTTGTCGAGCTCGATGATCTTGGCCTCGATCTCCTTGCCGACGTACGGCTGCAGATCGCGCACCCGACGCATCTCGACCAGGGAGGCGGGCAGGAAGCCACGCAGACCGATGTCCAGGATCAGGCCGCCCTTGACGACCTCGATGACGGTACCGGTGACAACGCCGTCTTCTTCCTTGATCTTCTCGATCGCGCCCCAGGCCCGCTCGTACTGAGCGCGCTTCTTGGACAGGATCAGTCGACCTTCCTTGTCCTCCTTCTGGAGAACCAGGGCCTCGACCTCATCACCCACGGAAACGACCTCGCCGGGGTCGACGTCGTGCTTGATGGAGAGTTCGCGGGAGGGGATGACACCCTCGGTCTTGTACCCGATGTCGAGCAGGACCTCGTCCCGGTCGACCTTGACGATGACACCTTCGACGATGTCGCCGTCGTTGAAGTGCTTGATCGTCGCGTCAATCGCGGCGAGCAGCTCTTCCTCCGACCCGATGTCGTTGATCGCGATCGGAGAGGTAGTAGTGGCAGTCATGTAGTAGGAAACCTTTAGATCAAGTGGAATGAAACAGGAATTGAGTTGGGTGTGCACACACGGCGCACCTGGCAAGCCTACTGATGTTGGGAGTACCGGGTCAAAATGAGTGATACGGTAGCCCGCCGCACGGCCGGTCAGGCTGAGACGATTCAGGCGAATCGGGTCTGGTGGGATCGCGAATCGGCCGACTACGTCGCCGAGCACGGCGAGTTCCTCGGCGATGCCGACCTCGTCTGGGGCCCGGAGGGCTGGACCGAGCCGGAGTTGGAACTGCTGGGCGCCCGGCCCGACTCCCGCGTCCTCGAAGTGGGCGCTGGCGCCGCGCACGGCAGCCGCTACCTGCAGACCATCGGCGTACGTCGAGTGGTCGCCACCGATCTGTCAGCGGGGATGCTGGAGCAGGCCCGCCTGATCGACGGCAGCTGCGGAACCCGCCTGCCCTTGCTGCAGTGCGATGCCACCGCCCTGCCGTTCGCCGACCGGAGTTTCGATGTGGTGTTCACGGCGTACGGCGCGATCCCGTTCATCGCCGACACGGCGGCCGTGATGCGCGAGGTCTACCGTGTGCTCGATGCCGGTGGCCGCTGGGTGTTCGCCACGACTCACCCGATCCGCTGGGCCTTTCCGGATGCGCCCGGCCCGGAGGGGCTGACCGTGCACACCAGCTACTTCGACCGGACGCCGTACGTCGAGCAGGACGGCGCCGGCCGGGCGACGTACGTCGAACACCACCGCACGATGGGCGATCGGATCCGCGAGCTCGCCGCGGCGGGTTTCGTCATCGATGACGTCGTCGAACCGGAGTGGCCGGCGCGCAACGAGGAGATCTGGGGTGGCTGGAGTCCGCTGCGGGGCCGGCTGATTCCAGGGACGGCGATCTTCGTCGCCCACCGACCGGGGTGAGGTTCTCCCCGCCTACTCGACGGGCTGGCCCGGTTCGCCGCGGGTCAGGATCGCTTCGGTCTGCTCCGGGCTGAGCACCTGGTCTTCGACCTCGTGCTCGCGGAACCACGCAATGGTGCGTTCCAGTCCGTCCTCGATATCCACCTGCGGCGACCAGCCCAGCGCCTGATGCGCCTTCGTGGTGTCCGGTCGGCGCACGGTCGGGTCATCGACCGGTCGCTCGATGTGCACGATGGGTGAGGTCGAGTTGGTCAGCTTCACGACCCAGCCGGCCAGGTCGAGCATGGAGACCTCGTGCGGGTTGCCGATGTTCATCGGTCCCGGCTCGCCGCTTCCCGCCAGGGCCACGATGCCAGCGACCAGGTCATCGACGTAACAGATCGACCGGGTCTGCAGACCATCGCCGCTCACGGTGACCGGGTCTCCGGCCAGTGCCTGCCGGATGAAGTTGGGGATGGCGCGGCCGTCATTGGGCCGCATCCGGGGGCCGAAGGTGTTGAAGATCCGCACGATCGCCGTGTCCACGTCGTACGTCGATCGGTAGGCCATCGTCATGGCCTCACCGAAGCGTTTGGCCTCGTCGTAGACACCCCGGGGGCCGACCGGGTTCACGTTGCCCCAGTAGTCCTCCCGCTGCGGATGGATCTCGGGATCGCCGTACACCTCCGAGGTGGAGGCCAACAGGAACCGGGCGCCTTTCTCGCGCGCCAGATCCAGGGCGTGCATCGTGCCCTGGGATCCGACGCGCAGGGTCTCGATCGGCAACCGCAGGTAGTCCACGGGCGAGGCCGGGCTGGCGAAGTGCAACACCAGGTCCACCGGGCCATCGATCGTCAGGCCGTCGACCACATCGGCCGTGATCAATGAGAACCGCGGATTGGCCTGCAGCGCAGCCACGTTCGCTGCGCGGCCGGTGCACAGGTTGTCGACTGCGACAACGGTGTCACCCCGGGCGAGGAGGGTCTGGCACAGGTGGGAACCGAGGAAACCGGCCCCACCGGTCACCACAACACGAGACGTCACTTCTTGCGCAACTCGATCGTGTCGTCACCCGTCCCGCCCCGGCGCTCGGCGCGAGTGGCGGGTTCCTCGTCCCAGATCTCGTCGGCGTGCACGTAGCTGCCGTCCTGCCGGGCCTCCGGCTCGGACTGGGCGACGCGGCGGGCCGACCGGTCATCGTCATCGTCGACACCATCGGACCACTCGGAGTAGTCCTCTTCGTCACGCCGGTTCAGCAACCGGGACACCAGCGGTGCTCCGATCAGGGTCAGCACACCGAGCGGACCGAGAATCCACGGCATGATGTGCAAGACCTTCAGCAGGAACGCCTTCTGGCCCCAGTAGTCGGTGTTCTCCTTGACCGTGGCCGGTGTCATGACCTGCGTGGTGTTGATCGCCAGGGCCGGGTCGTGGCCGGGGATCTTGAACTCCTGGATCTGGTGCTCGGAGACCTTGATGAAGACGCCGGTCTGCGGCTCGACCCAGATGATGCGGGTGTTGGCGTAGGTGCGCTCGGCGTTCTGTCCCGCGCTGCTGGCGCCCAGGCCGAAGATCGAACCGGGCACTTCCTGCATCCGGAACGTGGTCTCCGGGACGGTGCCCTCGAACTTGTAGACCTGCAGACCGTTGATGCTCTCGGTGGACACGTACTTCATGTCCATCGTCTTGTTGAGCGTGGTGTCCCAGTACTGGTAGGTCTTCTTCTCGGTGCCGAACGGGAACTTGATCGTGTAGCCCTCGATCTTGGGATGCGTCGGCTCGCTGACTCCGTCATCGACGGTGGTGCCGTCCCACGCAACGGGCAGGCCCGAGTTGCGATCCACGGCGTACGTCATGGTGTTGGCGTCCATCGGCGGCGGCGTGTTGTTGTTGTCGGTGACCTGCCACTTGTTCAGGATCACCTTGTTGTCGCCCAGCTTCTCGCTGGCCGCCTTGTCCCCGGCAACCACCAGAGTCGTGGTGACGGTGCCTTCCTTGTACGACAACGTGTCCGCGTCGAAGAACTTCGCGTCCTTGTCATCGAGTACCTGGCGGGTGTTCTGATCCAGCGGAATGATCGCTAATTTGTTCGGGGCCCAGAACTTCAGGCCGAGAGCCATGACAACCAGGAAGGCCCCCAAGCCGATAAGGAAGGGGAGTGCCAACTTGCGCAGCATGCTGCGGAACCTCCAACGCCGGACGGAATTTCTTACCGGACAGTAGCAGGATCAATGCGATCCATGTCACAGGGCGCGCGAACCCCGGCCGCGAACCGATGGCACCGCCAGTCCGGCCGGTCCGACCCGGACCCCGCGCACCCCCGCGGCGCGGGCGGCGCGCAGGTCTGAGTCCTGGTCGCCGAAGAGCACGCAATGCGCCGGATCCGCCCAGGGCGCCCGGTTCAGCGCGGTGAGGAGCAGCCCGGGGGCTGGTTTACGGCAGGCGCAGGTTGCCTGCTCGTGCGGACACAGTTGGACGGCGTCCAGGTGTGCCCCGCCCGCTGCCAACTGCCGCACGAGTTCCCGCTGGACCGCCAGCAGGTCAGCCTCGTGCAGCACCCCGGTCGCGATACCGCGCTGGTTGGTCACCAGGACCACCCGCGCACCGGCGTCGTTGAAGGCACGGACCGCGGCCACCGCGTGAGGCAACAGGATCAGGTCACCCGGCCGATCGACGTACCCGGGCCGGTGCTCGTTGAGGGTCCCGTCGCGGTCGAGGAAGACCAGGTCGTACGGCGCCCCCGGGCTGGCCGGGGCGATCAGGTCAGTGCCCCGGCCGAGGAGTTCCGCGTCGGAAAGGCTCACGCTGTGATTGAGGGTCAGGGCTGGCTCAGTGCGTCGACGGCCTCGCACCAGGCGTGTGCCCACAGCAGGTGCACTTCCTGGATCCGCGGGGTCTGGTCGCTCGGCACGATCAGCACGTGATCGGCCCGACCGTGCAGACCCTCGCCCTTGGCGCCGGTGAGCACGATCGTGATCAGCCCACGCTGGGTGGCCGCGTCGAGGGCGGCGAGGACGTTCGGACTGGTGCCGCTGGTCGTCATCGCGAGGAATACGTCGCCGGGACGGCCGTGCGCCTGGACGCCACGGGAGAACACCTGGTCGTAGCCGTAGTCATTGGCCACGGCCGTGACTGACGAGAGCGACTCGGCCAGATTGATCGACGGTAGCGGCGGGCGGTCCTGGACGCACTTCCCGATGAACTCCGCCGCGATGTGGCTGGCGATCGCAGCGCTGCCGCCGTTGCCGGCCACCAGCAGTGCTCCCCCACCGGCCAGTGCCCCCACCAGAGCGGCGCCGGCCGCATCCACCTGCGCGGTCAGCTCAGGTGCGCTGAGGGCGGCCGCCAGGTCCTGCCAGGCCCGGACGGCGTCGGCTGATACGGCAGCGACCGTGTGATCGACGTCACCGCTGCTTCGCCGGGTCAATGGGTGGTTCATCGTTGTCCTCGCCACGTGGTGACGCCCTCGCCGCTGAAGGTGACTTCCTCCAGGCGCAGGCCGAGCTCCAGCAATTGTGCGGCAACGATGTGCCGGCGCTCGAATTCGCAGATGAACAGCAGATAGCCGCCGCCGCCGGCGCCGGTGACCTTGCCGCCGAGGGCGCCATGGGCGAGGGCGCGGGCGATCGCCTCGTCGATCAGCGGCGTGGCGATCCGGGCGGACATCTTGCGCTTCTCGGCCCACGCCTGACCCAGCAGCCGGCCCAGTTGGTCGACGTTGCCGCGGACCAGCTCCTCCTTCATCGCGACCGCGAGTTGTTTCTGAGCCCGCAGGCCCTCCAGCGCCTCGGCGTTACCGGTCTCGTAGCGGTGCACCTGGTCGTCGATGATGTGGTCGCTGACCCGGGTGGCACCGGTGAAGGCCAGCAACATGTTGTGCTCGAGTTCGTGGACGGTGCCGGGCCGCACCCGCAACGGGTTGACCAGGACCTGGTCGCCGGAGAACTCGATGAAGTTGAAGCCGCCGAACGCCGCGGCGTACTGGTCCTGCGAGCCACCGGGGACCCCGAGGTCCTCGCGTTCCAGCCGGTAGGCCAGGTCGGCGATCTCGTACGGCGTGAGGTCGACTCCGCAGTGCGCCGCCACCACGCCGATCACCGAGACCATCACCGCACTGGAGGAGCCCAGACCGGAACCGGGTGGTGCTTGCGTGTGGATGAACAGGTCGAAGCCGGACGTCGGAATGGCACCCTCGAAGTCGCGCAGCCGGGCGATCGCGGCCTTCGGCAGGTCCAGGTTGCCGTCGAACTCGACGTCCTCGTCCACTCCGAAACCAACCGCGGTGCCGAAGTCGACCGAGTGCACCGAGATCCGGCCGTCGATGCGGGGACGCAGAGTGCAGAACGCGAACGCGGAGATCGTGCCCGACAGCACCGCCCCGCCTTCCCGCTGCGGGAACGGGGCAACGTCGGTGCCACCGCCCGCGAAGGACAACCGCAGCGGCGCACGCGCTCGCAGCACCGGACGCGTCGGATGATGCGCTCCAGCGGGCGTGGCGACGCTGACTTCAACACCAGTCATGACGCGGCTTCCGGTACCTTCCAGTTGATGGCTCGGCACGACGGTACCGGAGGCGGCGGGCGCTTCCCGTTAGTGGACGCGGTCCGTGGCCTGGCCGCGGTCTTCGTCCTGGTCGCACACGTGTCCTTCTGGACCGGCACGAGCGCATTGGACGTGCCTGGCGCGATCCTGGCCCGCGGCGACAGCGGTGTGGCGATCTTCTTCGTGCTGTCGGCGATGTTGTTGCTGCGCCCCTGGATCACCGGGCGGACCGCCGCCCGCACCTACTGGATACACCGGCTGATCCGGATCTATCCCGCCTATCTGCTGGGGTTGGCCGGTGTCCTGCTGGTCGCAGCGTTGCTGCCCGGGCAGACCGGCGGGTTGGGCAGCCCGGGCAAAGTGGTGGCGCACCTGTTCTTCCTGCAGGGCTACACCGACGACCAGTACCAGGCGTTCACCCAGACCTGGAGCCTCACCACCGAGATCACGTTCTATCTGTTGGTGCCCGTGATCGGCATCGCCCTTGGCCGCCTGGCCCGGTGCCGCGACCGGGTGGTCTTCGGCACCCTGGCTGGAATCGGCGTACTCGGGGTGCTGTTGCAGACCCTGTCCACGGTGTGGTCCCGGTCCGGGAACACTTGGGGTGCAGGGGTTCTCGGCCGCAGCGTGCTCGGCCACCTGGCCTGGTACGCCGCCGGTGCCGCGATCGCCTTGTTGGTCAGCGGCCCGCGGGACCGCTGGGAGCGGGTCGCTGCCCGGCCGGCGGCGTGCGCGGCGGTCGCGCTGTGCGTCCTGCTGGTGACCGCCACACCGCTGGGCGGACCGGTGGATCTGCACCTGCCCACGCCCGCGCAGGCCGCGTTCAAAGAGACCGCCTACGCGGTGTTCGCGGGGCTGCTGGTGCTCGCCGCGATGGGCCGACCGCGCGGTGATGTGACCACGGCCGTCGTGGACACCGGGCTGGCGCGCTGGGCCGGCGACATGTCGTACGCCGTGTTCTTGTGGCAGGTCCTCGCGCTGCAGGTGCTCTACGTCCTGACGGGGCAACCGGTGCTGACGGGGTCGTTCTGGCTGGTGCTGATCGCGGTCAGCGCGGTCACACTGCTGGTGGCCTCGGCCTCGGTGTACTTGGTGGAGCAACCGTTGCTGCGCTGGGCGCATCGCCGGTGGCCCACCGGGCGGCCAACAGCGCCAACGTCACCGTCGACACCAGTTGCCCGCTGATCGCGCCGAACGAGTACCGGTCCACCACCCCGAAGGCCGACAGCAACACCCCGGAGAGCACCAGGGCGCCGGCCGCCGCCTGACCGCGATATCGCGCGGGTACGGCGAGTGCGACCGCTGCCGCCGCAACTCCCCAGAGCCCACTGGCCAGGACCGCGACGACGAGCGCGGACAGGGCGACTGCAGGCATGCGTGACCGGACCGGGACACTCGACCCGCTCCCGACCGGCTCCGGCGTCGATTCCTCACCCTCACCGGAGCAGGACACTCGACCCGGTCGCGGACCACGGGTGCACCCCCACAGCACCAGCAGGGCCAGCACGGCGAGGGCGCCGATCGCCAGGCCGATCCGGTGCGCGGTGTTCGGCGCGAAGGTGACCGTCACGTCCCTCGCCTCGACGCCCGCCGGCAGGACGAATCCCTGCTGCCAGCCGTCCAGCGTCACGGCAGTGAGGGATCGTCCGCTCGCCTGCGCCTGCGCCTGCCAGCCGGCGTTGGCACCCTGATGGGTGACCAGGTAATGACCGGCGCTCGCGCTGGGGTTCGCGCCGAGGACGACCTGCTGCACCAGGGCGCCACTGCCGCCGCTGGCCTCGACGGCGACTGTGCCCGTGGGGATTTCGGCGCTGCTGCCATCACCGCAGGGCTTCGCTTCGACCGGCTCACCGTCGGTGATCTGCTGGGAGGTGAACGTCGCCGACAGCGGGATCCGGCTGTTACCGACGGTGATGGATCCGGCTGCACCGCAGGTGAGTTCACCGGCCCGGGTGGCTGCGGTCGCCGTCACCCAGGCCCGCACCGGGGCGGATCCGCCGATGGTGACCTGGACCTGCCGCTTCAAGGTGGCCGGGTCCTCGGCGGCGCGGGTGAGCAGCACGGCCTGCCGGGTGATGTCGACCTTCCCGGGCAGCCGCAGGGCGGTGCCGAAGTGGGTGCCGGGAATGCTGATCTCGGTGATCCCCATTGGTGCCTGATCGGAGTCGTCGCCGTGACCGCTGTCGATGGTGATCGAGATCGGTCCCGCGGTGACGGCCGGGACGCCGAAGGTGAGGGTCTCGTGCCCGTCGACCGCGACGGACTGCGACCAGTCGCCGACGTGCAGCGTCACCTGCTGGGGCAGGGCGAGACCATCGCCCCGGGCCAGGAGGATCGTCACCTGCCGCACGGTCACGGACGGGTCGATGCGGAAGGCGAGGGTCGCCGTACCCGAATGGTCAGCGGTACGCCATGCGGTGGCGGGGTCGCCGTCGAGGGCGGACCAGGGGGCGTACGTCGGACCGGCGTAACCGTCGGCGAACGGGTCGGCGGCGTCGGAGGTGGCCGTGATGTCGGTGAACCCCTCGAACACCCGGGTGGTGTGGTCGGCGGGGTCGTTGCTGGAGGCCAGGTCGAGCGCCCCGACCCGGGTCGGGCTGGTGTCGGTGCCGGGCAGGGTGGGTGTGAAGGCGAGCTGCGCCGGCACTCCGTTGTTGTACGCCCGCCAGCGAGCGGTGTCGCTGACGACCTGGGGGTGCTCGCCGGTCAGCAGCAACGCCTGGTCAGCGCCCAGCAGACCGGTCCCCAGCAGGTCGGTGACCGACTCCGGGCTGCCGGCGACCCGGATCGCGCCGGTGTAACTGGTGGGCGCCGGGGTGGTCACGTCCCACAGGTCGATGCGCTCGTCGCCCGTGCCGTAGCTGCCGGTGCGTTGGAAGCCCGTCGACCGCGCCAGGGTGGTCTCGACGCGGTTCGCCGGCAGCGCCCGCGCGGCGGTCGCGACGTCGTGGCGGACCAGTACCCGGGTGATCCCCATGCGGGTGAGGGTCTGCGCCAGGTCCGGCTGACTCACCCCGCTGGCGGCTAACTGGTCGATGCGGTCGAGCAACCGGGTCGCTCCTGGGTGGCCGAGCGGGGCGGCGGCCCGGGTCACGATCGGCGAGGTCGCGAGGGCGCTCAGCGGTTCGTCGGTGGTCTTGCCCCACACGAACTGCGCGGTGCGCGCGGCGGGTAGCACCAGCGTCGAGCCGCCGTCGTGGTCGGCGGCCGCATCGACGGCAGCGGCGGCCTGCTGCCAGGACGCCGGGATCGCCTCGTAGGCAGCGGCGTCGCCGAGTCGGCCCACCCAGACGGGAGTTGCGGCGACGAGGACGAGGGCCCCGATTCCGAAGCGGCGCAGGGCGATTCGCCGGTGGCCGCAGCGCTGCCAGGCCGTCCACACAACCGCCACACCCAGGCACAACGGCAGCCGCAGGAGCGGATCGGCCTTGTGCACGTTGCGCAACGGCGCGAGCGGCCCGTCCAGCAGCTCGCGCACCGGCCCGGCGATCGGCGAGCCCACGACCCCGTCGTGCCCGACCACCATCGCGAGCGCGCCGATCAGCACGCTGAGCAATGCCCAGCGGGCCAGGTGGCCGCGCAACCGGAAGATGCCGATGATCCCGACCGCGGCGACGGCGCAGGTGGCCAGGATCGCGACGACGGTCTGCGCCAGCACCCAGCCGCTCTGCCAGACCGGGTGGTTCTCGGCGTCGAGGATGAAGGCGACCCAGTCGTTGGCACCCCGCAGCGTGTTGGGCGCGGAGGTGACGGCGGTCGTCAGGGAGGAGGTTTCGATGAAGTCCAGGAACGGGTAGCCGTAGCGGCCCAGCACCAGCAGCGGGATCAGCCACCACAGCGCGCCGAGCAGGGCGCCGCCGGCCCACCAGCCCAGGCGGCGCCGGCCGGTCGAATGGGTGAGCAGGAAGAGGGCCGGCAACACCAGGACGGTGCCGGAGGCCACGGCGTTGACTCCCCCGAGGGCGGTCGTCAGCAGGCCGGTGGCTGCGGCCGCGTGCAGTTTCTGCCGCCGGGTCGCCGCCGGATCGATCAGCCCGACCGCGGCGACGACCAGCCAGGGCGCCACCGCCATCGGCCACGCCTCGATGGAGTTGTTGGCCAGGACGGTCAGGATCCGGGCGCTGAGGGCGTAGGCCAGACCGGCGACCGAACCGGCCTGCGGGGTGCCGAGGCCCAGGCGCGCGGTCAGCCGCATGACGCCGGCGCAGGCGACGACCAGCAGCAGCGACCACCACACCCGCTGGGTCATCCAGGCCGGCACGTGCAGCCACTGCCCGATCGCGAAGACCGGGCCCATCGGGAAGAGGTAGCCGTAGGCCTGGTTCTGCAGCTCGCCGAGACCGGCGTGGTCGTTCCAGGCGGTGAGCGCGCGAGCCAAATAGCGGACCGGCGAGATGGTCAGGTCGGTTTTGGTGTCCGGCTGGATCAGCCGCGGCGCCACCAGCCAGGGCAGGACCGCGACCGCGACCAGCACCCAGCCGCGGCGGGCCCACTCCCCCAGCCGGTCCAGTCGGGCGGTCATCGTTTCCGCAGCACCAGCAGCAGGTTCCACGTGACGATCTCGCGCAGGCCGGGCACCCGCAGCACCCAGCGCAACGAGTCAGGCAGATAGCGCGGTCGGGCCGCCAGGACATCGGCGGCCTGTTGCGTGCGGGCCCAGTCCAGCCCGGTCGCGACACTGACCTTGAAGAGTGTCGACCCGACCCGGTTCTTGGGTGCGTGGCCCTGCTGAGTCTCGTATCGGCGTACGGCGAACTCCCCGCCCAGCCAGTGCCAGGGCGAGGTTTCGTGCCCACCCCAGGGCGAGAGCCAGTTGGTGTAGGACAGCAGGAGCAGGCCGCCGGGACGGACCACGCGCAGGAACTCATCGGCGACCGCGTTGGGATCGGCGACGTGCTCCCACAGGTTGCTGCTGAAGACGATGTCGACGCTGTTGTCGGCGAACGGCAACTGGCCGGCCTCCGCGACGATCCCGCCGTCGTGGACGGAGGCGACGCCGGGGTCGTGGTCCAGCGGGATGTAGTGCGCGCCCGCCGCTCGGAACGCCCGGGCGAACTCCGCCGGCCCCGCGCCGACATCCAGGACGGTCTGCCCCGCCGGGTCGGTCCATTCGCGTACGTCGGCCACCGAGTCCTGCGCCAACGCACCGTAGAAGACCTCCGGCTCCGTCTGCTCGACCAGGAAGGACCGGAACAGGTGCACCGACCGACGCAGCGTGCGGCGCCGGGTCACGTGGGCCTCCGGGCGACCAGCAGGAGTGAGGGGCGGCTGCGTGGCTGCACGGTACGGCGGGTGAGGACCCAGGGGGCGGACAGCGCTGCGCGGGCCAAGACAGAGCGCGCCGCCAGCGCACCCGCGGGCCCGGTCCCCCGCCGACGGGCGGCGCTGGCGGCGTCGGTGACCAGGGAGTCCAACCGGGGGCGATGCACCTGCACATCCTGCAACCCGGCACTGAGCGCGAGACGGGTGAGGCTGTCGGCGGTGAAGAACCGCACGTGCGTCGGGTCCTCCAGCATCCACCAGTCGCTGCCCCAGCGGTGCAACCCGTCGCTGTCGCCGGCCGGGGTGAGGAAGGCGAGGGTGCCGCCGGGGCGGGCCAGCCGGGCGGCTACCTGCATGGTGCGGGCCGGGTCGCGGACATGTTCGACGACGTGGACGCCGAAGACCAGGTCGGCGGCAGTGCGATCGACGACGTCTTCGTCGAGGTCTTCGACGGCCACCGGGTGCAGGCCACCGCCCGCAGCGACGACGGGGTCGACCGCGACCTCGAGTTGGTCGGGGTCGGCGCCGCCTACCTGTGCGCCCCCATCGGCGAAAGCGCGTAACAGCTGTCCGCTGCCGTAGCCGATCTCGAAGACCGAGGACGGCCGGACGGGGCACGCCTGCTCCAGCAACCGATGGGTCAGCCGCAGCCGCATCCGGTCCAGATGGGGTTCACCGCCGTACGCGGCGGCGCGGTGGTGCGCCGGGGCCTCGGTGAGGTCGCGCGTGAGGTGGCCACACGCCGTACACCGGGTCAGTTGGTTGTCGGCGTCGAGGACCCACTGTGCGGTAGGCGCACCGCAGACCTCACACCGCGAATCCATGTCCTCATCCTGACGTGCCTCCGGCAAATGCCGACGTGCGGGCGTTCCTGGCGTACTCTACTGGCCGGTAGTGTTTTGAATCACATGGAGCAAACGGTGGGCGAGAAGGCGGCGGAGGTGCCGCACCTGCGGGTGCTCTACCTCTCATGGCGGGACCGGGAGAATCCGGAGGCGGGCGGCTCGGAAACGTTCGTCGAGCGCACCGCGGAAGTCCTGACGGGCCAAGGCCACGACGTCACGCTCTTCACCAGTCGCTTTCCCGGCGCCGACCGCGAGACCCGGCACGGTCACGTGCGCGTGCTGCGCCGCGGTAACCGGTTCAGCACCTACCTGGCCGGTCTGATGCATACGGCGCGCCATCGTCATGACTACGACATCGTGATCGACGTCCAGAACGGGGTGCCGTTCTGGTCTCCGCTTGCAGCGGCGGTGCCGGTGGTCAACGTCGTGCACCACGTCCATCGCGACCAGTGGCACACCTTCTTCGCTCGGCCTATCGCCGCACTCGGTTGGTTCCTGGAATCGCGGGTCGCGCCGCGCGTCTACCGGGGCAGCCGTTACGTCACGGTCTCCGAGGCGACCCGCGAAGAACTGGCCGAACTGGGCATCGCCCCCGACCGCGTAGACCTCATCTACTCGGGCAACGACCAGCCCGAAAACCTCGAGAAGTACGCCGTGCTGCCGCGCAGTCCGCGACCGAGCATCGTGGTTCTGGGTCGGCTGGTGCCGCACAAGCAGGTCGAGCTGGCGATCGATGTCGTCGCTGCGTTGCAGGCTTCGGGCAGGGACGTCGACCTGCACATCGTGGGTGGCGGCTATTGGCAGGACGCGCTCGAGCAGCACGCGGCTGCCCGGGGGGTTGCAGATCTGGTCACCATGCACGGTTTCGTCGACGAGCACGTCAAACACAGTCTCCTCGCGTCAGCCTGGGTGGTGCTGATGCCGTCGGGTAAGGAGGGCTGGGGCCTGACCATCGTCGAGGCCGGGCTGCACGCCACTCCGACGATCGCCTTCCATCACGCCGGCGGACCGCGGGAATCCATCGTCGACGGCGTCACCGGGTATCTGGTCGATGACGTTTCCCAGATGACGCAGCGGACGCAGCAGTTGCTCGATGATCCGGACCTGAGGTCAGCGCTCGGCGCGAACGCTCGCGAGTTCGCGATGAGCTTCGACTGGTTGGACACCGGCATCGCGCTGGAGCAGACCCTGCTGTCGGTGCTGGGTCGTGCGCCGCGGCCGGTGAGCGCGGCGACGTCGTACCGCCTCGGCAGTTCGGAATCATCTCTGCCGACGCCGATCGGCCCGGACCGCGAGTCCTCGGTCGCCTGAGCCCACCTGGGGTGCGGCTGTCCTCGTCGCGGTTCGAGCACCGACGGCGGGACTCCCGCATCAGCTGGGCCGTGCCGCGAATTTTGGGTTGTGTATATCTGTTTTCGGGGTTCGTACACCAGTACAATCGGGGTATGACGTTGACCGCCACGGCTCCTACCCCGGTGACCTTGTCACCGGGGGTTCAGGACGCGTCGGTGGCGGAGTTGTTGGGCGCGGCGGCGGGGTTGTTGCAGGCCGCGTACGCCCGGGTGGCGGGTGATTATGCGGGGTTGTCCGAGGAAGACTTGATGGGCGATATTGTCGCGGCGCAGCACGTGCAGAACAGTGCGTGGGCGATCCAGTCGCACCGGTTGACGCAGGCGGCGGCGATCGAGCACCGGGATGACCCGAACCCCATCGAGGGTGCTTATCCGTTGCTGATTCACCGGGTGATCCGGCATGCCCCGGGCTCGTTCGTGGATGAATGGTTCGCCCTGGAAACCGGGACCCGGTTGGGCTGGTCGGATCGGCAGAGCAACACCCGCCTTGGTGAAGCGTTGGACACGGTTGAGCGGTGTCCGCGGTTGGTGGACCGGGTCGGGTCCGGGACCTTGGACCCGGGTAAAGCCTGCGCGGTCGCGCAGGTCACCACCGAAGCCCCCGACCACGTCGCCCGCCAAATCGAGGACCGGATCCTGGCCGACGACCCCGAAGGGATGACGGCGGTGCGGTTGCGGGCGAAAGCGCGCCGGTTACGGGCCCGGCTGGACCCGGTCGGTGCTGACCGGGCCGCCCGGGCACGGCGTCGCTCGCAGGTGGGGGTGTGGGTGTCCCCGCATCACGAACCTGGCCTGTCCCAGCTGACCGCTGTCCTGCCCACCCTGGAGGCGGCGAAACTGATGGCGGCGGTCGATGAGTTGGCCCGGGAACTACACCAGGTCACCACCACGAACAAGACGTTGCCGCAGTGCCGGGTCGATGCCCTGACCGACCTGGTCTTGACCGGGGTCGGGGTAGACACCCAGTTGACGTTCACGATCCCCGTCACCGCTCCTGAAACGGCACCGGCGATAGCAGAAGACGCGGGAGTGGCGGGGTTGTCGTTCGAGGAGCCGGACTGGGATGACCTGGTCGACGGGTTCGATGAGGCGTCAGTGGACTACGACTGGCACGAACCCGGCCTGACCCCGATCAACGGGTTGGATCAACTCGATGAAGAACTACGCGCCCTGATCGCCGAAGAACTCGAAGACCTCAACGCCAGCGTGGGCAACGAACACGCCGATGGGGACCCACCACAGACTGGGCCGCCCGAGGTGGACTCGATGATGTCGCCCCCGACTGGCCACGCCAGACACGTGGCTGGTATCGGTGATGTGTTGCTGCCTCGGGTCGGGGTCATCCCCGCCGCCGTGATCACCGAGTTGGCGCAAGTGTTGGGGGTGAAGCTGACCCGGGCGCTGACTGACGCGACTACCGGGACCGTGGTCGAAACCGCGGACCGGTCCTACCGTCCCGGTGCCCGACTGGCCCGGTTCGTCAAAACCCGCGACCAGCACTGCCGGTTCCCCGGCTGCACCCGACTCGCCACCCTGTCCGACATCGACCACGTGATCCGCTACCCCGACGGCGACACCGCCGCGGACAACCTGCAATGCCTATGCCGCCACCACCACCGCGCCAAACACGAAGGCGGCTGGCACGTCACCATGACACCCGAAGGCATCTGCACCTGGACCAGCCCCGCCGGCCACACCTACGAAACGAACCCCGGCGACTGACCCCCGGTGCGTTCGCACGGACAACGGTCACAGGTGGCATAGAAAGCGGGCGTGTCTCCCGAGGTGGGAGACACGCCCGCTTTGAAGCGAATCGACCTACTGGTCGTAGCTGATGACCTTGCTGTACTTCTGCGGCTGCTGGATCGAGCTTTGCTGAGCCACGATGCCGAAGACCGAGCCAGCGGCGATCACGATCCCGCCGAGGGTGCCGCCAATAATCCACAACGCGCGGTTGCCGCCATTGCCCACTGCTGGTCTCCATCCGTTCGTCCGCGACAGCATCGCAGAAGTTACTTAACCGTCATCATAGTCATAGACATCACATTCGTGCGCACTTGACGCTCCGACGCACCCGCAAAACTGTCCCGGCCGCCGCGCCGACGACTGCTACGGCGAGCCCGCCGAGTCCGAGCCACCGCCACCACCCTGCTGTTCCCGGAACGGCGGCCACTGGGCCCAAATCGTACAGACGCAGCGCGCCATCCGTTGCGATCGGCGTACCCAGATCGGGTAGTCGGTCGAGGGTGGGCTGGTCGGTTTGCACCAACACCCAGCGCACGCCCTGCGACCGCAGGGCCGCTACCACGTTCCCGTCGGCAAGGGCCGAGCTGATGGCCGCGGCGGCCGCACTCTCACCGCGCACAATCCGGTCGGACAACGGCAGGTCATCGTTGACGAGAACCTGCCGATCCACCAGCCGTTGCCACGGGTCCAAGACGGTGCGATCCGCGTTCCAGGCGTACTTGCGGTACAGCGTCCACGGGAACACAGCCACTGCCCCCGGTTCGGCTTCATTGAGGCGATCCGCCATCGTCAGGAAGGACCGCGGATACTGCACCGCCGCCCACCTGGGGGCCGTTTCAGCGCACTGCTGGGGCTCCGCGGACGACCACACCGTGCAGGTCCGGCCACCGCCCCAGGCCATCCCCGGCAGGGTTGCGACCGGCCACATCGCGACCGCGAACGCTACGACGCCCACTCCCACCTTCGGCACGCCCACCCGGCGCCCGCTGGCGATGAGCCACTCGATCAGCGCACCAGCGCCGAGCGCGACAACCAGCATCCACATCGCGGCGAACTTCTGGGCGTCCCGGATCAGACCGCCACCGGGAACATGCGTAATGACCCACCCCACCACCTGTTCCCCACCTGGGACGGCACTCGCACCGGCGATCACCAGACCCACCACCGCCGCCGCTACCAGGCCGCGCACCAGCGGGTCAGAGCGATTGTCAGCCCGTCGCAACAGCGCGACGACGCACGCGGCCACCACGATCAGCGTCAGGACCGCCACCACAAACACCTGTCGCGTAGCGAACCACCACGCCTGCCCCCAGATGCCTCCCCCGCTCAACAGCGAGCCCCACACCCCCAGCGGCGTGTCCGGTCGTGCCATGAATGCTTGTGCCCCAGCAGGATCCGCGTCACCCGAGGGCGCGAGCGTCAGGAACGGCCACCACCACGCCGCGTTCGCCACAAGGAAGACCGGAACGATCCAGCGCAGCTCGCGCCACGCCGGTCGGGCAGCCGCCGGGACCAGCAGCACCGCCAGCAAGACCAGCGCGGCCAGGATCGCCCCCGTCGAGCCGGTCAGCGCAGCCAGCACGATCCAGACGCCCAAGCGGATCCGAGCGTTCCGGTTCGGTTCGCGACGCAGCTGCTGGGCGGCGTACGCGACGAAGGGCAGACACGCGTAACCGAGCAGAAATCCCCAGTGCCCAATCGCCAACCGCTGCGCGACCCAGGGATTCCACGTGGCCGCCAGCGCTGCCGCAGCCGCACCCCACGGCGTCCGCGCCAACGCCGCCGTCCCCGCCCCGGCGCCGACGAACACCAGCACCAACAGCACGTGCTGCACCACCCAGCCGGGTACGACGTGCGAGGCGAGAGCGACAACCAGATCATTGGGTACGGCGCGCGGCACCGAGCCGTCGATCCCCAGCGTGCGCTCGCTCAGGCCAAGCCTCGGCACGAACACCATGTCGTAGAACAGCAAATAGCCCGGCTTCAACGCCGGGCCGAGCACCAGCACCGCGGTCAGCAGTCCCACGCCGGCGCCGATCCAACGGCGCTGTCGCCCCGGCGCTGCGCTCACTGCTGAGCCTCGATATCCGCGAACGCCGCTCCCATCCGGGCACATTGGGTGCTCAGGTCATGCTCGGCGACCATCCGCACACGGTTCGCCGCGCCCACCTCGGCACGCCGAGCCGGATCGGTCAGGAAGTCAAGCAGCCCCTCAGCCAGCGCTTCGGCGTCGTCGTCGACCAGCAGGTTGGGCGCGCGGACCGCCTCGTCGTTCGTGCCGCAACGAGTCGTCACGACAGGCAGTCCACACGCTTGCGCCTCCAGGTAGGCCAGGCCGAGCTGCTCGGTCCACTTCCACGTCGGCCGCGGTGCGGTGGTGAACACCGCGGAGGATCGCAGCAGGTCGGCGACGGCCGCCGCGTCAAGGTAACCGGTGAGCGTCACCCGCTGCAGCGGGTCGGCTACAGCGGCCTCGACCATCGGCTGCAGCGAACCGCTTCCGGCCACGATCAACGACGCCTCCGGAACGGTCCGTCGCACGATCGTCATCGCGTGCAGGACCCGGTCGATGCCCTTGTTCGGCTCCAGCGGCGAGATGAAAACCACCTGCGGGTCGGCGGCCGGCGCCGCGGCCGGGGTGAAGAGCTCGGTGTCGACACCGGGCTTCACCACCCGGATCCGTTCGTCGTCAAAACCGTTGGCCAGCAAGTGATCCCGGGCCGCATCGACCATGCACAGCAACAGATCGGCGTCCCGGCACGAGTTCACCGCCTGCCGGTAGGGCGGGATCTTGTAGAGCGGCTGGTCGGGCAGGTTCTCCCACGTGATGACCGCCTGCAGCGGCCTCCCGGCCCGCCGCCACCGGCTGGCCTGCCCGGTGACCAGCGAGCACAGTTCCAGCGAGGCCACCCAGTCGTAGGCGCCCGGATCCTGCCGGTCCAGACCGCGCGCCCACGCGAACGCCCCCGCCTCGATGAACCGCTTGATCGGCCGACGGTACGTCGTGGGGACCCATTCGATATCACCGACCGGTTCCTGCCGGGCCAGGGCCGTGACGCTCGTCCCCGGCATCCTCGACATCCAGTACAACTCGCGCCGCGCACGCTGGTCCGGCAACGACACCCAGAGCAGACGGCGACTCATCGCCGGCGCCGGCCCGCCCGCGCACCGGCCAGGTAGCCAGCCGCCTCCATTCCGCGCATCACCACCATGCCAACGGCGTGCACCGGGCGCCGCGCCAGCCTGCGCCGGTTATCGACGTACGCCGTGAGCAGCGCCCGGCCCTGCCCACTGACGGCGCCGTCGTGCTCATCCTGCAGAGCGGGAATGCTCAAGCCGTAGTAGTAGCGCTTGGTCCAGATGTCCCGCAGGGTCAGTCGACCCTCGTCATGGTCGATCACGACCGGGGCCAAAGCGATCTGGTCGCCGCGCTGTCGCATTCGCAACCGCAGATCAGCATCTTCCGGCCCGGACATCGCCGGATCGAAACCGCCGTCCTTGCGCAGATAGTCGCGCTTCAACAGCCGCGGGTTGTGCAGTCCTGGCTGATCCAGATAGCACTCACGTTCCAGCGCTCGGCACGCTGTCCAAAATCCCTGGCCCACAGTGCGTTCCGGCAATGCGACGCCTGCTGCCCCGGTTTCATGTGCAGTGGCCACCGCGGCTGACACCGCCTGCGGCGGCAGGATCATGTCGCTGTCCAGCCAGATGATCCAGGTGCCGGTCGCGACCTCGATACCCACGTTGCGTTGTGCCGACCGCTCCGGCCCGGCGATCTCCAACCGATCGGCGTACTTCCGCGCGATCTGCTGGGTCGCATCGGAGCTGTGGTTGTCGACGACGACGAGTTCCACATCCGCGTAGTCCTGCGCACGCACGGACGCCAAGCAGGCGGCGATGGTCCGTTCGTTGTTGCGCGTAGGGACAACAACACTCACCCGTTCGGACACGTCAGTCATCCTCGTCACCGTCCCGCCATAGCGTGCGCAGCGTACCGGCCAGCGCCACGACCAACCCAGCACCGGCCAGATAGTGCGGCCAGAGGTGACTGCCGACCGCGGTCGCGTTCTGCGTGCCTCGGGCGTCTCCGAGCACGACGAGGTAGACCACCATCGAGCACCCGATAGCCGCAGCTCCCGCCCATTGCAGCACTCGGCCCGGCAGTCGCCAGATCCGCACGGCCGCAATCGTGCCTACCGCGGCCACCAGCCCCGGAACGCCGACGAAGAAGCCGCTGACCACCACCAGGGCGCCCGCCAGCAGCCAGCGTCTGCGCGACGTCAACGACGGCGCACGCCACGTGCCGTCCGGGACCGCCGCAAGTGCGAACAACCGCGACCGACGACTCGCCAGAAGCAGCGCCGCCAGCAGGAATCCGGCCGAACCGGCGAGGGCCAGGTTGGCGGAGGTCTGCGGTGCGTAGTGGATGTCCACGATGGTGTCGCCCGAGGTGGTCACCCGCCAACCCGTGGAGTAGCCGTCGATCACCTGCGGTGCGCCAAGACTCTTGCCGTTGGCCGTCGCCGTCCATCGACTGTCGTAACTCTGGCCGATCAGCACGTTCACCGTCCCCTGCCCGTGAACGGCGATCGTCTTGTGCGTGGCGTCGTTGCGGATGATCTGCTGGCTCGGGGTGATGCCCGCGGCAGTCCGCACCGTCTGCTGATCACGCAACCGCAAGGAGTCCAGGACGTAATTCTGCACGGGCGCGATGGTGTGCTGCCCCGCGGTCAGCGCGACCGTCGGGTCACAGAGACGCCAGGTCGAGCCGGACGCCGAGACCGCGTCCGTGGCCGGGCGCATCGTGAGCGAAGTGCCATCAACGGTCGTGACGGAGCGGCATGGGTCGGGCGCCGTCGCGCCGCTGCCGGCGTGAACCGTGGCCCCGGTGTCGATCGCGGCGAACCGCGCGGCCGGACCGGCTGGCGCCCCCGAATCAGTCAGGATGCGCACCCGCACCGAGGATCCCTGGACGTTGCCCGGGATCGGGATGGTCGTCGTACCGTCGTGTTTGAGCGTTGCTGTTGCGACCTGCTTGCCGTCGACCAACACCGCCACACGATCAGCCCAGCGAGTGCTGACGCCGGTGTCATCGCCGGCACCGCGTTGCTGGTCGATGGTGACCGTACGGATCGGACGGCGGGCGGTATCGATCTGCCACCACGCGCCCACCAAGGAGGTCACACCTGAACTGGTGCTGGCCGGCACCCAGGCCGTCGCCGACGATCCATCGGCGGCCTGCGAGGGCCGCAACCCGGCCTGGTCGAAGGCGGAACCCGACGCCGTCACCCGCACGTCGGTCGCGT
Source organism: Branchiibius hedensis (assembly GCF_900108585.1). NCBI lineage: Bacteria > Bacillati > Actinomycetota > Actinomycetes > Micrococcales > Dermacoccaceae > Branchiibius > Branchiibius hedensis. Next base: position 1,410,002 of record NZ_UESZ01000001.1, read on the forward strand.
ACCCGGCCAGGTCGTCATCCAGCCGCTGCCGCTCTTGCGCGTTGGTCACCCGGATCGTGGCCGTTGCGCTGAACGTGCGGGCATCCGGCAGGGTGACGATGCGTTGCAGTCCGGTTTCCGGGTCGTCGTTGCCAGCGGCCGTGCCACGCACCCGGGTCAACAGGACGTCCAGCGGTGTGGCGTCGAACTCCCGCCGACCCGCGGAGTCCAGGGCGGCGTACGTCGTGCTGAACGTCAGCGGGGTGCGCGCCGCCCGCACTGCCACGGCACCGCCCAGCTCGACATCCCGGATGCCGACCACGTTGAAACCGCTGCCCCGAGTGCTGTCGATCGTGATCCGCACCGTGCTCGCTCGGACCCCACCCAGGTCGACCGTGCCGTATCCGCTGTCCGGCAACGACACTGTCCGACGCACGGAGCCGGCCTGGACCGTGACCTTGTCGATCCGCAACCCAGCGTCCCCGGACACCTGAGCGATCTTGATCGTGTGCAGGTCTTCTTGCTGCGGCAACGCGATCTGCAGCCACTGCCCGTCCGCGCGGCCGAAATCACCGAAGAGCCAAGCGGTTTGCGGATTACCGTCGACCGCGTTCTCCGGGACGGCGTACGGCATACCGACGAACGCGCCCCCGTAGGACGACGCAGTCACCCGCGCGCCCGAGCGCACGAGCACGGTCTGATCATCGGTGTTGGTGCCGAGGGTTCGCGTGACATCAAGCGGTTCATCAGCGGCCAGCAGCGCACCCTGGCCGTTGGTCAGTCGGCTGGTCAGGGTGTCGCGGCGAGCGTTCGTGTCGGTGAGGACCAACCGTCCCGTGGTGGCCAACCGATGCTGGAACTGCTGGGTGCTCAGGCCTGCGGCGTACTCGAAGCTCGGCGTGGTCCGCAGCTCACCAGCGGCACTGAGTTGCGGGATCGCCCAGCCGTCGCCGGCCACCAGCAGCGAGCCCTGCGCGCTCTCGGCCCGCAGCGTCGTACGCGAGTCCTTCACCGAGAACAACTGCAGCGGAGTGAGTTTCGCCGTCTGCTCGTCGACGTCGGAGGCGCCCGCGAACAGGTACTCCCCCGGCTCGCCGAAGTTGCGTTCGCCGGTCAGCCCCTGATCGTCGTCCAGGGTCGCGGCCGTCTGCAGCGGCGACGCACCACCGTCGGTCTGCCAGTCGATGTCATGACGTAGCAGGACCTTGTCGACGCCCAGGTAACGCGCCGCGGTGGACACGAAGTCCGTGGGTGCCGTCCCCGACTGCAACGTGTCATCAAGTGCCGCAAGGTAATTCGCGGCCGGCGCGGACGCGTTCGGGGTGGTGTAGGGAATGATCACGTTCCGGGTGAACAACGCATTGGCCAGATCGTCCGGTCGGTTGGTCGACCACCGGTAGCGGGCACTGACCTGCCCGGGCAACATCAGGACCGCGGAGTCAGGGTTCCCGGCGTCCGCGGCAGCCGCGGCCTGGTTCCAGTAGTCGGGAATGTCCAGCGGCGAGATGTAGAGGTTGCCGGTGACGGCTGGCAGCGTCCAGGCGGTCACCAGTGCCAGAGCGCCCGCGCCGACCATCGGCGCTATCGCCGGCAAGGACCGCAGTCGGTGGGCGAGCGCCCACGCTCCCGCACCCAACGCCATGGCGAAGGCCAGGGCGAGCACCGCGCCGACTTTGTTGGTGGTCCGGAACGCCGACAACGCAGGTACGGCGAGCGCCCGGCTCAGCAGCGCACCGAACGGAGAGGCCGGCTGGGTTCCGGGATACGCACCCACCATGACCACGGCCGCCACCGCGATGGCCCCGGTCGCGAACCACCGCGCCATCCCCCGCGACCACCGCAGGCTCACCAAGGCCAGCGCCGGCCAGACGATCGTCAGCAGCATGATCAGCGGACTGGTGACGTAGGCGGTGTACTGCGGGATCCACGCGCCGTCGGCGTCGAAACCGTAGAGCGGCCACAACCCCATGCCGCGCAGCACCTCCGGGTAGGAGGACACCTTCGCGATGCCGTCGATCGTTTCCGAGGCCGCGGTGATCGATGCCCCGGTCGCGGACGCCGACATTGCCGGAACCAGCCAGTAGGCGGAGACACCGATCACGAACAGAGCGCAGCGCAGCACGGTCAGCGCGATCCGGCCCCAGCCGATCTGCCACTGCCACCGCGCAAACACGATGAGCGGCAGCAACGCCAACAGTTGCAGGACCGGCACCACGCCGGCGTTCATCCCGCTCATCGCGAAGAAGCACAGCCCGAACAGTCCGGCCCAGGCCAACCTGCCCCACCTGGTCTCGGCCCGCAGCGCCCGCAGGAAACACAGCAACTGCCACGGCAGGAAGGCCAGCGGCAGCGCGATCGCCAGGGTCGACCCGGCCTGCACCGTATAGGGGTTGGCGAGGTACAGGACACCGGCGGCCAGTGCCGCCCACCGGCTGATTCTGGGGCTCAATTCCCGCAGCAGCCGGTTGGCGCCCCAGGCGGCAATCAGCCACAGCCCCAGGTGGAACACCTTGAAGGTCCATTCCGGCGACAAACCGATCGTGCGCAACACGCCGGTCACGGCCAGCACCGGTACGACGCCGACGTTGAAGTTCGGGGAGCCGAGGAAGGGAGAGGAGATCCACGCGCTGAGGTAACTGCCCGCCGTACGCCACGGATCCAGGTAGATCTCCGGCTTGATGTCGGTGTTGAACGTGCCCAACCCGTTCAGAAAGACGATCGCGGCGAGCACGATGGTCCCGACCCCGACGGCGAACCGGTACGGGTTCAACACACGTCGCACGGTGAACGAAGCTCCAGATATTGGCGGACAGTCGCGCCAATATAACCCGGGAGTAACCTGCATCACTGTGCCCCGTCGCGATGTAGCCGAACCCCCGGCGCCCGCACCGGTCGTGCCAGGTCGCGGGATGAGTGCGGCGCTCGGTGTCGCGATGGGCGTGGCGAACGCAGTCGGTTACCTGGTGGTGCTGCTGCTGTCCCGATCCCTGGGTGCGGCCGATTTCGGCGGGTACAGCGCCCTCAGTGCGTACGGCGTCCTCCTGTCCATCCCCGCCGGCGCCTTCCAGGTCATCGTTGCTCGTCGCATCGCGGTCAACCGGATCGGCGAGATCACCTCGGGGCTGCGGGCCACGCTGCTGCTGTCCGCTCTCGCCAGCGTCATCACCGTCGCCCTTGCGCCCGTGCTGGCTGGGGTGTTCCATCTCTCGTCGGTGTGGGCCGTGGTGCTGCTGGCCGCGATGCTGCCGGGGATGCTGATCACCGGCTGTTTGCAAGGAATCCTGCTCGGCAGTCACCGCCTGCCCGCCCTCGCGTTGCTCTACGTCGCGACAGCGGTCACCCGGCTGATCGCGGCCTTCGTCGCCGCAGCGGCGCGCACGGACGTCACCGGGGTCATGGCGGCGATGCTGATCGCCAACGTCCTGACCGTCCTGATCGGTGCCTGGCTGTGCCGGCGCGAGTTGCGCGCGCTACCGGCCACCGGCCACGGCCTGGTCACCGAGATGCTGCGCTCCAACAGTTCCCTCGCCGCCTTCATCGCGCTGACCAACGTCGACGTCCTGCTGGCCCGACACTTCCTGAGCCCCCACGAGTCGGGTGGCTACGCGCTGGCGTCCACCTTCGCGCGGGCGATCTTCTGGGGCACCCAGTTCATCGCGTTGATCGTGGTCCCCCGCATGCATCGCGTCGATGCCACCCGCGCCCTCCTGCGGGCCACCGGTCTGGTGGTCCTGATCGGCCTGACCGGGTTTGCCATCGTGGCGATCAACCCGCGCTTCTGGGTCACGGCGGCCGGCGGCCAGGAGTACGCCGAGTACGGACCCCTCGCCCTGGCCTGCGTCCTGTTGGGGATCGCCTGGGCCCTGGCCCAGGTGTGGTTGTTCTCCGAGATGAGCCGGGGCCGTGCAGCCCTCGGTGCCCTCACCTGGTTGGTGACCGCCGGACAGATCGCGGTGATCTCGCTGTGGATGCACGGCTCAGGTGCCCAGATCGCGTTGGTGTGCGGCGTGGGCGCCGGCATCATCGCCGTCGCCGGCCTGGTGGACCTGCGACTGCGGCGATGAACCAGCGGGAGCTTGGGGTCAGTCGATTTTGCGCGAGCGGCCCATCACCCAGCGCGCCGCTTCCTTAGCCGGCCCGGGGAACCGTGCGGCGGCCTTCCAGGCGACGCTGTTGAGGCGGTCCTGCACATGTGCCTGGTAGTAGCGCAGCACCTCGTCGGTGCGGCCGAGCGTGCGCCGCGCGCCCGGTGGACGACGATAGACCAGCGCATGCAGTCCGTTGGCCCACAGCGGGTCGTCGGCCTCCCGAGCATCCCAGCGTTCCACGACCTGCCAGCCGCTGTGCCGCTTGATGAACTGATGGTGGGCACGCTGGACCACCGGCCAGGTGGCGTCGTCGACCAGTACCAGGGCCTCGTCGGCCAGCAGCGGCTCGACGACGGCCAGCGCCAGATAGTGCGACAGCAGGGTGTGTTCGCCGTCGTAGAAGTAGACCCCGACCGGGTCGGGCAGCAGCCCCGGCTCGGCCATCAGCTTGAAGCAGTCACCTTCGAGCAGGGTCACGTCGGCCGAACCGGCCCACCGCGCCAGGTTGGCCTCGAGCTCGGCCCGCGCCTCCTGCCCAGCCATCCCGAATTCCAGGAAGTTCTCCATCGCGAAGAATTTCTGGTCCGTGGCATCCTGCACGGTCGCACACAACGAGCGACCCTTGAAGGTGCCTACCTCCAGGTAGACCTCGTCGGGCGGCAACAGGCTCGCCGCCCGGTGCAGCACCGCCAACTCATTCGGCCCGGTGAAACCCGTCACCGCTTCCGGACCGTCGACAAAGCCCTGCCAGCGTGCATCCGCGGGCGGTGTGCTGCGCGGGTCACCCTGGAAGAGGGACGGAACGCTGGCGAGAAATGCCTGGGTGTCCACTCAGCTGCGTCCCGTCGTACTCGACTCGTCACCATCACCGTCACCGGCGGGTGTGGCGACGACATCGGTGGCCTGGTCGCTGTCCTGCGGAGAGCCGCCGTCCCGGCCGCGCCGGAATTGGCCGTCCTCACTGATGTAGCCGCGTGAGCGGCGCGGGACGGCCCTGCGCTCGATCCCGAACAGGAGCACACCGACGACCGCACTAATCAACGCCAGAGCTACAAAGAGATAGGCCCGGAACAGTCCGATATCGGTGAGGTTGGCGCAGACGTTGCGTTGGAACTCCTGATCGGGCGGACTGGAGGCGGATCCACAGGAGAACACCGCTCCGGTCTGAGTGCGGACCGACATCGGGACAGCGTAGAAATAGACCGCAACGGCAAGGGCGGCCAAGGCAAGCAGAATGCAGACTTTGGACCCAGTACGCAGGCTGACGGCGGTGCGGGTCGCATCGGGTGACGCGGATTGATCGGACATGGTCCCTTACCCTAGTGGCGTGCAACACAGGGCCGATCGGCAGCCACATCGGTCACTTCGCTATCGGCCCGCGCTAGACGGTATCCGCGGGGTGGCAGTCCTCGCAGTGGTTGTTTACCACCTGAACAACCGGTGGTTGCCGGGCGGCTGGCTGGGCGTCGACGTGTTCTTCGTTCTGTCCGGGTTCCTGATCTGTTCACTGCTGCTGGCGGAGTACCGCAGACGACAATCGATCGACCTGATCGGATTCTGGTTGGCACGAGCCCGTCGCTTGCTGCCGGGCTTACTTCTTGTCGTGGCGGCCGTCCTCGTCTTGAGTCGTCTATGGGCCGAGCCATCCCGACGCGTACCCATCGCCTGGGACGGCCTCGCGACCGTGCTCTACGTCTCCAACTGGCGCCTTCTCCTGTCCGATGACGCCTACTTCGGAAGTACCCTCGGAATGCCCTCGCCGTTGCGCCATACCTGGTCATTGGCCATCGAGGAGCAGTTCTACCTGGTGTTCCCCCTTCTGCTGGTGGCCATCCTCGCGGTGACCTGGCGGCTGAGTCCTCGCAGGCCGCGGCTGCCTGCGACGGCGGTCTTCGTCGTCTTGGCGACAGCATCCGCGGTATGGATGGCTGTGCAGTATGTTCCCGGCACCGAGCCCACTCGCGTCTACTACTCGACGGCCACCCGTGCCTTTGAGTTGTTGATCGGCGCCGTCGCGGGAATCTGGTGGGGACCGCACGAGTTCGGTCGTCGCTCCGGGGCCAGCACTATGCCCCGCCGGGTAGACCCCTGGTTGGGTCGGATAGGCATTCTGGCCGCGATCCTGGTGCTCTCAGCCTTCGCCCTTGCGGACGAGACCGCGACGTGGATATTCCGCGGCGGCCTGGTACTTCTGTGCCTGCTCATCGTTTTCCCGGTCAGTGCAGGCGCCGCAGTACTGTCCACCCCGATTCAACGGGCGCTTGCCTTCGAGCCGCTGCGCTGGCTGGGGACTGTCAGCTACTCCCTTTATCTATGGCATTGGCCCGTGATCGTCTTCCTCACCCGCGATCGGCTGGGGCTCCCACCGCTGGTCGTTGCCATCATCCAGTTCTCCTTGTCGCTCGCTATCGCCTACTGCAGCTACCGATTCATCGAGCAACCGATCAGAAAAGGTGGCCTGCGAGCATTGGTACCCGCGCAGCCCCAGATCGGTCGGGTCATTGCCTGGTGCTCGGTTCCCGCCCTTGCTATCGGCATGGTGGCGCTTGGCCGCAGTAGCAGTGACGCCCTCGCAGTCTCGGGACCGCAGATCACGTACACCAAGCCGGCGCCGCCAGCCAGCGGACCGCCCGTGCGCGTCAGCGTGATCGGCAACTCCGTGCCGTACAGCCTCTATGTGTACTTTCCCGCTGGCCAGATCCCGACGCTCACCGTGCAGGCCGTGAGCAATTTCGGCTGCGAGCCGTGGGCCGGGAAGCGGATCATCGACGGATCGGTCCAACCGGCGCTTGCGGAGTGCCCCCAATGGCAAAACACCTGGCCGGACCAACTAGCAGCGCAGAACCCGCAAACGGTGATCTATCCGGTCTCCCAGGCCTTCGTCAACGACTTCCAGGTCGATGGCCACCCGGTGGATTTCGGGACGCCTGCTCACGACGCATTCATCAAGTCCTCGCTTGACCACGTGGCTTCGGGAGCGGCGCACGCTGGAGCGCACCGGTTCGTCCTGCTGAACCTCTCGTGTCACCGCATGCCGAATGCTTCGGGAAACTCGGAACTCACCGCAGTGAATGACGATGCCAAGGTGCAGCACGTGAACTCCGTTGCCGCCACCTGGGCCCGGCAGCATGACGTACAGGTGCTCGACCTCTATACGTTCCTGTGCTCCGACGGGTACCGCGACGTGATCAACGGCCAACCGTTGTGGCAAGACGGTTTGCACTTCACTGCCCAGTCGGCGCCCATCGTATGGCGCTGGATCGCCAACCAACTGTGACCATCGCCGTCCTGCTCGCCGGCGGCCGAGGCACTCGCCTGGCGCCGTTCACCGACGACTGCCCCAAACCGCTGTTACCGATGCACGGCGAGCCCATGATCGCCCAACCGCTTCGTCGCCTGGCCGCCGCAGGAATCCGCGACATCGTGATCAGCACCGGATATCTCGCCGGCCAGTTCCCGGCGACCCTGGGGGACGGCAGCACGTACGGCGTTCGGTTGAGTTACACCGTCGAGGAAGTCCCGCGCGGTACGGGCGGTGCCCTCGCTGAACTCAAGGCCACCGACCATCCGGTGCTCGTGCTGAACGCCGACGAGCACGGCAGCCACGACTTGGTTACCCAACTGGCGGTGACTGCTGAGCGCGCCTGGGACGGGAGCCTGCACGTGCGCACGGTCCCTGATCGTCGCGCGTTCGGTGCCGTCGAGGTCGGTCACGGCGATGCGGTGATCTCGTTCGTCGAAAAACCTGTCGCTGGTGGCCCTGGGCTAGCGAATGCTGGCTGCTACGTCTTCAATCCGACTGCTGTGCAACGGATCCGTGGGTACATTCGTCAGGCTCGCGACGCTGATCCGTCGGGGTGGTCGCTCAGCCTGGAGCGCGACGTTCTCCCCCGCTTGATCAGCGAAGGCACCCGGCTGCTCGCCGTCGTGGACGAGTCGCCCGGGGTGGACCTGGGTGCGATCGAGGCCTACCGCGCCGCTGGCGGTGATCTGTGACGACTGCGTTCAGTGCGCCGCGTCGTGCCAGGACCGACCCACGCCGACACTGACGTCCAGCGGCACATCCATGGCGACGGCCTTGCCCATGTCGTCGCGCACGATCTGCTCGACCTCGGCCAACTCCCCCGGTGCGACCTCCAACACGAGCTCGTCGTGGACCTGCAACAGCATCCGCGACCGCAGACCCGCCTGCTGCAACGACGCGCCCACCCGCAACATCGCCAGCTTGATGATGTCGGCGGCCGAACCCTGGATGGGCGCGTTGAGCGCCATCCGCTCAGCCATCTCGCGGCGCTGCCGGTTGTCCGAAGTGAGGTCGGGCAGGTAGCGGCGTCGACCCAGCATCGTCTCGGTGTAGCCGGTCTTGCGGGCCTGCTCGACGACTTCGTGGAGGTAGTCACGCACCCCACCGAAGCGCGCGAAGTACTCCTCCATCAGCCCCGACGCCTCACCGGTGGAGATCGACAACTGCTTGGACAGACCGAACGCGGACAGCCCGTAGGCCAGCCCGTACGACATCGCCTTGACCTTTGCCCGCATCTCCTGCGACACCTCCGACGGCTGCACGGAGAAGACCCGTGAGCCAACGAACCGGTGCAGATCCTCCCCGCCGCGGAAGGCCTCGATCAGGCCCGCGTCGCCGGACAGGTGCGCCATGATCCGCATCTCGATCTGGCTGTAGTCGGCGGACATCAACGACTCGTAACCCTGACCGACGACGAACACCTCCCGGATCCGTCGGCCGGCCTCGGTGCGGATCGGGATGTTCTGCAGGTTCGGGTCCGTGGACGACAGCCGGCCGGTCGCCGCGATCGTCTGCTGGTACGTCGTGTGGATCCGTCCATCGTCGGCCACCGACTTGCGCAACCCCTCGACCGTCACCCGCAACCGGGTCGCGTCACGATGGCGTAGCAGTGCCTCAAGGAAGGGGTGCCCGGTCTTGGCGTACAACTCGGTCAGCGCGTCGGCATCAGTCGTGTAACCGGTCTTGGTGCGTTTGGTCTTGGGCATCCCCAGGTCATCGAAGAGCACCGTCTGCAACTGCTTGGGCGAACCCAGGTTGATCTGCTTGCCCTCAATGGCTTCGTACGCATCCTGCGCGGCCTGGTGCACGCCGTCGGCGTAGCCATCCTCGAGCTCGGCCAGCAGGTCGGTGTCCACCGCGATGCCGTCCTTCTCCATCGTGGCGAGCACCCCGGCGAGGGGGAGTTCGACGTCGCGCAACAGTGCCGCGCCCCCGGTGGCCACCAACTCCTCATCGAGGGCCACGGACAGGTCCAGCACGGCGCTCGCGTTGCGCATCGCCTGCTGGGCCTCGTCGTCCATCCCGTCAAGCGCCAACAATCCTTGGTCGGGGTTGGCGCCGGACGGGTTGAGCTCCACCTTCAGATGCCGCAGCGCCAGATCAGCCAGGTCGTAGGAACGCTGATCCGGACGCACCAGGTAGGCCGCCAGCGCCGTGTCGCTGACCACCCCTTCAACCCGCAGCCCGCGTGCTGCCAACGCCTGCAGTTGGCCCTTGACCTCGTGGAAAACCTTCTCCCGCAACGGATCAGCCGCCCACTGAGCGACCGCGTCCTCAGCCTGGGGGGTCAACGTGGCCAGGTCGATGTAGGCGCCGGCGTGCTGCCCTTCACCGACCGCGAGAGCGATCCCCCGGGGATCACCGGTGCCCTGCGCCCACGAACCGACCACCTGCACCCCGGCCCGCGAACCGGCCGGCACCTGCTCGGCCAACCAACCCGCCACCTCGTCGGCCGCCAGGACGGCACCGTCAACGCTGACATCCTCCTGCGCTTCGGGCTCGGCCGCCTCCAGGGTCGCGAAGAGCCGGTCCCGCAGCACCCGGAACTCCAGCCCGTCGAACACCCGATGCACCTCGTCGCGGTCCCACACCTGGCGGGCCAGATCCGCCGGGCCGACCGGCAGATCCAGATCGCGCAGCAACTGGTTCAGCCGACGATTACGCAGCACCCCGTCCAGGTGCTCGCGCAGCGATTCGCCCGCCTTGCCCTTGATCTCGCCGACGTGCGCGACCAGGCCGCCCAGATCGCCGTACTGGCCGATCCACTTGGCCGCGGTCTTGGGCCCCACGCCCGGCACGCCGGGAAGGTTGTCGGAGGTCTCCCCCACCAGCGCCGCCAGGTCGCTGTACCGCTCGGGAGGCACGCCGTACTTCTCCTGCACCGCATCGGGCGTCATCCGGGCCAGGTCGGACACGCCCTTGCGCGGGTAGAGCAACGTGACCTGCGGACTGATCAACTGGATGGCGTCGCGGTCCCCGGAGCAGATCAGGACCTCATCGAATCCTTCCGCGACGGCGCGGGTCGTCAGCGTCGCGATGATGTCGTCGGCTTCGTAGCCCTCGGACTCGACGTACGGGACCCGCAGCGCCGCCAGCACCTCGTGGATCAGCGACACCTGGCCCTTGAACTCGTCCGGGGTCTTGGACCGCCCGGCTTTGTACTCGGGATACTCCGCCGCCCGGAACGTCTGTCGCGAGACGTCAAAGGCCACCCCGATGTGCGTGGGCTCCTCGTCCCGCAGCACGTTGATCAGCATCGAGGTGAAGCCGTAGACCGCATTCGTGGTCTGCCCAGTGGTGGTCGAGAAGTTCTCTGCCGGCAGCGCGAAGAACGCGCGATAGGCCAGCGAATGTCCGTCGAGCAGTAGCAAACGCTTCACGCATGGCAGCCTAGGCGTTATGACTGACACCTCTTACTCCACTACCGGCACGCTGATCGAGCGGATGGGCATCGAACTGCTCGAAGCCAGCCCAGAACGCATCGTCGGCACCATGCCGGTTGACGGCAACACCCAGCCCTACGGTCTCCTGCACGGCGGCGCCAGTGTCGTGCTGGCAGAGACGCTCGGGTCGGTGGGTGCTGCGTTGCACGCCGGCGAGAACCGGATCGCCGTGGGCCTGGACATCAACGCCACCCACCACCGGGCTGCGCGCGGCGGGGTCGTCACGGGAACCGCGACGGCTCTGTCCTTGGGCAACACCCTGGCGTCCTACGACGTGGTGGTCACCGATGAGGACGGCAAACGCGTGTGTACGGCGCGCATCACCTGTCTGCTGCGCGATGCCGCACCGGGATCAAAGGCGGGGTAAGGCGGCCCGCGCCCGCAACGACCGGCGGCGGCGCACCAGCGCCGTCGCCACGGTCTCGCGGTGGTCGTCGGTGGCCAGCCGCCGCCGCAAGGCGGCGGGCGCCACGCTGCGAGCGCTGACGTAGGGGCCGAAGCCCAGCCGGGCGAGGAAGCGCTGCTCGTCGCGGCCGGCAGCGGGCACACAGGACACTAGCGACGTGGCACCGACCTGTTCGGCCCGGGAGACCGCCGCGGCCAACAGCACCCGCGAAACGCCACGCCGGCGCAGTTCGGGGACGACCCACAGCTGCTCCAGCCACAAGGTCGGCTCAACGGTCAGACCGGACAACTGGTCGAGCGTCAGAACGGTGAAGCCGGCCGGAACGTCGTCCACCCGTGCGAGATAGATCGAAACCTCTTCTCGCGCAAGGGCATTGGCAAGACGACCTTCGGTCACCTGCCGCTCGGCGAAGTGCGTGCGGTGTCCGTCATCACTGACCGAGGAAACCCACAGCGGGGCGAGTATGTCGTGATCGGCGCTTCCGATGCGACAAACGGTCAGGTTCGCAGCCAACACACAACTCCTCGGGCCGATCACGACAGAACGCGTCAGACAATACTCGCGCTCGGCCCCGGCTGGGGAGTCAGGCGCCCAAGTAGGCGGCCCGCACCGCGTCGTCCGAGGCAAGCTCGCGGCCCGGCCCCTCGCGGGTGATCCGACCGGTCTCCAGGATGTAGGCGCGGTGGGCCAGTTTGAGCGCCTGATTGGCGTTCTGTTCCACCAGCAACACCGTGGTCCCCTGCTGGTTCACCTGCTTGACGATGGAGAAGATCTGCCGGATGAACTGCGGTGCCAGGCCCATCGACGGCTCGTCCAGCAGCAGGAGTTTCGGGCGGGCCATCAGCGCCCGGCCGATCGCGAGCATCTGCTGCTCACCACCGGACATCGTGCCGCCGGACTGCTTCTGCCGTTCCTTCAGCCGTGGGAAGAGGTCGAAGACCCGGTCCAGGTCCTCCGCCATCCCCGCCTTGTCGCTGCGGGTGTAGGCCCCCATGTCGAGGTTCTCCATCACCGTCAGCGAGGGGAAGATGCCCCGGCCCTCGGGGGTGAGTGACATGCCCTTGACGACCCGCAGATGCGCCTTGGTCTTGGAGATGTCTTCGCCGTCGAAGGTGATGCTGCCGCCGGACAACGACAACAGACCGGCGATCGACCGCATGGTGGTGGTCTTGCCGGCGCCGTTGGCGCCGATCAGACTGACGATCTCACCCTCGTCGACGTGGATCGACATGTTGTGGATCGCCTGGATGCGCCCGTAGTGGACGCTGACGTCGTCCAGCTCAAGCAGCGCCATCGTCTTCGTCCTCTTCGTCGGTGCCCAGGTACGCCGCAATGACCGCTGGGTCTTGTTGGATCTTGGCCGGGACGTCGTCCGCGATCTTGCGACCGAATTCCAGGACGACGATGCGGTCGGTGACGCCCATCACCAGCTTCATGTCGTGCTCGATCAGCAGCACGGTGTACCCGTCGTCGCGGATGGAGCGGATCAGCGCCATCAGCTCCTGCTTCTCGGCTGGGTTGAAGCCGGCGGCCGGTTCGTCCAGACACAGCAGCTTCGGCTCAGTCGCCAGGGCGCGGGCGATCTCCAACCGGCGCTGGTATCCGTAGGGCAGGCTGCGCGACGGCGCCGTGGCCTTGTCCGCGATGCCGACGAACTCCAACAGGGCCATGCCCCGGTCGATGGCTTCGCGTTCCTCACGGCGGTGCCGCGCGGTGCGGAAGATCGCGCCCGGAACGCTGGTGCGGTGCCGGGCGTCCAGACCGACCACCACGTTCTCCAGTGCGGTCATCTCACCGAACAGCCGGATGTTCTGGAACGTCCGGGCGATACCGGCCTGGGTGATGGCGTGCTTCTTCTTGCCGACCAGGGACTTGCCCTCCATGGTCACGGTGCCGGCGGAGGGGCGGTAGACACCGGTCATCGCGTTGAAGCAGGTCGTCTTGCCCGCACCGTTGGGTCCGATCAGGCCGAGGATCTCGCCGCGCAGGATGTCGAAGGTGACATGGTCGAGCGCGGTGAGACCGCCGAAGGTAACCGTCAGGTCATTCAGCGAGACCAACGGCTCACCGACGTCGACCCGGATCGTGCGATCCGGCGCGACGACTTCGGCGATGTCAGGCAGGTCATCGGGGACGGTGACCTCGACCTCCGGGCTCAGGTGTCCCTCTGCCGGTGGTGTTGCGTCAGGATCGTCGTGCGGATTGGTCATCGCTGCTCCTCCCCCGAGGCCGTGGCCGGACTGGTCGCTGCCACCGGTGGTGCGGTGCTGACCCATTGCTTCAGCCGTCGGGTCGCCGCCAGCAAGTGGTTGCGCACCCCGAGCAGACCCTGTGGCCGGAAGATCATCAACACGATCAACGCGACACCGAAGATGAAGTACTTCCAATCGGCGATGAACAAGAACCGGTTCGGCAGGTAGGACACCAGCGCACCACCCAGCACTGCACCGAACTTGTTACCCGCGCCACCCAGGACGACAGCGGCCAAGAAGAGCATCGAGGTTGCGACGTCGAACTTCTGGTTGTTCACGAAGCCGACCTGACCGGCGAAGATCGCACCGGACAGACCGCCGATGGCGGCACCGGTACCGAACGCCCACAGCTTGAACTTGAACGTGGGCACGCCCATCGTCTCGGCGGCATCCTCGTCCTCGCGGATGGCCACCCACGCCCGGCCGACGCGCGAACGTTCGAGGTTGCCCAGCAGGACCATCACCACGACGATGATGACGACGGTGAACATGTACCAGGGCGTGCCGTGGCTGTTGTCGAAGATCGGCTGACCGTTGTGTTCACCGGGGGGTGCCCCGACGTTCTGGAAGCCGACGTTGCCGCGCAGCGGCGGAATGATGCTGGCCAACAGGCGGATGATCTCGCCGAAGCCGAGCGTCACGATCGCCAGATAGTCACCGCGTAGTCGCAGCGTCGGCACACCCAGCAGGACACCGAAGACCACCGTGACGATCATCGCCAGCGGCAGCGTCCACAGGTAGGGAATGTGCACCATCGTGGAATCGGTGCTGGTCCACAGCGCTGCCACGTACGAACCGACCGCGAAGAAGCCGACGTACCCCAGGTCCAACAGACCGGCCTGGCCGACCACGACGTTCAGGCCGAGCGCGGCAAGGGCGAACCGGGCCATGTCGAAACAGGCCAACGGGAAGTCGGTGCCCGGTTCGGTGGTGATGATCGGCGGGTTGAGCACCGGCAGGAAGAACACGATCAGCCCGAAGACAGCTAGGAAGACCCACTGCTGCCAACGCTCGAGGCTGTTCCACTTCTCCTGGATCTTGTGGAACCGACCTGGTTTGCGGGTCGACTCCTCGAGTTGGTCGTCCTGCATCTCCTGCGCCTCGGCGGCGCCGCCCATGGGGGCTTGACCCATACTCATCACGCACGCACCTTCGCCAGACTGGAGCCGAGGATGCCCTCGGGCCGGACCATGAGGACCAGCACCAGGACCACGAAGCAGACCACGTCGGTCCATTGCGCATCGCCCAGCAGGTATTGGCCGTAGTTACCGATCATCCCCAGCAGCAGACCACCGAGCAACGCCCCTCGGATGTTGCCAATACCGCCGAGCACCGCGGCGGTGAACGCCTTGATGCCCAGGACGAATCCACCGTTGTAGATCACGCCCGCCGGAACTTTCATCACGTAGAACAATGCCGCGGCGCCGGCCAGCAGGCCACCGATGAGGAACGTCGACATGATGATGCGCTCTTTGTTGACGCCCATCAGGGTCGCCGTGTCGGGGTCCTGGGCGACGGCGCGGATTCCGCGGCCGAGCCGGGTGCGGCGGATGAACTGATCGACCGCCACCATCATCACGATCGCCGCGATGACGATGGTCAGTTGCTGGCTGTCGATGATGGTGCCGAACACGTCGAAGACCGGCTTGGGGGTGAACATGATCACCGCCGGCTCAGCGTTCGAGCCGCGCCAGTTGAACAACAGGTACTGGATCGCGAACGAAGCACCGATCGCGCTGATCAGGTACGCCAATCGTGGCGCCCCCCGATCTCGCAGGGGTTTGTAGGCGATCCGCTCCACCAGGAGCGCGACCAGACCGCTGACCAGCATCGCGGCCAGACAGGCCAGCACGAGGTCGAGGATGATCGAGACCAGGGGCAGGTTCGGTGCGTTGGGCCCGAAGCCCAACGCCGACAGGGTGAACACCACCGCGTAAGCACCGGAGATGAAGACTTCCGAGTGTGCGAAGTTGATCAGGTTCAGGACGCCGTACACCAAGGTGTACCCGAGCGCCACGAGCGCGTAGATCGCGCCGAACGTCAATCCATCGAAGGTCGCGGTCCAGAAGTTCTGGAAGAGATAGGTCCAGTCGAACTGGATCCAGCTGTCGTCCGTCGCGACGGCCAGAGCGAGGGTGTGCACAAATGGCTCCTGGGGGTTCGATCAGGGGTTCGGGACACCAGCGGTGCGGCCCCGTCAGCCGGGTGACTGGCGGGGCCGCAATCGTGGTGCGCCCGGATGGGGCTGTTACTGGCTGATCACACCGACCGAGACGATCTTGCCGTTCTCGACCTTGTAGCCGTAGACCGGCAGAGCCTCGAGTTCACCGGTCGAACTCCACTTGTACTGCTTGGACAGACCGTCCGCGTCGTAGGTCTTGACGAATTCCTTCAACTTGGCGCGGGTGGTGTTGCCCTTGTCGATACCGGTCAACAGGATCGTCGCCGCGTCGTAACCCTCAACGGAGTAGGTACCCGGAGCCTTACCACCGGAGACCGTCGCGTACTCCTTGGAGAAGGACGGGATCAGCTCACCGGGGATGCAGGGGCAGGTGAAGTAGGCGTTCGCGCTGGCGCTTCCGGCCTGCTTGATGAACTCGTCGTCCTTCACACCGTCGGGGCCGATGAAGACGCCCTTGAAGCCCTTCTGCACCAGCTGCTGGTCGAAGGGCGCACCCTCGGCGTAGTAACCGGAGTAGAAGACCACGTCGGCCTTGGAGTTGATGACCTTCTGCGCGGTAGCGGAGAAGTCCTTCTGACCGGTGGTGACCTTGTCGGTGCCGGCCAGCTTGTCGCCGAGCGCCTTGGTGATCGTGCCGGCCAGACCGATGCCGTAGTCAGAGTCGTCCTGGACGACGAAGACCTTCTTGGCGCCGAGCTTTTCGGCCAGGTTGGCAGCCGCCGGGCCCTGGACGTTGTCGTTGGCCAGACCGCGGAAGAAGGTCGTCCAGCCGTTCTGGGTCAGCGTCGGGTTGGTGGCCGACGGCGTGATGTGAGCCAGATCGTTCTGCTCGAAGATCTTGCCGGTGGCCTTGGACTCACCCGAGAACGGCAGACCGATGACGCCGATGATGCTCGCGTCGTTGACCGCCTGGGTGACCGGGCCGGTCGCCTTGGTCGGGTCACCTTCGGTGTCGTACTTCTTGAACTGCACCTGGCAGCCCGGGTTGGCCTTGTTGTGCTGGTCGATCGCCAGCTGCACGCCGTTGTAGATGTTGATACCGAGCTGCGCGTTCGCACCGGTCTCCGCACCGATGTAGGCCAGCGTCGTGGTCGAAGCGCACGTCGCCTTGCCGTCACCGGCGGGCAGCACTGCGTCCTTCGGAACATCGATCGTCGTGACCGCAGGCAGCTGGGTCAGATTGTTGCCGGCAGCCGCGGCAGACGTGCCCCCGCCGCCGGAGCTGCTGTTGGCGCAGCCGGCGAGCGCCAGACCCGCCGCGACGGCTGGAACCGCCACCTTCATCAAAGAACGCACTTGGAACTCCTTCTGTAACACGAAACAACTGCCCGCGCAGTCGTCTGCCGATGAACACTAAGCCGAATCCGGGTGCCTTCTTGTGACACACACGGGTTCGAGTCCTGTTTGTTACCTTTTGCCGTCCGCCGGGGCGCGTGGCGGGGCCGGCTTGGGGCGTTCCCCGGCCGGTCGGGCAGCCGGATCCTCAGGTGTGCGGGTAGGGGTGACGGGCGCAGCCCCGCCCGCGATCACCGCGTCCGCTACGTCGCGCATCCCCAGGCGACGGTCCATCGCCGTCTTCTGGATCCACCGGAAGGCACCGGGTTCATCCAGACCGAGACGAGCCATCAAGATGCCCTTGGCGCGGTCGAGCCGCTTGCGGGTTTCGAGACGCTCGCCCAGGTCGGCGATCTCCACCTCGAGCGCCTTGCGTTCGTTCCACCGATGCAGCGCAATCGTGATCGCCGGTCGGAGGTCGTCGATCGTGAACGGTTTGAGGACGTAGGCCATCACACCGGCATCCGAGGCGCGCTCGACAAGGTCCTTGTCGGAGAACGCGGTCAACATGACGACTGGCGCCACACCGCTCGTACCGAGTTGCTCGGCAGCCGAAATCCCGTCCAGCACGGGCATCTTGACGTCCATGACGACCAGGTCGGGTTGCAGGGCGGTTGCTCGCTCGACGGCCGCCCGGCCGTCCCCGACCGCCTCCAGGACGTCGTACCCGGATTCGGTCAACATCTCGGTCAGGTCCAGGCGGATGATGGCCTCGTCCTCAGCGACGAGGATCCGTGGCGGTGCGGTGTCGACGGTGCTCACAACCAGTACTCAAGCACGATCGTGTTACACCAACGTGTCAGTCGTAGGTCGCACACCTCACATCAGACGGGAGCGGATCAGGAACCGCTTGCCGGTCGGCGCTTCCAACGAGAAGCCTGCGCCCCGGCCAACGACCACGTCGATGGTCAGATGGGTGTGTTGCCACACCTCGAACTGCTCCCTGGACATCCACACAGGTACCAACACCGGACTGTCCCCCGCGTCGGCGATGTTCACGTCCCCCAGGTGCACATCAGCGCCACCCAGCTTGAACTCACCCTGCGGGAAACACATCGGCGCCGAGCCGTCGCAGCAGCCGCCGGACTGGTGGAACATCAACGGCCCGTTGACCGCAGCGAGGCTGCGCAGCAGCAGCGCAGCCTCGCTGGTGGGTCCGTCTGATTCTTTGTGTAAGTGGCATCGGCTAGTTCAGACCTAGGCGGTCGCCGTAGGTCATGGATAGTACGTTCAGGATGTTCTTCCAGCCGGCGATCTGCCCGGTGGGGTTGGGTCGGTTCTTCTGCCGCTCCAACACCGCGAGGTAGAGCACCTTCAACGCGGATTGCTCGTCCGGGAAATGGCCCCGTCGACGTGTCGCTGCCCGGAACCGGGCGTTCAACGACTCGATCCCGTTGGTCGTATAGATCAGTTTGCGGACCTCGACAGGGAAGTCCAGGAACGGGATGAACTCGGTCCAGGAGTTGCGCCACATCCGCACCATCGCCGGATACAGCGGTTCCCACTGCTGCGCGAAGGTCTCGAACTCGGTTTCGGCCGCCGCCAGCGACGGGGCGGTGTAGATCCGCTTGAGGTCGCGGGTGATGGCCTGCCAGTACTTCTTGGAGGCGTACCGCAGACTGTTGCGGACCAAATGCACCACACACGTTTGCACCGTGGCGGCCGGCCAGGTCGCCGTGATCGCCTCGGGCAAGCCTTTGAGGCCGTCGCAGCACACGATGCACGCATCGAGGATGCCACGATTCTTCAAGTCCGACAGCATGTTCATCCACTGCTTGGCTCCTTCCCCACCCGATGGGCCGACCCACAACCCCAGGACATCGCGGAAACCGTTGAGGTCTATACCGATTGCCACATACACCGGACGGTTCGCGACCGTCCCTTCGCGGACCTTCAGCACGATCGCGTCGATCAGGATCACCGGGTAGATCGCGTCCAACGGACGCGCCGACCACGCCTTCATGTCACCCAGGACCTGGTCGGTGACCCGCGAGACCAGGTCCCGGGAAACATCGGTGTCGTACACCTGGGACAGGTGAGCGGCGATGTCCCCGGTGGTCATGCCCTTCGCGTACAGCGAAATCACGGCCTCATCGAACCCGGCCAGGCGGCGCTGGTGCTTGGGCACGATCTGCGGTTCGAACGTGCCGGCCCGATCCCGCGGAACCTGGATCTGCACGTCCCCGATCTCGGTGCGCACCGTCTTGGGGCTGGAGCCATTGCGGGAGTTGCCGCCATCGCGGCCGTTGACCGCGTGCTTGTCATACCCCAGGTGGGCGCTCATCTCGGCCTCCAGGGCTGCCTGCAGGACCCGCCGCGTCAGCGTCGTCAACAACCCACCCTCACCGGTCAAAGCGACCTGCCGCTCGACCGCCGAAGCGACCAGCTGCTGCGCCAGATCATCAACGTCAACCGACTCGGCCGACGACCTCGCCACCAACTCACCATGCGCTTGCTCATCAGACATGACGCGATCTTCCTTCCGCCCCAGCCAAAGCCAGGGACGTCACGCCAAGCCACTTACACAAAGTTTCGGACAGACCCTCGCTGGTCACCGCCACCCGTTCGACGGGTGTTGGGACAGTGACGAATCCGGTCATGATTCTTAGAAGAACCCGAGCTTGTTGGCGTCGTACGACACCAGCAGGTTCTTGGTCTGCTGGTAGTGGTCCAGCATCATCAGGTGGTTCTCGCGGCCGATACCGGAGGACTTGTACCCGCCGAACGCGGCGTGCGCCGGGTAGGCGTGGTAGCAGTTGGTCCAGACCCGACCGGCCTGGATCTCCCGACCCGCGCGGTACGCGGTGTTGATGTCCCGGGACCACACACCGGCGCCGAGGCCGTAGAGGGTGTCGTTGGCGATGGACATCGCGTCGTCGTAGTCGTCGAACTCCGTCACGGACACGACCGGGCCGAAGATCTCCTCCTGGAAGATGCGCATCTTGTTGTTGCCCACGAAAACCGTTGGGGCCACGTAGTACCCACCGGACAGGTCACCGCCGAGGTCGACGCGCTCGCCACCGGTGATGACGCGAGCACCCTCCTGGGTGCCGATGTCGATGTAGGACAGGATCTTCTCCAACTGGTCGTTGGAGGCCTGCGCGCCGACCATGGTGTCGGTGTCCAGCGGGTTGCCCTGCTTGATCGCCTTGACGCGGTCGATGCCGTCGCCCAGGAACGGGTCGAAGATCGACTTCTGAATCAGGGCGCGGCTCGGGCAGGTGCAGACCTCGCCCTGGTTCAACGCGAACATCGCGAAACCCTCGAGAGCCTTGTCGTAGAAGGCATCCTGCTGGCTGGCGACATCCTCGAAGAAGATGTTCGGGCTCTTGCCGCCGAGTTCCAGGGTGACCGGGATGAGGTTCTCGGAGGCGTACTGCGAGATCAACCGGCCCGTGGTGGTCTCACCGGTGAAGGCGATCTTGCGGATCCGCTTGGACGAGGCCAGCGGCTTACCTGCCTCGACGCCGAAGCCGTTGACGACATTGACGACACCGGCGGGCAGCAGGTCGCCGATGAGTTCCATCAGCAACATGATCGAGGCCGGTGTCTGTTCAGCCGGCTTGATGACGACCGCGTTGCCAGCAGCCAGGGCCGGCGCGAGCTTCCAGACCGCCATCAGCAGCGGGAAGTTCCACGGGATGATCTGACCGACCACACCCAGCGGCTCCTGGAAGTGATAGGCCACGGTGTTGTCATCGATCTGGGAGATGTGACCCTCTTGGGCGCGCAACGCGCCGGCGAAGTAGCGGAAGTGATCGACCGCGAGGGGCAGGTCGGCGGCGAGGGTCTCACGGACCGGCTTGCCGTTGTCCCAGGTCTCACCCACCGCCAACAGTTCGAGGTTGGCCTCGATCCGGTCGGCGATCTTGTTCAAGATGTTCGAACGCTCGGCGACCGAGGTCTTGCCCCACGCGGGCGCGGCGGCATGCGCGGCGTCGAGCGCCTTCTCGATGTCATCGGCGGTGGAACGCGCGACCTCGCAGAACACCTTGCCGTTCACCGGCGAGACGTTCTCGAAGTACTGGCCCTTGACCGGCGGAACCCACTGTCCGCCGATGAAGTTGTCATAGCGCGACTTGTACGTGACCTTGCTGCCCTCGTGGCCGGGCGCGGCGTAAACAGTCATCGGAAAGTGCCTTTCGTGGTCTGCTCCGGCAGCCTTGCCGGAATGTGACGCACGTTACGAAGGAGGGCGTTGCAACAACGTTGCACACGTCACAACGCAGCGACCGGGTCTAGAAGTCGCCGAACGACAGCGCGTGGATGCGGGCTTCGACACTCACCATGCGCGGCGAATCGGCCGGCAGCCGCCGCCGCGCCACCTCCCACAACTCCAGGTCGTCACGGCCGAAGTCGGTGTCGGCGAACCGGAGCAGCACGTCCGGGTCGGCGGAGCGCAGCACCGCCCCGCGTACCTGCATGTGCAGCTCATCGCGAAGTTCGCTGATCGCCGGCGACTCCGACGTCGGCAGCAGCGGGCCACGGTAGGCCTGGGCCGCCTCGGCCACTGAGCCATGGGTCAACACCTCCCGCAGGTGGGCCAGGTCGGTGGTCAGCGGACCCGCGATCCGATAGGGCCGCGATGCGATGGTCTCGTCACCGAGCACGGCTCGTAGCCGGGATAATTCGGCCCGCACGGTGACGGCAGGAATCTCCCGATCGCTGAGGGCGACGGCAATCTCCTCGGTCGTCAGACCGTCGGGCGCCAGGCTCAGCAGCAGGAGGAGTTCACTGTGCCGCAGACTGAGCCGGCGCACCCCGTGTGGCTCGGTCAGCAAGCCGGCCCGGGCGCCCAACACCTGCAGGTGCCGCTGCAGGCTGAGTGCGGGCACGGCGTACGTCGAGAGGTCAGCCCACCGCGACAGCCGGGCCAGGCGCAGCTGAGCCTCGACGGCGGCAACGGTCGCTCGCACCATCGACAGACTCTGCGGGTTGGCAGCGTCGTCGTCACCGGTCAGATCCAGGACCCCGAGCATCGCGCCGGTCTCCGGGTCATGGATCGGCGCCGCCGAGCAACTCCAGCGGGTGACCTGGCGAGCAAGGTGCTCGGCAGCCCGGATCTGCACCGCCTGGTCGAGCGCCAGGGCCGTGCCGGGAGCGTTGGTGCCCACCGCCTGCTCGCTCCACGTCGCGCCAGGGACGAAAAGCATGGACTCCGCGCGGCTGCGCAGCCCCCGGTCGCCCTCGACCCACAGCAGCCGGCCTGCGGCGTCACTGACCGCGACCAGCATGCCGGCCTCGCTGGCGCCTTCGACGAGTAACTGACGGATCAACGGCATGAACTCACCCAGCGGGTGGGCAGCCTGCAACGCGATCAGATCCTGCTCGGACAACGTCGGCTGGTCGACCGCCGCCTCCGGGTCAAGGCCACTGGACAGCGAACGCTTCCAGGAGTCCAGCACGATGTCGCGGACCGCGGGCGGTTCGGCCCGGGCCAAGAACGCTTCCCGCGCCTGAGCCAGCAGACGGCGGTGTTGGCGCTGATCCACGGTTTCAACCTTACGGCGTGTGAGAGACCGCACTTCGAGATCGCTGGTTTCCCGCGGTCCCGTGGCCCCGGACACAGCCGCCCCCAATTTCCCACCCATTCAAATGCCCGTTTGTGTTGTTCTCGATCCGTTTGTGTGGTTTCCTTACTGCATGTACGCAACGGAGCGACACGAGCACATCCTCAACGAGGCTCGTACTGCAGGCCGCGTGGAAGTCAGCGCGATCGCGCACACCCTCGGCGTCACGAGTGAGACCGTGCGCCGTGATCTGCGCGTGCTCGAGCAGCGCGGTGCGGTACGGCGGGTCCACGGCGGCGCCATCCCCATCGAGCGGTTCACGCCGGAATCAGCGGTCGACGTCCGTGCCGGTCGACTGACCAGCCAGAAGCGAGCCATCGCCGCCCGTGCCCTGGACGAGATCCCGGCCGGCGGAACGATCGTGCTCGATGCGGGTACGACGACCCAGGCCCTGGTCGAACTCCTGCCTCGCGAGATCGAACTCTCCGTCGTGACCAATTCGGTGTCCGCCGCGACGGCGCTGGCGACCTTTCCGGGCGTCGATCTGTTCGTGGTCGGTGGCCGGGTTCGTCGACTCACCGGAGCCACGGTCGGACGGTGGGCCACCGACGCGCTGGCCAACATCACCGCCGACGTCGCCTTCCTGGGCACCAACGGGTTCAGCGTCCGGCACGGGATGAGCACCCCGGACCAGGCTGAGGCCACCTCCAAACAGGCCATCATCGACGCCGCCCGACGTGTGGTGGTCCTGGCCGACTCCACCAAGTACGGCGCCGATCAGTTCCACTCGTTCGCTCCCCTGAGCCGGGTCGATGTCCTCATCTCCGACCGCGGCCTGGCTGCGGCCGCGGCCACCGAGATCGCCGAAGCCGGACCGGAAGTGGTGCTCGCATGATCGTCACCGTCACCCCCAACCCCAGCGTCGACCGCACGATCACCGTGCCGGCCGTGCGGGTGGGCGAAGTCAACCGGGCGCTGTCCAGTCGGATCGATCCTGGCGGCAAGGGAATCAACGTCACCCGGGCCCTGACCTCCTTGGGCAGCCCGTCACTGGCCGTGCTGCCGACCGGCGGCCCGGAGGGGCAGCTGATGACGCAACTGCTCACTCGCGCCGGGGTCGCCTACCGGGCCGTGCCGATCGTCGGTCAGACCCGGATGAACGTCGCCGCCGTGGAACCCGACGGCACGACCACCAAGCTGAACGAAGCCGGTCCCGTCCTCGAAGGGACCGACACCGCAGCCCTGCTGCAGCAGCTGGCGCTCGAACTACCCTCGGCCGACTGGCTGGTCGCCTGCGGGAGCCTGCCACCCGGCGTACCCGATGACTTCTACGCCCGGCTCGTGACCGTGGGCCGCGAGCACGCAGTGCGCGTCGCCGTCGACTCCTCAGGTACGCCGCTGGCCGCCGCCGTCGCGGCCGGGCCGGACCTGATCAAACCCAACCACGAGGAGCTCGCGGAGCTGGTCGGAACGCCGCTGACCACGCTCGGCGAGGTCATCGACGCCGCACACGAACTGGTCGCCGGCGGGGTTGGTGCAGTCGTGGTCAGCCTGGGAGCCGACGGGGCGGTCCTGGTCGACTCCGAGCGATGCGTCTGGGCCGGTGCCCGGGTCACCAAACCACTGTCGACCGTCGGCGCCGGCGACTGCCTGTTGGCGGGGCTGCTGTCCGAACTCCAGACCGGCCACGATCCCGAGCGCGCCCTCGTCGCGGGCACCACGTGGGGTGCGGCGGCCGTCCGGCTGCCGGGCAGCGTCGTGCCCACCACCGCTGACCTGCAGGACATCGAGGTCACGATCTCCCACCACCCCGACCCCACGATCCCCATCTCGTAGTTCCAACCACCACCCCATCCGCGGTCCAGGCCGCACCACGAAAGGACACACAGCCGTGTCGCTCATCACCACCGACCAGGTCCTGCTGGACCTGGACTCCACCAGCAGGGAGGACGCCACCACCCGGTTGGCGCAGACCCTGGCCGCTTCGGGCCGCTGCACGGATGTCGATGGCTTCCTGGCCGATGTCCGCGAACGGGAAGCAAAGATGGCCACCGGACTGCCCGGCGGGATCGGCATCCCGCACGCGCGCAGCGCCGCCATCACCGAGCCGTCGCTGGCCTTCGCTCGCTCCCGTGACGGCATCGATTGGGGCGCCAAGGATGGCCCGGCACACCTGATCTTCCTCATCGCCGCGCCCGTAGACGGTGGCGAGGCACATATGCAGATGCTGCCGAAACTGGCCAAAGCGTTGATGAACAAGGACTTCCGCGCCCGTCTCGACGCAGCGACCTCCAACCAGGAGGTCGTGGATCTCGTCAACGAGCACGTGTCGCTCGACGAGACCGCGTCAGCAACGAGCGCGGTGGCAGCCGCACCTGCGCAGGCCACCGACGCACCCGCGTCGCTGACCCTGGTCGGAGTGACCAGTTGCCCGACCGGGATCGCGCACACCTACATGGCCGCCGAGGCGCTGGAGAACGCGGCCCGCGAAGCCGGACACACGATGACCGTGGAGACGCAAGGCTCAGCAGGTCTGACCAAACTCACCCCGGAGCAGATCGCCGCGGCCGACGCGGTGATCTTCGCCCACGATGTCGAGGTCCGCGAGCGCGACCGGTTCGCCGGCAAGCCGCTGATCGACGTCGGGGTCAAGAAGGCGATCAGCGACGGACCGGCCCTGATCGATGAGGCAGCCGCGCTGGCTGCAGCGTGGAAGGCCGACCCGAGCAAGGCCGCGGCAGCCGCTGCCCTGACCGGCGGGGCGAGCATGGCCACCAAGGTCGACGAGAACGCCGGCTGGGGTACCCGCATCCGGCAGATCCTGATGACCGGTGTGTCGTACATGATTCCGTTCGTCGCCGCCGGCGGCATCCTGATCGCCCTGGGCTTCATGATCGCCCAGTTCGCCGGCGGTAAGACCGGCGCGATCGAGGTGACCAAGAACTTCACCCTGGACCCGACCTCCACGGCCCAGGGCGTCACGATCCTGCAGAACAGCTTCAATCCGACCAACGGGATGCACTGGGCTGCCTTGTTCTTCCTGATCGGAGCGGCCGCGTTCGGCTTCCTGGTCCCGATCCTGTCCGGGTTCATTGCGTTCGCGATTGCCGACCGGCCGGGTCTGGTGCCCGGCATCGTCGGTGGCGCCGTTGCGGTGACCATGCACGCCGGATTCATCGGCGGCATCGTGACCGGCTTCCTCGGCGGCTTCCTGGCCAAGTGGATCTCCAGTTGGGCCGTTCCCAAGGGCGTGCGTGGCGTGATGCCAGTCGTTGTCATCCCGCTGTTGTCGACGTTGCTGACCGTGGGCCTGTTCATCACCGTGCTCGGCCGACCGATCAAGGGCATCTCCGATGGCCTGACCTCCTGGCTGAACGGCATGTCCGGCACCAGCGCACTGGTTCTCGGCGCGATCCTCGGCGCCATGATGGGCTTCGACCTGGGTGGTCCGGTCAACAAGGTGGCCTACACCTTCGCCACCACCGGTCTTGCAGCAGCGGGTACCGCGACGAACGCTCCCCAGTTGAAGATCATGGCGGCCGTGATGGCCGCGGGCATGGTGGCCCCGCTGGGTATGGCGCTGGCCACGACTCTGCGACCGGGTCTGTTCAGCGAACCGGAGCGGGAGAACGGCAAGGCGGCGTGGTTGCTGGGGCTGTCCTTCATCAGTGAGGGCGCCATCCCGTTCGCTGCGGCCGATCCGTGGCGGGTCATCGTGTCCTCCGTTGCCGGCTCAGCGGTCACCGGCGCGTTGGCCATGCAGTTCGGTACCACTCTGCGCGCACCGCATGGCGGTATCTGGGTGCTGCCGCTGATCGGCAACTTCCTGCTCTTCCTGGTGGCTCTGGTGATCGGCGTACTGGTCACGACGGCCCTGGTGGTGGCCCTGAAATCGGGCGACCGCAGCCGCCAGCAGGTGGACGCCGCGGCTACTGTCTGAACAACGCCACTTTCATCAATCATCAAGGAGTGACTCCCATGGCAGAACGCACCGTCACCATCGCGTCAGCGGTTGGTTTGCACGCTCGACCCGCCGCGCTGTTCGTCCAAGCGGCGTCCGAAAGTGGACTGGACATCGAGATCGGCCGCAAGGGCGAGGACCCGGTGGATGCCACAAGCATCCTGGGGGTCATGGCCCTTGGCGCCAAACACGGCGAAGAAGTCGTCCTGACCGCGGACGGCGAGGGCGCCGACGAGGCTCTCGACAGCCTGGTCGACCTGCTGTCGCAGGACCTGGACGCCTGAGCCGATGACTGCACTGCGAGGTATCGGGGTCAGCGCCGGAGCGGCGTACGGACCGGTCGTGCTCGTTTCTCCGGCGGTCCGGCCGCCGGAGAACGAGCCGGCGGCCACGGATCCGGACGCCGAATTGGTCCGGGTCAAGGCGGCATTCGAACAGGTCGCCACGGACCTCGATACCCGCGCAGCGCACGCCGACGACACGGCACAGCAGATCCTCACCGCCACGGCGTTGATCGCCCGGGACAAGAGTCTGCACAAGGCGGTGGGCAAACACCTGGCCGCGGGGCAGGGCCCGGCGACCTCGGTGGCCGCAGGGGTGGAGGAGTTCGCCGCCCAGTTCGAAGCGCTTGGTGGCTATTTCGCCGAGCGCGTCACCGATCTGCGGGACGTGGGATCCCGCACCGTCGCAGCGGTACTCGGGGTGCCCGCACCCGGCGTACCCGAACTCACCCAGCCCAGCGTGATCGTCGCGCAGGACCTGGCCCCCGCTGAGACCGCGACTCTTGACCGTTCCCTGGTCGCGGGAATCGTGACCGCCGAAGGTGGACGTACGAGCCACACCGCGATCCTTGCGGCCCAGATGGCGATCCCGGCGGTCGTCAACTGCGAGGGTGCGCTGGATCTCGAACCGGGCAGCATGGTCGCCGTCGATGGCGACTCCGGTGAGGTGCTCCTGTCCCCCTCGCACGAAACGGTCGAGCGACTGCGCGAGCGGGGCGATCGACGTACGGCGGCCCTCGCCACCTCCGCCGGCCCGGGCCGGACCCAGGACGGTCACCCCGTGGCCCTTCTGGCCAACATCGGTGGCGTCGCGGACGCCGTCGACGCCGGCGCCCAGGACCTGGAGGGCGTCGGGCTGTTCCGTACTGAATTCGTCTACCTGTCCGCCACCCAGGCGCCGACCGTGCAGGAGCAGGCGGACATCTACCGCCAGGTGTTCGCGCCGTTCCCGGGCCGTCGGGTCGTCGTACGCACCCTCGATGCGGGCGCGGACAAGCCGTTGGCGTTCGCCGACCTCGGACCGGAGGAGAATCCGGCGCTCGGTCAGCGCGGACTACGGCTGTCCGCGGTGCGTCCTGACCTGTTGGATGCGCAACTCGAAGCTCTGGCGGTCGCGGCCAAGGACACTGGCGCCGACGTGCGGGTCATGGCGCCCATGGTCGCCACCGCTGAAGAAGCCGCGTGGTTCGCGCGGCGGGTGCAGGAGAACGGACTGCCGAAATCCGGAGTGATGATCGAGGTTCCCGCGGCTGCCCTGCGCTCCCGGCACGTGCTGGCTGAAGTCGACTTCGGCAGTCTGGGCACCAATGACCTGGGCCAGTACACGATGGCCGCCGACCGGATGCACGGTGCCCTCTCTGATCTGCTGGACCCGTGGCAGCCCGCCGTCCTCGACGTGGTCGCAGCCGCCTGCCATGGCGCCGCCCACCAAGGCAAACCGATGGGCGTATGCGGGGAGGCCGGGGGCGACCCGCTCCTGGCTCTCGTGCTCACCGGGCTGGGCGTCCAAAGCCTGTCGATGGCCCCGGCCAAGGTGCCGATGGTGCGCTACGCCCTGTCCAAGCACAGCCTGTCCGATTGCCAACGCCTGGCCGCGATCGCGCGCGACGCCCGGTCCGCCGGGGACGCCCAGGCCGCCGTACGCGAGGCGGCAAACGCCGAAGTGACCGCTCTGCTCTGAGGCGAACAGACAACGGCCGGACCTGCGAATGCAGGTCCGGCCGTTGTCTGTTGGTGCGAGCCGAAGCTCAGCGAGTGCCGGGAGCGGGACTTGAACCCGCACGCCCTTGCGAGCAAAGCATTTTGAGTGCTCCGTGTCTGCCATTCCACCACCCCGGCAGGGCGGGCCCCAGCATAAACGAGCACTGGGGTTACCGCGAAACCCGACGCTCAGTCGTCCTCGTACGCCGCAGCCACCTTGTTCACGGCGTCGCCGACCCGGTGCACGCGCAGGGCGTTCGTGGACCCGGGGATGCCGGGCGGGGCTCCGGCCACGATGACGACCTCGTCGCCTTCCTCGCACAATCCGCTGGTCAGCAGGATCTCGTCGACCTGCCGAGCCATCTGGTCGGTGTGCTTCACCTGCGGCATCAGGAACGTCTGGACACCCCAGACCACGGCGAGCCGGTTGCGGGTGGCCTCGAACGGCGTACAGGCCAACATGGGTCGCTTCGAACGCACCCGGGCCAGTCGCTGCGCCGAGTCACCCGAGGTGGTGAACGTGACCAGGTACTTCACGTCCAGTTGCTCGCCAACCTCGGCCGCAGCGGCCGTGATGGCCCCACCCTTGGTCTTGGGCTTGGTCCCCAGCGGGCGGATCCGCTCCAGACCGTGCTCCTCGGTGCTCTCGATGATCTTCGCCATCGTCCGCACCGCCTCCAGCGGCCACGCACCGACGCTGGTCTCCCCCGACAGCATGATCGCGTCCGCACCATCCAGGACAGCGTTCGCGCAGTCGCTGGTCTCCGCTCGCGTCGGGCGCGGGTTCTCGATCATGGACTCGAGCACCTGGGTCGCCACGATCGCGGGCTTCGCGGCGCGACGGCAGATCTCGACCGCACGCTTCTGCACGATGGGGACCTCCTCCAGCGGCATCTCCACACCGAGGTCACCGCGGGCCACCATCACCCCGTCAAACGCGTCAACGATCGCGCGCAGATTCGAAACCGCCTGCGGCTTCTCGATTTTCGCGATCACCGGGACGAAGCGATCCTCCTCACGCATGATCTCGTGGGCCCGGTCGATGTCGGAGGGTTCGCGCACGAAGGACATGGCGATCAGGTCCGCGCCCAGGCGCAGTGCGAATCGCAGGTCGTCTTCGTCCTTCTCGGACAGGGCGGGGACGCTGACCGCGACGCCGGGCAGGTTGATGCCCTTGTTGTTGGAGCAGATGCCGCCTTCAACCACGGTCGTGACGACGTCCTCGCCCGAGACCGACACGGCCCGCAACTCGATCTTGCCGTCGTCGATCAGCAACCGGTCACCCACGCGGACATCGCCCGGCAGACCCTTGAACGTCGTCGACACGATGTCCTTGGTGCCGGGCACGTCGCGGGTGGTGATCGTGAACGTGTCACCGTTCTTCAACTCCACCGGACCGTCGGCGAAGCGCCCCGTCCGGATCTTCGGCCCCTGCAGGTCGCACAAGATGCCCACGGCGCGACCGGTCTGGTTCGACGCGTCACGAATCGCGACGTACCGCTTCTCGTGGTCCGCATGGTCACCGTGTGACAAGTTCAGTCGCGCGATGTCCAGACCGGCCTGCACTAGTTGAAGAGTTCGTTCCGGCCCATCGGTGGCTGGGCCCAAAGTGGCCACAATTTTGGCGCGTCGCATGGTTCCAACCCTAATGAGCAGCAGTCGTACGAACGAGTAACAACCTCAGACCACCAACGGGCGGTCAGTCGGCCGGATCGGTGCCGGCAGAGCCGAACCACCGGTCAGGAAGGCATCGACGCCCCTGGCCGCAGCGCGGCCCTCGGCGATCGCCCACACGATCAGGGACTGACCACGTCCGGCGTCTCCGGCCACGAACACACCCGGGACAGAAGTCATAAAGTCCTTGTCCCGCTTGATGTTTGAGCGTTCGTCGAGTTCCACACCGAGTTGTTCGACGACCCCCTCGCCTTCAGGACCCAGGAAGCCCATGGCCAACAGAACCAGGTCGGCCGGAATCTCCCGCTCGGTGCCCGCGACGGGTTCGAAACCCTTGTCGGTGCGCTGCACCTCGACCAGTCGCAGTGCCTTGACGTTGCCCTGATCGTCACCGACCAGTTCCGTGGTGTTCACCGCGTAGGTGCGTTCGCCGCCCTCCTCGTGCGCGCTGGCGACCCGGTAGATCATCGGGTACGTCGGCCACGGCTGATTGTCCGGCCGGTCCTCACTGGGACGAGGCATGATCTCCAGGGACGTGACCGATGCGGCGCCCTGGCGCAGTGAGGTGCCGATGCAGTCCGCGCCGGTGTCACCACCACCGATGACCACCACATGCTTGCCCTCGGCCGTCACCTGCCCCTCGACGCTCTCCCCCACCGCGACCCGGTTGGCCGGCGGCAGGAAGTCCATCGCCTGCATGATGCCGTTGAGTTCCCGGCCCGGCACCGGCAGGTCCCGCGGCACGGTGGCACCGATCGCCAGCACCACGGCGTCGTAACGCTGCCGCAACTGGTCGCCGGTCACCTCGGTGCCCACCGCGGTGCTGCACCGGAACCGGGTGCCTTCCATCTCCATCTGCGCCAACCGGCGGTCCAGGACGGCCTTCTCCATCTTGAATTCGGGGATGCCGTACCGCAGCAGTCCGCCGGCCTTGTCGGCGCGCTCGTACACCGCCACCGTGTGACCGACCCGGGTCAACTGTTGCGCGACCGCCAACCCGGCAGGACCGGAACCAATGACCGCAACGGTCTTGCCGGACAACCGGGTGGGGATCTGCGGGGTCACGTTGCCGTGCTCGAAGGCCTGCTCGATCGTGGTGACCTCGATCTGCTTGATCGTCACCGCGGGTTCGGAAATGCCCAGCACACAGGCGGTTTCACACGGGGCAGGGCACAAGCGGCCCGTGAACTCCGGGAAGTTGTTGGTCGCGTGCAACCGGTCGATCGCATCCGACCAGTCACCGCGCCACGCCAGATCATTCCACTCGGGGATGAGGTTTCCCAACGGACAACCGCTGTGGCAGAACGGGATTCCGCAGTCCATGCAGCGGCTGGCCTGTCGTTGCAGGGAGCCCAACTGCTGCTCCTCGTAGACTTCCTTCCAGTCCTTCAGGCGCACCGGGACGGGACGGCGGGCCGGCAGCTCTCGCTCGCGGACCTTCAAGAAACCGCGTGGGTCAGCCACGGCTCACCTCCATGATTCGCTCCCAGACTTCGTCGCCGTCGAGGTCGAGCCCCTCGGCTTGTGCATCCTCACGCACGTCCAACACCTTCTGGTACGCCCGTGGCAGCACCAACGAGAACCGCTGGGAGTTGGCCTCCCAATCGGAGAGCAACGCACTCGCGACCGCTGAATCGGTCCACTCCTGGTGCTCCTGCAGCAGCCGGTGCACGACCTCCAGATCGGAAATCCGCAGCGCCATGACGTCCACCAGTTCGGGGTTGACCAACCGCTCGTCCAGATCGAGCACGTAGGCCACACCACCGGACATACCGGCGGCGAAGTTGCGGCCGGTCGGGCCGAGGATCAGCGCGGTGCCACCGGTCATGTACTCACAGCCGTGGTCACCCACGCCCTCCACCACGGCGGTCGCACCGGAGTTACGAACGCAGAAACGCTCGCCCACCAGACCGCGCAGGAAGATCTGTCCGCTCGTGGCGCCGTATCCGATCACGTTGCCGGCAATCGCGTTCAACTCGGCCACCAACGAGGCATCCCGGGTCGGACGGACCACGACTCGGCCGCCGGACAGGCCCTTGCCGACGTAGTCGTTGCCCTCGCCGTACAACCGCAGCGTGACGCCCTTGGGCAGGAACGCCCCGAAGGACTGGCCGGCTGCACCGGTCAACGACAGTTCGATGGTGCCGTCCGGCAACCCGTCGTGGTAGCGCTTGGTCACCTCGTGCCCGAGCATCGTGCCGACGGTCCGGTTGACGTTGGCGATCACCACCTCACCGCGTACCGGTTCCTGGTTCTCCAACGCGTCGTGACACATGGCGATCAACTGTTGGTCCAGCGCCTTCTGCAAACCGTGGTCCTGCGGAACGACCTGGTGGCGCGCGGCGCCCTCGGGTACGTCGACCTGCCGCAGGATCGGCGACAGGTCCAGACCCTGGGCCTTCCAGTGATCGATGGCGTCGGTCGTGTCGAGTGTCTCGACCTGGCCGATGGCCTCCTCGATGCTGCGGAAACCCAACTGCGCCAACAGCTCTCGCACCTCGGTGGCGATGTATTCGAAGAACGTCTCGACGAATTCGGGCTTGCCGGTGAAACGCTCCCGCAGCTCCGGGTTCTGCGTGGCCACCCCGACCGGGCAGGTGTCCAGATGACAGACCCGCATCATGATGCAGCCGCTGACGACCAACGGTGCGGTCGCGAAGCCGAACTCTTCAGCACCGAGCAGCGCGGCGATCACCACATCGCGACCGGTCTTCATCTGGCCGTCGGTCTGCACGACGATCCGGTCCCGCAAGTCGTTCAACAGCAACGTCTGCTGGGTCTCGGCCAGGCCGATCTCCCACGGCGCCCCCGCGTGCTTCAGCGAGGTCAACGGAGCGGCACCGGTGCCACCGTCGTGACCGGAGATCAGCACCACGTCCGCGTGCGCCTTGGACACACCGGTCGCGACCGTGCCGACACCGACCTCGGACACCAGCTTCACGTGCACCCGGGCCTCCGGGTTGGCGTTCTTCAGGTCGTGGATCAGCTGGGCCAGGTCCTCGATCGAGTAGATGTCGTGGTGCGGCGGCGGTGAGATCAGGCCGACGCCCGGTGTCGAATGCCGGGTGCGAGCGACCCACGGGTAGACCTTGTTGCCAGGCAACTGGCCACCCTCACCGGGCTTGGCGCCCTGGGCCATCTTGATCTGGATGTCGTCAGCCTCGGTCAGATACAGCGAGGTGACACCGAACCGTCCCGATGCGACCTGCTTGATCGCCGAGCGCCGGGTGGGGTCGAGCAGACGGTCGACGTCTTCGCCACCCTCACCGGTATTCGACCGCGCGCCAATGCGATTCATCGCAATGGCCAACGTCTCGTGCGCCTCTTTGCTGATCGAGCCGTAGCTCATCGCACCGGTGGAGAACCGCTTCACGATGTCGCTGATCGGCTCGACCTCGTCGACCGAGATCGAGGGGCGGTCGGACTTGAACTTGAACAGTCCGCGCAGCGTCATCAACCGCTCCGCCTGGTCATCGACCCGCGCGGTGTACTGCTTGAAGATGTCGTAGCGGCGCGACCGGGTCGCGTGCTGCAGGCGGAACACCGTCTCGGGGTCGAAGAGGTGCTGCGGGCCTTCCCGGCGCCACTGGTACTCACCGCCGACCTCGAGGGTGCGGTGCGACAGCGGCTGTCCGTTGACCGGGTAGGCGACCGCGTGCCGGGCCGCGATCTCCTTGGCGATGACGTCCAGACCGACGCCACCGAGGCGGCTGACCGTGCCGGTGAAGTACTCGTCCACCAGTTCACGGGACAGACCAAGCGCCTCGAACACCTGGGCGCCGCGATAGGACGCCACCGTGGAAATGCCCATCTTGGACATCACCTTCAGCACGCCCTTGCCGAGCGCCTTGATGAGATTCTTGACCGCCTTCTCGGGCGTGATGTCGGTAATCGCACCCCGGCGGATCATGTCCTCCACCGACTCCATGGCCAGGTAGGGGTTGACGCAGGCCGCGCCGTACCCGATCAGCAACGCCACGTGGTGCACCTCGCG
Organism: Branchiibius hedensis; assembly: GCF_900108585.1. Lineage (NCBI taxonomy): Bacteria > Bacillati > Actinomycetota > Actinomycetes > Micrococcales > Dermacoccaceae > Branchiibius > Branchiibius hedensis. The sequence goes on from NZ_UESZ01000001.1 coordinate 1,444,112, forward strand.
CACGTCCCCGGCCTCGACGATCAGACCGACCAGGGTGCGGGTCTTCTCGCGGGTCAGGTGGTGGTGCACGGCCGAGGTGAGCAGCAGCGACGGGATCGGTGCGAACTCGGCGTTGCTGTCCCGGTCGGACAGGACGATGAACTGGTACCCGTCCCGGATCGCCTCGCTGACCTCGGCGAAGATCCCGCGCAGGCGGGCCCGCAGAGCCGTGACACCGCCGTTGACGTTGTAGGTGCCCCGGATGACGTACGTCGTCTGGCGGCCGTCAACCTCGAAGTGGGTGATCTTGGACAACTCGTCGTTGTCGATGACCGGGAAGTCGAACTGCAGCATCCGGGCGTGCTCCGGACCCGCGGTCAGGGCGTTGCTCTCCGGGCCCATCAGGCCGCCGAGGGAGGTGACCAGTTCCTCGCGGATCGCGTCCAGCGGCGGGTTGGTGACCTGGGCGAACAACTGGGTGAAGTAGTCGAAGATCAACCGCGGCCGATCGGAGAGTACGGCGATCGGCGTGTCCGTGCCCATCGCACCGAGCGCCTCGCCGCCCGTCTTGGCCATGGGAGCCACCAGGAGCCGCAACTCCTCCTGGGTGTAGCCGAACGTCTGCTGGCGACGTACGACCGACGCGGGAGTGTGCCAGATGTGTTCCCGCTCCGGCAGATCGGCGAGTTTGATGACGCCGTCCTCGAGCCACTGGGCGTAGGGGTTCTCGCTGGCGAGTTCTTCCTTGATCTCGTCGTCGCCGACGATCCGGCCCTGGTCGGTGTCGATCAAGAACATCCGGCCGGGCTGCAGGCGGCCCCGCCGGACCACCTTGGACGGGTCGAGGTCCAGGACCCCGGCCTCACTGGCCAGCACGACCAGGCCGTCGTCGGTCACCGAGTAGCGACCGGGACGCAGACCGTTGCGGTCCAGGACCGCGCCGACCAACGTGCCGTCGGTGAACGCCACACAGGCCGGCCCGTCCCAGGGCTCCATGATCGTGGAGTGGTACTCGTAAAACGCCCGCCGACCCGGATCCATCGTGGTGTGGTTCTCCCACGCCTCCGGGATCATCATCAGCACCGCGTGCGGCAGGCTGCGGCCACCCAGGTGCAGCAGCTCCAGGACCTCATCGAAGCTGGCTGAGTCGGAGGAGAAGTTCGAGCAGATCGGCAGGATCCGGGACAGGTCACCCTTGAACAGGTCGCTGCTCAACTGGGATTCGCGCGCGCGCATCCAGTTGCGGTTGCCCTTGACCGTGTTGATCTCACCGTTGTGCGCGATGTAGCGGTACGGGTGCGACAGCGGCCAGCTCGGGAAGGTGTTGGTCGAGAAGCGTGAGTGCACCAGCGCGAGTTCGGTGGTGAAGCGCCGGTCGGACAGGTCGGGGTAGAAGGGCTCGACCTGTCCGGTGGTGAGCATCCCCTTGTAGGTGATGGTCCGACAGGAGAAGGACGGGAAGTAGACGCCCTTTTCGTTCTCGATGCGCTTGCGCAGACAGTAGACGCGGCGGTCGAGCTCGACGCCGGTCAGATCGCCCTCGACGGAGGTCACGAACGGCTGGCGGAAGGACGGCATCACGTCGCGCGCGGCCTGGCCGATCACATCGGGGTTGGTGGGCAGATCGCGCCAACCCAGCACCCGCAGACCCTCTTCGGCCGCGATCTGGGCGAACCGCTCCCCCACGGCCCATTGCTCGTCGGGGTCGGTGGGCAGGAACACGGTTCCGACGGCGTAGGAACCGGCGGCCGGCAGTTCGAAATCGACGACGGCGCGGAAGAACTCGTCGGGGATCTGGGTCAGGATGCCGGCGCCGTCACCCACGAGCGGGTCAGCTCCGGTCGCACCGCGGTGCTCCAGATTGATCAACGCGGTCATCGCGTGCTCGACGATGTCGTGCCCTGGGGTGCCCCGCATCGTCACGACCATCGCAACGCCGCACGCGTCGTGCTCGTTCGCCGGGTCGTACAGCCCCGTGGAAGCGGGTACCGCCGAGAAAGGGATGGAAGCCATAGCCGCTCACCGTCCTCCGGCCGGAGCCGGTTCGTCATCTACCAAGGGCACACCGGGGGTGCGCCCTGCGGGACGACGTTGGCCAGCGGGGTGCCGTCAGCTTAGTTGGCTGGCGGAGTGTTCACCAAATGGGAAACATCGTCTCATTCTGTGAGAACTTCCGGTGCTTCTTCGCGCCCCTCCCGCGTCCCATCCGGGTGTCGTTTGCCGGCCACGATGAAGCCGATCAAACCGGCGACGAACACCACGATGCAGACCCAGACGTTGACGCGTAGACCCAGGATATGGTTCGCGGGGTCCGTACGCATCAGTTCGAAGACGATGCGTCCGCACGGGTACAGCATCACGTAGAGCGCGAAGACCCGCCCCCGGCCCAGGATCCGCCGCCGATCGAGCAGCACGATGAACAGCGCGATCACCAGGCAGTAGAGCGATTCGTAGAGGAACGTCGGCTGGAAATAGCCCAGGACGATGGGCTTACCTGCACCGTCCAGGACCGCGCGGCCGGACGACTCGTCCCATTGGTGGATCTGTAACGCCCACGGCAGCGTGCTGGGCCCGCCGTACAACTCGTTGTTGAAGTAGTTGCCCCACCGGCCCATCGCCTGCGCGACCAAAACCCCCGGTGCGGCCGCATCACAGAAGTCCAGGAAATTCACCCCGATCCGGCGGCAACCGATGTAGGCACCGAGGGCGCCCAGCGCGACCGCTCCCCAGATCCCGAGGCCGCCGTGCCAGATCTTCAGCGCATCGATCGGGTGGCCACCCTGCCCGAAGTACGGCTGCCAACTGGTGATGACGTGGTAGATCCGGCCGCCGACAATGCCGAACGGCACCGCCCACCAGGCCACGCTGAGCGCGTCCTCAGCCTTGGCTCCCCGGTCCACCAGTCGCCGGCCGGTGATCCAGATCGCGACGGCGATACCCGCCAGAATGCACAGCGCGTACATCCGCACCGGGACCGGTCCCAGCCAGAAGACCCCGCGGGTGGGGCTGGGCAGATAGGTGACCATCAACGACGTACGCCGGCCGACAGCCCCTCGGCGACCTCCACCATCGCGCGGATCCCCTCAGCGGCACTGCGCCCCTCGGCGTCCGCATCGACCAGCGGTCGCACCAGGGCGGTGCCCACGATGACTCCGTCGGAGAACTGGGCGGCTTCGTGTGCCTGCTGCGCGTTGGACACCCCGATGCCGACACAGATCGGTACGTCGGTCACGGCCTTGGCCCGCTCGACCAGACCGGCGGCGCGTTCCCCGAGGCTCTCGCGAGCACCTGTCACGCCCATGACCGAGGCAGCGTAGACGAAGCCCCGGCAGGCCTGAGTGGTCAGCACCAATCGTTCCGGCGTCGTCGATGGCGCGATCAGGAAGATCGGGTCGAGGTCGTACTTATCGGCGGCGGCCAGCCAGTCGCCGGCCTCTTCGGGAGTGATGTCGGGGGTGATCAGTCCTGAGCCACCGGCAGCGGCGAAGTCCTCGGCGAACCGGGCCACGCCGTACTGCAGGATCAGGTTCCAGGAGGTCATCACGACAGCGGCGGCGCCGGCTTCGCGGATCGCTCGCACGGCCGCGAAGACGTCGCGCACGTGGGATCCGCGCTCGAGTGCCTTGCTGACCGCGGTCTGGATGACCGGTCCGTCCAGCAGCGGGTCGGAGTACGGCAGCCCGATCTCGACGATGTCGGCCCCGGCGGCGACGACGGCCCGCATCGCATCGATCGAGTCGGCGACCGTGGGGAAACCGAGCGGCAGGTAGGCGATGAACGCAGCACGGCCCTCGGCCCGCGCGGCGGACAGCGCCGTTGTCACCTCACTGACGTGTGTCATGCGTCGCCCTCCAGCAGACCGAACCAGCGGGCGGCGGTCTCGACGTCCTTGTCACCGCGCCCGGACAGACTCACCAGCAGCAGCGCGCCCGGACCGAGTTCGCGGCCCAGTTTGATGGCTCCGGCCAGGGCGTGCGAGCTTTCGATGGCCGGCAGGATGCCCTCGGTGCGAGTCAACAGACCGAAGGCCTCCATCGCTTCGTCGTCGGTGATCGGCCAGTACTCGGCGCGACCGGCGTCACGCAGATAAGCGTGCTCAGGTCCGACGCTGGGGTAATCCAAACCTGCTGACACCGAATGCGATTCGATGGTCTGACCTTCTTCGTCCTGCAGCACGTAGGTGAACGCACCGTGGAGGACTCCGGGGGTCGCCTGTCCGCTGAACCGTGAGGCGTGCCGACCGGACTCGACGCCTTCACCGCCGCCTTCGAGGCCGATCAGGCGCACGTCGGAGTCATCGATGAAGCGGTGGAAGATGCCCATCGCGTTGGAACCGCCGCCGACACAGGCGAGCACGGCGTCCGGCAGCCGCCCGTAGCTGTCCAGCACCTGCCCGCGGGCCTCGACCCCGATGATCCGGTGGAAGTCGCGCACCATCTCCGGGAACGGGTACGGCCCGGTGACGGTGCCGAGCACGTAGTGGGTGTGCTCGACGTTGGCCACCCAGTCACGGAACGCCTCGTTCACGGCGTCCTTCAGCGTCTGCGAACCGTGCTCGACCGGGACGACCGTGGCGCCGAGCAGTCGCATCCGGGCAACGTTCAGCGCTTGGCGTTCGGTGTCGACCTTGCCCATGTAGACGACGCACTCCATGCCCATCAGGGCAGCAGCGGTCGCCGTGGCGACGCCGTGCTGGCCGGCACCCGTCTCGGCGATCAACCGCTTCTTGCCCATCCGACGGGCCAGCAACGCCTGACCGAGCACGTTGTTGATCTTGTGCGAGCCGGTGTGGTTCAGATCCTCGCGTTTCAGGACGATCTGGGCCCCGCCGGCATGTTCGGCGAAGCGCGGCACCTCCGTGATGATCGACGGCCGACCGGTGTAGGTGCGGTGCAACTGCGCCAGCTCACCCAGGAACGCCGGGTCGTGGGCGGCCTTGGTGCGCACCTCGTCGAGTTCCTCCAGCGCCGCGACCAGCGCTTCGGGCACGTAACGGCCCCCGAAGTCACCGAACCGGCCCAGCCCGCTCACGCCGCCTCCCCGATCAGCATGCGCACCGCGCAGCGGGGGTCGCCACTGCGGACCAGCGCCTCGCCGACCAGGACGGCGCGCGCACCGAGTTCGCGGTACCGCGCCACGTCGATCGGTCCGGTGATGCCGGATTCGGCCACCTTGATCACGCCGTCCGGGATCGCCGGCGCCAGCCGCGCGAACACCTGCGGATCGACGTCGAGGGTCTTGAGGTTGCGGGAGTTCACGCCGATCAGCTGGGCGCCGAGATCAACCGCCCGCTCGGTCTCCTGCTCGTCGTGCACCTCGACCAGAACGGTCATCCCCAGGTCATGGGCCTGCTGGTACAGGTCGTGTAACAGCGCGTCGTCCAACGCTGCGACGATCAGCAGCACGACGTCGGCGCCGTGGGCGCGGGCCTCGTCGATCTGGTAGGCGTCGACCATGAAGTCCTTGCGCAGGACCGGGATATCGACCCGTGCGCGCACCGCGTCCAGGTCGGCCAGTGAGCCGTTGAACCGGCGCTGCTCGGTCAGCACCGAGATCGCCGTGGCGCCACCCTCGGCGTACTGCTGGGCCAGCGACGCAGGATCGGCGATCTGTGCCAGCGCGCCCTTGCTGGGACTGGCGCGCTTCACCTCAGCGATCACGCCCAGGGCGGCGTTCTGGAACGCGGTGAGCGCGTCGCGCGCCGGCGGTGCCGCTGCGACGTCGGGCACCGGGACCTGGCGCCGCCGTACGTCCAGATCCTCGCGAACCCCTTCGATGATGGAGTCGAGAACAGTACCCACCGGTCAGACGGATTCGCGGGTCGCGGACTGGCGCTCGGGCGCCGACGCGGACCCGAAACCTGCCTTGCTCAGCACGATTCCGGCGGCGACACCGACGAAGACCAGCACGACACCGATGATGTCGAGCACGTGGTTGCCGAAGGCCACGCCGAAGGCGATCAGCAACGAGGCGACCATCAGGATGCCGACGCAGGTCCATGCGGCGACGCTGTGCCCGTGGTCCTCGTGGACCTCAGCGTCGTGAACTGAATGGGAGCGCGTGTCTTCAGCCATGGTGCCCATTCTGTCAGGCGGAGGGACCATCGTGCTCAGCGGTCGGGTCCAGACCGGCCGACAACTTGTCCCAGTCGCTCACCGGAGTCTCGGCGCGGGCGGCCGGGGCGTCGTACCGCCCGGACAGTCCGCCCCAGCGCCGGACGGCGACCAACGTCAGGATGCCCGCCAGGACCAGCAGGACCGCCGCCGCCAGCGCCAGCCAGACCCACGGCGTCAAGGTCCCGTGGGCGGCCACCGAGCCGGTGCGGCCCGTCGTCGCGGCGGCCTGGTCACTGACCGGCCCGGCCGGGTTCGCGATGACCAGGACCACACTGATCAGGGCCAGCACCCCGGACAGCAGGACGAACGCAGCAGCGATCCACCGCGCGATGCGCCCGGCCGTGAGCGCCACGATGCCGGCGGCGGCGCCGACCAACGCGGCCGCGAACACACCCGGTGCCGCGCTGGAGCCGGCGACGGACACCCTGACGTCCGACAACACCGCGTCGCTGACCGTGCCGGTGACCCAGGTGCGGGTCGCGGCGAACATCAGGACGGCGACCGCAACCGCGATGACCACGAAGACCAGACGTTTCACAGCGGCGTCAGCCCCCCGGCGGTCGCCACCGCGCGCAATGCCGCCGCCGCCTTGTTGATCGTCTCCTGGTATTCGCTCTCCGGCACCGAGTCGGCCACGATGCCGGCACCGGCCTGCACGTGGGCGACACCGTCCTTGATCACCGCTGTCCGGATGGCGATGGCCATGTCCATGTCACCGGCGAAGTCCAGATACCCGACGACGCCGCCGTACACCCCTCGCCGCAACCCCTCGTACTGGTCGATCAGCGCCATGGCGCGGGGTTTGGGGGCACCGGAGAGGGTGCCGGCGGGGAAGGTGGCCTGCAACACGTCGTACGCCGATCGGCCGGCCGAGAGCTGGCCGACCACCGTGGACTCCAGATGCATGATGTGGCTGTAATGCCGGATCGTCATGAACTCGACGGTCTCGACGGTGCCGGCATCGCAGACCCGTTGCAGGTCGTTGCGCGAGAGGTCGACCAGCATCAGATGCTCGGCGCGCTCCTTGGGGTCGCCCAGCAGGTCATCGGCCAGGTCCTGGTCCTCCTCGGGGCTCTTGCCCCGCGGCCGCGACCCGGCGATCGGGTGGGTGATGACCCGCTGCCCGGTGACCTTGACCAGCGCCTCCGGGCTGGAGCCGACCACGTCGTAGCTGCCGCCATCGGGCAACGGCACGCGCAACAGGTACATGTACGGGCTGGGGTTGGACACTCGCAGCATCCGGTAGACGTCCAGCGCATCGGCGGCACAGGGCACCGAGAACCGTTGCGAGACAACGATCTGGAAGGCTTCGCCGGCCCGGATCGCTTCCTTGGCTTCCTCGACCATGTCGTGGAATTCGTCCTGGCCGTGGCTGGAGGCAGGGTGCTGCTCGATCGCCTTGGGGATCGCGACCGTGCTGGGAGCGGCGCTGCGCAGGTCGTGCGCCATCGCGTCCAGCCGCTCGACGGCGTCGGTCCAGGCCTGCTCGACGCGTTCGTCGCTGGCGTCCCAGTTGATCGCGTTGGCGATCAACATCAGCGAGCCGTCCGCGTGGTCGAACACCGCCAGATCGGTGGCCAGCAGCATGCTGATCTCCGGCAGGCCGAGGGGGTCGGTGCCGGTGTCCGGCAATTTCTCCCAGTGCCGGACCGCGTCGTAGGTGACCGCGCCGACCATCCCGCCGGTGAGCGGCGGCAGCCCGGGCAGCGGATCGGTGGCCAGCAGGGCGATCGTGTCGCGTAGCGCGTCCACTGGGGAACCGCCTTCGGGTACGCCGACCGGCGGCGTTCCGAGCCACGTCGCCTGACCGTCGACTTCCGTGAGCGTCGCTGCGCTGGAGACGCCGACGATGGAGTAGCGCGACCACACCCCGCCGTGCTCGGCCGACTCCAGCAGGAAGGTCCCCGGGCGGTCGGCCGCCAACTTGCGGTAGACGCCCAGTGGGGTTTCCCCGTCGGCGAGCACTCGGCGTACGACGGGGATGACACGACGATCCCGGGCCAGGACGGTGAAGGCGTTCAGCGCCGGCCAGGTCTCACCGAAGCCGATCATGCGCTGATGTCCGTGTAGAAGCAGGTCCGGTGGCCGGTGTGGCAGGCCGCGCCGATCTGGTCCACGCGCACCAGCAGGGCGTCGCCATCGCAGTCGATGGCGACGGACTTCACATGCTGTTCGTGGCCCGAGGTGTCCCCTTTGCGCCAGTACTCGCCGCGGCTGCGCGACCAGAAGGTGACCCGACCGGAGGTGAGGGTGCGGGTCAGCGCCTCGTCATCCATCCAGCCCAGCATCAGCACCTCACCGGTGTCGTGTTGTTGGATGATCGCCGCGACCAAGCCGTTCTCGTCCCGTTTGAGACGGTCGGCGATGTCGGAAGGGAGGGTGGCACTACTCACCGGGTCATTATGGACGCATGACTGATTACGCCCGAGTCGAGCGTGCCGCCCTGTGTGATGACTTCCTGCGGTTGGGCCCGGACGCGCCCACCTTGTGCGACGGCTGGACCGCCGCCGATCTGGCCGCCCACCTGGTGGTCCGCGAGCGCCGCCCGGACGGCGCCATCGGCATCGTGCTGCCCGCAGCAGCCGGGCATACGCAGAAGCTGATGGACAAGCTGAAGTCCGGTGATTGGCCCGGCTTGGTGCAGAAGGTGCGCTCCGGACCGCCCAAGTGGAGTCCGACCGCGATCCCGGCAGTCGACGAGAAGGTGAACCTGCTGGAGTTCTTCGTGCACCACGAGGATCTGCTGCGCGGCGATCCGTCGACCTGGACCCCGCGCGAGTTGTCACCGGACCTCGCCGATGCCGTGTGGGCGGGTCTGGCCGGGATGGCAGCGCTGAGTCTGCGCAGTGTGCCGGTGGGTGTGGTGGCGGCGCCGGACCGCCTTGGTCGGCGTAACCTGCACTCTCCCAAGGACGGTCACGGTTCGGTGGTGCTGACCGGTCCGCTCGCGGACATCGTGCTGGTGCTGTTCGGTCGGCCGCGGACGGACGCGGTCACCGTTGACGGCGCCGACGCTGACGTCGCGACGTTCGAGGGCCTCAAACTCGGGATGTGAACACCGCACGTCGCACGGGATTCCTGCCGATGCCCTGCCTGCGCACCCTCGACGCCCTGCACCTTGAGGCGGCAATCCGGCTCGATGCTTCAGGCGTGCTCACCTACGATCGTCGACTCGGTGATGCCGCCGGGGCCTGTGGCCTCGACGTCTACTCGCCCGGACGTGAGCCCCGCTATCGGACCTCGTAACCCGCTTGTGCCAGTGCGGCTTTCACGTCACCGATCGTGAACTCACCGAAGTGGAAGACGCTCGCCGCCAGCACTGCGTCCGCGCCGGCAGCGATCGCCTCGACGAAGTGTTCGGGTTTGCCGGCTCCCCCGCTGGCCACGATCGGCACAGACACCTCGGCACGGACCGCCCGGATCAGTTCCAGGTCGAAGCCGTCCTTGGTGCCGTCGGCGTCCATCGAGTTCAGCAGGATCTCCCCCGCCCCGAGTTGTTGCGCCCGGACGCACCATTCGATCGCCTCGACGCCCGCCGGTTTGCGGCCACCATGGGTGGTGACCTCGAAGTGCCCCAGTTGCGATCGGCGTACGTCGGCCGACAGCACCAGCACCTGCGCACCGAACCGGTCGGCGATCTCCGCGATCACCTCCGGACGGGCCAACGCACCGGTGTTGATGCCGACCTTGTCGGCGCCCGCACGCAGCAGCCGGTCGACGTCCTCGACCGTGCGTACGCCGCCGCCCACCGTCAGGGGGATGAACACCTCTTCGGCGGTGCGGCTGACCACCTCGTAGGTGGTGTCGCGCTGATCGAAGCTGGCCGTGACATCCAGGAAGGTGAGCTCGTCGGCGCCCTGGTCGTCGTAGCGGTGGGCCAACTCGACCGGGTCCCCCGCGTCGCGCAGGTTCTCGAAGTTGACCCCTTTGACCACGCGGCCGGCATCGACGTCCAGGCACGGGATGACACGGACCGCGACACTCACGACCGTTAGCGTAATGCCGCGTGCCTCGACCGAGCGGCTGCCGTCGCGCTGCGGTCACGAGCTGGCCGGCGGCGGTGCCCGGCCCGCTGGAGAAGGCTCCTGCTGCGGGGTCCGAAGCCTGGTGCTCTCTCCATTGCCGACCCGGTCCGCAGCGATGGACGATCCATTCACCGACGCGGCCAGCAGTGGACCGCGAAAAGAAAGGGATCGACGGATGAAGCTCTCACTCCTGCTGCCGAATTTGCGTGACGCTGTCACGGTCCAGGAACTGGAAGACCTGGCCCTTCTGGCCGAATCCCTGGACTTCGATTCGGTGTGGGCCGTCGATCGTGTCATCGTGCCCGAATCCAACGACAGCGGTGAACTGACCTACCCCTTCGGAATGATGGACGGGCTGCCCAACCAGATCCCCGTCCAGTCGCGGGGTGGCTTCTTCCAGGGCTGGCCGCTGATGCCCTGGCTTGCGGCCAAAACCTCCACCATCCGCATCGGGATGAGCATCATCAACACGCCCTACCGATCGGCCAGCATCTTGGCCGCGGAGCACGCCACCATCGACCAGCTGTCCCATGGACGCCTCAACGTCGGTGTCGGCTCGGGCTGGATGATCGAAGAGTTCCAGGCCGTCGGTGTCGCGGACATCTTCGACAAACGGCACAAGCAGGTGCGCGAGACGCTGGACATCATGCTCGGGGCCTGGACCAACGACCTGTTCGAATACCACGGGGAGTTCGCCGATTTCGGCCCGAGCGGTTTCGGGGTTCGCCCCGTCCAGCAGCCGCACCCGCCGATCTACTTCAGTGGTCTGAAGAATCCGGAGATATCGGCCAAGCGCGTCGCCAAATACAACCTGTCCGGGTGGATCGGCATTCAGGACACTCCAGAAGAACTGCAGCTGTGGCGAGAACCGATCCGACGCGAACTGGAAAAGGTCGGACGCTCGCTGGATGACCTGCAGGTCTGCAGCATGATTTGGTTCGCCATCACCGACGAGAAGACAGACCAGTCGCCTCAAGGCAAGGCGACCAACATCCTGGTGGGTACCGCCGAGCAGATCACCGACACCCTCAAGCGACTGCGCGACGCCGGTCTGGATATGCCGATCCTGTGGCCACCCTTCAACGAAGTCCCGGTTTCCAAGACCCTGGACGACATGAAGCGGCTCGTCGAGGAGATCATGCCCAAGGTCAACGAGGCGTGACCGCGAACCGTGAACATCGGTGACCTCATCACGCGAGCGGCCACCACGCACGGCGACCACCCTGCCTTCGTCACTGACGAATCAGTCCGCAGCTACGCCGAGAGCCTGCGCCGCGTCGATGCCCTGGGCCGGGGTCTGATCGCTCGCGGAGTCGGCTGCGGCGACCGGGTGGCCCTCTACGCACGCAACTGCCCCGAATACCTCGAGGCGATGTTCGCGGTGTGGAAGATCGGTGCGGTGATCGTCCCCCTCAATGCGGCGTTCACCAGCGCCGAACTCGCATGGCACCTGCGCGACAGCGCAGCCGCCGCGCTCGTGACCGATGCCGGGAGTGCCCGCGCCGTAGGGGATGCCAGGGATGGATGTGCCGAGCTCCGGCGGGTCATCTGGCTTGATCCCGACCGCCTGGACCAGGCCGTGCCGCGAGCCGAGGACACCTCAGTACCGGAGCTCGTGCGGTCTCACCGCTCAGCGCTCGAACTGCGGTCGGTCGATCGGTCACCGGACGACCTGGCCTGGCTCGGCTACACGTCGGGGACGACGGGTCAGCCGAAAGGAGCAATGCTCAGTCACCGGGCGCTGCAGTTCCAAGCGATCTCCGCTCTGGCGGATGTGGAACGCTTGGAGCAGGGCGACGTCGGCATGCATGCCGCGCCGCTGAGTCACGGATCGGGCTATAACGCGCTGGTGTTCACGATGAAGGCGTGCACGCAGGTGTTCCACCGGCCCGCCGGATTCGATCCGGTGCTGTTCCTCGACCAGGTGGAACGACACCGAGTGGCGGCCGTCTTCCTGGTCCCGACCCAGATCAAGCTCCTTCTCGAGGTGCCCGGCCTTGACCTGCGGGACCTTTCCAGCTTGCGCTGGATCATGTACGGAGGTGCACCGATGTACCGGCGGGATCAGGTGCGCGCCCTGCAGACTTTCGGGCCGGTGCTCGTGCAGATCTTCGGTCAGACGGAGTCGCCCATGTCAGGCACCGTGCTACCAGCCGATGAACACACGACGCTCGTTGCCGATGGACGCGAAGTATCGGTGGGCAGGGCACGGCACGGGATCGAACTGCGCGTCGTCGATGAACACGGCACGGAACTACCCGCCGGGCAAGCTGGTGAGATCTGCCTTCGCGGCGACACCCTCATGACCGGGTACTGGCGTCGACCCGACGCGACCGCGGAAACCATCGTCGACGGGTGGCTGCACACCGGTGACATCGGACGTCTGGACGAACACGGATATCTCCACCTCCTGGACCGGGCCAAGGACTTGATCATCTCCGGCGGCCTGAACGTCTACCCGATCGAGGTTGAGGACGTACTTCTCAGGCATCCCGATGTGGTCGAAGCCTGTGTCATCGGGGTTCCCGATGACAAGTGGGGTGAGGCCGTCCGCGCGGTGGTGGTGTCGGCGACCGGACGGGTGGGCGAGCGTGACCTCATCGAGTTCGTCGGCGATCACCTGGCCGGGTTCAAGAAACCCAAGGCCATTGACTTCGTCGACTCCCTGCCCAGGACGTCGTACGGCAAGATCGCCAAACGCGCGGTGCGTGAGAAGTATTGGTCCGGATTGGATCGCACCATATGACCGATGCGTGGATCGTCGGCACCGGCATCACGTCCTTCGGCCGTGACACGCCGCCGTTGGTGCAGCTGGTGCAGGAAGCTACGTCACTCGCGGTACGAGACGCCGCCATCCAGCCGGGCGACGTGCAGCGGGTGTTCGTGGGCAACGCGGCAGCCGGGCTGCTGCAGGGGCAGGAGATGATCCGCGGTCAGGTGCTGTTGCATGACACCGGCCTCTTGGGGTCAGCGATCATCAACGTCGAGAACGCCTGCGCCTCCTCGTCCACAGCCCTACATCTGGCCGTCGCAGCGGTCCGCGGTGGGGCATGCGACGTCGCCATGGCGGTCGGCGCCGAGCAGCTGGCCGTCGAGCCGCGCGCACGCATCTTCGCCACGCTGGCGAGCGCCACTGACACGATCCGCCGACCGGCGATGAGGCAACTGGTCCAGACGCATGCGCTGGGCTTGCTTCCCGACGGCCACACCGGGCCCGAGGCATCGCCGTTCATGGCCCACTACGCGGCGAAGGGCGCCGCGTATCTCCAGCGGTGGGGTGGCGACCCCACCGATCTCGCCCGCGTCGTGGTCCGCAGCAGAGCCAGTGGTGCCCTGAATCCCAAGGCGCAGTTCCGCCAGCCCACCACCGTCGAGGAAGTGATGGCGGGGCGCCTCGTCGCGCCTCCACTGCGACTGGCCATGTGCTCTCCGGTGGGCAACGGCGCCGCAGCGCTCGTGGTGATGAGCGACCGCGCCGCCCAGCGGGTGGGCGGGCAGCAGGTGAGTGTGCGCGCGACGGTCCTGGTCTCCCATGACCCCCAGGCCGCTGCGAACACAACCGAAGTCGCCGCTCGACGCGCTTTCGAGGACGCCGCTGTTGCGCCACAGGACATCGGCGTTGCGGAAGTCCACGACGCGGCCGCGTCGGCACTGCTGGTCGCCGTCGAAGACCTGGGCCTCGTCGCCCCCGGCGAGGCGCTGCGCCTTATCCGGGAGAACCAGACCGGGCCGGACGGGCGGCTACCGGTGAACACCGGTGGCGGCTTGTTGTCCAGGGGACATCCGATCGGCGCAACCGGCTGCGCACAGATCGTGGAACTGGTCGATCAACTCCGCAATCGCTGCGGCGAGCGCCAGGTGCCGGATGCCCGGTTCGCGTTGGCGCACAACGCCGGGGGCGTTCTTGACGAGCAGGAGGCGGTCGTCGCGCTGACGGTGCTGGAGCGCCGCCGATGACTTCAGGATTGATCCACGACGATGCTGCTTCGGATGACATGATGTGGCGCAGCGGGGCAGCGTAGCCCGGTGACCGTCGTCCGTGTCACGCGAGCGTCGCCGCCCGTGGATCGGAGGCGCCGGAATGAAGACAGCGATCGAAGAGTCGGACCGAGACATTTTGGCGGCCGTCTCTGAGGCCCTGGAGTCTGCCTCCGACCAACTCGTCCAGCGTCAACTCGACGCCCTGACAGCGATCGCTTCGTACCGCCGCGTGCCCACCTCAGCATTGCGGCGGTCGTGCGCCCGCAACGTCGTGCGGGTTGCTCAGACGCTGAGAGGCATCGACCATCTGCCGCCGTCCATCGAGGAAGACGAACACCGCTCGGGCCGCGATCGCGCTCTGCAGGGCCTGCCGGCTGAAGACGTCATCGCGGCCTACCGACTGGTGATGGCGGTCCTGCGTGACGCGTTCCTGGACGTCGCTCAGCGCCAGGAACTGCCGTTCGACACCGTCCTGCGTGGGACCCGTGGGCTCTGGGAGACGACGGATGCGCTGAGCAACGAGCTCGTGGCCGCCCGCCGTCAGATGGATGCCGAGCTCACCCGTCGGGAGGAGCAGGAGCGCCTGACCTTCCTGCACCGCGTTCTGGAGGGCGGACTGACGGGCGTGGACCTGGCGCAGGTCGGCTGCAGCTTCGGGTTGATGCCCGACCAGGACTACTGGGTTATCCGCTGCCGGACCGACACAGCCACCGCACCGCGGGTCCTGCGCCTCCTCGAACAGACCACCCACCACCCGACGGTCCGGCCGTTGCTGGGTCCGCTGGACGGCGACATCGCAGGCGTCCTCACCGCGCCGCCCGACCGCCGGACCGACCTCATGGGCGCCGTCGTGGCGGTCAGCGGCGCAGCCAGTCTCACCGGCCTACACACGGCATTCCAGGACGCGACCCGGCTGCTGAGCATCGCAGTCCGCTTCGCCCGTACCGGCGTGGTGGACCAGTCCGATCTCAGCATCCGCATCGCGGTAGCCCAGGAAAGCGAGCTGGGAGACGCACTCCTGGACAAGTACGTTCGTCCCGTCCTCGCCGGAAGCACCGATGGGCCTGCTCTCCTGGAATCCATCCGAATGTACCTACGCCACGACCGGAACGTCTGCAGCTGTGCCTCGGCGTTGGTCATCCATCAGAACACGCTGCGCAACCGACTCGAGAAGTTCGAGCTGCTCACCGAGTCAAACCTGCGCAGCACCGAAACGATCTTCGAGACCTGGTGGGCGTTGGAGTACTGGCAATTACAGCGAGAGGGCAACGACCCGGTGCTGTCGCATCATGCGACGGTCGAGGCCCGGCGGAGCCGGTGCGCTGCACCGTTGGCAGAAAGCAGGTTCGCCGACCGTTAGCGTAATGGCGTGCGGCTTATCGCGATCGACGGACGCAGCGGTTCGGGCAAGACCGCCTACGCCACGCAGCACTTTCCCCGGGCGACCGTCATCCACATGGATGACCTGTACGCCGGGTGGTCGGGTCTGGCGGGTGCACCCACCGACCTGGCGACCCAGGTCCTCGCACCGTTACGCCGAGGCGAGCCCGCGGCGTACCGTCGATTTGATTGGCACACAAACGAATTCGCCGAGCAGCTGAGCGTGGCACCGGCTGACCTGATCGTGGTCGAGGGGGTCGGCAGCAGTGCTCCCCCGGCCAGCGGGTTCTACGACGAACGAATCTGGCTCACCGCGCCCGTGGCGGTACGCAAGGCACGAGCGCTGGCCAGGGACGGGGACGCCTTCGCGCCGCACTGGCAGGAATGGGCCGCTCAGGAGGATGCCCTCATCCCGGCCGATCCTCCGCCGTGGGTGGACCTCGTGATCGACACCGGGCCGTCACCGGCGTTGGTGGCGAAAGTGTCAGCACTGCTCTACGACGCAGACCCGATGGGCCTGTCCGGTGCTCCTCGCGATGAGTACCACGCGGAGGCAGCGATTCTGGCTGACCAGCTTCCGAGCGCCAGCGATGCTGCGGACGCTGTGCGCCGGTGTTTCGACCAGATGTTCTGGCCCGGCGCAGTGGACGACTCCGTCGCCGACTTTCTGGCTGCGGCGTTGATGCGGGTTGTCGATAGGTAGTCAGCATCGACGGCCGGCTGGGCCCCATCGGCAACTGATGGATGGTCACGTTCGATGACAACGCCGATGAACTCGTGGCGGTGTCGTCACGAGTCGCGGTGCCGCGACGGCTGCGGGCAGCGACTCATGGCGGTTTCGTCAGTTGTTGGACTGGTCCTCGGCGACCGCAGTTCCCGCATAGGGTGTGCGCATGCTCATCGTGGGGATCATCTTGTTCGGCATGATCATCGGTGCCGGCGCCCAATTGCTTCTCGGCAGCCGCCCGGTGAACTGGACCTTGGCACTGGCGGCCGGTCTGGTTGGTTCCTTCGTCGGCGGACTGCTGATCAGCCTGCTCAGTGGCGACGGACTCGCGTTCCGGCCCAGCGGCATCATCGGCTCACTGGTCGGCGCGGTCCTGGTCACGGCTGGCTATCACGCCTACCAGCGTCGCCACGTGCAGCAATGAGCGCCGCCAAGCGCTGAGCCTCACGCATCGCGACCGGGCCGTCGGACCGCTGGATGGCCATCACTGCCAACTGCTCGGTGTCGGCCAGGTCGAGCACCGCCCAGGGCTGCCCACCGCCGTACTGCACCGCCACGATCTGGGCCCACTCCAACCGGCGGGTGATCAGCAGATTGCGCACTCGCAGACCGTCCTCGTCCGGCCAGGCGCCGACCATGGCGTAGCGCAGCAGGAACGCCGCGATCGCCACGGCGACGGCGATCAGCATGATGCTGTCGAAGCCGGTCCAGCCCGCTGAACCACCCTGCGGAACGTGGATCGCCACGATGGTGAAGACCAGCACGACGCCCAGGGCGGCGATGCTGGAGACGATCCGCGCCCGCCGCGGCAGGAACGGTGCGTAGGGATCGCTCAGATCCGGCACGCAGCGATCTCCGTGACCAGGATGGCGCGCGCGCCGAGTTCGTAGAGCTCGTCCATCACCGTGTTGGTCTGCGCCTTGGGCACCATGGCCCGCACCGCGACGTACCCCTTGTCGTGCAACGGGGAGACGGTCGGGCTCTCCAGGCCGGGGGTCAGTTCGCAGGCCTTCTCGACCAACTGCACGGCGATGTCGTAGTCCATCATCACGTAGTTGCGCGCGGTCAGCACCCCCTGCAGTCGCCGTACGAGAACATCGACGGCCGGGTTGCGCGGGCTGTTGGCCGGGCGGATCAACACCGCCTCGCTGGCCAGGATCGGGTCGCCGAAGACCTCGAGTCCGGCGTTACGCAAGGTGGTCCCTGTCTCCACGACGTCGGCGATGATGTCCGCCACGCCGAGGGTCACCGCGGACTCCACCGCACCGTCCAGCCGGACGACGGAGGCTTCGAGACCCAGGCTGGCCAGGTGGTTGCGCACCAGCCCCGGGAAGCTGGTCGCGATCCGCTTGCCGGCCAACTCCTGGTCGGCGCCGACCGGAGCGGCGTAGCGGAAGGTGCTGGAGCCGAACCCGAGCTGCAGGACCTCCGTGGCCGGCGAGCCCGAATCGAGCATCAGATCGCGCCCGGTGATCCCGACGTCCAGCGTGCCCGAGCCCACGTAGACCGCGATGTCGCGCGGGCGCAGGTAGAACAGTTCGACGTTCTGGTCCGGGTCGGAGATGACCAGTTCCTTGCTGTCCCGACGGCCGCGGTAGCCGGCCTCACGCATCATCTGCGCGGCGAGTTCGGACAGGGCGCCCTTGTTGGGCATGGCAATACGAAGCATGTCGATCTCTCAGAGGTGGGTGTAGACGTCGGACGGCTCGATGCCGCTGGCCAGCATCAGCACCTGCAGGTGGTAGATCAGCTGGCTGATCTCCTCCGCGGTGCGCTCGCGGCCCTCGTGCTCGGCGGCCATCCAGACCTCGGCCGCCTCCTCGACGATCTTCTTGCCGATGGCATGGACGCCGGCGTCGAGCTCAGCGACCGTGCGCGAACCCTCCGGTCGCTGCTGAGCCTTAGCGGCCAGCTCCACCCACAACTGATCGAACGTCTTCACAGGAGGCAAGGGTACTGGCCGTCGCGACCGCGGCCCCAGCCGCTTCGAATCCCTTGTCCTCGATCGACCCCGGCAGACCGGCCCGATCCAGGGCCTGCTGCTCGGTGTCGCAGGTCAGGACGCCGAACCCGATGGGCACGCCGGTCTGCACGCTGACCTGCGTGATGCCCACCGTGGCGGCCTCACAGACGTACTCGAAGTGTGGCGTCCCGCCCCGGATCACAACCCCTAGAGCGACGAGCGCGTCGTACGCCGGGGCCAGCCGCGCGCACGCGACCGACAGTTCGAAGGTGCCTGGCACCCGGATCACCTCGGCGCCGCCGCCCAGGGCGCGCTGCGCCCCGGCGATCAGGCCGTCCATCACCTCGTCGTGCCAGCTGGCCGCGACGATCGCGACGCGCAGGCCGCTGGCGTCGACGTCCAGGACGGGTCCGTGTCCACTCATGATGCGCCTTTCAGGATGGTCGGCTCGGGCGCCAGGTGGCCCATCCGCTCGAGTTTGGTGGCCAGGTAGTCGAGGTTGTGCACGCTGGCGCCGACGTGCAGCGGCAGTCGCGCCGTCACCTCGATGCCTGCCCCGCGCAACGCCTGCTCCTTGGCCGGGTTGTTGGTCAGCAACTGCACACTGGTCAGACCGCGGTCACGCAAGATCGCTGCGGCAGCGGAGAATTCGCGCGCATCGACCGGCAGCCCGAGCGCGGTCTGGGCGTCGACGGTGTCCAGGCCGGTGTCCTGCAGGCTGTACGCCCGCAACTTGTTCAGCAGCCCCACACCGCGGCCCTCGTGGCCGCCGAGGTAGACGACGGCGCCGCCGTCGCGGGCGACCGCCGTGAGCGATGCCTCCAGTTGCGGACCGCAGTCGCAGCGTTGCGAGCCGAAGACGTCACCGGTCAGGCATTCGGAGTGCACGCGGACCGTGTCGCCACCCGCCATGACGAGAGCGACGTGCTCGGCGCCCGTGACCAGGTCGAGGTACCCGTGGGCCGTGAACTCGCCGTACGCCGTGGGCAACCGGGTGCTGGCCACGCGCCGGACCCGGTCGTGCCGCTGCCGCCACGCAATCAGGTCGGCGATCGAGATGACCAGCAACCCTTCGCGCTCGGCGAGGTCCTGCGCAGCGCCCAGGCGCATCATCGAGCCGTCGTCGTGGACGAGTTCGACGATGGCGCCGACTGGTTCGAGACCGGCCAACCGTGCGAGATCGACGGCCGCCTCGGTGTGCCCCGGCCGCTCCAGCACTCCCCCGTCGCGCGCCCGCAACGGGAACACGTGACCAGGACGGGTCAGATCCTCCGCGGACGTGGCCGGGTCAGCGAGCAACCGCAGCGTCCGCGCCCGGTCGGCCGCGCTGATGCCGGTGCTGACCCCCTTGCGGGCGTCCACCGAGACGGTGTACGCCGTGCCCTTGGGGTCCTGGTTGTCGCTCACCATCGGTGGCAGGGCCAGGCGGTCGGCGATCTCACCGGTCACGGGCGCACACAGCACCCCCGATCCGTAGCGCACGGCGAACCCGATCCACCGCTCGTCGGCGGCGCAGGCGGCCATCACCAGGTCGGCCTCGTTCTCCCGGTCCTCGTCGTCGACGACGAAAACCGGTCGCCCGGCGGCGATTTCGCGCAGCGCGTCCTCGACGCTTGCGAGTTCCCGGGTTGTCATGTCACACCTGCCCTGCGGGTTGGAGAACGGGCTGCTCCTCGCGGGACGCACGCCACCACACGAAGAAGCCCCAGACGACGAACCCGGCGTAGACCAGGTAGAGCACCGCGGAGGGGTAGAACTTGAAGTAGATGAGCTCGGGCACCCCGACGATGTCGACGGCCAGCCACATCAGCCAGAAGTCCGTCCAGCCACGGGCCATCGCGTAGGTCGCCAGCATCGAGCCGACGAAGATCCACGCGTCGGCCCACCAGTAGAACTCCGGCGGATGCCAGTAGTCCACACCGATCGTGCGGAAGATCCACTGGCACACCAGGACACCCGCCGCCCAGACCAGGACATATCCGAGTCGCTCACGCGCGGTCGCCCACCGCGGTTGCACCGCAGGGGCATCCGGGTCTGTTGATCGATTCTTGGTGCGTTGCCACAGCCACCAGCCGTAGATCGAGGTCAGGATGAAGAAGACCTGTCGACCGGCCTGCCCGTAAAGCTTCTCCTGACCGTGACCGGTGAAGCCCACCGCGAAGAACACCGTGAAGAGCAGCGCGTTGCCGATGATCCCGACCGGCCATGCCCACACCTTGCGCCGCATCCCACCGATCGCGGATGCCAGGCCAAAGGCGTTGCCGACGATCTCGCGCCAGGTGATCGCCTGACCGCCGATCGTCAGGTGGGCGTTGACCAACGTCACGAAGATATTGCTGTCGCTCACTTCATCAACCTCTCCACGTACTTCGCCAAGACGTCCACCTCGAGATTCACCAGGTCACCGATTCCCTTACGTCCCAATGTCGTTAACTCCAGGGTCGTCGGGATCAGCGACACCTCGAAGTAGCCTTCGCCGACGGCACTGACCGTGAGCGAGACCCCGTCGATCGTGATCGACCCCTTCTCCACGACGTACGGCGCCAGCTGGGTTGGCAGCCCGAATCGGACCACCGTCCACCGCGGCTGTTCGTCTCGTGAGGTGATGGTCGTCGTACCGTCCACGTGCCCTTGCACGATGTGCCCGCCGAAGCGCCCGTCGGCCCGCATCGCCCGCTCCAGATTCACGGGTGAACCGGCCTGCCCCAAGCTGGTGCGGCGCAGCGTCTCGGCCATCACGTCGACCGTGAAGGTGTCTTTCGTCCAGTCGGTGACGGTCAGACAGACGCCGTTGACCGCGATGGAGGCGCCGTGGGTGACGTCGTCCAGCACCTTCGGCCCACGCACGGTGATCTTGGCGGAGTCACCATCGCTGTCGACCGCCACGATCGAGCCGAGTTCTTCCACAATCCCGGTGAACATCAGATTCCCTTCCCGGACAGAACGATTCGTACGTCGTCACCGACGCGAGCCAGATCCCGCAGTTCGTACCGCTGGATGTCGGCAATGCTGTCGATGCCGAGGTCACCGACCGCATTCGCGCCGGCGCCGAGCAGGGCCGGAGCGAGGTAGGCGACGATCTCATCGACCAGTCCGGCCCGCAGAAAGGCCGCAGCGAGGCGCGGGCCGCCCTCCAGCCAGGCATGCCGGATCTGCCTGTCCTGCAACGCATCGAGGACTTCGGCTGGGTCGTGGGTGGCGATCTGCAGATAGTTGTCATCGACCTTCACCCGCGCAGTCGTCGGGATGTCGCGGTGCCCGACGATCACCCGCAGCGGTTCGCCGTCATGACCGCGCACCGTGAGGCGCGGATCGTCGGCGAGCACAGTGCCGGTGCCAGCGATAATCGCCCCCGCCGTCGCGCGCCTGGCCTGGACGTCCTCGCGCGCGGCCGGTCCAGTGATCCATTGACTACTGCCGTCGGCGGCCGCGCTGCGACCGTCGAGAGTTGCCGCGAATTTCCAGGTGACGAACGGACGCTGGTGAGTCACGGCGTACGTCCAGTAGCGGCCCAGACCGGTCTCGATCGCGGCGTGCTCGACCTCGATGCCCGCCGCGCGCAGGGTCGCCGCGCCCCCTGCCGCACTCGGATTCGGATCGGCCTGGGCGTACACGACCTTCGCCACCCCGGCGTCGATCAGGGCCCGCGCGCACGGTCCGGTGCGGCCGGTGTGATTACACGGTTCGAGGCTGACGTAGGCAGTCGCGCCCCGCGCGTCACCGGCGGCGCGCAACGCGACAACCTCAGCGTGCGCGGTCCCGGCACCCGCGTGCCAGCCTTCGCCGATAACCCGCTCGCCCTTGACCAGGACACAGCCGACCTGGGGGTTGGGGTCAGCAAGCGGACCACGGCGCGCAAGATCAACCGCGCGCTGCAGGTGCGTTGAGGTCACCTGGTCCACCTTCCCGTCGTCCGTCTGACTGTCGTCAAACGGCGCACCGGGGTGACCAGAGACCGCCGAGCGCACAAGGGTGCGTCGACGCTGGCGTGCTGCCTCCCATCCGGACTTTCACCGTCGGTCCTGGAATTTCACCAGGTCAACCGCTTCCTCCCGAAGGAGTGAGGCGGGTCGCGGACTATCACCGCCGGCTCGGAATTGCACCGACCCCGGAGCACGTTTGGCCAAACTCTACACCGCGTGCCGGGATCAGGTATGCGAGTGCTTTGCGACCAGCGCGCGCAGCTCCGCGACGGCGTCGGCAGCAGAGGCTGCCCCGTAGACCGCCGAACCGGCGACGAAGACGTCCGCGCCGGCCTCGGCGCACTGTTCGATCGTGGCAGCGGAGACCCCGCCGTCGACCTGCACCCAGATCTCGCCGCCGGACCGGCGGACCGCCTCGCGCACCTGACGCACCTTCGGCATCTGATCGGCCATGAAGGACTGGCCGCCGAACCCGGGTTCGACCGTCATGACCAGCACCATGTCCAGTTCGGGGAGCAGATCCTCGTACGGCGCGAACGCAGTTCCCGGCTTCAGCGCCATGGACGCCCGGGCACCCTCCGCGCGCAACGTTCGCGCGAGTTTCACAGGGTCGGCGGCTGCTTCGATGTGGAAGGTCACGCTGCGCGCCCCCACCTCGGCGTACTGCGGTGCCCAGCGGTCCGGGTCATCGATCATCAGGTGCGCGTCGATCGGGATCGGCGACACCTTGGCCAGGGCCTCGACGACCGGTGCGCCCAGGGTCAGGTTGGGTACGAAGTGGTTGTCCATCACGTCCACGTGCGCCCAGTCGGCATTCGCGACCCGATCCAGCTCGGCCTGCAGGTTGGCGAAGTCGGCGGACAGGATCGAGGGTGAGATCAACATCAGGGAGCAACCTTTCGCAGCAGAGCGAAGAACATCGCATCGGTGCCGTGGATGTGCGGCCACAGTTGGACCGAGGGCCCGGGACCCAGCTCGGCCAGCGGCTCGAACAGCGGCCGCGCGTCCTCCTGGCGGATGTCGTCCCGGCCGGCCAGCACCTCCGAGACCACCTGGTGGGTTTCGGCCAGGTGTGGGCTGCACGTCACGTACGCGACGATGCCGCCGGGCCGGACCGCATCCAGCGCCGAGGTCAGCAGTTCGCCCTGCAGAACCGTCAGCGGTGCGACATCCCCAGGTGTCCGCCGCCAGCGCGCTTCGGGTCGGCGGCGTAGCGCACCCAGTCCGGTGCACGGCGCATCCACGAGCACCCGGTCGTAGGTGTCGGGTTCCTCGGCCCCGATATCGCGCCCGTCTCCGGTGCCGATCATCACCTCGGCACCCGAATCAATCGCTGCGACAAGGGTTTTGCGGACGAGTTCGGTGCGGTGCTCACTGACCTCGTTGGCGAAGAGTACGGCGCCCTGCTGGTGGGCGAGGGCCGCCAGCAGCCCGCTCTTGCCGCCCGGCCCGGCGCACAGGTCCAGCCACTCCTGATCGGCCCGGGTGGTCACTTCGGCTCTGGCGACCGCGAGAGCGACCAGTTGCGAGCCGGCGTCCTGCACCGCGGCCCGGGTGTCCCGGACCGCCGGGATCTCTCCCGGGTCACCCGACTCCAGCACCGCACCGACCGGTGAGGTGTCCGACGCGACCGCGCCGAACTGTTCCAATTCCTGCACCGTCGACAACCCCGGCCGCGCGACCAGCGTCACGGGGGCCGGCGTGTTGTCAGCGATCAACAGGTCTTCCAGCGTGTCCGCGGACACCCCGTTGGCCAGCAGCGAGGATCGCAGTGCCCGCACCACCCACTCCGGATGGGAGTGCTCGATCGCCAATGCCTCCAACGGATCCCGGCCGGCGGTGACCTCGGCGACCCATTCGTCGCGGGTGCGTTCCGTGACCCGCCGCAGGACGGCGTTCACGAAGCCCGCCGCTCCCGCGCCGTTCACCGACCGGGCCAGGCCGACGGTCTCCGAGGCCGCCGCATGCGCGGGCACCCGCATACCGAGCAGTTGGTGCACGCCGAGCCGCAACGTCGAGAGCACCGGCGGATCGATAGTGCCGACCGGTCGACCCGCGCAGAGCTCGATGACCGGGTCATAGAAACCCTGTATCCGCAGCGTGCCGTAGCCCAACTCCGTCGCGAAGGCAGCGTCCCGCCCGCTCAGCCCCGCCGCGCGCAGCAATCGCGGCATCTCCAGGTTGGCGTACCCGCCGCCGTCCACCCGCCGCAGCAGGTCCCAGGCCGCGCGGCGGGCTGGGTCCCCGTCCCGCCGACGTTGGCTGGGCCGGTTCGTGGAGAACTGGCCCCGCTTCTGGGTCCGGGCGGCCGGCCGCTGCCGGCCCCGTGCGTCCCGTTCAGCCACCGAGCACCTCACCGTCACTATCGCGTACGCCGCGGGCCCACGCCGCCGCGTCCATCACCTTTTTGCCGACTGCCTGGACCTGCCCCAACTCGACCGCCTGCGTCGCGGTACCCACCAGCACGGTTCGCTTACCCACCCTCAGCACGCCCGGCGCCAACTCTTCCTCAGCGACGGATACGGGCAGGATCTTCAGCCGCTCACCGCGGAAGGTGGTCCACGCACCCGGTGCTGGTGTCATCGCGCGCACATGTCGATCGACCGCGAACGCCGGTGTGCCCCAGTCGATCCGGGCATCATCGACAGTGATCTTCGGAGCCAGGGAAACCCCGTCGTACGGCTGCGGATCCGGCTCCAATGCACCCGACTCCAGGGCATCAAGGGTCGCGACCAGCAGATCGGCCCCGGTCACGGCCAACCGCTCCAGCAGGTCGCCACTGGTCTCCCGGCGGCCGATCGCCGCGGTCATCCTGCCCAGGACCGGACCGGTATCCATCCCTTCGTCGATCACGAAGGTCGTCGCCCCAGTGACCTCATCACCGTGCGCGATCGCGTGCTGGACCGGTGCCGCTCCGCGCCAGGCCGGCAGCAGTGAGAAGTGCAGATTGATCCAGCCGTGCTGCGGAATGGCCAGCAGATCCCCCGGCAGCAACGCGCCGTAGGCGACCACCGGGCAGGCGTCCGGATTGAGTTCACGCAATTGCCCCGCGACCTCCCTCGGACGTCCCGGGGTGAGGACGGGGATGCCAGCCTCGTCGGCGACCTGGCCCACCGGCGACCGCCGGGTTGAGCGACCGCGCCCGGCGGGCGCGTCGGGGCGGGTCAGCACCGCGAGCACCTCGTGCCGCGAGCGCAGGATCGCTTGCAACGACGGTACGGCGGCCTCCGGCGTCCCGGCGAACACCACTCTCATCGGCGCACCTGCGACGCGTGCGGACTGATCCGGACCTCCGGGACGTCCTGCCCGGTCCACTGGGCATTGCGAGTCGCCTTCATCGCCAGGCGTTTCGTCTCATAGTCGAGCCGGTCGATGAAGATGATCCCGTCCAGGTGGTCGGTCTCGTGCTGCAGACACCGGGCCATCAGGTCGGTGCCCTCGATGGTGATCGGCTCGCCGTACATGTCGAAGCCACGCGCAACCGTTCGCAGCGCACGCGGCGTCTCGAACACCAGACCGGGCAACGAGAGACAACCCTCGTCACCGATCTGCTGCTCGACCGACAAGGACAGGTCGGGATTGATGAGATGACCGAGCTGTCCGTCGATGTAGTAGGTGAACACCCGCAAGCTGACGCCGATCTGCGGAGCCGCCAGACCGGCACCGGGCGCGTCCATCATGGTGTCGGTCAGGTCCTTGACCAGTTGCCGTAGCTCTTTGTCGAAGACGGTGACCTCGGCGGCCGGCTGCCGCAGGACCGGGTCGCCGAAGATCCGGATATCGGTGATCGACATCTCACGCCTCCTTGATCGGTAGCCCACGGGCGTGCAGGTCAGCGCGCAATTCGGCCGCGGTGGTGAACACGATCGCATCCAACCCTGCGTCGATCGCGCCCTGGACGTTGGCCAGCGAGTCGTCGATGAAGAGCGCGTCGTCCAAGCTGCCCAGGTGTCGGATCCGGTCGGCCAGGACGGCAAAAATCGCCGGATCCGGTTTGGCCACCCCCTCCTCGCCCGAGACCACGATGTCCTCGAACAGGTCCAGGAAGTCAAAGCGGTCCAGAGCTGCCGGGAACATCCCGGCGGACCAGTTGGTCAACGCCACCAACGGGACGCCGGCGGCGTGCAGTTCCCGCAAAATCTCCTGAGTACCCTCGACCGGTTCCTTGATCGAGTGCTGGAAGTGGTTGCGGTAGGCCAGGATCTCCTCGCGGTACTGAGGGTGCGAGGCAATGGCTGCCGCCTCGGCGTCTTCCCAGCTACGACCGCTGTCCTGCAACAGGTTCCAGCCCGCGAAGTCGAAGTCCGGATCGCCCACGAACCGCCGGGCTCGCTCGACGCCGACGTCCTGGGCAATGGCTTCGACCGGGTCCCACTTGATCAGCACGTTCCCCAGGTCGAAGACCACCACGTCGTAGGCGACGGGAGCGTCGGTGGCTGGACTGTCAGTCATGGTCACGAGGCTACCGGCGCCCTCACAGTTCGCCCGCGGTCGGTTCTACCCGGACGGTCACCGGGCCGCCGGACTTGGCCGCCGACCACCGGGAACGCACCGCTTTGAGGATCGGTGCCGGATCGTCCAGCCCCACCGGCGCCCGCACGATGGTCTGGGTCGGGGTGGGTAGACGTTCCCAGTCGGCGGGCAGTCCCGCAGCGAACTGCCGCACGTCCGCATCCTCGCCGCGCAACAGCGCCAGCCACCGCGCCGGGGGCAGTCCCAGGGCCGTGCGGTCGGCCAGTTCGCGATCGGCGTACGCCGCGGGTGCCCATCGCACGAGGGCTTGGTGCACGGGCAGTTGTCGCGAGACGCCGCAGAGGACGACGGCACCGGCCGGGTCCACCAGCACCGCCGCGGCCAGCCAGCGCCGTAGCGCCTCCTCCCCGGCGTCCAGGGTGGGGCGCTCGGTCAGTGCCCACGCATCCAACAGCAGGGCCGCTCGGTAGCCACCCTCAGCCACCGGCTCGGCACCCGGGGTGGCAATGACCAGAGCCGGGGAGGCAGGGACGGCGTCCAGCACTTCCCGCGCCCCGGACTGCACGACCGGCACCCCGGGGAACGCCCGGCCCAACTCTTCCGCGGTCCGGCGCGCACCCACGACGGTGGCGCGCAGGGCGGTGCTGCCACACTCCCGGCAGTGCGCACCCTGTGCGCCGCACCACCGGCACACCGCCGGCCCGTCCGGACCGGCCAGCGCCAACGGCCCCTGGCAGCGCTCGCAGGTGGCCCGGGTGCCGCAGTCGGCGCACCGCAGCGCCGGCAGGTATCCGCGCCGAGGCACCTGCACCAGCACCGGCCCGTCGTTCAGCGCTGCATGCGCGAGTTGCCAGGCGCGGGTGGGGATCCGGGCTGTCGCGGCCGGACCGGAGCGTTCCCGCTCGACCTCGTCACCGGCGATGTGCACGGTCGGATGCGCGTCTCGTGCGCTGATCTCCGGCAGCTGCCAGGCCTGCACCGCGACCGATCGGGAGACGGCCGCGGACAACAGGGCTGCGCCGGCGTCGGCCGCGCGGGCGCGCAGTATCTCCCGCACATGGGGGTACGGCGCCCGCGGCTCCACCAGCAGATCGTCACCGTCGTCCCACCAGACGAACAATCCCGGGTCGTGCACCGGAGCGAACGCTGCCGCCCGGTTGCCGACCACGCATTTCACCTGTCCCCGAAGGGCTTTCAGCCATGCGGTGTACCGCGCCTGCGGACCCTGGTCGGCCGTCAACCGGACGTGCTGGTCCGGCCCCAGCGCGGCGGAGAGGGCCGCGTCGACCCGCGCCACGTCCCGGTGATCGGGTACGACGATCACCACCCCCCGGCCCGCGCTCAGCGCCGCCTGGGCGGCCTGCGCGATCCCGTCCGGCCAGTCCGGCCCGGCGGTCCACACCGCTGCGGGGGCGCCGCCGGACCGGAGGTGGTCAAGGAACGCCGGGCCGGCGTCGTAACGCCGCCAGATCGTCGCTTCTCGGTCCGGCACCGGTGGCGGGGCGCTGGCGGTCAGGGCCTTTTCCGCCCGGGCGTGCCGCGGCGGGATCGCCAGGCGCAATACATCCGACAGCGTGCCCGCGTAGTGATCGGCGATCTGCCGAGCCACCCGCAGGATGTGCACGGTGAGCACCGGCTCATCACCGACCACGGTGCGCAGCGGCGTGAGCTTGCCGGTGTGCTCGGCCTGGCCGGTCCGCGCCACCACGAACCCCGCGGTGTCCTTACCGGCGAACCGGGCCCGGATCCGCACCCCCGGTTGGGCGCGGTCCGCGAGGTCGGGCGGAACGGCGTACTCGAACTCCCGGTCCAGGTGCGGCAGCGGACCGTCGAGAACGACTCGGGCGACCGGTAACTGCGGCACCGGTGACTCGGCTACAGAGCGCGCTTGAGGTCCTCGACCTTGTTGGTGCGCTCCCAGGTGAAGGCGTCCTCGACACCGTCGGCGCGGGTGCGCCCGAAGTGCCCGTAGGCGGCGGTCGGCTTGTAGATCGGACGCAACAGGTCCAGTTCGTCGACGATGGCGGCCGGACGCAGGTCGAACACGGTCTGGATGGCGTTCTGGATCTTGTCGACCGGGACCGTCTCGGTGCCGAAGGTCTCGACGTAGAGGCCGACCGGCTGCGCCTTGCCGATGGCGTAGGCGACCTGCACCTCGCACCGGGTGGCCAGACCTGCGGCGACCACGTTCTTGGCAACCCAGCGCATCGCATAGGCCGCCGAGCGGTCGACCTTCGAGGGGTCCTTGCCGGAGAACGCGCCACCACCGTGGCGGGCCATGCCGCCGTAGGTGTCGACGATGATCTTGCGGCCGGTCAGACCGGCGTCACCCATCGGACCACCGATCACGAACTTGCCGGTCGGGTTGATCAGCTTGCGGTAGCCGTCGGTCTGCAGCTGCGTGCCGTTGGCGGCCAACTCCTCCAGGACCGGCTTGATGACGTGGGTGTCGATGTCCGGCTCGAGCATGCCCTCCAGGGAGATGCCATCGGCGTGCTGGGTGGACAGGACCACGGTGTCCAGCGACACGGCGGTGTCGCCTTCGTAGGCGATGGTGACCTGGGTCTTGCCGTCCGGGCGCAGGTAGGGCAGCGTGCCGTCCTTGCGGACCCCGGTCAGCCGCTCGGAGAGGCGGTGCGCCAGGAAGATCGGCAGCGGCATCAACTCAGGGGTGTCGGTGCAGGCGTAGCCGAACATCAGACCCTGGTCACCGGCGCCCTGCTTGTCGTAGGCCTCTTCCGAGGACTGCGTGCGGCTCTCGTGCGCGTCGTCGACGCCCTGGGCGATATCGGAGCTCTGCTCGCCGATCGAGATGGACACTCCGCAGGAACGTCCGTCGAATCCCTTGTCCGAGGTGTCGTAGCCGACCTTGACGATGGTGTCGCGCACCAACTCGGCGATCGGCACGTAGCTCTTGGTGCGCACCTCACCGGCGACGTGCACCAGGCCGGTGGTGACCATGGTCTCCACGGCGACGCGGGAGTTCGGGTCTTCCTTGAGCATCGCGTCCAGGATGCTGTCGGAGATCTGGTCGCAGATCTTGTCGGGGTGGCCCTCGGTAACGGACTCGGACGTGAAAAGGCGTGCCATGGAGATCTCCTCGTGTGCAGCGGCTGCTGGCTGGTTGCTGGTGAGTTTAGACGGAGCGTCGGACAAGGATGAGATCGCCTACGGCATCCAACACCGCAGCGGCGATCTCCCGCTTGTCGGCGGGGCCCACGGTGATTTCGGGTCCGCCGTCGGCACGCAGTAGGTAGACGGTGCTGGTGTCCTGACCGAAGGTGATGTCCTCACCGACCTCGTTGGCCACCAGCAGATCGCAACCCTTGCGCGCCAGCTTGGCGCGAGCGTGTTCGAGGACAGTGTGCCCGGCATCCCCGGTCTCCGCCGCGAAACCGACCAAAACCGGCCACTGCGCCGCACCGCGGGCCTGCACCGCCTGGGCCAGGATGTCCGGATTGCGCACCAGGGTGATGGTCGGTGCGTCGTCGGGATGGGCCGGGTCGAAGGTCTTCTTGATCTTGGCCGACTCACGCTTGGCGGGTCGGAAGTCGGCGACTGCTGCAGCCATGATGATCACATCGACCGCAGCGCCGAGCACCCGTTCGCGTAGTTGGTCGGCCGTCTCGACCCGCTGCACGTCGACGCCCTCGGGCGCCGGCAGATCGACGGTGCTGACCAGCGTCACCTTGGCGCCGCGAGCGGCGGCCACCTGCGCCAACGCGTAACCCTGCTTCCCCGACGAGCGGTTACCCAGGTAACGCACCGGATCAAGCGGCTCCCGAGTACCGCCGGCCGAGATCAGCACCGACACGCCGGCCAGGTCTTGTGCAACGGGTCGGGTCGCCGCGAGCGCGGCGTCGAAGATCTGCTCGGGTTCTGGCAGCCGTCCTGGGCCGGAGTCTTTACCGGTCAGCCGCCCGGACGCGGGATCGATGACCAGCACGCCTCGTTCACGCAGCAGCGCGACGTTGGCCCGGGTCGCCGGGTGCTGCCACATCTCGGTGTGCATCGCCGGGGCGAGCAGCACCGGACAGGAGGCCGTGAGCAGGACGTTCGTGAGCAGGTCGTTGGCCATGCCGTGTGCGGCACGGGCCAGCAGATCAGCGGTGGCCGGTGCGACGACCACCAGGTCGGCTTCCTGGCCGAGTTTGACGTGCCGGACCTGCTCCACGTCGTCCCAGACGGCGTCGGTGACGGGTTTGCCGGACAGCGCGGCCCAGGTGGGTGCGCCGACGAATCGCAGCGCTGAAGCCGTGGGTACGACGGTCACATCGTGCCCAGCTTCGGTGAACAGGCGAAGCAGACTGCACGCCTTATAGGCGGCGATCCCGCCGGCAACGCCGAGAACGATCCGCACCGGTCCGCCTCCGCCGTTCAGCTTCGAGGAGCTCAGGCTTCGGTCGTGGGCTCGATCGACAGCAGGCCCTCGTTGATCTCACGCAGCGCGATCGACAACGGCTTGTCGGTGATGTGGCTGTCGACCAACGGGCCGACGTACTCCAGCAGACCCTCGGACAACTGCGAGTAGTAAGCGTTGATCTGGCGGGCGCGCTTGGACCCGTAGAGCACCAGGGCGTACTTGGAGTCGGCGACCTTCAGCAGGTCGTCGATCGGCGGGTTGGTGATGCCTTCCGGCTTGGCCACGGTCCCAGACACGGATAAATCTCGTTTCTTCAGTGTGCGTCGGTCTGCATCAAGTGTACGAGTTCTTCGGCGGCCCGCCGAACATCGTCGTTCACGATGACCGAATCGAACTCCTCGATGGCGGCCATTTCGGTCTCCGCGGTGCGTAGCCGACGGGTGCGCTCGGCCTCGTCCTCGGTCCCCCGACCCACCAACCGACGGACCAACTCGTCCATATCCGGTGGGGCAAGGAAGACCAGGTGCGCATCGGGCATGGCCTCGCGGACCTGGCGGGCACCCTGCAGATCTATTTCGAGCAACGGCAGCAACCCCTCCGCCCGTGCCCGTTCCACCGGTTCGCGCGGAGTGCCGTAACTGGCCTGTCCGTGCACCACGGCATGCTCCAGGAACTCCCCGCGCCGGACCATGTCATCGAACTCGTCCTGGCTCAGGAAGACGTACTGGACCCCGTCCACTTCTCCGGGCCGCGGCGTGCGGGTGGTCGCCGACACCGACAGCCAGACCTGCGGGAAATGGTCACGCACGTAGGCGGACACGGTGCCTTTGCCGACCGCAGTCGGACCGGCGAGCACGAACAGTGGGCTCACGTAGTTGCTGACCTCTTCAGTTGGTCTCGAAGCGTTCGAGCAACGCCGTGACCTGGTTGACCCCCAGGCCCCGGACCCGGCGGGTGTGGGCGATGCCGATTTCATCCATGATCTGTCGCGCCGTCACCGGTCCGACCCCAGGCAGCGACTCCAACAGAGCGGTCACTTTCATCTTGCCGATCACTTCGTTCTCCTGCCCGGCCTCGATGACCTCGCGCAACGAACCCTGCGAGTACTTCAGCCGGTTCTTGATCTCGGCGCGCTCGCGACGGGCTGCCGCCGCCTTGGCCAGGGCCTCGGCGCGCTGCTCCGGCGTGAGGTTGGGAAGGGCCACGAAGACTCCTTGTTCGGTAGTGAGGACAACGGACGGTAGGGCGGCCGCCGACCGCCGAACCTACCGCGCGGCTTCGTTGCCGGCTCGGGCGGCCTTGCGTAGGTCCGCAACGTCGGGGCCTGCGGCGAGGACCTCCCGGGAACTCGCAGGTAAGACGAGACTAGCGGCGGGACCGAACCCGCGCCGTACATCGTCGAAGGTCGCTCCCTGAGCGCCAACACCGGGGGCCAGCAACGGCGCCTTGGCGTCGGCCAGCGCGCCGGTCAGGCCCAGGTCAGCCAACTGCTTACCCGTCGTCGCGCCCACGACCATGCCGACGTCCCCGAACCGGTCGGCGGAGGCATTCAATCGCCCGACCCGGTCGATCACGTCGGCGGCCACCGCACGTCCGTCGTACGTCGCCTGCTGGACATGCGCCGCCTCCGGGTTGCTCGTGAGCGCCAACACGAAAACGCCGCGGCCGGTGTCGGCGGCCAGGTCCAGCGCGGGCTGCACAGAGCCGAAGCCGAGGTACGGCGAGACCGTGATCGCGTCGGCACGAAGGGGTGAGGCGTCGCTCAAGTAGGCGTCCGCGTAGCCGCCCATCGTGGACCCGATGTCGCCGCGCTTGACGTCCAGCAGGCTGAGCGTGCCGGCCTCGCGCAGCCCCGCCAGGACGTCCTCGAGCACCGCGATCCCGGCGGAGCCGAAGCGTTCGAAGAACGCCGACTGGGGTTTGACGATGGCGACCTGACCGCCGAAGGCCTCGACACAGATCTGCGCGAAGACGCGTAGTCCCGCGACGTCGTCGGCCAGCCCCCAGGACTTCAGCAGGGCGGCGTGCGGGTCGATGCCGGGGCAGAACGGGCCGAACCGGTCGACCAGCTCCCCTAGTCGCTTACCGAAGCTCACGGGCGTGCTCCTGCAACGACTTCACCCGCATCGGGCCGGCCAATTGCGCTTCGATCCCCTGGACCGCAGCCGCCAACTGCTGCACGGTGGTGATGATCGGCCGGTCCACGCTCGTGGTGGCCGCCCGGATGGCGTAACCGTCGGCGCGGGCCCCTTGCCCGGACGGGGTGTTCACGACCATCCCGACCTCACCAGACAGGATGATGTCAACGATGGTCGGCTCGCCCTCGGGGCCACGCCCGTCGCTGTGCTTGCGCACGACTTGCGCGTGAACTCCATTGCGGCGCAGCACATCTGCCGTGCCAGAGGTCGCCAGCAGGGTGAACCCGAGGTCCGCCAGTCGCTTCGCCGGGAAGATCATCGCGCGTTTGTCGCGGTTGGCGACCGACACGAAGATCTTGCCGGCCCGGGGCAGCCCCGTGACGCTGCCGAGTTGGCTCTTGGCGAAGGCCGAGCCAAAGTCACGGTCGATGCCCATGACCTCACCGGTCGACCGCATCTCCGGACCGAGCAGGCTGTCGACCACCTCACCGTCCTTGGTGCGGAACCGCTTGAACGGCAGCACGGCTTCCTTGACCGAGATCGCGGTGTCCGGCGGTAGCGTCGTGCCGTCGCCCTCGGCGGGCAGCAAACCCTCGGCGCGCAGGTCCTTGATCGAGGCGCCGAGCATGACGCGGGCCGCAGCCTTGGCCAACGGCACACCCGTCGCCTTGGCCACGAAGGGCACCGTGCGGCTGGCCCGCGGGTTGGCCTCCAGGACGTAGAGAATGTCCTGGGCCAGCGCGAACTGCACGTTCATCAGACCGCGCACCCCGATGCCCTCGGCGAGCTTGAGCGTGGACTCGCGCACCCGGGCGATCTCCTCGGCGCCCAGAGTGACCGGTGGCAGTGCGCACGCCGAGTCGCCGGAGTGGATGCCGGCCTCCTCGATGTGCTCCATGATCCCGCCGAGGTAGATGTCCGTTCCGTCGTAGAGCGCGTCGACGTCGATCTCGATCGCGTCGTCGAGGAAGCGGTCCACCAGCACCGGATGCTCCGGCGAGGCGGTCGTCGCGCGGGTGACGTACTCGGTCAGGGTCTGGTCGTCGTACACGATCTCCATGCCCCGGCCGCCCAGGACGTACGAGGGGCGCACCAGGACCGGGTAGCCGATGCCGCGCGCCACCTCGACGGCCTCAGCCGCGCTGTACGCCGTGCCGTGCTTGGGCGCCGGCAGCTGTGCTTCGGCCAGCACCCGGCCGAACGCACCCCGGTCCTCAGCCAGGTCGATCGCCTCCGGCGAGGTGCCGACGATCGGGACACCCTCTGCCTCAAGGGCTTCGGCCAGGCCGAGCGGGGTCTGGCCACCGAACTGCACGATGACGCCGGCGATCGGGCCCGCGGTGCGCTCCGCGTGGTAGACCTCCAGCACGTCCTCCAAGGTCAACGGCTCGAAGTAGAGCCGGCTGGAAGTGTCGTAGTCGGTGGACACCGTCTCGGGGTTGCAGTTGACCATCACCGTGTCGAATCCCTTGTCGCGCAATGCGAACGAGGCGTGCACGCAGGAGTAGTCGAACTCGACGCCCTGACCGATCCGGTTCGGACCAGAGCCGAGGATCAGCACCGCCGGCTTCTCGCGCGGCAGCACCTCGGTCTCCTGGTCGTAGGAGGAGTAGTAGTACGGCGTGCTAGCAGCAAACTCGGCGGCACAGGTGTCGACGGTCTTGTAGACGGGTCGTACTCCGAGCGCGTGCCGGACACCGCGGACGACCGCCTCGGGCATTGCGCGCAACTGAGCCAACTGGGCATCGGAGAAGCCGTGCTTCTTGGCCATCCGAAGTAGTTCTGGCGTGAGTTCGGCGGCATCCTTCACGATGGCGGCGACCTGGTTGATCAACGCGATCTGGTCGAGGAACCAGGGGTCGATCTTGGTGGCATCGAAGACCTCCTCGACGCCCAGCCCCGCCCGAAGCGCCTGCTGCACCAGGACGATTCGCCCGTCGGTGGGGGTTTTCGCCTGCTCCAGGAGCGCCCTGCCCATCTCCTTGCTCGGCTCGTTGTCGGGGTCCCAGTGGAAGGCCGCACCCTTGCGCTCCATCGACCGCAGCGCCTTCTGGAGAGCCTCGGTGAAGTTGCGCCCGATCGACATCGCCTCGCCCACCGACTTCATAGTGGTGGTCAGCGTCGGATCGGCGGCGGGGAACTTCTCGAAAGCGAACCTCGGCACCTTCACGACGACGTAATCCAGGGTCGGCTCGAAGCTGGCCGGAGTCTCCTTGGTGATGTCGTTGGGGACCTCGTCCAAGGTGTACCCGATGGCCATCTTGGCGGCGATCTTGGCGATCGGGAAGCCGGTCGCCTTGGAGGCCAACGCCGAGGACCGCGACACGCGCGGGTTCATCTCGATGACGATGATCCTGCCGGTCTCCGGGTCGATCGCGAACTGGATGTTGCAACCACCGGTCTCGACACCGACCTCGCGGATGACGGCGATCCCGATGTCGCGCATCCGCTGGTACTCGCGATCGGTCAGCGTCAGCGCGGGGGCCACGGTGATCGAGTCACCGGTGTGTACGCCGACCGGATCGACGTTCTCGATCGAGCAGACCACGACGACGTTGTCCGCGCGGTCGCGCATGACCTCGAGTTCGTACTCCTTCCAGCCCAGGATCGACTCCTCCAGGAGCACCTCGGTGGTCGGGCTGGCCTGCAGGCCGGAGCCGGCGATACGGCGCAGGTCCGTCTCGTCGTACGCGAAGCCGGAACCGAGGCCGCCCATGGTGAACGACGGACGGACGACCAGGGGGTAGCCGAGTTCGCTTGCGGCGGTGATGCATTCGTCCATGGTGTGACAGATGAAGGACTGAGCCGACTCGGCGCCGCAGCGCTCGACCACGCCCTTGAAGCGCTCCCGGTCCTCGCCCAGTTCGATCGCTTCGACACTCGCGCCGATCAACGGGCAGTTGTACTTCTCCAGGACGCCGTTCTCGTGCAGGGCGATCGCGGTGTTCAGCGCGGTCTGACCACCAAGGGTGGCCAGCACGGCGTCGGGCCGCTCCTTGGCGATGATCGACTCGACCACGTCGGGGTTGATCGGCTCGATGTAGGTCGCGTCGGCGAACTCGGGGTCGGTCATGATCGTGGCCGGGTTGGAGTTGACCAGGATGACCCGCAGGCCCTCCTCACGCAGCACCCGGCAGGCCTGGGTGCCGGAGTAGTCGAATTCGCAGGCCTGGCCGATGACGATCGGACCGGAGCCGATGACCAGGACGGACTTGATGTCCTCGCGGCGGGGCATCAGTTGTTCTCCTTCTGCTGGTTCATCAGCTCGACAAAACGATCGAAGAGGTAGGCCGCATCGTGTGGACCAGCTGCCGCCTCCGGGTGGTACTGCACCGAGAACGCCGGTGTGTCAAGGCATTCCAGCCCCTCCACCACGTCGTCGTTGAGGTTGACGTGCGACACCCGGACCCGGCCGAACGCCGTGTCACTGTCCATGTCCAGCGGCGCGTCGACGGCGAAACCGTGGTTGTGCGCGGTGACCTCGACTTTGCCCGTCGAGCGGTCCATCACCGGCTGGTTGATCCCGCGGTGGCCGTACTTCAGTTTGTAGGTGCCGAAGCCGAGCGCCCGGCCCAGCAACTGGTTGCCGAAGCAGATGCCGAAGAACGGGATCTTCGCCGTGAGAACCTCTTGCAGCAGGGCCACCTGCGGTGCGGTCGACGGGTCCCCGGGGCCGTTGGAGAAGAAGACACCGTCGGGCTTGATCGCCTCGATCTCCTCGATCGTGGTCGTCGCCGGCAGCACGTGCACCTCGATACCCCGCTGCGCCATCAGCGCCGGGGTCATCGCCTTGATGCCAAGGTCGACGGCAGCCACGGTGAAGCGCTTATCCCCTACGGCTGGAACGACGTACGCCTCCTTGGTGGCGACCTCGGAAGCCAGTTCGGAACCGGCCATCAGCGGCTGCTCGCTGACGTGTTGCACGCTCGCTCCGGCCGCATCGGGACCGGAGAAGATGCCCACGCGCATCGCGCCCCGCTCGCGCAGGTGCCGGGTCAGCGCCCGGGTGTCGATGTCGCAGATGCCGACGACGCCCTGGTCCCGCAGGTCGTCCTCCAGGGTCTTGGTCGAGCGCCAGTTGGAGGGGCGGATCGCAGGGTCACGCACGACGTACCCGCTGACCCAGATCTTGCGCGACTCCGAATCCTCGTCGTTGACGCCGGTGTTGCCGACGTGCGGCGCAGTCATCACGACCACCTGACGGTGGTAGCTGGGGTCGGTCAGCGTCTCCTGGTAGCCGGTCATGCCCGTGGAGAAGACCGCCTCGCCGTACGTCGATCCGATCGCTCCGTAGGCCTGCCCGGTGAACGTCGTACCGTCCTCCAGGATCAGCACGGCCGGCGGGCGGCCGGTGAGGATGTCGGTCATGCGGTGGCCTCCTGCGGCTGGTTCTCGAACTCAAACGTGGGTACGCCGCGTAGCAGCGTGGTGTGCACCTGGCCGGTGAGTTCCCTTCCGCCCCAGGGGTTGTTGCGGGACAGGGAGTAGGACGCGTCAGCGTCGACGGTGACCGTTGCGGCTGGATCGATCAGGGTCAGGTTCGCCGGCTCCCCCACCGCGATCGGTCGACCGTGATCGCTCAGCCCGGCGATCCGCGCGGGATTCACCGACATCACATCAGCGACCTGCGCCCAGGTCATGGCGCCGGTCGCGACCATGGTGGTGTTGACCACCTGCAGCGCCTGCTCCAGACCCAGCATCCCGAAAGCGGCTTCGGCGAAGGCGTGTTCCTTGTCGTGCCGGGCGTGCGGGGCGTGGTCGGTCGCGACGGCATCGATGGTGCCGTCGGCCAGAGCTTCGCGCAGCGCGGCCACGTGCTCGTCGGGCCGCAGCGGCGGGTTGACCTTGAAGACCGGGTCGTACCCGGCCAGCAGATCCGTGGTGAGCATCAGGTGGTGCGGGGTCACCTCAGCGGTCACCTCGATGCCCTGCTTCTTGGCCCACCGGATCACGTCCAGCGACCCGGCGGTCGACACGTGCGCGACGTGCACGCGGCTGCCGGTGTGCCGGGCAAGCATGACGTCGCGGGCCACGATGACCTCTTCAGCGACCACCGGCCAGCCGGGTAGCCCGAGGCGGCCGGAGACCTCGCCCTCGTGGCAGCACGCCTGACCATCGGCCAGTCGCGGGTCCTGGCTGTGCTGGGAGATCACGCCACCGAAGCTGCGGATGTATTCCAGCGCTCGGCGCATCAGCCGGGCGTCGTGCACGCAGCGGCCGTCGTCGGAGAAGACCCGGACCTGCGCGCGCGACCGCGCCATCAGGCCAAGCTCGGCAAGCCCTTCTCCCGCAAGGTTTTTGGTGACCGCACCGACCGGTTGGACGTCCACCAGCCCGGCCCGCCGGCCCAGGTCGTAGACGTACTCTGCAGCTTCGGCGGTGTCGGTGACCGGGTTGGTGTTGGCCATCGCCAGGACCGCAGTGAACCCGCCCGCGGCGGCGGCCCGCGACCCGGTCTCGACGGTTTCGGCATCCTCCCGGCCCGGCTCCCGCAGGTGGGTGTGCAAATCGACCAGCCCGGGCAGCAGGACCAGGCCATCGGCGTCGATCGTGCGGTCGGCCGTGCCACCGTCGAGGGAGGTGATCACACCGTCCTCGATGAGAACGTCGGCGGGCTGCTCCCCCAGGATCTTCGCGCCCTTGATCAGGATGCTCATGCCGCTCCTCCCAGCAGGTAGTAGAGAACGCTCATCCGGACCGCGACCCCGGCCGAGACCTGATCCAGGATCGAGGACCGCGCCTCGTCGGCGGCGTCCGCAGCGATTTCCAGGCCGCGGTTCATCGGGCCGGGGTGGCAGATCACCGCGTGCTCGGGCAGCAGCTTCAGCCGGTCGCGGGTCAGTCCGTAGTGCACGGTGTATTCGCGCGGCGTCGGGAAGTAGCCGCCGGTCATCCGCTCCTTCTGCACCCGCAGCATCATCACGGCGTCCACGGTCGGCAGGACCGCATCGAAGTCCTCGCTCAGGGTGAAGCCGTCCGCCTTGGCCCAATCCACGATCCCGCTGGGCATGAGGGTCGGGGGCGCGACCAGAGTCACCTGCGCGCCAAGGGTTTTCAGCAGCAACAGGTTGGATCGCACGACCCGCGAGTGGGTCAGGTCACCGACGATCGCGACGTGTTTGCCCGCGAGGTCCCCGAGCCGTTGCTGCATCGTGTACGCATCCAGTAGCGCCTGCGTCGGGTGCTCGTGAGTGCCGTCGCCGGCGTTGACGATCGCGGCGTCGACCCATTGCGCGACCTGGTGTGGAGCGCCGCTGGCGTGGTGGCGGATCACCATCCCGTCCACGCCCATCGCGGCGATGGTCAGGGCGGTATCGCGCAGCGACTCCCCCTTGCTCACCGACGAGCCCTTGGCGGATACGTTGATCACGTCGGCCGACAGCCACTTGCCGGCGATCTCGAACGAGGACCGGGTGCGCGTGGAGTCCTCGAAGAAGAGGTTGACGACGGTGCGACCGCGCAGCGCGGGCAGCTTCTTGACCTCGCGGCGCTGGACGTCGTGCATCTCGGCGGCCGTGTCCAGGATCTGGCCGATCTCGTCGCGGCTCAGGTCAGCCGCGGACAACAGGTGCTTCATGAGATGCGGACCTCCTCGGTGTCGTCGATGCCGCCCAGCCGGACCTGGACCCGTTCGCTGCTGGAGGTCGGCAGGTTCTTGCCGACGTGGTCGGCGCGGATCGGCAGCTCACGGTGGCCGCGGTCCACCAGGACCGCCAGACGTACGGCGCGTGGCCGGCCCAGATCGCCCAGTGCGTCGAGCGCGGCGCGGA
The DNA here is from genome assembly GCF_900108585.1 of Branchiibius hedensis. Taxonomy (NCBI): domain Bacteria; kingdom Bacillati; phylum Actinomycetota; class Actinomycetes; order Micrococcales; family Dermacoccaceae; genus Branchiibius; species Branchiibius hedensis. The sequence continues at coordinate 1,483,950 of NZ_UESZ01000001.1, forward strand.
CCGTGCGCCCGCTGTAGAGCACGTCGTCGACCAGCACCACGATCTTGTCGTCGATGCCGGCGGCGGGGATCTCGGTGCGTTGCGCCGGCCGGGTGGGCTGACGGCGCAGATCGTCGCGGTACATCGTGATGTCCAGGGTGCCCACCGGCACGTCGACGCTTTCGACCGCGGCCAGTTCCTTGACCAGGCGGTGCGCGAGTTCGGCGCCGCGGGTGGGGATGCCCAGCACGATCAGGTCGTCGGCGCCCTTGTTGCGCTCGAGGATCTCGTGGGCGATGCGGCGGATCGCGCGGGTGATGTCCGCCGAAGACAAAACGACTCTGCCAACGCCAGAATCGTCATCGGGCAGGGCAGAGTCTGAACGCTCAGTGTTGGGGCACACGCGTCGTCGACCTCCTTCGCCGCCTCACAGGACGGAATCGTTAAAGGATGGTTTCGCTCGATGCTACCGGAGCGGACTGCCCTGCGACGAACCGCCGCCGGTCTTGGGCTTTGTGCGCCGGAAGACGAGGGGCACGACCACGACGGCGACCATCGCCAGCACCCCGAGCGCCAGGACCACAACCATGAGCACCTGCAGCCACCAATTGGCCAGCCCCGCCAGTAGATCCGCCATGAGCACATCATGGCCAGTTCAAGCGCCCAGCTGTGAGCTCGCTCAGAAAAACCTGGCAGTTTCGTCACTGGTGAAGGTGGCAGCGCGCAAGGACTCAACTACTGGCGCCGGTCTCGTCGATGCCCGGTCGCCGCGCGCAGTACGGTGTGGCCGATGTGCGCCATCAGCTACCGACGAGCTCATCGCGACGACATTCCGGCCATAGTTCATCTCCTGGCCGACGATCCACTGGGCGCCACGCGTGAGTCACCTGACGACTTGTCCGCCTACTTTGACGCGTTCGCAGCGGTCGCCGCCGATCCTCACCAGCACCTCATGGTGGCGGTGCGGGATGAAACGATCGTCGGGACACTGCAACTCACGCTCATCCCCGGGCTTTCCCGCAGAGGTGCAACCCGCGCGCAGATCGAGAGCGTGCGCGTGGCGGGAGGGGAACGCGGGTCTGGACTGGGCACCGCGTTGTTGGAATGGGCCATCGAGGAGGCGCGCCGGTTGGGTGCTGATCTGGTGCAACTCACCTCCGATGCCGGACGCGTCGAAGCGCACAGGTTCTACGAACAACTCGGTTTCACACCGACCCACCTGGGTTTCAAGCTGGAGTTGTAGGCGCGCCAATTCGGGAGCGATCGAGGTTCTGCCGGTGTTTTCCGACGGCATCCGCCTCCCGAACCGTCGATCTCCTGCAGAACGGTGCTGCTACGCCGGAGCCGCACGCTCGATCTGCTCGACGCGGTAGGCAACCACTCGGCGTACCAGATCCTCCGGCAGCGGCTGGGCCAGCGGGAACTGCACCGAGCCTTTGCCCTGCTTGTAGCCGGCGAAGTCGTCGGCGAACGCCTCGTGCCCGTTCGGCGTGGCGTAGAAGCCGATGTGCTTGGCGAATCCGCCGAAGTAGGCCAGCGGTCTGCAGCGCAGTTTGTAGCCCACCAACCCGTAGGACAGGCCCTCGACGGCCTCGGGGGCGGCCTCGCCGACCAGCACGCGCATCCGGTCCAACCGGGCGCGCACCTCTCCGGTGAAGCCCGCCAGGTAGTCATCGACGTCGCTCATCACGGCCCCCTCAGCTCAGGACATCCTTGCGGCGGAACACCGCGTACGCCAGTCCCACGAACGCGGTGAACCACAGCACCGACCACAACGCGCCATGCCGCATCGCAGTCCAATCCACCGTGGGCGACAGCAGGTCGAACCACGCCCGGTCGTAGTACAGCGGCAGCCCGTTGCGCAGCGAGCCGAGGTTCTCGATCTGCCCGAGGATCGTGCTGATGATCGTCACCAGCACCGCGCCGCCCACTGCCGCCAGCGGAGCGTCCGTGCGCACCCCGAAGAAGAACGCGATCCCTGCGACGGTCAGCATCAGCACGATCACATAGAGCGCGACCCCCAGCAGCCGCCAGCCGAAGACCGACCAGTCCAGCGTCCCGCCGCCCGGCACCGAGAACGACGACCACCCGTAGGCCAGCCCGCCCACCAACACCGACCACGCCACCAGGACCACCACCGCCAGCGCAACCGTCAACAGCCCGACGATCAGCTTCGAGGTGAGCAACCGCGCCCGGGGCACCGGGGCGACCAACAGATACCGCAACGACGACCACGACGCCTCCGACGGCACCGCGTCCCCGACGAAGAGCGCGGTCAGCACGATCAGCAGGAACTGCGCCGCCGAAGACGTTGTGAAGAGAGCGAAATTCGCCGATCCACTGGTCGCGAGCGACACCAGCGACGTGCCCGATCCGCCGCGCGAGCCGAACGCGAACGCCCCGATCAGGATCAGTGGCAGGGCCAGGACCAGCACGAACGACCACAACGTACGCCGACGCCCCAGTTGGCGCCGCGCCTCGGCTCTGATCGACAACGGGCGTGCCATCAGCGGGCCCGGATCCGTCGAAGGGCATCCGGCGACATGTCGGATGCTGAACTGGAGGCCGCGATCATTCCCAGGAACACATCCTCCAGATGCTTGCGGCTGCTGACACCGGTCACGGCCATCCCGGCCCCCACGGCAGCGGCGACGACCGAGGCGCGCGGCAACGACGACGTCACCACCACTTCCGTGTCCGACACGACGGACACCTCGACGTCCGGCACGGCCCGGAGCGCATCAAGGCCGTCCAGCGAGGCGACCTCCAAGACCGTCGTGTCGCTATTCGCGATCAACTCCGCGACCGGCCCCGTCGTCACCACCCGACCGGCGTTCATCACGACGATGTGGGTGCAGGTCTGCTCCACCTCGGCCAGCAGGTGACTGGAGACGATCACGGTGCGCCCGCCCGCGGCGTACTCCTGCAGGATCGGACGCATCGCCGCGATCTGCGGCGGATCCAGCCCGTTGGTCGGCTCATCCAGGATCAGGACCTCGGGCAGGCCGAGCATCGCCTGCGCGATCCCGAGGCGCTGCCGCATGCCCTGGCTGTAGGAGCGCACCGGCCGGTCGATGGCATCAGCCAGCGCCGCCACCGCCAAGGCTTCGTCGTAATGCGCCTCCGTCGCCGACCGACCGGTCGCCGCCCAGTAGGCCTGCAGGTTGGCCCGACCGGTCAGATGGGGCAGGAAGCCCGGGCCCTCCACCAGCGCCCCCACGCGGCCCAGCACGGCGGCTCCGGGCACGACCTGGTCGCCCAGGATCCGCGTCTGCCCCGCGTCCGGACGGATCAGCCCGAGCACCATCCGCAACGTCGTGGTCTTTCCGGCACCGTTGGGCCCGAGCAGTCCGAGGATCTGCCCGCGCTCCGCCCGCCAGGACACGTCGTCCACCGCCCGGTGACCGTCCTTGAACGTCTGCGTCAGCCCGGACACGACCAGCGGCACGTCCGCCACCGAGGCGTCAGCGGGGAGCACCGCCCGCCGGTCCCGCCACGCCCACAACCCGAACACCACCAGCAGTGCGGCAATCGCCAGACCGACCCCGAGGCTCTCCCGATCCACCCCTCCTGCGCCGGCCACGGGCAGCGCGGTCGAGGCGACCTGCGGGAGCTGCAGCTGACTGATCGACACCGAATCTGCTCGCGCCACAGTGCTGTTGGCGAAGGTGCTGTCGGTTGGCGTGACCAGGACGCGCAACGAGGTCCCCGCCGGGAAGGTCCAGGTGGCGGCTGGCAGCGACACGTCGACCGTGTGCGGCTGCCCCGTGGCGCCCGAGACCCGGATCGGCGCGACCAGCGACCGGGCCAGCGTCGCGGTGTCGCCGTTGACCGTCCACACGCTCAGGAAGAGTGTGCTGACCGGCCCGGTCGAGCGGACCGTCAGTTTCAACCGTGGCGCGCCCACGATCTTGGTCTGCGCGGCAAAGGCCGGGGTGTCGTACGCCGCGCTGAGACCGGGCAGCGCCGCGAGCGAATACGTCGGGAGACTGGTGCCCAGCGAGGCTGCCTGCGGCAGAAGCGTGTTCGACACCGGTAGGCCACCCGGTGGGCTGATGATCGTCTTCGTCGCCCCGTCGATCGGCTGGTCCCGCCACGTCGCCGCATCGACGTACGACGCCCCGGACGCCCGCTGCAACGTCGCCGTGCTCTGGCGGCGGCCGAGCGGATCGGCGAACACGAACGCCGGCACGGTCGCCGCATCGCCGAGCAGGTAGTGCTGCAACCAGGTGACCTGCGCCTGCTCATCGCCGGCCTGCGTCGAGGAGGTCCCGTCGTGGCCACCGTCCATCCAGCGCATCGCCACCGGCGTGCCCTGCGCAGCCAACGTGCGGGCGGTGGCGTCCGCCTGGTCGACGCCGAACAGGGTGTCGTTCATGCCTTGCACCAGGAAGGTCGGCACCTTCAGCCGGGACAAGAAGGCAGCCGGGCTGTGCGCGCGCAACATCGCCAGCAGTTGCGCACTGGGTTGCCCCGAACTGGATGCCGACAGGAAGCCTGCGCAGATCGTCGGATCGAACCGGCCGCACGGATCCGTTGTGCCGGTGGTCGAATCCGTTGTTCCGCCCACCTGCCCGAGGAAGAACAGCGACGCCCACTGCTGCTTCAGCGGACCGGTCACCCCACCGGACGGTGCGGCTCCCGGGGAGGCCGCGATCGACGTACCCGCATGGTCGGGGAAGAACGCCTGCGCCAGGTCGTTCCAGGTGATCGAGGCGACCACGGTGTCCACCCGCGGATCGGTCGCTGCCAGCATCAATGCCAGTGCCCCGCCGTAGGACCCGCCCACCACTCCCAGCCTCGGATCACCGGGCTTGTCCAGCGTGATGCGGGACGCGGCGGAGGAGGCCAGCACGGCGCTGATCACCGCCCGGGCGTCGGCCACCTCATAGTCCGGGTCGTCCAGGTGGATATTGCCGCCGGACTTGCCGAAACCTCTGGCGCTGTAGGTGATCACCACGAAGCCGCCGTCGACCAGCGACGACGCCTGCGGTCGGACCGAGTCCTTGGACCCACCGAACCCGTGCGCCAACAACACCACGGGGTGCCGGCCCGAACCGGCTGGCATCACAACGGTCGTGTCCAGGGACACCGCCGCACCCGACGGCTCGGCGCGCACGGGTACGGACAGGTCGATCGACGTGGCCGCCCGGGCGATCGGGACGGGCGCCAGGAACGCGACAGCCGCTAGCAGCACGAGCAGTGCCGACCGGATGCGCATGCGCCACGGTAACCCGCGGGCCGGCTCAGACCAGGGTGGTCTTCACCTCTGCGATTCGCCCGAGCAGTCCGTTGACGAAACGCGGCGACTCATCGGTGGACAGTTCCCGGGCCAGCCCGACCGCCTCAGCGATCGCTGCCGACTCCGGCACGTCATCGGGCCCGAAGACCAACTCCCACACGGCAACTCGCAGCAGAGCGCGGTCCACCGCAGGCATCCGCTCCATCGGCCAGTCGCGGCTGTAGGTTTCGATGGCCTCGTTGATGACGGTCCAGTGCTCGACCACCCCGCGCACCAGCGTCTGGGTGTAGTCGTTCACGGGGGCTTGGGTGACGGGTACGGCGACCCGCTCCTCGAGCAGCGTCACGGCGTTCATACCGCGTTGCTCGGACTCGAAGAGGATGTCGAGCGCCCGCTTGCGGGACTTGGTGCGAGCGCCCACGGGTCAGCTGACCCGGCCGAGGTAGGAACCGTCGCGAGTGTCGACCTTGACCCGGGTGCCGGTCTCCAGGAAGAGCGGGACCTGGATCTCGGCGCCGGTCTCCAGCGTCGCCGGCTTGGTGCCACCGGTGGAGCGGTCGCCCTGCAGGCCCGGCTCGGTGTGCGTGATCTCCAGAACGACGGAGACGGGCAGCTCGACGTACAGCACAGTGCCGTCGTGCCGCGCGACGATCGCTTCCTGGTTCTCCAGCATGTAGTTCGCGGCGTCGCCGACGGTCTCGGCGGGGATCGAGATCTGGTCGTAGTCCTTGGTGTCCATGAAGACGAAGTCGTTGCCGTCCTTGTATAGGAACTGCATGTCCGACCGGTCGACGTTCGCCGTCTCGACCTTGACGCCGGCGTTGAAGGTCTTGTCGACGACCTTGCCGGACAGCACGTTCTTCAGCTTCGTGCGCACAAAGGCCGGCCCCTTGCCGGGCTTGACGTGCTGGAACTCCACCACGGTCCACAGCTGACCGTCGATGTTGAGCACAATGCCGTTCTTCAAATCATTCGTCGTAGCCACGACCGACCATCCTACCGACCAGCGGCGCTCACACCGAAACCGCGTCGTACGCCGCCCTCAGGTCCTCAGCCGACGGACCTTCCAGCCGGGTCGGCTGGGCGATCCCGGTCAGGGCCACGAACCGCAGCAGATCCCCGCGGGTCTTCTTGTCCCGCCGCATCGCGGTCAGCAGGGCTTCCCAATCACCATCGGCGTACGCCGTGGGCAGACCGACGCTGGACAGCACCGCCCGGTGGCGCTGGACCAGGTCGTCGTCGATCAGCCCGGCCAACCGGGACAGTTCCGCGATGTAGACCATGCCCACGGCGACCGCGTCACCGTGCCGCCACGTGTAGTGCTCGACCTGCTCGATGGCGTGGGCAAAGGTATGACCGTAGTTCAGGATCTCGCGCAGCGAGGACTCCTTCAGGTCGGCGGCGACCACGTCGGCCTTGACCTGGACGGCACGACGCACGAGTTCTGGCAGCACCTCGCCGTCGACGTCCAGCGCCGCCTGCGGATCGGCCTCGACCAGATCCAGGATGGCCGGGTCGGCGATGAAGCCACACTTGATGACCTCGGCCAGCCCGGCGACCAGGTCCTCTCGCGGCAGGGTGCGCAGCAGTGACAGGTCCGCGATCACCGCCGCCGGCGGGTGGAAGGCGCCGACGAGGTTCTTGCCCTCTGCGGTGTTGATGCCGGTCTTGCCACCGACCGCGGCATCGACCATGCCCAGCAGCGTCGTCGGTACCTGCACGACGGGAACCCCGCGCAGCCACGTCGCCGCCACGAAACCGCCGAGATCAGTGGTCGCGCCGCCCCCGATCGCCACGACGGCGTCCGATCGGGTGAACCCGGCCTCGCCCAGCAATCCCCACAGCCAGGCCGTCACCTCGGCCGTTTTCGCGGCTTCGGCGTCGGGCAGCGGTGCCAGGATCGCGCCGATGCCCCGCTGGGCCAGGTCGTCCTCCAGGGCCCAGGCGGCGGCCGCCATCACGGGTGCGTGCACGATCAGGACCCGCAGCACACCGTCCGGCAGTGACTCGGGCACCTGGTCCAGCACGCCCGCCCCGATGGTGACGTCGTAGTCGCCGCCGACGGAGATGATGGACGTCATGAGCGATCCTCCAACCGGGTCAGGATCTCGGCCGCGATCTCCTGCGGCTCGCGTCCGCTGGTGTCGATGGTGAAGGTCGCCAACTCCTCGTAGCGCGGGCGACGCTGTTTGAGCAGCGCGTTGAGTTGGGCGCGCGGGTTGATCGCCAGCAGCGGTCGGGCCGTGTTCAGACCGACCCGCCGGGCTGCCTCGGACACGTCGACGTCGAGGAAGATGACCACATGGCCGTCCAGCAAAGCGGCGGTGTCCGGGTGCATCGGGGCACCCCCGCCGAGGGACAGCACGCCGTCGTGGGCGGTGAGGGCGTCCCGGACGACACCGGCTTCGATGCGGCGGAACGCCGCTTCGCCCTGCTCCACGAAGATGTCCGAGATCGGCAGCCCTTCCTGCGCGACGATCAACGTGTCGGTGTCGATGTGCGTCCAGCCGGTCTGCTCGGCGATAGCGGCAGCAACGGTGCTCTTCCCGGCGCCGGGTGGTCCGATCAGGACAGCGGCCGGGTGCGGCGCGCTCACCACGTGCGCATATTGGCCGGGATCGCAGCCAGGTAGGACTGGTGATTGCGAGCCGTCTCCGCCACGCTGTCGCCACCGAATTTCTCCAGCGCGGCCTGCGCCAGGACCAGCGCGACCATGGCCTCGGCGACGACCCCCGCCGCGGGCACGGCGCACACGTCGGAGCGCTGGTGGATCGCCGTGGCCGCTTCACCGGTCGCCACATCCACGGTGCGCAAAGCCCGCGGCACCGTGGAGATGGGCTTCATCGCCGCGCGGACCCGCACGATGCTGCCGTTGCTCATCCCGCCCTCGATACCGCCGGCGCGGTTGCTCAGCCGAGTGACGTGCTCCTCCTCGGGCACCATCTCGTCGTGTGCTTCTGAGCCCGGCTGCCGGGCCACGTCGAAGCCGTCGCCGACCTCGACACCCTTGATCGCCTGGATGCCCATCAGCGCCCCGGCCAGCCGGGCGTCAAGACGTCGGTCGGACTGCACGTAAGACCCCAGGCCCGGCGGAACCCCGTAGGCCAGGACTTCGACGACACCGCCGAGGGTGTCGCCGTTCTTCTTCGCTTCGTCGATGGCGGCCACCATCGCCGCGCTCCCCGTCGCGTCGAGGCTTCGCACTGGCGAATCATCCAGCGCCGCAACGTCATCCGGCGTCGGCAACGGACTGTCGGAGGCCACTGACGCGGCCCCGATCGCAACGGTGTGGGCGACGAGTTCGATCCCGTAGGCCTGACGCAGGAACGCCGCGGCCACCGTTCCCAAGGCGACCCGGGCCGCGGTCTCCCTGGCCGAGGCGCGCTCCAGGACGGGACGAGCGTCATCGAAACCGTACTTCTGCATTCCGGCCATGTCGGCGTGACCGGGCCGCGGCCGGGTCAGGGGTTTGTTGCGGGCCAACTCCTGCGGGGCTCCGACATCGTTGGCGCGCGCAAGCTCCTCGGTCGCCACCGGCGCCGGGCTCATCACCGTCTCCCACTTGTGCCACTCCGTGTTGGCGATCGTGATGGCGATCGGTGATCCCATGCTCAGTCCGTGGCGGATGCCGCCGGTCAGGGTGACCTGGTCCTTCTCAAAGCTCATTCGCGCACCGCGCCCGTAGCCCAGGCGACGGCGCGCGAGCGCGTCCTGCAGCATGGGAACGGTCACCTGGACGTCGGCGGGGATCCCTTCGATCACAGCCGTCAGAGCGGGGCCGTGTGACTCCCCCGCGGTCAACCAACGCAGCATGTCTGAATCTTCCCACGCACGGCACGGCGACTGCCGTCGTGTGTCAGCGTGCGGCCATCGCGGCCCGGCCGGCCGCCTGCATCACGGCCACGGGTGCGTCGTGGCCGGTCATCAACACCACCTGGGCAGCCGCCTGGTGGACCAACATCTCGATCCCCCCGACCAGGTGCGCACCGGCCGCGGTGACGGCGCTGCCCAAGGGGGTGCGGTCGGCCGCGTAGCGAACGTCGAGGACGACCTGGCCGGACCGGACCGGACTGTCCCAGGACGTCGCGTAGCTGTCGGCCGCGTCGCCAGGCACCGTGTTGATCACGACCGGTGCGGCGGCGACGTCGACGCCGCAGAGGGTGACCCCGTCGGCGGCGGCCTGGGCCTGCGTGGCCGGTCGCACCTGATCCCGTACGACGAACGCCGCCCTGGTTGCCCCCAGGTCGGTCAGCGCGGCCAGCGCGGAGCGGGCCGTGGCGCCGCTGCCGAGGATGACGGGTACGCCGTCCTGCAGCGTGGCCGGGTCGAAGCCGGCGTCCAGGAGGGCTTGCTGCACGCCGTACACGTCGGTGTTGTCACCGGCCCAGCCACCCGGCGTACGCACCAGGGTGTTGACCGCACCGGTCCGCTCCGCGACCGGGGCGCGGGTAGTGGCCAGTGCGTACGCGTCTTCCTTCGCCGGCATGGTCACCGAGAAACCCCGCCACGTCTCGTCCCGCTCGCCGACGAAGCTCGCCAACTCCCCCTGCCCCACCTCGAACCGCTCGTAGGTCCAGTCGGTCAGCCCGAGTTCGGCGTACGCCGCCTGGTGCAGCACCGGGGACAACGAATGAGCGACGGGTTTGCCCAGGACCGCAGCCCGGTTCACCACGGTCGCTCAGCACCGGCCCTTGTTGGCCGAGCACCACGCGGTCAGCTTGGCGTTGTCCTGCTGGAACTGCGCGTAGGTGTCGGAGAAGAGCGTCTCGCCGGTGTCCAGGTTGACGGTGATGAAGTACAGCCAGCTGCCCGGCGCCGGGTCCTGCGCCGCCTTGATGGCGGCCAGACCCGGGTTACCGATCGGACCGGGCGGCAAACCGGCGTGCAGGCGCAGGTTGTAGGGGTTGTCGTTGTTCAGTTCCGCTTGGGTCGGGAACGCGGCGCGGTGCTGTACGCCGAAGCTGACCGCGCTGTCCAGGCCGAGGACCCCGTGGGTCTGACCCTTGTCGACCGCGGGGTCGAGGCGGTTGTCGATCACGCGGGCCACCTTCGGGCCGTACTTGGCAGGGTCCGCCTCCGCCTGAACCAGGGAGGCCACGATCAACGTGCGTTCGGCGTTCTCCGGGTCGATCCCGACCGACTTCAGGTTGGTCTTGGTCAGGTCCACCATGGTCTTGAGCTGCTGGACCGCTGTCGTGTCCGGTTCGAAGGTGTACGTCGAGGGGAACAGCCAGCCGGTCAGGTTGCCCTTGGCGGCCGCGGGTAGGCCGACCTGCGCGGCCGTGACCTTCTGATAGTCAGCGACCGGGACCCCGGTCTCCTTGGACAGCAGGGCGAAGATCTCGCTGTTCCACAGGCCCTCCCGCACGATCGCACCCGCGGCACGGGTGCCCGGTTCGAGCATCAGACTTGCGGCCGCGGCGGCGCTCATCTGCTTGCGCATCGTGTAGGTGCCCGGCTGGATCGAGGTGAACCCTGGAGTGGCACCGGCGACGGTGGCGAAGGTGCTGGCCGACTTGACCACGCCCGCTTTCTCCAGGGTCTGCCCGATCGCTGCGCCGGTGTCGCCCTTGCGGACCACGACCTGCACCGATCCGGTGCCGTTGCCGGTGTAATCCGTCGATGCCTGACTGGAGGAGTCACCGCTGAACCACGAGCCGCCGAGGTTCTTCACCACGAAGAAGGCACCGACCAGCAACAGGACCACACTCAACAGGATCGCCAGACAACCCCGGCGGGCCCGCACCTTGGAGCGCTCGAGATGCGGGTCGTGCTCTGCGTAGGCCGGGTGCTGCAGGTGCGCGTCGTCGGGGCCTAGGTCGTCCTGCTGGGCGAGGGCCGCTTCCCGCTCGCGCAGCACGCGCCTGGTCACCGGGCTGGCCGGGGCCGGTAGCGGTTCACGGACCGGTGCGTCGGCGGATACCTCCTCCGGGCGGCGCGCTTGTGTCGGATCAGCAGGCCCCTGTGGGGCAGGCGAACCGCCCGAGCCGAAGATCGACTCCGACAAGTTGGCCTCGTCCATGTTCACCCTTTCGCGACATCGCCGCGCGCGCGACGATGTCTAGGTTTGCGCCCCCCGACGCGCACCCCGGCCGGGCGGCCGGTAGCTCGTTCTGTGTCCAATGCGACCTGCAGGATAAGCGCAGCGGACTGTTGATCGATGAACTCCCGAGCCTGTCGGGCGTTCTTTCCTCCGTCTCGCAGGTCACGGTACGCCGAAACCGTGGTGAGACGCTCGTCAACCAGGTGCACCGGCGTGGCGCCGATCCTGCTGCTCAGCCGCGCTGCCCAGTCCCGGGCGGCCGCGGTCGAGGCGCTGTCGGACCCGTCCAGATTCAGGGGTAGGCCCACGACCACCCCCGCAACCTGCCGCTCAGCCACGAGTTCGGCGACTTCGGTGATGTCGCGATCACCCGTCGCATCACGCTCCAGCGTGGTCAGTGGCAGCACCACGACACCACCGGGGTCGGTGACGGCCACGCCCACCCGGGCCGCCCCGACATCGATCCCGATGCGCGCTGCGGACACGTCAGCTGCTCAGCGAGCCGTGACGGTGGATCCGATGGCGTGCTCGACCGCCTCCAACGCCGCACCCGTCTTGGCTGGGTCGGTGCCGCCGCCTTGCGCGAGATCCGGCTTACCGCCGCCACCGCCGCCCAGGACACCGGCCGCGACCTTGACCAGGGCGCCGGCCTGCACACCCCACTGCCGGGCAGCGTCGTTGGTCGCGACGACGATCGAGGGCCGACCCTTGGCGGTCACCGTGACGGCGACCACTGCGGGACGGTCGTTGCCGAACCGCTGCCGCAGATCCGTGGCCAGCGTGCGGGCATCGTCGGCCGCACCGTCACCGAGGTCGACGCTGGCGAACTGCACGCCGTAGACGTCGCTGGCCTCGCTGACCAACCGACCCGCGTCGGCCAGCAGCTGCTGCTGGTGCAATCGGGCGATCTCGCGCTCGGACTCCTTGACGCGGATCAGCAATTCGTTGATCCGCTCCGGCAGTTCCTCCGACGACTGCGCCTTGAGCAAGCCCGTGATCTGCGACAGCAGCGTGCGTTCCTTGCCCAGGTAGCGCAGGGCGTCGATACCGACCATGGCCTCCACTCGGCGTACGCCGGACCCGACGCTGGACTCACCGGTCAGGCTGATCGCGCCCACTTGGCTGGAGTGCGCCACGTGCGTGCCACCACACAGCTCACGCGACCAGGGCCCGCCGATCTCGACGACCCGGACCTGCTCGTCGTAGGTCTCACCGAACAGCGCCAGCGCGCCCCACTCCTTGGCCTCCGGCAAGGTCATGTACTGCGCGCTGACCGGAAGGTCCTGCCGCACAGCGAGATTCGACACTTCTTCGATCTCCGAGCGCGTGGCCTCGGACAGCGCAGAGTTCCACGCGAAGTCCAACCGCAAGTAACCCGGCTTGTTGTACGAACCGGACTGCAACGCCGAGGGGCCGAGCACCTGGCGCAGCGCCGCGTGCACCACGTGGGTGCCGGAGTGCGCCTGGCAGGCGGACAGCCGCCAGTCCGGGTCCACCTGTGCGTACGCCGCGTTGCCGACCGTCACGGGACCGCCATCGACGGTCACGGTGTGCACGACCAGACCCTTGACCGGGCGCTGGACGTCGATGACCTTCAGCGTCGCACCATCGACCTTGATGACGCCGGAGTCCGCGATCTGACCACCGGACTCGGCGTAGAAGCTGGTGCGGTCCAGCACGACCTGACCGGTCTGACCAGGCTGCAACTCGCTGACCTGCTCCCCGTCGACGACCAGTCCGCGGACTGTGCCCTCCGCCGAAAGCGACTGGTAGGCAACCCAATCGGTCGCCCCGAGCTCGCGCAGTTCCTTCCAGACCTCCGTGTCGGCGTGGCCGTGCTTCTTGGCCTTCGCATCCGCCTTGGCCCGCGCCCGCTGCTCCTGCATCAACGCCCGGAAGCCCTCTTGGTCGACCGCAACCCCTTGCTCGGCGGCCATTTCCAGGGTCAGGTCGATCGGGAAGCCGTAGGTGTCGTGCAGTGCGAAGGCCTGGTCGCCGGCCAGGGTGGCCGAGCCGCCGTTGGCCTTCTTCTTCACGTCGGCCACAGCGGTGTCCAGGATGGTGATGCCCTGGGCGAGCGTGCGACGGAAGGCGTCCTCCTCGCCGTACGCGATCTGGCTGATGCGCCCGAAGTCGGTCTCCAGCTCCGGATAAGAGGCCTTCATCCGCTCCATGCTGACCGGCAGCAGATGCGGCAGGGCGACGTCCTCGTAGCCGAGCAGCCGCATGGCGCGTACGGCGCGGCGCAGCATCCGGCGCAGCACGTAGCCGCGGCCCTCGTTCCCGGGTGTGACCCCGTCACCGATCAACATCAGCGACGAGCGCACGTGGTCGGCCACGACGCGCAGGTGCACGTCGTCGGGATGACTGGAGCTGGCGGCGTGTCCGGAGTGCGCGCCGTACTTCTTGCCGGTCATCTCCGCGGCCTTGTCCAGGACCGGGAAGACCTCGTCGATCTCGTAGAGGTTGTCGACCCCCTGGAGCAGGCTCGCCATCCGCTCCAGGCCCATGCCGGTGTCGATGTTCTTGGCCGGCAACGGACCGGCGACATCGAAATCGGCCTTGGAGCGAACCGCGGACAGGTCGTCCTGCATGAAGACCAGATTCCAGAACTCCATGTAGCGGTCCTCGTCGACCGCAGGTCCGCCCTCGGCGCCGTACTCGGGCCCTCGGTCGTAGAACAGCTCCGAGCACGGACCGCCCGGGCCGGGGACGCCCATGTTCCAGTAGTTGTCGGCTTCGTCGCGCCGGGTGATGCGCTCGGCGGGCACCCCGATCACGTCACGCCACAGCGCGAACGCCTCGTCGTCGTCGCGGAAGACGGTCGGCCAGATCCGCTCCGGGTCCAGCCCGTAACCGCCTTCGGGCTGGGGCGCGGTGATCAGCCCCCAGGCCAGCTCGATGGCGCCCTGCTTGAAGTAGTCCCCGAAGCTGAAGTTGCCGTTCATCTGGAAGAACGTGCCGTGCCGGGAGGTCTTACCGACCTCCTCGATGTCGCCGGTGCGCACACACTTCTGCACACTGGTCGCTCGCGGCCATGGCGGGGTCTGCTGACCCAGGAGGTAGGGCTTGAACGGCACCATGCCGGCGTTGACGAAGAGCAGGTTCGGGTCGTCGTAGATCAACGGGGCGCTGGGCACCACCGTGTGATCGCGATTCTCGAAATAGGTCAGCCAGCGGCGCCGGATCTCGGCGGTTTCCATGTGAATTCAGTCCTTTGTGGTGGTTGGGCAGGCAGCAGCGAGGCAGGGCTCTACAGCCCTAGATAGCTCGCTCCTGCACCAACCGGTCGATCACCCGGCCCAGTGTAGTCAGGCCGAGGTGGCCTCCGCGTCGGCGATCATCTCGGTGTTGATTTCCGGGAAGTGGCAGGCGATCGTGTGACCGGAGCCGGCGCCCTTCTTGTTCTCCAGCGGCGGCTCGGTCTGGGCACAGATGTCCTGCGCCTTCCAGCAGCGGGTCCGGAAGCGGCATCCGCTCGGCGGGTCGATCGGGCTCGGCACGTCGCCGACCAGCCGGATCCGCTCGGCCGGGACCGCGCCGCGGACCACGTTCAGGTCAGGAGCGGCCGACAGCAACGCCTGGGTGTAGGGGTGCTGCGGCGCGCCGTAGATGTCGTCCCGGCTGCCGAGCTCCATCACCTTGCCGAGGTACATCACGGCGATCCGGTCGGAGAAGTGGCGTACGACGCCCAGGTCGTGCGCGATGAAGACGAACGCGATGCCCATCTCCTTGCGCAGCTTGCTCATCAGGTTCATCACCTGCGCCTGGATCGACACATCCAGCGCGGACACCGGCTCGTCAGCGACGATCACCTTGGGTTCGACCGCCAGCGCGCGGGCGATCCCGATGCGCTGGCGCTGGCCACCGGAGAACTCGTTGGGGTACCGGTTGATGTGCTCGGGGTTCAGACCGACGACCTCGAGCAACTCCTGGACCCGCTCCTTGATCTTGTTCTTCGGCACGATCTTGTGGATCTCCAGCGGCGTGCCGATGATCGTCTGGACGGTGAATCGCGGGTTCAGCGATCCGTAGGGGTCCTGGAAGATCAGCTGCAGGTTGCGCCGCATGGGGCGCAGTTCGCGCTCCTTGGCGTGCGTGATGTCCTGCCCCTCGAAGGTGATCTTGCCGTCGGTGGGTTCCAACAGGCGGGTGATCAACCGGCCGACGGTCGACTTACCGCAGCCGGACTCCCCCACCACACCCAGGGTCTCGCCGGCGGCGAGGTCGAAGGTGACGCCGTCGACCGCCCGGGTCTGCAGGGTCGTCGGGAACAGGCCGCTGTACTCCTTGACCGGGAACAGCTTCTGCACGTTCTCCAACGACAGGATCGTCTTGCGATCGGGGTCGGAGCTCGGGTGGACGATCGTCTGACTCAGGTCGACCGGGCTCCCGGTCGCCTCGTTGGCAGCGACCGCGTCCGTGGACAGGCCCTCCGTGGTGCCTTCGTTGGTCTGCTCGACCCGCTGACGCAGGTCCTCGCTGATGTACTTGTCGGGCAGCGGTTCAGTCATGGCGTCGGCTCACTCACAGGTTCGGTTCGATCTCGGCCGCGAAGATGCCGGCCGGGTCAGCCAGGTGGCAGCGGGATAGCCGCCCCGGCTCGCCGGCGACCGGCAGGAATTCGGGCAGTTCATTGACGCAGCGATCCCCTGGCACGCGCGACATGTAGTCGCAGCGTGGGTGGAAGGAGCACCCGGTCGGCAGGTTGAGCAGACTCGGCGGGTTGCCGCGAACCGGCTTCAACTCGCTGCCCACGTCGGTGCTCAGCGACGGCACGCTCGACAGCAGACCCCAGGTGTAGGGGTGCCGCGGGGTGGCCAGGATCTCCTGCGCCGTGCCGTACTCGACGCTGCGACCGGCGTACATCACCATGACGTAGTCGGAGACCTCGGCCACCACGGCCAGGTCGTGGGTGATCATGATGATCGCCGAGCCGAACTCGCGCTGCAGGTCGTTGAGCAGGTCCAGGATCTGGGCCTGCACGGTGACGTCCAACGCGGTCGTCGGCTCGTCGGCGATGAGCAACTGCGGGTCATTGACCAGACCGAGGGCGATCATCGCCCGCTGCCGCATACCGCCGGAGAACTCGTGCGGATACTGCTTGGCCCGGCGCTGCGGGTTGGGGATCCCGACCCGGTCCAACATCTCCACGGCCCGCGCGCCGGCGACCTTCTTGGACACCTTGTTGTGGATCCGGTAGGCCTCGGCGATCTGATCACCGACCCGCTTGAACGGATGCATCGCCGACTGCGGGTCCTGGAAGATCATCGCGACCTTCTTGCTGCGGACGTTGCGGAAGACACTCGGCTCGGCGCCCACCAACTCGGTGCCGTCCAGCTCGATGGAGCCACTGATCAGACTGCGTTTGGGGTCGTGCAACCCCATGACCGCCATGCTGGACACCGACTTGCCCGAACCGGACTCACCGACGATGGCCAGGGTCTGACCGAGTTTGACCTCGTAGGACACTCCGCTGACCGCGTTGACGATGCCGTCTCCGGTGGGGAACTGCACCTGCAGGTCCTTGACGGTGAGAATCGTTTTCGCGTCCTTGTCGACCGGCGGCCGACGCGTGGTTCCCGTCTCGATAATCGCTGACACGTATGGCTCCTCAGCTCAGTTTCACGCGCGGGTCGACGACGCCGTACAACAGGTCGACGATCAGGTTGCCCACGCTGGTCACGATGGCGGTCACCACGACGATCCCGCTGATCACCTGCAGGTCGGAGTTGTTGAAGGACTGGATCGACAAGTACCCCATCCCCTGCAACCCGAAGATGTTCTCGGTGAAGATGGCGCCACCGATGTCGAGCACCAGGTTCAGGCCGACCAACGTCAGGAACGGCGCCATGGTCGCCCGCAGCGCGTGTGAGATCGTCACCTTCCACTCCGACAGACCCTTGGACCGCGCGGTGCGCACGTAGTCACCGGCGAGCGCATCGATCATGTTGGCGCGCACATAACGCACGTACCCGGTGGCGGCGTACAGCCCGTAGAGCAGCCACACCCCGATGAACCCGGTGATCCAGGCGAACGGATTCTCGAACGGTGAGGTGTACCCCGCCTGCGGCAGGATCGGGTGCAACACCATCAGGTAGAGGTAGAACAACAAAGCCAGCACGTAATACGGCACCGCCGGGACTGTCTGGGTGACCCCGACGATGAACCTATCCAGGTAATTTCCCCGGTTGCGCGCGGCGATCACCCCGAACGCCAGGCCGAAGATGACGTACACGACGGCACCACCGATGAGGATGCTCAGCGTCACCGGTAGCACCTGGAAGACGATGTCCTTGACGGGGCGGTTCTGGATGAAGGACCAGCCCAAGCAGGGCGCATCGCAACTCTGGGCCGTCGGACCGGAACCGATCTCGCGGCCGGCGACCAGGCCCTTCATGTACTGGCCGTACTGCTGGATGCGCGGCTGGTCCAGACCCATCTTGCGTTCGATCTGCGCCTGCTGGTTCGCCGTGCAGTTGCGCGGGCAGAGCGCCGCGACCGGGTCGCTGGGACCCAGATAGAAGATCACGAAGGTGAGGGTGATCGCCCCCACGATCACACTGAGAGTCAGCGCTAGTCGGCGCAGGATGTAGACAAGCACTCAACGCTCCTTGGTCTGGAGAATCACGTCGGATCGGTCGATCGCTGGACGGTGGGCGACGGTCCGCGGGGATAACCGCGTCATCGCCGGGTGCTGGGGTTGAAGGCGTCGGCCACTGCGTCACCGAGCAGGCTGAGCGCCAACACGAGCAGCGCGACCGACAGCACCGGCACCCACAGGTAGAGCGGCTGGGTGGCGTAGTACTTCTGCGCGTCGGCGATCATGTTGCCCCAGGACGCGATGGGGTCCTGTAGGCCGACACCCAGATACGACAGACCTGCCTCGGAGGAAATGTAGGTGGGGACCGCCATCGTGAGGAAGACCAGGGTCACACCCACGAGGTTGGGGACCATTTCCTTGAACAGGATCCGCCGGGTCGGGACACCGAGCACGCGGGCCGCCTGGATGAATTCGGACTCGCGCAGCGAGATCACGGTACTTCGGGTCAGTCGGGCCATCGTGGCCCAGCCGAAGATCAGCAGGATGAAGATCAGTGCGCCGAATCTGACCCGCGCCGTGGTCTCCGCAGTGATGGTGAACGGGTTACCGAACCACGACTGGACGATCGGCACCAGACCGATCGCGAAGAGCAGGAACGGCAGGGAGAGCAGGAAGTCCACCCACCACGAGACCACCTTGTCGACCCAACCGCCGAAGTAACCGGCCAGCAGACCGAGCACCAGACCGATCAAGGTGGTGCCGATGGCGGCGAAAACGGCGATGGCGAGGCTGGGCCGGACACCGTAGACGTAGCGGGCGAAGATGTCGCGACCGACCTTGGGCGTAACTCCGAGCCAGTGCTGGGAATTCGGCCCGTCGATCGGGTTGCCGTCGAGGTCAACCAAGTTGGTGTCAGAGACGTTCGGGTCCTGGCCCTCCCATGATGCGAGCAGTGGCGCAAAAATCGCCATCAGCAGGAAGAACAGCACGATGATCGAGCAGAAGATCGCCACTTTGTCGTGACGCAGTCGCTCCCAAGCGATCCGCGACGGCGACTTGCTGGCGTTGTCCGTACCTTTACGCCGGAACCTGCCCCCGGTGGTCCCGGGCGCGTCCTCGGCCTGGGTGAGTGTTTCGACACTCTCCGCGGCCTGATCCGGATTCAGTTGCGGACTGAGACTCATCGATCCTCCAATACCTGCCCACGAGCGGATGATGCCCGCTGCTCGAGCCTAACCGGAACCGGTGCGTCCGGTGAGGTGTACTACCGCACTGGTGAGCCCGCCTCCGCGGTCGCGAAGGCGGGCTCACCTGGCGTAACTAATAGAAGGTCAGCCGACCCAGATCTGGGCCAGGTCCGGCAGGCCGCGGTTCGGGTCGTTGATCACGTTGTGCACCTGCTTGCCGAACAGCAGGTTCGCACGACCGTAGTCGAGCGGAACCGCCGGCAGGTACTTCTCCGCGATCTCCTTGTCCAAGGTGTTCCACTTGGCCTGCTGCTGGTCGATCGGCAGGACGGCGATCGCGTTGATCTCCGAGTCCAGCTCCGGGCTCTTCAGCATGCCGACGCTGATCGAGGCGCCGATGGCCGCAGAGGTGAAGATCTGCGGGTAGACCGAGTCGTTGGCCGGCCAGTCGTAGCACCAACCGCGCGGACCCTGGCCGGTGTTGACCGAGCCGTCCGTCAGGTTGCGCTTCTTACGCAGGTCGGTCTTGGAAACGCCCACGTCCTGCACCGTGAAGCCGGCAGCGGTCAGCGCCTGCTTCTTGACCGCGTTGGCCGCAACGGCTGTCGGGTCGTTGTTGGCGTAGTAGTAGGAGATCTTGAAGCCGGTCTTGCCTGCCGCTGCCAGCATCTCCTTGGCCTTGGCCGGGTCGCCGTTGCCCTTACCGGTCAGCCCGTTCACCGGGGTGTACGCCTCGAAGCCGGGGATGTTGGCCGATCCGTAGGTGGTGGCCGGGCTGAACGACAGGGTCGTCTCACCGGTGGCCTTGCGCAGCGGGTCGATCGGGTAGGCAACCGCGTAGGCCTTGCGAACCTCGAGCGGAACCGAACGGGTGTCCATCGTCGCGTAGGTGACACACGGGTCCGGACCGACGACCAGCTGGTCGGCGTTGCTCGCGCCCGAGCCGCTGACCTTGCTGATCAGCGAGGAGTCCACGCCGTCCCAGTTCAACGAGGTCGCCGCGGTGCCGTTGGAGGCGATGATCGCGGTCTGGTTCGGAACGATGTCGACGCCGAACTTGAAGTCGTACGCGTCGACGAACTGGTGACGCGACGGGTCGGAGTTGGGGTCCCAGTTCGGGTTCTTCTTCAGCTTCAGTTCGCTGCCGACGGTGTAGCTGTCGAACATGTACGGGCCGGAAGCCACCGGGTTGTTGCCGTAGTTGGCCTTGGTGTCCTTGGCCTGCGGGATCGGCGACATCACCGGGAACGCGGCGTAGTACGGGAAGGTCGGCCACTTCTTCTTCAGGTGGACGACCAGCGTGGTGTCGTTCGGCGCCTCGGCGGTGGTGAAGTCCTTGTCGTTACCGGTGTAGGGACCGGTGTAAACGCCCGCCGCCTGCTTCTCGGCCGAGGGGTCCGGGAAGTTCTTGAAGTACTGGAAGCCGTAGTTGGCGGCCGGACCGTCGGCGTAGTCCGCGGTGTCGAACGACCGCTTGATCGAGTACACGAAGTCGGCTGCCTTGATGGTGCTGCCGTCGGAGTACTTCAGGTTCGGCTTGAGCTTGAAGGTCCAGGTCAGGCCGTCGTCGGACTGGGTGCCCAGGTCCTCGGCCAGGTCCGGCACCAGCACCGGCTTGCCGTCCTTGCTCACCCGGTAGGCAGTCAGCGACCGGGTCACCAACTGGCTCATGATGGCGTCGGTGTCCTGGTAGTAGTCACGGGTCGGGTCGAAGGTCTCCGGCACCGAGTTGTAGGGCACGGTCAGGGTGCCACCGGTCTTGGCACCATCGACGGCCGGGGCCGGACCCTTGGCGGAAGCGTCCAGCGCCACCGTCTGCGATCCCCCACCGCTGGTGTCACCGTCACTGCTTCCACCACCCTTGTTGCTTCCGCCGCCACATGCGGCGAGCGACAACGAACCAGCGGCGGCGAGCGCCACGATCTTCGTCCAACGCATTGAGTTGCTCCTCATAGGTAAGAACCGGGAACTTCCGGCACGGGCGCGCGGGTTGTCCGCGGCACGCTGTCCACCACCATCTATTGCTGAGGCGCGCCTGTCCATGCCCCTTGACCCAACTGTTATCGGTGTTAACCGAACCGTTACAGAGGGGGTGGATGCGGCGACTTTCCGGTAAACGTCCAGTTATACCGAAGATTCGTCGTCGGGTGGGGTTTCGCCGTGGATGCGGCGGCGGTTGTTTCTCCACCGTGGTCCGAGGGTGTTTTCCCAGCCTCGATCGGTCGGCTGGTAGTAGTCCGCGTCCGCCACGAGATCGTCCGGCAGGTATTGCTGGGCGCCGACGCCGCCGGGTTCGTCGTGGCTGTAGCGGTAACCGTCACCGTGCCCCAACCGCTCGGCTCCGGCGTACCCACTACCCCGTAGGTGTGGGGGCACCGCACCCCCGCGACCGGCGCGGACGTCCGCGATGGCCGCGTTGATCCCGGCGTACGCCGCGTTCGACTTGGGTGCCAGCGCGTTGTGCACGACGGCCTGGGCCAGGATGATCCGCGCCTCGGGCATCCCGATCTGGGCGACGGCGTGCATCGCGGCCACCGCGGTCTGCAATGCCGTCGGGTCGGCCATCCCGACGTCCTCACTGGCGGCGATCACGATCCGGCGGGCGATGAATCGCGGATCCTCCCCTGCTTCGAGCATCCGCGCCAGGTAGTGCAGCGCGGCATCGACATCGCTGCCGCGCATCGACTTGATCAGCGCGCTGGCCACGTCGTAGTGCTGGTCACCGGCCCGGTCATAGCGGACCATCGCCTGCTGCATCGCCTGTTCGACATGAGCGGCCGTGATCTGCGGCTCTCCCGCCGCGGCGCCCGCAGCCGCCTCCAACGCGGTCAGCGCACGACGGGCGTCGCCGCCGGCCATCCGCACCAGGTGCGCTTGGGCGTCGTCGGCCAGGGTGAACTCGCCGGCGAGCCCGCGTTCGTCGGTGAGGGCGTCCTGCAGAACCGAGGCGATGTCCTCATCCGACAACGGCTGCACCGTCACCAGGATCGACCGCGACAGCAGCGGAGCGATCACACTGAACGAAGGATTCTCGGTGGTCGCCGCGACCAGGATGATCAGCCGGTTCTCCACCGCGGGGAGCAAGGCGTCCTGCTGGGCCTTGCTGAAGCGGTGGATCTCATCGAGGAAGAGCACCGTGGCCCGGCCGTAGAGCGCACGATCCTGTTTGGCGGCGTCGATCACGGCCCGGACGTCCTTGACGCCGGCGTTGATCGCGGACAACTCCACGAACTTGCGGTCCGCGGCGAGCGCCACCAGGTGGGCCAGTGTCGTCTTCCCGGTGCCAGGTGGCCCCCACAGGATCGCCGACATCGGACCGGCGGCTCCGCTGGCGCCCTCGATCAGTCGGCGCAACGGACTGCCCGGACGCAGGCTGGCTTCCTGGCCCCGGACCTGCTCGATGCTGCGCGGCCGCATCCGCACCGCCAACGGCGCCGCGAGGTCGAGGCCGTCGTCGGACGTCGCGGCAGCAAAGAGGTCGTCGCCGGATCCGCTCACCACACCTGACACGCTAACGATCGTGGGTGACATTCGATCCGTCGCGTCGGTGCAGGAGTTGCTGGACCTCGCCGACGATCCGTTCCTGCGTTACGACATCGGGCCGGACTCGACCACCGCCCTGCCCGCGTGGTCGTGCGGAATGGCGAGCGCCTACCTGCGTCAACCGCCGCACCGTCGCGCCTTGTCGATGAATCTCCAGGGACCGGCGGTGGATGCCGGCCCGCTGATCGAGGCGCTGCCGGATCTGCTGGCGCGAGCCGTGGCCGCGCATCCCGGGCTCGCGGGCCTCACGCTCGACGCGCACCTGGTGGAGGCGACGCGCTCAAGGCTTGGATCGGCGTACCCGATGCAGTTGATGGGGGCGTGGAGTTGGTTGTCGACGCATCACCTAGTTGCGATCGAAACGCCCTGGTATCCAGCGGAACTCGACGATCTACGCGACGCAGCGGAACTCATCGAGTTCTATCGGCGGGCCAATCCCGCCGCCGAGTCCGAGCCGGGTGAAGGCGCCTCCCGGTACTGGCTGGGGATGCGCGATCACGGTCGGCTGGTGGGGGTCGGAGCCGTCCATCTGACGCCCGCCGGTGCGCCGCATCTGACGGGGATCGCGGTCGACCCCGCGGACCGGGGGCACGGACTCGGTCTGGCCGTCACCGCTGCGCTGACCAACTGGGCGATCCACCGGTACGGCGTGGCGACCCTTGGCGTGATGACCGCCAACCACCGAGCGGTGAGCCTCTACCGCGGCCTCGGCTACCGGGTGGCGCATCACTGGCAGTCGTTTCGCCTGCTGCCTGGGGCGCCTGTCGCGACGATGGCCGAACCGGCAGCCGTGGAGATCCTCAAAGACGCGTGAATCTAGGCTGGCCCGGTGACCAGCGAGTACGACGAGGCAACCACATTCGAGCTCACCGGAAACCGCGCGACCGCCCGCCTGTCCTCGGACTGGGGCATCGGCAACGCGGTCAACGGCGGCATCATCATGTCGCTCCTGGCGCAGGTCACCTCATCGGTCAGCCGGAGCGCGGGTGGTCATGGCGACGTCCTGGGGTTGAGTGCGGTGTTTCTGTCGCCGGGTGCGGATGGCGCTGCGGAGGTGAGCACTGACGTCCTGCGGAACGGTCGTTCGATGACGACTGCGCAGACCCTCCTGTCCCAGGAGGACGAACGGGTTCGCGCCTTCGTGACTCTCGGAGACATCGACCGGTACGCCGAGCCGATCACCCTCAACCCGCAACCTCCGGCGATGCCGGAGCCGGATGCGTGTGTGAGGTCCTCCGATGCGCCGCCGGACGCGCTGTCCCAGAGCGGCCTGCTGTCGCGGGTCGACATCCGCCTCGACCCCGCGTGCGTGGGTTGGGCGGTCGGCCAACCCAGCGGCAACGGGGAGTTGCGTGGCTGGATCCGGTTCGCCGACGGCCGGGAGCCGGACCTGCACTCCCTGCTGCTCTTCCTGGACGCATTTCCGCCGGTCACCTTCGATCTCGGCGCGAAGGGTTGGGTGCCGACGGTGCAGTTCAGCGGCTATCTGCACGCCCGCCCTGCGCCGGGCTGGCTACAGGTGCGGACCCGCACGACGACCGTCGCCGGCGGTTTGCACGAGGAAGACGCGCAAATCTGGGATTCCACCGGACGACTGGTGGCCCAGTCCCGTCAACTGGCCTCAGCGCGGTTCTAGCCGCACGCCGTACCTGGTCAGGATCCGCTGGAGACCCTCGGCCCCGTCGTCCGGATCATGACGTACGGCGTGCAGCCCCACCTCGCGCGCGGCCTGCACGTTCATCTCCAGGTCATCGATGAACAACAGATCTGAAGCCGGTAGCTCCAGATCCGCGGCGATCGCCTCGAAGAACTCCGGCTCCGGTTTGGCGACCCGCAGGTCACTGGAGAAGTAGAGGCGGTCGAAGTGATCGGCGTACCCCATCTGCTCCACCATGTGCCGGCGACGCTCGTCGTGCTGGTTACTAGCCAATGCGCACAGCGTGCCGGCGGCGCGCACGCGGTCCACCAGGGCAAACGCGGCAGGGTCGGCGTCGACGTGGGTCCATGAGTCGACGATGGCGGTGAAATGGTCGCTCAACTGCAGTGTCGCCAGTGCCCGCCGGATCCCGTCGGTGAACGGTTCGTCACCGCGCAGCGCCGGACCTTCGGCCTGCCAGAGCGCCTCGGGCAGATGGTCACCACCCAGCGCGCGCATCTTGGCAACCCAGTCGCCGCGGTGGTGCTGCAGGACACCGTCGGCGTCCCACAGCACCGCCGCGATCGATCCAGCGCTGGTGCTCACGCTTGCTTCGGCTCGGGTTTCGCGTCCACGCCGGCTTCCTTACGCTGCTGCGGCGTGATCGGCGCCGGCGCAGCGGTCAGCGGGTCGTAGCCACCACCGGACTTCGGGAAGGCGATGACCTCGCGGATCGAGTCGGTGCCGGCCAGCAACGCGCAGATCCGGTCCCAGCCGAACGCGATGCCACCGTGCGGCGGCGCACCGAACTGGAACGCCTCGAGCAGGAAGCCGAACTTCTCGTTC
Organism: Branchiibius hedensis; assembly: GCF_900108585.1. Classification (NCBI taxonomy): domain Bacteria; kingdom Bacillati; phylum Actinomycetota; class Actinomycetes; order Micrococcales; family Dermacoccaceae; genus Branchiibius; species Branchiibius hedensis. The sequence continues at coordinate 1,508,970 of NZ_UESZ01000001.1, forward strand.
GCCTCCTCCTCCGACAGGCCCATCACCTTGAACACCCGCTCCTGAATGTCCTTGCGGTGGATACGGATTGAGCCGCCGCCGATCTCGTTGCCGTTGCACACCATGTCGTAGGCGTACGCGAGCGCCGAGCCGGGGTCGGTGTCGAAGGTGTCCAGGTATTCCTGCTTCGGCATCGTGAACGCGTGGTGCACTGCGGTCCACGCGCCGGCCCCGACCGCCACGTCACCGGAGGCGACTGCGTCCGCCGCGGGCTCGAAGAGCGGAGCGTCGAGCACCCACAGGAAGCTCCACGCGCCCTCGTCGATCAGCTCGCAGCGCTTACCGATCTCCAGTCGCGCTGCGCCGAGCAACGCCCGGGAGGACTTCACGTCACCGGCTGCGAAGAAGATGCAGTCGCCGGGCTTCGCCCCGACGTGCGCCGGCAACGCCGCCTTCTCCGCGTCGGACAGGTTCTTGGCCACCGGACCGGTCAGCTCGCCGTCCTCCTGGATGAGCACATACGCCAGACCCTTGGCCCCACGCTGCTTGGCCCAGTCCTGCCAGCCGTCCAACGTGCGCCGCGGCTGACTTGCGCCGCCGGGCATGACGACCGCACCGACGTACGGCGCCTGGAAGACCCGGAAGGTGGTGTCCTTGAACAGGTCGGTGCACTCGGTCAGCTCGTTGCCGAAGCGCAGGTCCGGCTTGTCCGAGCCGTATTTGGCCATCGCGTCGGCGTACGTCATCTGCGGGAACGGCGTCGGGATGTCCACGCCGATCACGGCCCACAGAGACTTGGCGATGGCCTCGCCGAGCTCGATGATGTCGGACTGCTCCACGAAGCTCATCTCGATGTCGAGCTGGGTGAACTCCGGCTGCCGGTCGGCGCGGAAGTCCTCGTCGCGGTAGCAGCGGGCGATCTGGTAGTACCGCTCCATCCCGGCCACCATCAGCAACTGCTTGAACAGCTGCGGGCTCTGCGGCAGGGCGTACCAGCTGCCCGGCGCCAGACGGGCCGGGACCAGGAAGTCGCGGGCCCCCTCCGGAGTGGAACGGGTCAGCGTGGGGGTCTCGATCTCCACGAAGTCACGCTCGGCCAGGACGGTGCGCGCGGCGGCGTTCACCTTGGAGCGCAACCGGATTGCGTCACCCTGCTCGGGCCGGCGCAGGTCGAGGTAGCGGTACTTCAGGCGGGCTTCCTCGCCGACGGTGACCCGCTCGTCGATCTGGAACGGCAGTGGCGCCGCGGCGCTGAGCACCTCGATCTCGTCGGCGACCACATCCACCTGCCCGGTGGGCAGGTCGGGGTTGATGTCCTTCTCGTCGCGCGGGGTCACCGTGCCGACGACCTTGATGCAGTACTCGTTGCGCAGGCCGTGCGCGGCGCCGGTGAGCACCTCGTCGCGGGCCACCACCTGCACGATGCCGCTGGCGTCGCGCAGGTCGAGGAAGGCCACGCCACCGTGGTCGCGGCGTCGGGCCACCCAACCGGTGAGCGTCACGGTGTTCCCGGCGTCAGCTGCTCGTAGCGTGCCGGCGTCATGGGTTCGAAGCATGATGTGCGTCCTTTCGGGTCGGTTCCCGGCAAGATCACTACGCACTTATGAGTACGGCGCCACCTTGTCGAGAAGGCAGCCCAGGAGGTGTGGGCGGGGGCTAAGTCGCGGTGCCACCACACCTTCGCCGAGGAGACCCCGGCCTCTCGTCGGTACGCCGCACGCGCGGTCCCGGCTTCCGGTGGGTCGTCACGCCACCACCAAGGACAGACCCATCGTACGGCGCGGCCCGGCTCTGAAGGAAACCGATATTCCCGCGGGCGAGCGGCGGTGACGTCCCCCTGCACGGCGATACGTGAAGGTCCTGGTCGGGGGCGCAGCGCCTGGTCCAGGACCTTCCGCGCAGCCCAGTAGGCTTGACCCTTGTGTCAAAGGTGTTGAACTCGATCCCCGTCGGCGAACGCGTCGGCATTGCCTTCTCCGGTGGTTTGGACACCTCCGTCGCGGTCGCCTGGATGCGCGAACACGGCGCGGTGCCGTGCGCCTACACCGCCGACCTCGGCCAGTACGACGAGCCGGACATCGCCTCGATCCCAGGACGAGCGGGACAGTACGGCGCGGAGTTGGCCCGGTTGGTCGACTGCCGTCGGCAACTGGTCGAGGAGGGCCTGGCCGCGATCGCCTGCGGGGCGTTCCACATTCGCAGCGGCGGTCGCACCTACTTCAACACCACTCCCCTGGGCCGCGCGGTCACCGGCACCTTGCTCGTGCGCGCCATGCAGGACGACGACGTGTCGATCTGGGGTGACGGATCGACGTACAAGGGCAACGACATCGAGCGGTTCTACCGGTACGGGCTGCTGGCCAACCCGGGGCTGCGGATCTACAAGCCATGGCTGGACGCGGACTTCGTCGAGGAACTCGGCGGCCGGCAGGAGATGTCAGAGTGGCTGACCGCGCGCGACCTGCCCTACCGGGCGTCCGCGGAGAAGGCATACTCCACCGACGCCAACATCCTCGGCGCCACCCACGAGGCGAAAACCCTTGAGCTGCTTGACTCCTCGCTGGAGATCGTGGAGCCGATCATGGGTGTGCCGTTCTGGGACGAGTCGCAGCACATCGCCGCTGAGGACATCACTATCCGCTTCGAAGGCGGGCGCCCGGTCGCGATCAACGACGACACGTACGGCGGCGACATCGTCGCGCTGTTCATGGCTGCCAACGAGATCGGCGGCCGGCACGGTCTGGGGATGTCCGACCAGATCGAGAACCGGATCATCGAGGCCAAGTCGCGCGGCATCTACGAGGCCCCCGGGATGGCGTTGCTCTTCACGGCCTACGAGCGACTGCTCAACGCGATCCACAACGAGGACACCGTCGCCGGTTATCACACCGACGGCCGGCGCCTGGGTCGCCTTCTGTACGAAGGGCGTTGGTTCGACCCGCAGTCACTGATGATTCGCGAGGGCCTGCTGCGTTGGGTCGCCTCCGTGGTCACCGGTGAAGTCACCTTGCGGCTGCGTCGCGGCGAGGACTACTCGATCATCGCGACCTCCGGCCCGGCGTTCAGCTACCACCCGGACAAGCTGTCGATGGAGCGCACCGAGGACGCCGCCTTCGGGCCGACCGACCGGATCGGCCAGTTGACGATGCGCAACCTGGACATCGCCGACACCCGGGCCAAGTTGGAGCAGTACGCCGGCCAGGGCTCCCTACCTGCTCGTGAACGCGACCTGGTGGGCGAGTTGGAGGCCGGTGGCGCAGCGCAGATCTCTGAGAACAACGCCACCAAACCGGACGAGGAGGCGTTGGAGTCGGCGTCGTTCGACTTCGGCGCCGACTGAGTTACGCGCTACTCAGGCAACGGCACCGCACGCAGATCGAGGGCCGGTATCCCGGCGAAATCGCCTGGGTTGCAGGTAAACAACGGGACCCCATAGGCGATCGCGCTGGCAGCGATCAGAGCGTCATACGCGCGGGCAGCAGGCTTTCGACCGCCTGCACGTAATGCCGCGGCGACTGCGCCAAATGTTCTGGCGCAGTCCGCGTCGAACGGCAGGGCCTGGAAATCAGCTTCGGCCTGTTGCACATGTTGCTGGCGGTCGCTTCGCTCCGATGCGGACGCGGCAACCAGGGGTCCGACGGATAACTCGGCAAGCGTGATCGCGCTGATGACCGCGTCCTCAGGCAGGTCCTCCGCCGCGAGCGAGCCCAGCAGAATGACCGTGGACGTGTCGAGCATCCCCCGTGATTGTTCTGACTCGACAGAACTCACAGCGAAGGATCCAGGACGGCGTCAATGTCCGCGCGAAGGGCGACCGGATCGACGTACGGAAGATTCCTACGGCGCCTGATCAGCTCCGCCGTCGATGGAGACCGCCGAGGCAACGGGCTCAGCTCGGCCACGGGGTGTCCATCGCGAGTCAGCACGACTCGTTCGCCGCGCTCGACCCTACGCAGTACCTCGGCACCGTTGTTGCGCAGGTCGCGAATGCTTACCGCATCACCCATACCATTGAGCGTATCACCGGTGATACACCGACTTAGTCCATCGTCACGACGAGTTTGCCGAACACGTCCCCGTCGATCATCTTGGCGAATGCGTCCTTGGCTTCGGCCAGCGGTCGCACCGAGTCGATGGCCGGTTCGACGTTGTGCTCGACCAGGAAGTCCAGCATCTCCTTCAGCTCTTGCCGGGTGCCCATCGTCGAACCCTGGATCCGCATCTGTAGGAAGAAGATCCGGGTCAGCTCCGCCTTGTCAGGAGCATCCCCGGACGTGGCTCCGGCGATGACCACGGTGCCACCCGGACGCAACGACTTGATCGAGTGCGACCACGTGGCAGCACCGACGGTTTCGATCACCGCGTCGACCCGGCCGGGCAGTCGCTCACCCGACGCAAACACCTGATCCGCGCCCAGTTCGAGCGCCCGCCGGGCCTTGGCCTCGTCCCGGCTGGTCACCCACATCTTCAGACCGGCCGCCGAGCCGAGTTGCACTGCCGCCGTAGCCACTCCACCGCCGGCGCCCTGCACCAGGACCGTGTCACCCTTGCTGACGCGCGCGTTGGTGAAGAGCATCCGGTACGCCGTGAGCCAACTCGTCGACAAGACCGCGGCGTGCGTCGTGGTCAAGCCAGCGGGCTTCGGGATCAGGTTCTCCTGCGGCACGTGCACTACTTCTGCCAGCGTGCCCGGGTAGATCTCCGACAGCAGCGACCGCTTGGGATCCAGCGTTTCGTCGTCCCCGGTGAATCCTGGGGAAGCGATCACCGTGTGCAACACGCACTCGGTGCCGTCGGGAGCGATTCCGACGCCATCGCAACCCAGGATCATCGGCAGCCGGTCGGCGGGCAGACCGACCCCCTTGAGGGAGAACACGTCGTGGTGGTTGATGCTGCCGGCCTTCATCCGCACCGGCACCCAACCGTCCGGGGTGCTCGGCGGATCGATCTCCCCGACCTCCAGAGCGTTCAGCGGGTTCTCGGCATCGGCGGCGACGGCGTAGGCAGCAAGCATGCAGCCACGCTAACGCGTGACGGCGCACAATCGGTCGATGGCCTCGTCCAAGTCTGCGGTGCTGCCGCAGAACGACAACCGCGCGAACCGGTGCCCTTCGATCAGGTCGAAGTCGATGCCCGGGGCCATCGCGACTCCGGTTCGATCGAGGATCTCGAAGCACCATGCCCGCGAGTCATCGGTCAGATGGGACACGTCCACGTACGCGTAGAACGCACCGTCCGGTGGCGCGAACCGGGTGATGCCCAACTCCGGCAGCCGGCGCAGCAACAGATCACGGTTACGGGCGTAGCGTGCCACGTGCCCGTCCAACTCGCCGCGGGCCTGCGGGCTGAGGGCAGCCAGCGCCGCGACCTGCGACACCGCCGGCGCGCAGATCGACAGATTCGCTTGCAGCACTTCGGCTCTCGAGCGCACGTTGGCCGGCAGCACGCTCCAGCCGACCCGCCAGCCGGTCATCGAGTGGTACTTGCTGAAGGAACCCATCACGATCGCGTCGTCACTGAACTGACGAGCCGTCACACACGGCGCACCGAAGCTGATGCCGTGGTAGATCTCATCGGACAGCAGCACCACGTCGTTGGCGCTACACCAGGCGGCCAGTTCGGCCAATCGTTCGGGCTCGATGATGGTGCCGGTCGGGTTGCCCGGACTGGCCAGGACCAGCCCACGCGGCCGCTGCGGCAATGCCTCCAGTGCCTCGATCGTCGGCTGGAAGCGGGTGCTCGCATCGACCGGCACCTCGAGCACCCGCAGTCCGAGGGCAAGGGCGGAACTGCGATTGGCTGGGTACCCCGGCCGGGTCATCGCGATCGCATCACCGGCTTCGAACGCGGTGAGCAGGACCGTGCTGAAACCACCGGACGACCCGTTGCTGATCAGCACCTCGTCGGGATCGACCTCGACGCCGTACTCGTCGCGATAGTGCCCAGCGATCGCCGTGAGCAGATCGAGGTTCCCACCTGGGTCCGTGTATCCGAGGCTCTGCGTCTCCACCGCCGCCGCAACGGCGTCGCGCACGACGCGCGGCGCCGGAGTCGAGGGCTGACCCACGCACAACAGCAACAGGTCACCGTGCGTCGCCTGACGTTTCGTCGCCGCCTTGAACATCTCCATGACCTGGAACGGCGGCACGTCCGAGCGGACGGAGACGGGGATCATCAGTCGCGGTACGACGGGTGCTCGGGCCACGGGGCGTCCGCCGCCCGCAGTGTGCTCCAGCCGCGCTCCCGTGACGAGGCCGCAGCCAGCACCCCGGCGATCAACAACGAGTTGTGCAACCGCCCCTCGAGCGCTGCGGTCACCGCCGCGTCGAGGTCCAACCACCCGCTGGTCAGACCCGCTTCTTCGCCCTCGCGAACGAAACCTTCTGCAACAGCATCGAATACGTCTCGCGCCAGAAACACCCGGATCGCCTCCGACGAGCCACCCGGCGAGGAGAACATGTCCACCAGCACATGCCACTGCTTGGCGCCGAGATGCGCCTCCTCGGCCAACTCACGGGCAGCAGCCTCGTGCGGCGGCTCCCCCGCCACGTCGAGAAGACCGGCGGGCAGTTCCCATTCGAGGGCGCGGACCGGATGACGGTACTGCCGGATCAGCAACACCTGCTCCCGGCCCGGCTCACCGCGCAACGCCACGATGCCCACCGCTCCCGGGTGCTGCATGTAGTCACGGGTCACCGTCCCGCCGTCGCCGCCCAGGTCAACGACGTCGGTTCGGATATCCCACACGTGACCGGTGAACGAGGTCGTGGACGACAGGACCTCAGCCGGCTCGATGCGGTCGGCGAGGTCCGCGGCCAGGCCAGGGGCCGACGTACCTGAAACCTCGAGACTCACTGCGCGGCAACGGTTTCGGTTGCCCGCGGCTTCTCAACCTCAACCAACCGGCTGGCCTTCTGCGCGTCGATCGCCGCGCCGACCAGACCCGCGAAGAGAGGGTGCGCCCGGTCGGGACGGGACTTGAACTCCGGGTGTGCCTGGGTCGAGACGTAATAGGGATGTACGTCGCGCGGCAACTCCACGAACTCCACCAGGTTGCGGTCCGGGGAGGTCCCGCTGATCACCAACCCGGCCTCGGTGAGCCGGTCGCGGTAGGCGTTGTTTACTTCGTACCGGTGCCGGTGGCGCTCGGTGACCTCCGTCGCGCCGTAGACCGAAGCAGCGATCGAATCGTCCTGCAACACAGCAGGATACGAGCCCAGACGCATCGTGCCGCCGAGGTCACCAGCTCCGTCGACGAACGCCTTCTGCTCTTCCATCGTCGCGATCACCGGGTCGGCGGTCTGCGGGTCGAACTCACTGGAGCTGGCGTCCTCGATACCGACCACGTTGCGTGCGTACTCGATCACCATGCACTGCAGGCCCAGGCAGATGCCCAGCGTCGGGATCTTGTTCTCGCGGGCCCAGCGCAACGCTCCGAGCTTGCCCTCGATGCCGCGCACCCCGAAGCCGCCCGGCACCAGGATCGCATCCACTCCGCCGAGCGCTTTCTGCGCGCCGGCCGGCGTCTGGCAGTCATCGGAAGCGACCCAGCGGATGGTGACCTTCGCGTCGTGGTGGAAGCCACCGGCCCGCATTGCCTCGGTGACCGACAGGTAGGCGTCCGGCAGATCGATGTACTTGCCCACCAAGGCAATCTCGATGTTGTGCGCCGGGTCGTGCACGCGACGCAGCAACTCGTCCCAGTCGTCCCACACCACGTCGCGGAACGGCAGACCGAGCCGGCGCACGACGTACGCGTCCAGCCCCTCGCGGTGCAACACCTTGGGAATGTCGTAGATCGACGGCGCGTCGACACAGGCTGCGACGGCCTCGCCGTCGACGTCGCACATCAGCGAGATCTTGCGCTTGATCGACTCCGGCAGCTCGCGGTCGGCGCGCAGGACGAGACCGTCGGGCTGAAGGCCCAACTGGCGCAGAGCGGCCACGGAGTGCTGCGTGGGCTTGGTCTTGAGTTCGCCGCTCGGCGCCAGGTAGGGCACCAGGGAGACGTGCAGGAAGAAGACGTTGTCGCGGCCGAGATCCTGGCGCACCTGTCGGGCGGCTTCCAGGAAGGGCAGCGATTCGATGTCGCCGACGGTGCCGCCGATCTCGGTGATGATCAGGTCGACGTCCTTGGCGGCCTGCGCCCGCATCAACCGCTTGATCTCGTTGGTGATGTGCGGGATCACCTGGACCGTGTCGCCGAGGTACTCCCGCGCCGCTCCTTGGCGATCACCTGGCTGTAGACCTTGCCCGTGGTCGCGTTGGCGCTGCCCTCGAGGTTGGTGTCCAGGAACCGCTCGTAGTGCCCGATGTCCAGGTCGGTCTCGGCGCCGTCCTCGGTGACGAAGACCTCGCCGTGCTGGAACGGGTTCATCGTGCCGGGATCGACGTTGATGTAGGGGTCGAGCTTCTGCATCGTGACCCGTAGACCGCGGGCCCGGAGCAGATGCCCCAGGCTCGAGGCGGTCAAGCCCTTGCCGAGTGAGGAGGCGACGCCTCCGGTTACGAAGATCTGTTTCGTCACGTCCACCACGGGTTACCAGTCTATGACATCGAGGGGGTCGTCAGCGACGCATACAGCCCGATCAATGCGTCGATCTCGTCACGCCGGGTCGGGAGCGTGGCCGCGACAGCGTGGACCTGGCCTCGGCGAGAGGTGAGGTACGCCGGGTCGCCGGCCAATCGACGTACCTCACGGGCGATCCCCTCCACCTGAGGGAAGTCGACGAAAACGCCTGCCGCCCCGATGGTTTCACGGATTCCACCGACGTCGAAGGAGACGACGGGCAACCCGGCTCGCACCGCCTCCTGCAACCACACCGGCTGCCCCTCCCACGCGGCGGTGGACACCGCGACGTCGGCAGTGGCCAACAACTGCGGCACGTCACCGCGGCGGCCGAGCAACTCGACCGGCGCGTCGGTGGCATCGATCCGGGCCTGCAAGACGTTCCGATCCGGCCCGTCACCCACCACCGACCAGGTGACGTCCTCGACCAGGCCGGCGGCGTCGACCAGCAGATCGATTCGCTTCTGGGCGGTCAGGCGGCCCACGCAGATGGCCCGGAAGCCGTCATGGGCGATCGGCGGCACCGCGCTCTCGGGAGCGGCGATCACGGCACGCCGCACGTCGCGAGCGCCTGCGCGACGAGCGGGAGCATCCAGGTCAGGGCTGACCGTCAGGACCACGGCGCTGCCACGAGCGGCGACCCGTAGCAACAAGCTGAAGAGCGCGGCGTTGACCCGCGAGGTGGTCGGGGCCGCGTTGTGCAACGTCGTCACGACGGGACGCCCGGTGTGCGCGAGTACGGCCAGGGCGCCGGCCCGCACCCCGTGCGCGTGTACGACATCCGCGACCCGCAGGGTGCGCAGGGTGCGCACCGTGGCTGCGTCCGTGCGCGGATCGGGCCGGTCGCCGATCCGCACCGGGACACGATCCACGCCTTCGACGCCCAGGACATCCAGGACGCCGGGTGGGCCGGCCACGTCCACGGTGTGGCCGGCATCAATCAGCCCGGCGGCCACGGATCGCACGTGGGCCAGCACTCCCCCGGCCACTTCGCCGAGCACGATCGCAACCCTCATCCCCGCCCCCGGCGGACGACCAGCCGCTCGAACGTGGGCCGGTCGAGTACCGCCAGCACCGCAGCGAAGACGACCAACGCCACCAACGCCGCGACGACGGCGCTGAGAGTCGCCGCAGCCAACGACCCGCCGGCGAGTCGGTCCGCACACCACCGGCCACCCAGTGCACCGAGCGCCGCCGCCAGGAGCCCGGCGACGAGCGTGCGCCACGGCAACCGCGACCACCCCGGTCCGCTGCGCAACAACAGGGCCGCGAGCGCCAGTGCGGCGATGCTCATCCCGATCGTGCTGAACACGCCGAGTCGGACCAGGACCGTGCTGGAGTCGGCGGGTTCGGACAAGGTGAGCAACGGTCCGAGACCCGCGATCGCCCAGCCGAGGCACATCGCGGCCGCCGCCCCACCGGTGATGTGCCGTGCGTACGCCGCTCGCAGGAGCAGCGCGGTGAGTCCGAAACCGAGCACTCCGGGGGCGAACGCCGTCAGCGAGGGGGCCAGGCCGTCCAGCGCGTTCGCACCGGTGCCACCGCGGCCAGCGTCGAGAGCCCCGAAGAACCGCCCCGCCGCCGGGGCCACTGCGATCAACAACGCTGCTGAGGCGGCTCCCGCGACAGCGACCACTGCGGCGGAACGGCCCAGTGTGCCCGCAGTACCGGTGGCCAGCCGCGGAAAAGCCGCAGTCGCGACGGGAACGGCCAACACGGCGTACGGGAGCAGATAGAGGGCTTGCACGTAGTTGTAGACGGTCAGCGCGCCCGGGCCACCGCGGTGGTTGGTGACCCAGGCAGTGATGAGTACGGCGAGTTGTTGCGCGATCAACGCGGCGATCCCGGCGCCGGCCAACCGACGCGCCTGCGCGGCGACCCCGGGTGGGAAGTGCCAGTTCGGGCGTAGCCGGATCCCGGCCCGAGCGGCCACACCCAGCAGCGGCAGGCTGAGGGCGCAGACGCCCAGGGTGGTGCCGCCCGCGAGGACAGCGACGGCGGCGGGCGTGATGGCAGCCGGATCGCCGGTGCCGATCCGCCCGAAGAGCAGGTAGGAGGCGATGACGACCAGACTGGACAACAGCGGCGCGAGCGCGGCGGCGACGAACCGCTGATGCGCCTGCAGGACGCCGCCGGCAACGACTCCGATGCCGTAGAGGACGACTTGCGGCGCGAAGATCCGCACGAACGTGGCGGCGAGGCTGACGGCTGAGTCACCGCACCCGTTCGTGCCCAGCATCCAGGAGGCGATCGGGCCGGCGAAGAGTGCGAGGAGTACGGCGAGGGGCAGCAGTACGGCGATGGCCCAGGTGAGCAGGGCCGAGGCGATCCTGTCGGCGGCCGCGCGGTCGGTGATCAACGCACGAGCGACCAGGGGCACCGCTACCGCAGCCAGGGCACCGCCGGCGGCGACTTCGTACAGGACGTTCGGCAGCAGGTTGGCGGTGTTGTAGACCTGCCCGACACAGGTCGCACCAACGGAGTGGGAGAACGCCAGCCACCGACCGAAGCCGACGATCCGGGCCAGCAGGGTGATCCCGGCGATGATGCCGGCGGCGGCGGCCAGGGAACCGCGGCGGCTCATCCCCGTCGACCCCAGCGGTCAACGGCATCCAGCACCGGATTGCTGGCGATCACCTGGGTGAAGCTGATGCGTTCCGAGGCCAGGATGAGTGCAGCCACCGCGATTGCACCGAACGCCCGGCCGGCCAATGGCAGCCGCCGCGCCCAGGCGAGCCCGAGGACGGCACCCAGCGCGTTGGCGCCGGTGTCACCCAGCATGCTGCGTCCGGCCAGGTCCGCCGGTGCGCCGGCGGTGGCGACGCCCAGGATCGCTGCGGCGCCGTCGTCGGCGACGAGCAGCAGCGGGGCGGCGCCCGCGACGGCTACTTTGAGCGCCCGGCCTGGGCGCAGGTCGAACAGGTTCAGCAGGTTGGCCGTGCCCGCGACCAGCACTGCGCCCAGCACAGTGTCCGCGGCGCCCCGTCGGCCGCGATCGGCAACCGCGGTGCTGGCCAGGGCGGCGGCGCCGATCGCGACGATCTTGACCACGCCCGTGGTGAGTTGCCCGCGACGCAGCGCGACCAGATGGCCACGTAGGCCCTTCTTGGCTGCGGCCTCACCGGCGGCGAGATCATCCAGGAGACCGACCGCTCCGGTGCCCAGTGCCAGGGCTCCTGGTAGCCGGCCGGCCACGAGAAGACCGGCAACGACCGCAGGGCCCTCGGCCAGAGTGACCTGCCGATCGGCAAAGTTCTTGCGGGAGAGCAGGTTTCGGCACGGCGACTGGATCAACGCCTGGTAGGCGGCAGTCGTGATGAGACCTGCGGCGCCCGCGCGAACTGCGGCAGCCGCGTAGCCGGTCACCGGGCCCCGGTGATCGCCGGGATCGGTCCCGTCGCGTCCGCTCCAAGGCCGTACTGACCAGAAACGCCGGCCAGTTCTTTCTGGGTGGCCAGCACGACAGCCGTCTGGCCCATCGCCCGGCCGCCGTCGTCGACAACGCTCATCGTCGCCGTCGCATCGGCCGATCCCCGCAGCGAGGTCACCAGCGGATCGGGATTGGTCAGATCGTTGTCGGCCGGGCCGCTGGAGACACCGACGACCGCCGTCGTGGACGCACCGATACCGGCGATGGAACCGGTCCAGCCGGTGACCGTCTGCTGGTCGGTCGTTGCGGGTAGGCCCGGCCAGAGGACCACGATGCTGGTGGGTTTGCCCGCGGCCGTACCGTCGATGTCGATCAGCGACTCCGATTGCAGTTTCTCCAGGGCTGCCTTCCCGGCTGCGGTGTCCCTGCCCATCACAGCCTTGCCGAGGACGATCCCCGGCAGCCGTGACGCATCCGTCTGTGCGGGCTCGACGCCCACGGTTGTTGCCACGGCCCGAAGCCGTTCAGCAGACTGCGCCTTCAGCCACGAATCACTCAGGGTCACGGTGGTCGCAACCGATCCCCCTGCGGAGGCGATCGAGGACTTGGTCGCCGACAGCAGGCTGTCCGGGGTGCCCGGCAGCAGGACCAGTGCGATGGAGTCGCCACTGAGGACGCCGTCGATCAGCGCCGGGTCGGCGAGGGTCGCGAAGTTGTCGGCGCGGTTGAGTGCGTTGCCGGTGGCCTGGACCTGCGCCCGCAGTTGGGCCTGCTCCGAGCGCAGACTGCTGGCCTGGTGGTTCAAGGAGTCACCGACACCACCGGACAGGGTGAAGGCGCCGATGACGATGCCGACGGCGAGCGCCAGGAACACAGCGACCAGCGAGACGATGTGGTAGCGGAAGTCGATCATTGGAACAATCCTCGCAACCATGCCCACAGGTCATCCCAGCGGGCTCCGAGCAGCTGCAATGCTGCGCTCCCGCCCGGGGTGGCGATCATCGCGACGACCAGCGCGATCAGACCGGCCAGCACCAGGAGCACCAGTGCTCGGGCGCTGATGGTGGAGCGGTAGAGCTGGCTGACCCCTTTGGCGTCCACCAACTTGCTGCCGACCCGCAACCTGGTCAGGAAGGTGCTGGCCATCCCGGCGCGACCCTTGTCGAGGAATTCGATCAACGTCACGTGGGTTCCGACCGCGACGATGAGATTGGCGCCGGACTCGTCGGCCAGCAGCATCGCGATGTCCTCACTGGTGCCGGTGGCCGGGAACACCACCGGGTCGGTGATACCCAGCTCCTGCACGCGGGCCAGCCCGGGCGCTCGCCCGTCGCGGTACGCGTGCACGACGATCTCGGCGCCGCACTGCAACGTCGCATCGGACACCGAGTCCATGTCACCCACGATCAGATCGGGTTTGTACCCGGCTTCGCGCAGTGCGTCGGCGCCACCGTCGACCCCGATCAGCACCGGGCGCTGATCGCGGATGAAGCTGCGCAGCGTCTGCAGGTCCTCCCGGTAGTGGTAGCCGCGCACGACGATCAGCACCGGCCGACCGTCCATCGAGGTGGTCAACTCGGGAAGGCCGACCCCGTTCAGCAGCAGATCACGTTCTTCGCGCAGGTAGCTCATGGTGTTGCCGGCGAACGCCTCGATCTGCACCGCGAGTCCGGCGCGGGCCTCGTCCATGGCGTGCTCCACGGCGGCAGGGGTCATCGCTGATCCAGTGGCGACCACAGCACCGCCGACCAGGACCGCACCGTCGGCGCTGATGCCGACCTGCGCACCCTCGGTGATGGCCATGACGGCTTCCCCGGCCGCGTCGATCAACGGGATGCCGCTGTCCACGACGATCCCCGGACCCAGGTTGGGGTAACGACCGGTGCTGGACCGGGCGGCGTTGACGATGGCGACCGGACGACAGGCCACCAACGCCTCGGCGCTGACCCGATCCAGATCCTCGTGGTCGATGATGGCGACGTCACCGGGTTTCAAGCGCTTGGTGAGAGCTTTGGTGCGAGGGTCGACACGAGCCGTTCCGACGGCAGCGACGGTATCGGGGCCGTTCTCGCGACGTACGGGCAGTCTCACGCCAGCCATCGTCCCACGTCGGCGCAGGTCAACGCTCCCGCGCAACGCTCAGCAACTCCCGGGCGTGCTCGCGAGCGGGCCGACTGTCGGCGACCCCGCCGAGCATCCGGGCCAACTCCGCGACCCGCTGCTCGCCGTCGACCACCGTCACATCGGACTGGGTGACCGCCCCATCGGACTGTTTGTGCACGACGAGGTGATGATCGGCGTACGCCGCGACCTGGGGCAGGTGGGTGACCACGATCACCTGGGCGCTGTGGGCCAGGTCCGCCAGCCGCGCGCCGATCTCGTGGGCGGCGGCGCCCCCGACACCCGCGTCCACCTCGTCGAAGACGAACGTTGGCACGTCGTCCGCGCCGAGCACGACTTCCAGGGCCAGCATGATCCGGGACAACTCGCCACCGGAGGCGGCCTTGGCCACGGACCGGCTGGGTTGGCCCGGTGCGGAACTCAGTTCGATGCTCACCTCGTCGGCACCGTCAGCGGTCAACTGCTCCTGCACGGGCTCACGTGGTGTGACGTCGACGTGCAGTTGCGCCGAGCCCATCGCCAGGCGGCCCAGTTCGGCATTGACTGCTTTGCCCAGCGCCTTGGCCGCCGCGCGGCGCGCCGCGGTGAGTTCGCCCGCCCGCTGGACGGCCGCCTTCTGCAGCACCGGCAGTTGCTCGCGTAACTGGGTCAGCCGCTCGTCGCCGCCATCCAGCGTGGCGACCTCCGCCGCGGCGGATTCCGCGAACGCGAGCACTTCGTCGACCGTGGACCCGTATCGGCGGGTCAGGTGGTTCAGTTCCGACCGCCGTTGTTGCACCCAGGCCAATCGCTGCGGGTCACTGGGCAGGTCCGCCAGGTAGCCGCCCAGGTCGGCGGCGACGTCCGCCGCGAGCACGGAGAGTTCGCGCACCCGGCCCACGAGATCGGCCAGTCCAGCGTCGTACTCCGCAGCCGTGCCCAGCGCGTGGCCCGCAGTACTCAGGCTGCCCAGGACGTGCGGGACGGGCTCGCCGCCGTCGTCGTCCCCCGCAAGCTCGCGATGCGCTTGGCTGGTGGTCTCGCGCAAGAGCTCCACGTGATCAAGACGACTGGCCTCGGCGACCAATGCCTCGTCTTCGCCGGGCTGGGGGTCGACCCGTTCGATGTCCTGCAGCGCCGAGGTCAACTGGTCCAATCGCAACGTGCGGGTCTGTGAATCTGTTTGCAGCGCAGCTAGTTCCGTGCGTGTAGCCTGCCACTCGGCGTACGCCGATCGGTAGCTCTCCAGAGCTCGCGCGAGGGTGCGACCGTGTCGGCGTCCGAAGTCGTCGAGCACGGCCCGGTGCTGGTCGGCCCGTGCCAGCCGCCACTGATCGGCCTGGCCGTGCACGGCCACGATGTGTTCGCCGACCTCGCGCAGGACGCCGATGGGGCTGGTGGCGCCCCCGATGATCGCCCGGGACCTTCCGCCCGTCGTCACACTGCGTTGCAGGATCAGCTCGCCGTCGTCGATCTGCGCTCCTGCCTCGAGGGCGCGGGTTGCTGCGGGGTGGTCCACCGCGAGCTCGGTGATGCCCTCGACACTCGCCCGCTCGGCGCCGGCGCGCACCAGGGCCGGATCGGCGCGTTGCCCGAGCAGCATGCCCAGCGACTGCACCACCATGGTCTTGCCGGCACCCGTCTCACCGGTGAGCACATTCAGTCCGGGACTGAGTTCCAGGGCGGCGTCCTCGATGACGCCGAGGTTGCGGATCCGCAGTTCGCGAAGCATCGTCAGCTGCCGCGCCGGGTGCCCCGCCACCCGGACACCGACAGGTCGAACTTGGCGACCAGCCGGTCGGTGAAGGGTGCATCGGTCAGTCGCGCCAGCAGCACCGGAGTATCCGCGCGGCACACCTCGATCCGTGCGCCCGCCGGCAGATCGTAGGATCGGCGACCGTCACACCACACCACGGCCTCCGCCTCGGCGCCCTGCTTCAGCTCCACGGCTATCTGCACGTCTGTGGACAGCACCAGCGGGCGCGCGAAGAGCGCGTGCGCGGAGATCGGGACCAACAAGATCGCGGCGACACCCGGCCACACGATCGGGCCGCCCGCGGAGAAGGCGTACGCCGTGGAGCCGGTCGGTGTGGACATCACGACCCCGTCGCAGCCCCAACTGGACAACGGTCGCCCGTCGATCTCGACGACGACCTCGAGCATGCGTTCGCGAGCCCGCTTCTCGACACTCGCCTCGTTCAGGGCCCAGTCCTGCCACAGCACCTGTCCGTCCAACGACGCGGTCACCGCCAGCGTGGCGCGCTCCTCGACCGTCCAGGAGCGGTCGACGACCTTGCGGACGGTGGTGTGGATGTCGTCACGCTCCGCCTCGGCGAGGAATCCGACGTGGCCCAGGTTGATGCCGAGCAGCGGAACACGATGATCGCGGACGAGTTCCGCGCCTCGCAGGATGGTCCCGTCACCGCCCAGGACGATGGCCAGCTCGCAGCCGGCCGCGGGGTCCTGCGCGTCAGCGACCTCGACGAGCGGTTGGTCGATGATGCCGAACGCCCGCAATTCCTCAGCCGTGCCGACCACGCGGATGTCGTTGTCGCCCAGGTCTTTGACCAACTGGGCAGCGATCTCCAACGCCTCTGGGCGGCCGGGGTGACCGATCAGCAGGATCTGGCGGGTCATCGCGGTCCTCGTTCGTCGCTGGTCCTGATGGTCGCGAGGGCACTCGCGACCCGTGCTGGGTCCATCCTGCCTTCCGTCGCCTGTCGCAACCACAGCAGGTACTCCTGGTTGCCGTGCGCGCCGGCGACGGCACTGATTGTCACACCGTGCACGGACAAACCTGACTGTTCGGCTGCGTCGATGACCGCCCCCACCGCCTCGGCCCGCTGCTGCGCCGACCGCACGATCCCGTCCGAACCCAGCCGCTCCCGGCCGACTTCGAACTGCGGCTTCACCAGCACCACCGCATCCCCGTCCGCAGCCACCATGCTCGCCAGGACGCTCATCACGATGGTCAGCGAAATGAAGCTCAGATCAGCGACGACGACGCCGAATGCCCCACCCAGGTCCTGCACCGTGACGTCCCGGATCGAGGTACCCGAACGTTCGACGACCCGCGGGTCGCCGCGGACCGGCTCGGCCAACTGGCCGTGGCCGACGTCGAGGGCGACCACCTGCGCGGCGCCGCGTTCGAGCAGGACCTGGGTGAACCCGCCGGTCGACGCGCCGACGTCGAGGCAGCGGCGGCCGTCAACCGTCACCTCCGGGAACGCATCGAGGGCGCCGAGCAGTTTGTACGCCGCGCGGCCGACGTACCGTTCCGGCTCGCCGATCAGTTCCAGCTGGTCATCGTCTCGGACCGGAGCGCTGACCTTCGCGGCGACAGTCCCGTTATGGCGGACCCGCGAGGACTCGATGTACTCCCGGGCGAGGGTGCGTGACCGGGCCAACCCCCGATCGACCAGAGCTTGATCCAGCCGTTGCCCCCGCTGCGCGCGGGTCATTCAGTCCAGCCCGGACAATCGGTCGGCCAAGCGTTGATGTGCAGCGGTGAGGAGTTCCAATGCAGCGTCCACGTCCAACGGTTCTCGGGCTTCGGCGTCGGCGGCAAGTTGCTGGGCCATGGGGCCGAGGTCAGCCAGGACTGCGTCGACGCCGGGATCCCCTGTCGTGTACGACGTAGCTCCCGGCTGCTCGCTGGCTGGGGCATCCTCGTCAGGGCCGTCCAGCGGCAGGTCGTTCGGGTCGTCGGTGGTCACGCGGAAGGCGCCGATCCTTCGGGGGCAGCGGCCGTCGTGGCGGTCGCCTGCCTCGCCGTTGCCTTCTTTGCCGCCGGCGCGGTCGTCTTGTTCGCTGTCGTCTTCTTCGCCGTTGCTTTCTTGGCGGTCGGAGCAGCCTTCTTCGCAGTCGACTTCGTTGCGGTCGCCTGCTTCGCCGTTGCCTTCTTTGCCGCCGGCGCGGTCGTCTTGTTCGCTGTCGTCTTCTTCGCCGTTGCTTTCTTGGCGGTCGGAGCAGCCGTCTTCGCGGTCACCTTCTTCGCCGCCGGAGCAGTCTTCTTCGCGGTCGCCTTCTTTGCCGCCGGAGCAGTCTTCTTTGCTGTCGTCTTCTTCGCGGTCGCCTTCTTTGCCGGAGCCGCGGCTACGTCCGCGGCGGCGGACTGGCGCTGCGCGGCTTCGCGCAGCGCGGCGCGCGACACGACCGGTCGACTCGGCGTTCCCGGACCGGTGGTCGGGGTGGGTCGCGGCTGGGACTGGGCGTCCTGAGCGAGGGCCCGCTGCAGACGCTGGTTCTCCGCACGCAACCGATCGATCTCGTCCAGCGCCACGGCCAACTCGTTTTCCGATGCCAGACCGACGCGATGCAACTGCCCTTCGATCTCCGCGCGGATGACGTCTTCGACCATGGACCGGTTCGCCGATAGCGCAGACACCAGCTCGGCCGCGGCACCCGACATGGCCGCCGCCCGCTCGCCCACCCCGGCGGGAACGGCTGTGTGGATGGCCGTCGTGAAGCCACCGAAATCGCTGACCCGATCGCCCAATTGGTCTGCTACGTCGTTGAACTGACCGCCCAGCACACCGGCCAGATCGCCCACCTGGTCGGCGAAGTCATGCGCCCGTCGACTAGCCGGAGCGACCCCCGGTGAAGTCATCACGCCATTCGAGACCGAGTGCGCAGCTTCCAGCGTGCGGTCCGCCACCTGCAACAAAGCTCTCAACACAGACTGCAACATGTCGTCACTCACTCCAGACTCCTGTGTCATCGGCGCTCTACTTCTGCGTCCTACCGTACTGTGCCGCCAGTCGTGCGGCGGTCCCTTCGTCTATCCGGTTGTCGTCCAACGCATCCCACAGCACTCGCAGGACGATCCGTAGCGCGACCACATCGTCGTCAGGAGCTTGGCTGGACCACTGGATCTCTTCGTCGGACAGCGCCGCCGCGGTCGTTGCGATGCCCCAGCCGTCCCCCACCGCACGAGGTTCTTCGTACGGCTCCCGCAGTCCGCTGCCGTCGACGCAAATGAATCGCGGCCGCTGCTCGCGTGGTGCCGCAGCCAGATCCTTCGGACCGTGCACACCGGACAGCACGAAGAGGGAGTCCATGCCGGCCGCTGAGGCCCCTTCGATGTCGGTGTCCAAACGGTCACCGACCCCAAGGGTCTGCACGGTCGGCACCTGCAAAGTGGACGCGGCCATGGTGTACAGCATCGGCCCGGGCTTGCCCACGACCTCGGGCTGCACGCCGGTCGCCACGGCGACTGCTTCCACCAACGTGCCGTTCCCCGGTGCGACCCCACGATCGGTCGGCAGGGTCCGGTCGGTGTTGGTGGCCACCCACTTCGCACCCCGCTCAATGGCGTAGGCAGCTTCGCCCAATCGTGCGGCTGTGACGTTCGGGCCGTACCCCTGCAGAACAGCCGCCGGAGCATCATCGGCGGACTCCGCGATCTCAAAACCCTTCTCCCGCAACGCAATACCAACACCCTCCCCACCCACCGGCAGGACTCGCGCGCCTTCGGGCAACAGCGTGGACAGGTGATGGGCACCCGCCAGCGAACTGGTGAAGACATCCGCTGGTTGCACATCCAGACCGAAGGACCGTAGATGCTCCGCAACCTCGTGCGGACTGCGAGATGCGTTGTTCGTGGCGTAGGCGATGCTCATCCCGGACGACGACAACGCTGACAATGCGTCCACTGCCGGCTGTATCGGCTCGGGGCCTCGATAGACGACGCCGTCGAGATCGACAACAAGGGCGCGGTAGCCATCGGCAAGTGTGCTCATGGCCACCATTGTGTCGGTTCGGCGCTCGGGCCAGCACCGGCTGCCGCCCGCTAACCGGCAGGGACCTTTGGTCTGGACTTCACCCGCGTTGAGGGGGCGCGCTTGGTCGCAGTGTCCTTGGTAGCTTTGGCCAGCACGGTCAATGCGGTCACCTCGACCTCGACCCGACTCTGAACCGCGGCGCCGGCTCGCCAGAATCGCCGTCGAAGCGAACCCGACACGGCGATCTCATCCCCGTCCGCCAGTCGAGCCCCCTGCCGACGCAGCCGGGTGGCCCAACAGACCAGATCAAAGGTGTCCACCCGCTGCCCCGTCACCCGTGCCCGGCGATCTTCCGGTCGCGCGACCACGAGCCGGAAGGTGACGATCTCATCACCGCTCGGCAACTCGCGAACCGTCGGGTCTGCGCTGACCCGACCGCATAGGGTCACGGTGTTGACCGGCGCAGGTGGCTGCTCAACGGTCGGAACTTCCTGCATGCCCTTCATGACTTGACTGCTCCCCCTTCTGCGATGCGCGGTCGGCATCGCTGGGAACAGCCTGCGGCCGGACGTCGCTTGCTCGCTAGCTGGAGGCGCCGGGGTGTGGATATCCGCGGACACCCTGTGGACAGTCGGGCCGTGGTGGCGTCAGTCGTTGCTGAACGGGTTCGTCAGGGCATCGTAGGCAGCGCTCTCCGCCCGGTCGCCGACCCCAGCCTCATCCGAATCCTCAGGCGAAGCAGTGACATCGAGGTCCTCGACCTCATTGCTCGCGTCGGAACCGTCCTCGGATTCGGCTTCCAGGTCAACCAGGACGAAACCCTCGAGTTCGTCCAGCCGCTCGTCAGCGTCGGTCTCCCCCTCATGGTCCGCGGCGGCGGCCTTCTCGAACCACTTCTTCGCCTCCGCCTGCCGACCGGCGGCCAGCAGGGCATCCGCGTAGGCGTAGAAGAGGCGCGCAGCCCACGGCTGGGTGCTTGCTCGCTGCAGCGCAGGCACGTTCAGTACCGCCACAGCCGCTCCCGGCTGATCAAGGTCGCGGCGAATGCCGGAGACGACGATCAACAACTCGATGTTGTCGGCCTCGGCCAGTTTCCGCGCCGCAGGACTCGCCGCGAGATCCAGAGCCCGCTCGTGGCGGCCCAATCCGCGCTCGGCGTCGACCATGTAGGGCAGCAGGTGATCGCTGCCCGAAAGCCGACGGGCGGTTCGGAACTCACGTAACGCATCAGCAAACTCACCGCGACGGTAGTAGACCAGCCCCAGTGCCTCTCGGACAGCGGGGACTCGGCCGGCACGACCGGCGGCGTGCAACGCATGTGAGAGCGCCAGGTCGGGATCTTCGTCCAAGACCGAAGCGGAGGCAACCAGGTGCTTCGCGACGCCGTCGGCGTTGTCCTTGCTCAGTGTCCGCAGCTGAGTCCAGACGTCACGGTCCAGCTCGTGGCCGGTGATGTCCTCGGGGACCTCCGGCTCGATGGCGCGCGGACCTCGGTCGCGACCTTCGTTGCGCGGGGAAGTACGGTCCCAACTCCGCGGTGCGCGTTGCGGATTCGTCGGACCCGACCTTGGCCGGTCCTGTCGATCTCGATCCTGTCGACCCGGCTCTTGCCGAGAGCCCCGCCCACGGGAGTTGAGATCGCGACCTCTGGTGCCACCGCGTGCGTCGTCACGTCGACCCGTGCCCATGCGGTCCCGATCGCCCCCGCGATATCCGGCGCCGGCGCGATCATCGCGACGTGGGCCACGACCTTCGGACCCGCTCTTGCGCTCACGGCTGTACGCGGAGTCGCCGCGCGAGCGACCACCACCGCGATCTGTGGATCGCGGCGAGCGATCTGACGCGCGCGAACCCGACCCCTGCCGGCGGTCGCGGTCCGGGCGTCCGCTCGCGCGACCGCCGTCGCTGCGACGGCGATCGCGGTCACCATCGCCATACCCGGGGCCCGACTCCCGCCGCGCATCTCCACGGTCATCGGCGGGGCGATCACCGCTGGCCCGTGACCAGCGCCCGGATCGCGCGTTGCCGCGCGATGCACCGGAGTCTTTCTCAGCCGGTACGCCGTCCGGATCCGTGTCGCTCATGGGTGCTCCAGTCGTGATCGATCGCCATCTGTGACCCTAGCTCACGGGTCCGTAAATGCTTTCAGGGCCACCGGTGGGGTGGCCCTGAAAGGGTTGAATGGTTGTTCGGCGGTGTCCTACTCTCCCACACTCTCACGGGTGCAGTACCATCGGCGCTGAAGGGCTTAGCTTCCGGGTTCGGGATGTGTCCGGGCGTTTCCCGCTTCGCTATGACCGCCGTAACTGGGTGAAACTGTTACGCCGTACACAACAATGTTTTCATTTGTTGTGTGTGGGGTGTTGTTTCAGATTCGCATAGTGGACGCAAGCAGTCAGTTGTTCAGTGTGTCTCGGTGGTTTTGGTGTTTGATGCCGCACAACCGTTGAAGGGGTGTTGTGTGGTCAAGTTGTTGGCTTATTAGTACCGGTCAGCTCCACACATTGCTGTGCTTCCACGTCCGGCCTATCAACCCAGTCGTCTAGCTGGGAGCCTTCACACCGTGTTGGTGATGGAAACCTGATCTTGGAGCGTGCTTCCCGCTTAGATGCTTTCAGCGGTTATCACTTCCGAACGTAGCTAATCAGCGGTGCCCCTGGCGGGACAACTGACACACCAGAGGTTCGTCCATCCCGGTCCTCTCGTACTAGGGACAGGTCTCCTCAAGTTTCCTACGCGCGCAGCGGATAGGGACCGAACTGTCTCACGACGTTCTAAACCCAGCTCGCGTACCGCTTTAATGGGCGAACAGCCCAACCCTTGGGACCTACTCCAGCCCCAGGATGCGACGAGCCGACATCGAGGTGCCAAACCATGCCGTCGATATGAGCTCTTGGGCAAGATCAGCCTGTTATCCCCGGGGTACCTTTTATCCGTTGAGCGACGGCGCTTCCACAAGCCACCGTCGGGTCACTAGTCCCCACTTTCGTGTCTGCTCGACATGTCTGTCTCACAGTCAAGCTCCCTTGTGCACTTACACTCAACACCTGATTGCCAACCAGGCTGAGGGAACCTTTGGGCGCCTCCGTTACTCTTTGGGAGGCAACCGCCCCAGTTAAACTACCCACCAGGCACTGTCCCTGAACCAGATCATGGTCCGAGGTGAGGAGCCCAGAACGACCAGAGTGGTATTTCAACGTTGACTCCACCACCACTAGCGTGGCGGCTTCATAGTCTCCCACCTATCCTACACAAGCCGTACCGAACACCAATACCAAGCTATAGTAAAGGTCCCGGGGTCTTTCCGTCCTGCTGCGCGTAACGAGCATCTTTACTCGTAGTGCAATTTCGCCGAGTTCGCGGTTGAGACAGTGGAGAAGTCGTTACGCCATTCGTGCAGGTCGGAACTTACCCGACAAGGAATTTCGCTACCTTAGGATGGTTATAGTTACCACCGCCGTTTACTGGCGCTTAAGTTCTCAGCTTCACACTTACGTGTTAACCGGTCCCCTTAACGTTCCAGCACCGGGCAGGCGTCAGTCCGTATACATCGAATTACTTCTTCGCACGGACCTGTGTTTTTAGTAAACAGTCGCTTCTCCCTGGTCTCTGCGGCCCTCCCCCCTAGCTAGTAAATAGCTTCAGGGTTGGGGCCCCCCTTCTCCCGAAGTTACGGGGGCATTTTGCCGAATTCCTTAACCACGATTCACTCGATCGCCTTAGTATTCTCTACCTAACCACCTGAGTCGGTTTAGGGTACGGGCGGCTCGGACCTCGCTAGAAGTTTTTCTAGGCAGCATAGGATCACCCTACTTCCCACATTCGTGGTCACTATCAAGCCTCACCCTCATGATCGGCGGATTTGCCTACCGATCGGGCTGCGCTCTTAGACGTGGACAACCATCGCCACGCGGAGGCTACCTTCCTGCGTCACTCCCTTGCTTACCTACTACGAGATCGGGTCCCACGCTCCCCAACCACACCACCACCCGAAGGTGACAGAACGTGACTGGTTTGGGTGGTTAGCATCCCTCGCCTCGATATGGGCGGTCCTTCGCCGGTTCCGGAATATCAACCGGATGTCCATCGACTACGCCTGTCGGCCTCGCCTTAGGTCCCGACTTACCCAGGGCAGATGAGCTTGACCCTGGAACCCTTGGTTATTCGGCGGACGGGTTTCTCACCCGTCATTCGCTACTCATGCCTGCATTCTCACTCGTGTCACCTCCACCCCTGGTTCACACCGGGACTTCACTGGTGACACGACGCTCCCCTACCCAACCACACCCCTGAACCATCATCGAGTGACGGCTGGGGAAATGTGTGATTGCCACAGCTTCGGTGGTGTGCTTGAGCCCCGCTACATTGTCGGCGCGGAATCACTTGACCAGTGAGCTATTACGCACTCTTTAAAGGGTGGCTGCTTCTAAGCCAACCTCCTGGTTGTCACAGCAACTCCACATCCTTTCCCACTTAGCACACGCTTAGGGACCTTAGCTGGTGATCTGGGCTGTTTCCCTCTCGACGACGAAGCTTATCCCCCGCCGTCTCACTGCCACGCTCTCACTTACCGGCATTCGGAGTTTGGCTGACGTCAGTAACCTGGTGAGGCCCATCAGCCATCCAGTAGCTCTACCTCCGGCAAGAAACACGTGACGCTGCACCTAAATGCATTTCGGGGAGAACCAGCTATCACGGAGTTTGATTGGCCTTTCACCCCTACCCACAGCTCATCCCCTCCATTTTCAACTGAAGTGGGTTCGGTCCTCCACACCGTCTTACCGGCGCTTCAACCTGGCCATGGGTAGATCACTCCGCTTCGGGTCTAGACCCAGCGACTATGAACGCCCTCTTCGGACTCGCTTTCGCTACGGCTTCCCCACACGGGTTAACCTCGCCACTGAGCACTAACTCGCAGGCTCATTCTTCAAAAGGCACGCCATCACCCAACCCCCAACGGGGCAGGCCCTGACGGATTGTAAGCACACGGTTTCAGGTACTATTTCACTCCCCTCCCGGGGTACTTTTCACCTTTCCCTCACGGTACTAGTCCGCTATCGGTCACCAGGGAATATTTAGGCTTAGCAGGTGGTCCTGCCAGATTCACACGAGATTCCTCGAGCCCCGTGCTACTTGGGAAAAAACGTCCAGGCAGTCACACATGTTTCGTCTACGGGACCACCACCCTCTACGGTGCACCATTCAAGATGCTTCGACTACACGCGCGATTTATCACTACCCACCACAGTGTCAGCTGCAATACAACGCATCCCACAACCCCCACGCCGCAACCCCTGACAGGTATCACACAACGCAGGTTTAGCCTGATCCGCTTTCGCTCGCCACTACTCACGGAATCACTATTGTTTTCTCTTCCTGCGGGTACTGAGATGTTTCACTTCCCCGCGTTCCCTCCACACACCCTATACATTCAGGTGCAGGTGACTGGACATAACTCCAGCCGGGTTCCCCCATTCGGCAACCCTCGGATCAGCCCGTTTATCGACTCCCCGAGGCTTATCGCAGATTACTACGGCCTTCATCGGTTCCTGGTGCCAAGGCATCCACCGTGCGCCCTTAAAAACTTGACCACCACCCACCACAACAGGCAGGCAGCAACCAAAATTCACAAAGACACAAAAAAACAAGATGCTCGCGTCCACTATGCAATTCTCAAACAACACACACACCACACCACCAACCCCACCCAACCAGGCGAAACCAGTGGCATGCATGCCACACCAGAAAAAACACCGAACACCCCCACCCCCCGCAACCGGGAGAACAAGGAGCGCCCTGACGTGTTCCTTCAGGACCCAACAGTGTGCCGACACCCCCACACCACACCCACCAACACAACCAAACCCTCCACGAACACCACCCACACCCCAGGTCACCCCAGGACACATCAGCGGTCTTCAGTACTAGTCGGTCGAGCCGGCACTCGCGGTCACGAGGCACCATGATTGATGTTCCACCCTTGAGCAACACCCACCACACAACCCACCACCGGACAACCCGGGACAGTGTTGGTGATGCAAGCGTCTTCTCTCCACCCGTGACCCCTGCACAAAGACAGGCGGGTGAGTGCTCCTTAGAAAGGAGGTGATCCAGCCGCACCTTCCGGTACGGCTACCTTGTTACGACTTAGTCCCAATCGCCAATCCCACCTTCGACCACTCCCTCCGGAAAACCGGTTAGGCCGTGGGCTTCGGGTGTTACCAACTTTCGTGACTTGACGGGCGGTGTGTACAAGGCCCGGGAACGTATTCACCGCAGCACTGCTGATCTGCGATTACTAGCGACTCCGACTTCATGGGGTCGAGTTGCAGACCCCAATCCGAACTGAGACTCGTTTTAAGGGATTCGCTCCACCTCACAGTATCGCAACCCTCTGTACGAGCCATTGTAGCATGCGTGAAGCCCAAGACATAAGGGGCATGATGATTTGACGTCATCCCCACCTTCCTCCGAGTTGACCCCGGCAGTCTCCCATGAGTCCCCACCATCACGTGCTGGCAACATGGAACGAGGGTTGCGCTCGTTGCGGGACTTAACCCAACATCTCACGACACGAGCTGACGACAACCATGCACCACCTGTACACCAGCCAAAAAGGCTCACACATCTCTGCATGATTCCGGTGTATGTCAAGCCTTGGTAAGGTTCTTCGCGTTGCATCGAATTAATCCGCATGCTCCGCCGCTTGTGCGGGCCCCCGTCAATTCCTTTGAGTTTTAGCCTTGCGGCCGTACTCCCCAGGCGGGGCGCTTAATGCGTTAGCTACGGCACGGAACCCGTGGAATGGATCCCACACCTAGCGCCCAACGTTTACGGCATGGACTACCAGGGTATCTAATCCTGTTTGCTCCCCATGCTTTCGCTTCTCAGCGTCAGTAGTGGCCCAGAGACCTGCCTTCGCCATCGGTGTTCCTCCTGATATCTGCGCATTTCACCGCTACACCAGGAATTCCAGTCTCCCCTACCACACTCTAGCCTGCCCGTACCCACTGCAGACCCGGAGTTAAGCCCCGGGCTTTCACAGCAGACGCGACAAACCGCCTACAAGCTCTTTACGCCCAATAATTCCGGACAACGCTCGCACCCTACGTATTACCGCGGCTGCTGGCACGTAGTTAGCCGGTGCTTCTTCTCCACCTACCGTCACCCATAAAGGCTTCGTCAATGGCGAAAGGAGTTTACAACCCGAAGGCCGTCATCCCCCACGCGGCGTCGCTGCATCAGGCTTTCGCCCATTGTGCAATATTCCCCACTGCTGCCTCCCGTAGGAGTCTGGGCCGTGTCTCAGTCCCAGTGTGGCCGGTCGCCCTCTCAGGCCGGCTATCCGTCAAAGCCTTGGTAAGCCATTACCCCACCAACAAGCTGATAGTCCGCGAGCCCATCCTCCACCACAAAAGCTTTCCACCACACACCATGCGATGCGCAGTCATACCCGGTATTAGACCCCGTTTCCAAGGCTTATCCCAAAGTGAAGGGCAGGTTACTCACGTGTTACTCACCCGTTCGCCACTCATCCACACCAGCAAGCTGGTGCTTCAGCGTTCGACTTGCATGTGTTAAGCACGCCGCCAGCGTTCGTCCTGAGCCAGGATCAAACTCTCCGCAAAAAAATGCAAACAATCCAAAACTGGCAATCAAAAACAACAAGAGCACCCAACACCCACAAAGGGCATCAGGTAACAATCTCATTCACTGACAACCAATCAAAAAACAATTGGCATCAATCACTCGACACACTATTGAGTTCTCAAGAAACACGCTGTCCACCGTGATCTTCCCTTGCGGGTTTCTCACCGAGGCAACTTCTAAAACTTACCACCGCTACTTGCGACTTTCCAAATCCGCTTTCCGAGCCGATCCAAGCGGATCTTTCGGTCTACGCGAGCGCGACGTATCGTCGTACTCGATCATTGGAAGGTGCCCGCGACTGCGGTGCGATGTGCTGGGACCGGCCAGCCTTCCGGCTGTCCGTGCCTCCCTGGCAACCCGGTGAACATTACGCGACCACGGCGACACTGCCAAATCGGTGCGGGTAGCCGCCCACGATGTGGGCAGCTACCCGCCGATACCTGAGAAACCGCAGGTCAGGACGGCATCCGCGCCGCGGCGAGGTGCTTGCGGCCCCGTTTGAGTAGCGCGACCTGACCGTGCAGGTAGTCCTTCTCCTCCAGCACCACGGTCACCGAATCGACCTTCACGTTGTTCAACGAGACGCCACCCTCGGTGACCAACCGTCGCGCCGCGTTGCGACTGTCGGCGATTCCGACCGCGACCAACGCGTCCACCAGCTCTGCGCCGGGCTGCACCTGCGCGCCGGGTAACTCACTGGTCGCGTCGCGCAAGGTGTTCGCATCCAACGCACTCACGTCCCCCTTGCCGAACAGCGCTTCCGACGCCGCTTTGACCGCATCCGTCGCCGCCTGTCCGTGCACCAGGGTCGTCACCTGCTCTGCCAAGGTGCGCTGGGCGGCCCGGCGGAAGGGTTCCTCCTCGACCTGACGCTCGAGCTCTTCGATCTCGGCCCGCGGCAGATCCGTCAATGCCTTCAACAGGCTGATGACGGAGGCATCCTCGGTGTTGAGGAAGTACTGGTAGAACGCGTAGGGCGTAGTCATGTCCGCGGACAGCCACACCGCGTTGCCCTCGGATTTGCCGAACTTGCGGCCGGTGGAGTCCGTGAGCAGCGGCGTGGCCAGCGCGTGCACGGTCTTGCCCTCGACCCGGTGCACCAGATCGACGCCCGCAGTGATGTTGCCCCACTGATCACTACCGCCGATCTCCAGCGTGCAGCCACGGTCGCGGAAGAGTTGCAGATAGTCCATCGCCTGCAGGATCTGGTAGCTGAACTCGGTGTAGGAGATGCCCTGCTCGCTCTCCAACCGCCGCGCGACCGCTTCCTTGCGGATCATCGTGTTGACCCGGAAGTGCTGGCCGATGTCGCGCAGGAAGTCCAGCGCGCTCAGCGGCGCCGTCCAGTCCAGGTTGTTGACGAGAGTGGCCGGATTGTCGCCGTCGAAGTCCAGCAGCGGCCCGACGAGGGTCTTGATCCGGTCAACGGACTCCGCGATGGTGTCCTTGCTCTGCAGGACCCGCTCGGCGTCCGGTTTGGGGTCGCCGATCAGCCCGGTCGAACCACCCACCAGACAAATGACGTGGTGGCCGGCCGCCTGCATCCGCCGCAGCACCGACAGCTGCACGAAGTTGCCGAAGTGCAGGGACGGGGCGCTGGGGTCGAATCCGCAATAGACCGTGATCGGCCCGTCGGCGAGTGCCTGGCGCAGCGCGGACTCGTCGGTGGTTTGCGCCACCAGTCCCCGCCACTGCAGCTCGTCGAAAAAGTCGCTCACGATCGTGTTGTCCTTATCTCTCATGAAATCGGGATGACGCCCGGTCAGCATGGCGTACGCCGAGTGCCCGGGTGCGCTCCATTCTCACCTGCCGGACCGCTCAGGTCCCCGATCGGGGTCGCGGTGCCGCCGGTCGGTAGACGGAGACGAACGGATCCCCGGCGAGCCAGAACCGCCAGGGAAACAGGGCGCCATCGCCGCCGGGTCCACGGACACCGACCCTCGGGCCGGACTCAAGAGCGCCTGCGGGAGCGACTTCGTGCAAGACCACCGCGTCCTCATCGACCGGCTTCGGCAGGGCTGACAGGACTGGCACTCCGTTGTCGGCGAGGGTCAGCCCCAGAGCCTGCGTCAACCGTGCCGGGCCCCGCGCCAGGTCCCGATCAACCGCCGAGCCCCGTCGCTGCCGGGCCAGGTGGACCCCGTCGACCACCTCGCCGGACCTGATCAGCGCCGCAGCAGCCGAACCGTCCTGGGAGAGAACGATGTTGGCGCAGTGGTGCATGCCGTAGGTGAAGTAGACGTACAGGTGGCGCGGTGGCCCGAACATGACCGCGTTGCGGTTGGTCCGACCGCGGAAGGCGTGCGAACCCGGGTCGGTCTCGCCTGCGTACGCCTCGACTTCGGTGATGCGGACGGTGACTCCTGCATGGCTGAGGCGGGCCCCGAGCAGCGCCCGCGTCTGGTCCAGCAGCAGTGGTACGTCGATCGGCACGTCAGCGGATCTGCGGCAATTCGTCGGCCCAGGTCCGATACTCCTGCGAGGTCTTCGTCGCGGCAGTCAGTTGTTCGGCGACTCGTGCCGGCGCGGTGCCTCCGGTTGCATCGCGGGAGGCGAGAGAGCCCTCGACGGTGAGCACTCGGCGTACGTCGGGGGTCAGGTTCGGGTTGATCGCCACCAAGTCTGCGTCGGTCAAGTCCCACAACTCGATCCCGCGCTCCTCGCACACCCGCACGCAGGAGCCGGCCACTTCGTGCGCGACCCGGAACGGGACACCCTCGCGCACCAGCCACTCGGCGATGTCAGTGGCCAGGGCAAAACCCTGCGGCGCAAGGGATTCCAAGCGATCGGTGTTGAACACCAGCGTCGCGACCATCCCGCTCACCGCCGGCAGCAGGACTTCCAAGGTGTCCACGGCGTCGAAGACCGGCTCCTTGTCCTCCTGCAGGTCGCGGTTGTACGCCAGCGGCAGCGCCTTGAGCGTGGTGAGCAGACCAGCGAGGTCGCCGACCAGCCGGCCCGCCTTGCCCCGGGCCAACTCAGCCACGTCCGGATTCTTCTTCTGCGGCATGATGCTCGACCCGGTCGAGTAGGCATCGTCGAGGGTGACGAAGGAGAACTCCTTGGTCGCCCAGAGGACGACCTCCTCAGCCAGCCGCGACACGTCGACCGCCGCCATGGCCGCGACGAAGGCGAACTCAGCAGCGAAGTCGCGGCCCGCGGTGCCGTCGATGGAGTTGGCGCTACTGCGACTGAAACCAAGATCGTGGGCCACGGACAGCGGGTCCAGACCCAGCGACGAACCCGCCAAGGCGCCTGAGCCGTAGGGCGATTCGTCCGCACGTCGGTCCCAGTCCCGCAGCCGGTCGACGTCGCGCAGCAGGGCCCACGCATGCGCCTGCAGGTGATGGGACAGCAGCACGGGTTGAGCGTGCTGCAAGTGGGTGCGCCCGGGCATCGCCACGCCAAGGTGGTTCTTCGCCTGGGCGAGCAGTGCGTCGACGACGTCCAGTAGCAACGCCGCGACCGAACGCGCGTGCGCCCGCAGGTACATCCGGAACAGCGTGGCGATCTGATCGTTGCGAGAGCGGCCGGCCCGCAGGCGACCGCCGACGTCGGCGCCGGCCCGCTCGATCAAGCCGCGTTCCAGCGCGGTGTGCACGTCCTCGTCGCCAGGTGCGGGTGTGAAGTCACCGGAACGTACGTCGGCCAGCAACTGATCGAGTCCGGCCAGCATGGCGGTGAGGCCCTCGTCGTCGAGGAGACCGGCGCCGTGCAGCACACGGGCGTGTGCTCGTGACCCCGCGATGTCGAATTCGGCCAGTCGCCAGTCGAAATGGGTCGACTTGGACAGCGCGGCCAGTGCATCAGCCGGCCCTCCGGCGAAGCGGCCACCCCACAGGGCGAGATTGCCTTCGGTGTTCACGGATCTCCCTTATACGGACTGCTAGTGCTGCGCGAGTTCGAGCAGCGTGCGCACCAGTCGGGTCGCAGCGCTCTTGGACTCGGTGATGATCAAGATGGTGTCATCGCCGGCGATCGTGCCGAGCACCGACGGCAACCCGGCGTGGTCGATCGCCGAGGCGAGGAAGCTCGCGGCGCCGGGTGGGGTGCGCACAACAACCTGGTTGGTCGCGGTGACCGCGGTGACAAGCAACTCGGCTGCGACCCGGCGAAGTCGATCCGTGGGCGCCTCGATGTCGTCGCCTCCAGCGCGCGGGGCCGCGTCACCACCCTCACCGGGGACGGCGTAGACGAGGTCCCGGCCGCGGCGTACCTTGACCGCACCCAGCTCGACCAGGTCGCGGGACAGGGTCGCTTGGGTGACCTCGACCCCATCCAGCGCCAGTTGCTGGGCGAGTTGGGTCTGCGACCGGATCATCTGGCTGGCGATGATCTGGGCGATCCGTTGCTGGCGGCCGGTGCGCGTCGCGACGATCATCCCTGCTCCACCAAGAACTCCAGCAGCGCCTTCTGTGCGTGCAACCGGTTCTCGGCCTCATCCCAGACAACCGACTGGGGGCCATCGATCACTGCTGCGTCGATCTCGAACCCGCGGTAGGCCGGCAGGCAGTGCATCGCGATGGCGTCCGGCGCGGCGTACGTCATCAGGTCGGCGGTCAGGGCGTACGGCGTGAACGGCGAGTCGGTCCCCTTCCGCTCACTGGCCTCGGACTCCATCCCCATCGACACCCAGGTGTCGGTGATGACCACGTCGGCGCCGGTGACCGCAGCGACGGCATCAGTCCCGACCTGCACACTGCCGCCCGTCGACAGCGCCAGTCCTTCTGCACGAGAGACGATCCCGGCGTCCGGCTGGTGGCTCGCGGGCCCGGCCAGCCGCACGTGCACACCGGCCAGGGCGCCACCAAGCAGGTAGGAGTTGGCCATGTTGTTGGCGCAGTCCCCGACGTACGTCATCGTGAGGCCGGGCAACGACCCCTTGTGCTCGGTGATGGTGAACAGATCGGCGAGGATCTGACAGGGGTGGAAGTCGTCGGTCAGCGCGTTGACGACCGGGACGTCGACGAACTGCCCCAGCTGCTCCAGGCGCTCCTGGGCGTAGGTGCGCCACACGATGGCCGATACTTGGCGGCCGATCACGCGAGCCACGTCGGGGATGGATTCGCGGGTGCCGATCTGGGCCAGGTTGCCGTCGACGATCATGGGGTAGCCGCCGAGCTCAACGACACCGGTGCTGAACGACAGCTGGGTCCGCAGGGTCGGCTTGTCGAAGATCAACGCCACCGAACGGGGTCCGTCCAGGACCTGACTGGCGAAGCGGTTCTTCTTCAGTTCCGCTGCGCGCGTGAGGATCTGGGCTTGTTCGGCCGCCGTGATGTCGTCGTCGCGTAGGAAGTGCCGCACCATCACGCCACCTCCAACAGAGTCGGCAGTAGACCGACGAATTCGTCGATCTCGCTGGTTGCGATGATCAGGGGCGGCACGAGTCGCAGGGCGTCCGGGGCCACCGGATTGATGATGATGCCGTGGTCGCGGGCGCGCTGGGCCACCTGTGCCGAGACCGGATCGGCCAGGGTGATCGCCCGCAACAAACCCGCGCCACGCACACCGGTGATCAGCGGGTGTCCAAGGGCAGTCACCTGCTGCGCCAGGTAGTCACCCATCCGCTGCGCGTTGCCGAGCAGGTCCTGCTCCTCGATGGTTTCCAGGACCGCGAGCCCAGCCGCGGCGGCGAGCGGGTTGCCGCCGAACGTCGTGCCGTGCTGTCCGACGGTGAGCAGGTCTGACACCGCTGAACCGAAGGTGACCATTGCCCCGATCGGCACGCCGCCCCCGAGGCCCTTGGCCAGGGTGATCGCGTCCGGACGAATGTCTTCGTGCTGGTAGCCGAACCACCGGCCGGTACGACCGACGCCGCTCTGGATCTCGTCGACGATCAGCAATGCGCCTGTGGCGGTGGTGATTTCACGGGCGGCCCGCAGATAGCCGGCATCGGGTGCGATGACACCGGCCTCCCCTTGGATCGGCTCCAGAATGACGGCCCCGGTCTGCTCGGTGACCGCTGCGCGCAGTGCCTCGATGTGCCCGTAGGGCACGTGGGACACGCCGGCGATGAGTGGTTCGAACGGCTCCCGGTACGCCGCCTTGTAGGTCAACGCCAACGCCCCCGTGGTCCGACCGTGGAAGGCCCCTTCGGCCGCGACGATGCCGGTGCGACCAGTGCGCCGGCTGAGCTTGATAGCGGCTTCAATCGCCTCGGCACCGGAGTTGGCGAAGAAGACCTTCGAGCCGTCCGGTGCCGCAGTGAGGTCAAGGAGCCGTTCGGCCAGCGCGATCTGACCCGGTGACGTGAACAGGTTGGACACATGCAGCGCCTCACCGGCCTGTTTCGAGATGGCGCTGACCAACCCGGGGTGGCCGTGTCCGAGGGCGCTGACGGCGATCCCACCGACCAGGTCCAGATACTTGTTCCCTTGGACATCCCACACGTAGCAGCCCGATCCGTGGCTGAGCACCAGCGGCGGGCGGCCGAAGACGCCGAGCACGCTGGCCTGGTAGCGATCGAGTAGGTCGCTATTGGTCAAGTGATCAGTCATCGATTCCCTCCTCGGGGAGCACCATGGTGCCGATACCGGCATCGGTGAAGACTTCCAGCAGCAGTGAGTGGGGCGCGCGGCCGTCGATGACGTGCGCCTGGGGTACACCACCGCGGATCGCGCGGACGCAGGCCTCCAACTTGGGCACCATCCCCGAATCCACCCGTTGCAGAAGCTGTTCCGCCCGGTCAACCGGCAACGAGGACAGCAAGGAGTCACGATCGGGCCAGTTGTCATAGACCCCCTCGACGTCGGTCAGCACGACCAACTTGTGCGCACCAAGCGCCACTGCCAGAGCACTGGCCGCAGTGTCGGCGTTCACGTTGAGCACATCGCCTTCGTGATCCAGGTCCGGTGCGATCGAGGACACCACCGGGATCCGCCCGGCCTTCAACAGGTCTCGCACGGCAGCGGGGTTGACCGTGACCACGTCACCGACCAGACCGATGTCGACGGTCTCGCCGTCGACCAGCGCACCGCGTCGGCGGGCCCCGAACAGTGACCCGTCCTCACCGGACAAGCCGACCGCCAAGGCCCCGTGCGCATTGATCAGGTTGATGAGTTCCCGCGACACCTGCCCGGTCAGCACCATCCGGACGATCTCCATCGTCTCCGGCGTGGTGACTCGCAAACCACCCTTGAACTCGGAGACCAGGCCGACCCGGTCGAGCATCGCCTGGATCTGGGGTCCACCGCCATGCACCACGACCACGCGCAGACCGGCGTACCGCATGAAGGCGACGTCCTGGGCGAACGCGGCTTTGAGGGCGTCATCGGTCATGGCGTTACCGCCGTACTTCACCACGACCAGGGCGTCCTGGAACCGCTGCAACCACGGCAAGGCTTCGACCAGCGTCGCCGCCTTGCCGGCTGCGACGCTCAGATCGGTGGGTGGGCGCTGGGCGCTCATGTGCTGTACGCCGAGTTCTCGTGCACGTAGTCGTGCGTCAGGTCGTTGGTCCACACGGTCACGGTCTCGGCCCCGGCGTTGAGATCGACGGCCAGATGCACCTCTCGCCCGGACAGGTCGACCAGCGAGCGGTCGTCGCCCACTCCCCCATCCCGGCACACCTGCACCCCGTTCATGCTCACGGCCAACTGCTCGGGCACGAAGGCCGCCTTGGTCGTGCCGACCGCCGCGAGGACCCGGCCCCAGTTCGGGTCCCGCCCGAAGATCGCGCACTTGAACAGGTTGTTGCGAGCGATCGCCCGCGCTACTTCGAGTGCGTCGGCCTCGCTGGCTGCGGTGCGCACTTCAATGGCGATGTCGTGCGCCGCCCCCTCTGCGTCGCCGATGAGTTGCCGGGCCAGGTCGGCGCAGCACTGGGTCACGGCCGTCGCCAGAGCATCGGTCGTCGGTCGCACGCCGCTCGCCCCGGACGCCATCAGCAGCACCGTGTCGTTGGTCGACTGGCAGCCGTCGGAATCGATCCGGTCGAACGTCACGTGCGTGGCTGATCGCAGTACGCCGTCCAGCACCTCGTCGTCGACCACCGCATCCGTGGTGATCACCACGAGCATCGTCGCCAAGGCCGGCGCCAACATCCCGGCCCCTTTGGCCATGCCGCCGACGACCCAGCCATCGCCCTGCACCACAGACGTTTTCGCGTGTGTATCAGTCGTGATGATCGCTTCAGCGGCGGCCGCGCCGCCGTCTGCCGTCAGCTTCTGGGCCGCCACCTGGATGCCGGCTGAAAGCTTCGGCATCGGCAGCAGCTCCCCGATCAACCCGGTTGAGCAGACCACGACGTCACCTGCCGACAGACCCGTGACCTCGGCCACCAACTCAGCCGTGCGGTGCGTGTCCAGGAACCCCTGGCCGCCGGTGATTGCATTCGCACCACCGGAATTCAGCACCACGGCATCGACCCGGCCGTCGGAGACCACCTGCTTGCTCCAGGTCACCGGTGCCGCACACACCCGGTTGCTGGTGAAGACCGCGGCAGCGTGATGATCAGGGCCGTCGTTGACGACGAGCGCGACATCCGGCTTGCCGCTGGGCTTGAGACCGGCCGTCACCCCGCTGGCCCGGAACCCTTGTGCTGCAGTAACACTCACGGTGCGACTCCCGTCGTTGGAAGGCCCAGGGTCTCCTCGAGACCAAGGGCGAGGTTCATGCTCTGGACGGCACCACCCGCCGTACCTTTGGTCAGGTTGTCGATGGCGCTGATGACGACCAACCGGCCGACCCGGTCATCCACGGCAACCTGGAGCTGGACGTTGTTCGAGCCGAGCACCGCACCCGAGGTCGGCCACTGACCCTCGGGCAGCAGGTGTACGAACGCTTCGCTGCCGTAGGCCTTTTCGTAGACCTCACGCACCTGAGCCAGACCGACGCCGTCCGCCAGCGGCGCCGAACACGTCGCGAGGATCCCCCGCGGCATCGGCGCGAGCGTCGGAGTGAAGGAGACAGAAACCGGCTGCCCGGCGGCGAGTGAGAGGTTCTGCTCGATCTCGGGAGTGTGCCGATGGACCCCGCCCACGCCGTACGGGCTCATCGAGCCCATCACCTCCGCGCCGAGCAGGTGCGGTTTGAGGGACTTGCCGGCACCAGAGGTGCCGCTGGCCGCAACGATCACCACATCGCGAGGTGCAACAAGACCCGCCGCGAACGCGGGCGCCAACGCCAACGAGGTCCCCGTCGGGTAGCACCCGGGTACGGCGATCCGACGCGCTCCCTGCAGGGCGGCGCGCTGCTGGGTGTCCGGTCCGGTCGGCAACTCAGGCAGACCGTAGGGCCAGGACCCGGCGTGCGGCGAGCCATAGAACTGCTCCCAGGCAGCGGCGTCGGTCAGCCGGAAGTCGGCGCCGGCGTCGATGACGACGGTGTCGGGCAACTGCTCAGCAACCGCGGCCGATGTGCCGTGCGGAAGAGCCAGGAAGACCACGTCATGACCGGCAAGGACCGGCGGAGTCGTCTCCTGCAGAACGACATCCGCCAGCGGGGCCAGGTGCGGTTGCAAGTCGCCCAGGCGTGAACCAGTCGAGGATCCAGCGGTCAGCGCACCAATGCGCACCTGCGGATGGGCCAGGAGGAGACGCAGGATCTCACCGCCGGCGTATCCGCTGGCTCCTGCTACGGCGACTGAAAACACCTGCATGACTATACACATTCATGCAGTTTCATGCAGCTACCGCTGAACGGCGCCGACCGCATCAGCCGCCCGTGCGACCGCTGCGTCGCGGAAGGCGTTGACCTCCTCGGTCTTCAGGGTGCGATCCGGCGCCCGGAAGACCAGCCGGTAGGCCAGGGACTTCTTGCCCGCTTCGATCCGCTCCCCCTCGTAGACGTCAAACAACTCGATCGACTCGAGCAGCTCGCCGGCCCCTTTCCGCAGGGCGGTCTCGACCGCTGCGGCCGGCACTGCAGCGTCCACGAGCAACGCAACGTCGGAATCGGCCATCGGCATCACCGACAGCGCGGTCGCCTGGGGAGTTGCCTCGCTGAGGCGGATGAGCTCGTCCAGCAGCAGCTGACCCCCCACGACTCGCGGCGGCAGGCCGAGCCGTTGCAGCGTCTTGGGGTGCAGCTCACCGACATGGCCGACGAAGGTCCCGTCGGCCGCCGTGACACGGCCGCTGCGCCCCGGGTGGAACGGCGCGGTCGCTTCGGGCGTGACAGTCAACGGAACGGCCAGCGCTTCGCCGATGGCCTGCACGGTCTCCAGGGTGTCGGTCCAGTCCGCAGGGCGCCCCGCGCCGGTCCAGCCCGCGGGCGTGCGGTTGCCGGTGAGCAGGAAGGCCAGGTGCCGCGGCTGCGGCGGTACCGAACCGCGGATCGCGGCTAGGGCCTCATCGCAGGGGTGGACACCGACCGGGCTGTACGGGGCCTGGGTGAGCGGTCCGTCGATGGCGGCAACCAGCCCGATCTCGAAGAGCGCGACATCGGAGAACCCACGGGAAACGTTCCGGCGTAGGACGTCCACCATCGTGGTCAGCAGACTGATCCGGAAGAGCGGCTGCTCGTCCGACAGCGGGTTGACCAGCGCGACGGTGCGGGCACGCGCCTGCTCCGGATCCCAACCGAACGCTTCGTGGACGTCGTCGCCGACGAACGGCGCGGACCACACTTCGTCGAACCCGCGGGCTGCGAGCACGTTGGCGACCAGGCGGCGCACCTGCTGGCCGTGTGTCAGGCCGCGACCGCCGGGTGGGGTGGGCAGGATCGAGGGGATCTGCTCGTAGCCGCGGATCCTGGCGACCTCTTCGATCAGATCCGGCCCGGTGGTCAGGTCCGGCCGCCACGAGGGCGGCGTCACGTGCAACGTGTCGCCGGACCCATCGACCGTGCATCCGATCTCGCGCAGTACGTCGATCACGTCGGTGGCCGGGTACGGCACCCCGACGAGTCGTCCGGCGTCGGCTGGGTCGAAGTCGATGACGACCTGCGGCAACGGCAACTCCACGTCGGTGACGCCGTCATCGACTCGGCCACCGCCGTCCTCGACGAGGAGTTCCACCGCGAATTGTGCTGCCGCAGCAGCAATTTCCGGATCCACCCCGCGCTCGAAGCGCTTAGCGGCCTCCGAGGGCAGCTTGTGCCGACGGGCCGACCGCGCGACCGTCGTCTGGTCGAAGCGCGCAGCCTCGATCAGGATGTCGGTGGTCGCATCGGTGACCTCGGTCGCCTCGCCGCCCATCGTCCCGGCGATCGCGATTGCGCGCTGATCGTCGGCGATGACCAGGTCTTCTTCGAACAACTTCCGCTCGACGCCATCGAGAGTCTTGAGCGTTTCACCGGGTGCGGCACGCCGCACGGTGATGCCGCCGTTCAGGGTTGCCAGGTCGAATGCGTGCAGCGGCTGACCCAGGGCGAGCATGACGTAGTTGGTGACGTCGACCGGGAGCGAGATCGGCCGCATACCGGCCTCCGTGAGTCGGGTCGCCAGCCAGGCCGGGGACGGCGCGGAGGGGTCGATGCCGCGGACGATCCGCGCGACGTACCGGCTGCATCCGACGCGGTCGCGGATCGGAGCGTCATCCGCCAACCGGACCGGAAAGCCTGCGCCACCCGCCGCCGGGGCGCGCTGCGCGAGTGCAGTGACCGGATCGGTGAACTTCGCGCCGGTCGCGTGCGAATACTCCCGGGCCACACCGCGCAGGCTGAAACAGTAGCCACGGTCCGGCGTCACGTTGATCTCGACGGTCTCACGGTCCAACCCGAGCAACGCGATGGCGTCCTGACCAGGCGTCAGGTCCACACCGGGCAGCCGCTCAGCCAGTTGGATGATGCCACCGGAGCCGTCGTCGGGAAGGCCGAGTTCGTCTGCGGCACAGATCATTCCGGCCGAGACGTGGCCGTAGGTCTTGCGGGCGGCGATCGCGAAACCACCCGGCAGCACCGCGCCGGGCAACACGACGACCACGAAGTCGCCGACGCCGAAGTTGTGTGCACCACAGACGATGCCCTGCGGCTCACCCGTCCCGTTGGCATCGCCGACGTCGACGGTGCACCAGTTGATGACCTTGCCGTTCTTCTGCGGCTCGGGGTCCTGGGTGAGGACCTTGCCGACCACTAACGGGCCGGTCAGGTCGCCGCCGTGCAAACCCTCTTCCTCCAGGCCGACCTTCACCAGGGCAGCAGCGACGTCCGCGCCGCGCACTCCCGGTGCCAGATCGACGTACTCCCCCAGCCAATCGAGCGGAACCCGCATCAGATCTCCATCCCGAACTGCGCGTCGAAGCGCACGTCTCCCTCGATCATTTCGCGCATGTCCGCCACCCCCGTGCGGAACATCAGCGCCCGGTCCACACCCATCCCGAAGGCGAACCCGCTGAACCGGTCGGTGTCGATACCGCACGCGCGCAGGACGTTCTGGTTGACCATGCCGCAGCCACCCCATTCGATCCAGCCGGTGCCGCTGCACGCCCGGCAGTCCGGGTCGGTGCCCCGGCACACGAAGCAGCGCAGGTCCATCTCGGCGCTCGGCTCGGTGAAGGGGAAGTACGACGGGCGCAGGCGGGTCGTGATGCCCTCCCCGAAGAGTTCGCTGGCCAAACGGTCCAGGGTGCCCTTGAGGTGGGCCATCGTGATGCCCTCGTCGACCGCCAGGCCCTCGACCTGGTGGAAGGCCGGCATGTGGGTGGCGTCGAGTTCGTCGGTGCGGAAGACCCGGCCGATGCAGGCGACGTACAGCGGTGCGCCCCGCTCCAGCATGGCGCGCGCCTGGATCGGTGAGGTGTGGGTTCGCAGCACCAGACCAGCCGACGGCGGGTCGACGTAGAAGGTGTCCTGCATCTGGCGGGCCGGATGGTCGACGTCGAAGTTCAGTGCGTCGAAGTTGAACCATTCGGCTTCGATCTCCGGGCCTTCGGCGATCTCCCAGCCCATCCCGACCATGATGTCGGCGATCCGGGTGCCCATGAGCTCGATCGGGTGCCGGTGACCAAGCGGCTCGCGGTGCGGCACCAGGGTCATGTCGACGGCCTCGTCGATCAGGATCCGCTGGTCGCGCTCTTCCTCGAGCTCGGCCTGCCGCTCCTTGAGGGCCTGACCCACCCGACCGCGGGCTTGCCCGACCCGCTTACCGGCTTCGGCTTTGGCCGTCGGGGGCAGCGCACCGATCTCCCGGTTGGCCAGCGCGAGCGGCGACTTGTCACCGGCGTGCGCCGTGCGCACTGCCTTGAGATCGTCGAGGCTGCTGGCCGCGGCGGTCGCCGTCAGCGCGGCCGACACCGCCTCGTCGATCGCTGCAGGATCAAGCACGGAGACCTCGACCGGGTCGTAAGAAGTATTGGGACCGGACACGATCAGCCAGTCTACGGAACCGCCGAGGTGCCTCGCCGCTGAGTATCAGCGCTGGCGTACATACACACCGTGGCCGCCATCGCGAGGTTCAGGGATTCGGCGTGACCGTAGATCGGCACCCGCACCACCGCATCGCACTGGTCGCGGACTTCCTGCGGCAGACCCCAGGCTTCGTTGCCCATCAGCCACGCATGCCGGCCGGTGAGATCGGCATCCGGCAGCAGCACCTCACCGGCACCATCCGCGGCCAGCACCCGCAGCCCGGCGTCGCGGCAGGCGTCGATGATCGACTCGACGGGGTGTCCGATGCTGATCGGCAGATGCCACAGCGACCCGGCGGTCGAGCGAACCACCTTGGGGTTGTAGATGTCCACGCTGGCGTCGCTGACGATGACCGCGGCGGCGCCCGCAGCGTCAGCGCCGCGGATGACCGTGCCGGCGTTACCGGGGTCGCGCACGTTGGACAGCACGACGACGAACCCGCCGTCGGCGGCGAGCGCGTCCGAGAGGGGTACGTCGATCGGCCGGGCCGCCGCGAGGATCCCCTGCGGGTGGGTGGTGTCGACCAGAGCAGCGAAGACTTCGGTGCTGCATTCGTGCAGCGGGACGGTCAGGGGCGCCGCGCGGAACTCGGCGGTGCGCTCGGGGACGCTGGAATCGACGTACACCTCGAGCACGCTCTCCGGCGCGAACGCGAGCAACTCACGGACGGCCTGCGGGCCTTCGACGACGAACCGACCGGCCCGCTCACGTGCCGAACGCCGGCCCAGCGCCCGGACCGACCGCACCCGCTCAGCACGGGGGTTGGTCAGCACGGGGTGGGCCGGCGTTCGAAAAGAGAACTGCAGGCTCAGGCAGCCGGCGCGGTGGCCGGAACGTTGGCCTTGGCGATCTCGACCAGCGCGGCGAACGCCGGGGCGTCGTTGACGGCCAGCTCGGCCAGCATGCGACGGTCGACCTCGATCTCGGCGGCCTTCAGACCCTGGATGAACCGGTTGTAGGTGATGCCGTTGGCGCGGGCGCCAGCGTTGATGCGCTGGATCCACAGACGACGGAAGTCGCCCTTGCGCGCCCGGCGGTCGCGGTAGCTGTAACCCATCGAGTGGGTGACCTGCTCCTTGGCCTTGCGGTAGAGCCGCGAGCGCTGACCGCGGTAACCGCTGGCCTGCTCCAGGACTGTCCGGCGCTTCTTCTGGGCGTTGACCGCCCGCTTCACGCGTGCCACGTGAGTACTCCTTCTAGCTGGTAAAGATCGGGATTACTTGCCGAGCAGACG
Source organism: Branchiibius hedensis (assembly GCF_900108585.1). NCBI lineage: Bacteria > Bacillati > Actinomycetota > Actinomycetes > Micrococcales > Dermacoccaceae > Branchiibius > Branchiibius hedensis. The sequence goes on from NZ_UESZ01000001.1 coordinate 1,550,885, forward strand.
CTTGACGGCCTTGGTGTCGGCCGGTGCGACGACAACGTCGTTGACCAACCGGCGAGCGTCGCTGCTGCTGCGCTCCTGGAACTTGTGCACGTGGCGAGCGCGCTGGCGCATGATCTTGCCGGAACCGGTGACCCGGAACCGCTTCTTCGCACCGCTGTGCGTCTTGTTCTTCGGCATGGGCCGATCTCCTTCTGGCTCGTGCTAACTCGCAGCCGGTGGGCTGCGGTGTGTGTCTACCGACCGGGGTCGGGAGGTCTGTCCGGCTCAGGCCGGTTGGTTCTGCTCGCTCGAGGCGGTGTCCGGGGTGGACGCCGATTCGTGCTGTTCGCGACGGCGGCGGTTCTCCGCGCGGGCCTCGGCCTTCTTCTTGGTCGGACCCAGCACCATCACCATGTTGCGTCCGTCCTGCTTGGGCGAACTCTCGACAAAGCCCAGGTCCGCAACGTCCTCGGCCAGCTTCTGCAGCAACCGGAAACCCAACTCGGGGCGGGACTGCTCGCGACCGCGGAACATGATCGTCACCTTGACCTTGTCACCGGCGGAGAGGAACCGCTCGACGTGACCCTTCTTGGTGCCGTAGTCGTGCGGGTCGATCTTCGGCCGGAGTTTGATCTCCTTGATGACCGTGTTGACCTGGTTCTTGCGGGCTTCCCGTGCCTTGACTGCGGCTTCGTACTTGAACTTGCCGTAGTCCATGAGTTTGGCAACGGGAGGCTTTGCCATCGGGGCGACCTCGACCAGGTCGAGATCTGCTTCCGCGGCCAGGCGCAGCGCATCTTCCACACGGACGATGCCGACCTGTTCGCCGTTCGGCCCAACCAACCGCACCTCGGGAACCCGGATGCGGTCGTTAATACGAGGCTCGACGCTGATGTCTACTCCTTCGTCGTTCGCGATGTTCCGCCCAGAGACGAAGAAAGGCTCCTCGTCACCGGAGTGCGCGAGGAGCCCAAAAGCATGCAAACATCAGGTACGCCGAGGGGCGCACTGCTGCTCGCACCGGACCTGGCAACATGCCTGTCGACTCAGGTGGAAGTTCGGGACTTCTCTTGCACACCGATGCTTACGCACCGGTCGGTGACTCAAGGTTACCAGCGAGGGCCCCCTGCGCTGAAATCATCGCCTGCAGCGGTGCCGCAAGATCGCCGCGCGACGCGATCGTCACCTCGTCCAGACCCAGCCAACGAGCCAGTCGGTGCAACTCCTGAGCCAACGCGTCGGCGGTGTGCGCTGGGGCGCTCGGCTCGGCGTACGCCGCGTGAACCAGGAGCCGGCCCGCGCGCCGGTCCGCCTTCAGGTCGACCCGTGCCGCGATCCGGTCACCGAGCAGGAAGGGCAGCACGTAGTAACCGTGCACGCGCTTGGCAGCCGGGGTGTAGATCTCGATGCGGTAGTGGAAATCGAAGAGCGCCGCACTGCGCGGGCGGTACCAGACGACCGGGTCGAACGGGCTGAGCAGCGCTTGCGCGCTCACCCGGCGCGGGACGCGGGCCTGCGGATCCAGATAGGCCGGTTGCTTCCAGCCCTCGACGCGCACCGGTTGCAACTCGCCGGACGCCACCAACGCCGCGATGGCCGGCTTGGTCTGGGTGTGGTGCATCCGGTAGTAGTCCTGCAGTGTGAGCTCGGTTGCGACGCCCAGGGATCGGGCGGCACGGCGGATCAGCTCGCGGTGCGCCTGCGCGTCGCTCGGCGTCGACTGGTTGAGAACGGTGGGTGGGATGACCCGCTCGGGCAGGTCGAAGATGCGCTCGAACTGGGCGTTGCGCTCGGCGACCGCCAGCTCACCGGTGATCCACAGATAGTCCAGCGCCTCCTGGGTGGCCGACCAGTTCCAACCCCAATTCTCCTTGCTGCGTTCGCTGCCGTCGTCGAGCTGTCGTGGAGTGGCCGCGCCTTCGGTCCGGATCCGGTAGAGCACCTGTTTGAGCAGATCGGGCTGCTCGCGCTCGACCCGCGACCCCTTCGCGCGGTAGCGGGCCATCCGGTGCTGCATCAGCGGCCACAGGTCAACCGGCATATAGGCGGCGCAATGCGCCCAGTACTCCACCAGGCGCCGCGGCGAGCTCGACGTCGCCCGGTGCAGCAGCCGGGTGTCGTAGGGACCCATCCGGGAGAACAGCGGCATCAGATGCGCGCGGGCCAGCACGTTGACCGAGTCGATCTGCAGCACACCGGTGCGTGCAACCGTTCGTTCCAGCGTGCGCATGGTCGGCGCGGCGTGCGGCTTGTCCAGAAATCCCTGGGCCGCCAGGGCGATCCGTCGCGCCTGGGCCAACGAGATCTCACCGCTCACCCCGTCAACGTAACGCCGACCCCTGACAGCCTCAGATCGACGTACGCCGATCACCGGAGATCCAGTCGCGCACCAGGGCTGCCAGCGGGGTCGGCTGGCCGTCGAGACTGGTCAGCATGTCGACGCCGTGCCCGCGCTGATCGTCGGTGAAGAACGCGGGCTTGGCGGCCGACTTCTTGACCGCGGCCTGCAGTGTGCTGGGTGAGGTGTCGGAGTCGGTTTTGCTGCACGCGATCAGCAGCGGGATCGTGGTGCGCGCGGCGGCCTGCTCGGCGGGTGTCTCGTCGTACCACGTGGGTGGCCCGGACAGGTCGACGATGGCGCTCGCGCCCGCGTCCTGTCCCTCGGCCAGAGCGATCGTGCCACCCATGGAAGCGCCCACCAGCGTCACCGACGTCGTGGGGCTGCGCCGGGCGTACGCGACCAGCGCAGCCACCTGTTGTCGTGGTGTCGCTGTGCAGTTCGACGGCCCGAATCCGCACTGGTCGACAACGATCAGCCGGACGTCGCCGGTGGCCCAGCGGGCGGCGTACGGCCACCACTGACACAGGTCACCGTCGGACTGGTGCAAGAGGATCCCCACTCGCCCGCCTGTCCCGACCGACGCAACGGACAGGTCACCACCGGCGACTGGAAGCCGTGTCGCTGCCGACGGGCTCTTCGTGGTCACTCCGCACCGTTGCGCCGGATTCGTCACGGCCGCAGCCGAACTCGAGGAAGCCGACGATGTCGTGATGGCTGCAGCGGTGGACGAACTGGATGGTGCGCCGCTCGGGGACCCGCACCCGGCGACCAACCCGAGGGTGAGGGTGAGGATCAACGTCCAGAGCCTGCGCATATGTCAAGATTGACATATGGAGGATCAGCGCGCGAGAGGATCGACCTCTTTGTTGGGGCATGCCCTCCTCGGGATGCTCGCGCGTGCGCCCGGGACCGGCTACGACCTGTCGCAGCGGATGCAGCGCACGATCAGCTTCTACTGGACGTGGCAGCACAGCCAGATCTACGGCGCGTTGCGTCAGCTCGACGAGCACGGGTTGATCCGGCACCGAGTCATCGCCGGCGCTGGTCCGCGGGACACGAAGCGGTATTCGCTGACCGCAGCGGGTCGGCGGGCGTTGACGACGTGGGTGGGGACGACACCCGAAGCCCACGATGACCGCGATCCCCTGCTGCTGCGGGTGCATTCGCTGTGGACGGTGGATCGTGCTGCAGCGACCGCGCTCCTCCAGCAGGCCCGGGCTGACAGCGTCGAGCGGCTGGCGTACTACACCGCCATCGCGCAGGAGATCGCGGTCGATGGACACAGCGCGGACCCGGCGCATCCGGACTTCGCCAGTTACGCGACCGTGCAGGCCGGGATCATCTTCCGACGCGGCCGGATCGAGTGGTGCGACGGGCTGTTGGCGGCGCTGGACGGGGCGACTCTGCCGGCGGTTTGGTAACGGCTGCCCCATTTTCGGGCTGAGACAGGGGCATCCGCTACCAAAGCTGGCTGCGCGTGGTGGCGGTCAGGCGACGAGCGCGTGGCGTGAGCGCAGCACCCGCGAGCGGGCCAGCATCGCAGCGCCGCCGCCCACGGCGATCGCCGCGCCGATGGCCGACACCAACAGCAGGCCGGCGCCGAAGCCACCCGCGTCGATGGCGACTCCGGCCAGCGGTGCACCCAGCGCCGAGCCAGCGGTCATGAAGGAGCCGTGCCAGCCCATTGCCTCGCCACGCGCCACCGCGGGAACGACTCGACTGACCGCATCCACCGTGGCGGTGATCGTCGGCGCGCAGAACAACCCGGAGAACACCGCGAGGATGGCGAATACCCACATGTTCGGCGCGAACGCCATCGGCACGGTCGTGAGCGCCAACATCAGCAGCAGGATGAACGGGGAGAACCCGCGCGACATCGCGCCGTAGACCAGGCCGCCGACCAGCGATCCGAAGCTCCAGGGGATCAGCACGACGGCCAACTGCGATACGGCATCCCAGTGCCGCATGGCCGCAACGATCGCCACGTCGGACCCGCCGAGCACAATCGTCGAGGCGGTGGCTGCCAGGCAGATCGCGACAAACGGGACCTTGAACCACGAGCGGCGGCTGGTGGCACCCACCTCGGACTCGTCGACCTCGGCCGAACGAAGAGCCGGGTTGGCCCACCACAGAAGCGCAGCGAGTACGACGCCGAGCATCTCGATCCCGAACAGCACCCAGGAGGTGGGCAGGAAGGTGGTCAGCCAGACCACGATGACCGGACCCACCATGAAGGCCAACTCCACCGACATACCGTCCAGCGACAACGCCGTGCGGCGCTGGTCGTCGGGAACGGCCGCAATCACGCCCTGGCGGATGATCGAGAACGTCGGAACCACGAACAACCCGCCGATCACGGCCAGCACCAGCAGCGGGACGTAGCCGACGAACGGTGCGATCGACCAGCAGACCGCACTGACGATCATCGACGGCACCAGCACCCGGCGCAGCCCCATCCGGTCCAGCAGCCGACCACGCCACGGGCCGGAGATCGCAATGGCGATCGTCGCCGCGGCCGCGACCAGACCCGCGTCGGCGTAGCTGTGACCGAGGTGGGTCACGACGTGCAGGGTCAGGATGATGCCGGCGCTGAAGATCGGCATCCGCAGCAGGAATCCCAGCAACAACACGCGGCGAGCGTCCCGGATGGACAGGACGCTCTGGTAGGGCTGCAGGGACATGACGGTCATACTTCCATTTCGAAACTTCGATGTGCAACTGTTTTCCAGGATGCGGAACAGTGGATCACCTGGGATCATTCCCGCCGGCACCGACATCCACGCCAGCCACCCGTTAGGGGGGAAGAGTTAGGTAGGGCTGTCTTGAATGATTCCAGACTGCGCGATTGGTTGGAATCACTCGAGCGCAAGGAGATCCGAAATGTCGGACAGCACCAAGACGTCCATCGAAACCGCGCCCAGCCCAGAGGCGAACCTGGGCTCCACCACGGACACCGGCGCACCCGCTGTCAGTGACCGCAACTCCCTCACGATCGGCAACGACGGTCCGATCCTGTTGCACGACGTGCACTTCCTGAACCAGATGGCGCACTTCAACCGCGAGCGCGTCCCGGAGCGGAACGTGCACGCGAAGGGTTCCGGTGCGTTCGGCGTCTTCGAGACCACCGAAGACGTCAGCAAGTACACCAAGGCGGCGCTCTTCCAGAAGGGCACCAAGACCGACATGCTGGCGCGTTTCTCCACCGTTGCCGGCGAGCAGGGTTCGCCGGACACCTGGCGCGACCCGCGCGGTTTCGCGTTGAAGTTCTACACCACCGAAGGCAACTACGACCTGGTCGGCAACAACACCCCGGTCTTCTTCATCCGCGACACGATGAAGTTCCCGCACTTCATCCGCTCCCAGAAGCGGCTCGGCGGGTCGGGTCTGCGCGACAACCACATGCAGTGGGACTTCTGGACGCTGAACCCGGAGTCGGCGCACCAGGTGACCTACCTGATGGGCGACCGCGGTATCCCCACGAGCTACCGGCACATGAACGGCTACGGCTCGCACACCTACTTGTGGATCAACGAGGCCGGCGAGAAGCACTGGGTCAAGTACCACTTCCACTCCGACCAGGGTGTCGAAGGCTTGACCGGACAGGACGCGACCCGGATCGCCGGTGAGGACGCCGACTTCCACCGTCGCGACCTACGCGAGGCGATCGACGCCGGTGACTTCCCCAGTTGGACCCTGTCGATCCAGGCGATGCCGTACGAGGACGCCAAGGACTACCACCTCAACCCGTTCGACCTGACCAAGATCTGGCCGCACAGCGACTATCCGTTGATCAAGGTCGGCACGATGACCCTGAACAAGAACCCGGACAACTTCTTCGCCCAGATCGAGCAAGCGGCCTTCGAACCCTCCGCGATCGTCCCGGGCATCGGCTTCTCCCCCGACAAGATGCTGCTCGGGCGCGCGTTCGCCTACTCCGACACCCACCGCTACCGGATCGGCCCCAACTACCTGCAGTTGCCGGTCAACCAGCCGCGGGTGGAGAACCTCAACACGTACACCTTCGACGGTCCGATGGCCTACGAGCACAGCGGCAACGACCCGGTCTACGCCCCCAACAGTGCCGGCCGTGGGTACGCCGATGTGGTCGGTGAGGTCGAGGACGGCTGGGAAACCGACGGCGCCATGGTCCGCGCGGCGTACACCCTGCGCCGCGACGACGACGACTACAGCCAGGCCGGCGCCCTTGTGCGCGAGGTGTGGAACGACGAGCAGCGTGCCGCCTTCGTCGACACTGTCGCCGGCCACCTACTGGGCGGCGTGAAGTCACCGGTGCTGGAGAAGGCGTTCGACTACTGGAAGAACGTCGACGCCGACACCGGCGCTGCGATCGAAGCCAAGGTCAAAGCCGACTCGAAGGCGCCGAACCCTGGTGGCGAAGCCGACGCCGCCAAGGACAACGACCCGATCAAGGAAGACGCCTCGAACGCCGCGCACTGAGTACCCACCACCGGCAGACGGGTACGCCGACCGGCGTACCCGTCTGCCGTTCTCATGTCCCTAGAAAACGCGAGGGGTACGTCGACTGAGGGGTCGACGTACCCCTCGCCGTGTGCTTGCGACAAGAAATCTTCCGGGGTCGGGAATTATCCGGAGACGCCCTCCGTTAAAACCGGAGTAAGCCTCCGCACGAACGCAAAGGAACCACCATGGGCACCTCCCCCGTCGTCCGGTCGACCACTTCCGCGCTACTGCACCGCACGCACCGGCGCACGCTGATCAGCCACCCGCGAAACGACCGCGACTCGACCTTCACCTTCCGCCCGATGCGCCGGGAAGCCGAGCTGGCCACCGAAGGGCGCCCCGCGATCTGAAGGCGGACCCGATTCCGCGCACGCACCGCAACTGGATAGAGTCGAAACCGTGGCACAACACTTTGACGTCGTCGTCCTGGGAGCCGGACCTGGCGGGTATGTCGCCGCCATCCGTGCCAGTCAACTGGGCCTGAAGGCTGCAGTGATCGAGAAGAAGTACTGGGGTGGTGTCTGTCTCAACGTCGGGTGCATCCCCTCGAAGGCATTGCTGCGCAACGCGGAGTTGTCGCACATCCTGACCAGCGAGAAGGACAAGTTCGGCATCACCGGTGATGCGTCGATGTCCTACGAGCCCACGCATGCCCGCAGCCGCCAGGTGTCGGCCGGCATCGTCAAGGGCGTGCACTACCTGATGAAGAAGAACAAGATCACCGAGATCGACGGCTGGGGCACCTTCAAGGACGCCAAGACCATCGAGGTCAACTTCAACGACGGCAGCACCGACACCATCACCGGCGACAAGATCATCATCGCGACCGGCGCCACGACCCGACTGATCCCCGGCACCGAACTGTCCGAGCGGGTCGTCACCTACGAAGAGCAGATCCTCGACCCGGTCCTGCCGAAGTCGATCATCATCGCCGGATCCGGTGCCATCGGCGTCGAATTCGCCTACGTCATGAAGAACTTCGGCGTTGACGTCACCATCGTGGAATTCCTCGACCGGATGGTGCCCACCGAGGACGCCGACGTGTCCAAGGAACTGGCCAAGCACTACAAGAAGCTCGGCGTGAAGGTCCTGACCAAGACCAAGGTCGAGTCGATCGAAGACACCGGCTCCAGCGTCAAGGTGACCGTCTCCCCCGCCGACGGCGGCGAGCAGAAGGTGCTCGAGGCCGACAAGGTGTTGCAGGCCATCGGTTTCGCACCGCGCCTGACCGGCTACGGCCTGGAGAACACCGGGGTCAAGATCACCGAACGCAAAGCGATCGAGATCGACGACTACTGCCGCACCAACGTCCCCGACGTCTACGCGATCGGCGACGTCACGGGCAAGTTGATGCTGGCGCACACCGCCGAAGCGCAGGGTGTCGTCGCCGCCGAGACGATCGCGGGCGCGGAGACCATGCCGTTGGAGTACGTGATGATCCCGCGCGCGACGTACTGCCAGCCGCAGGTGGCCTCCTTCGGGTACACCGAGGCGCAGGCCAAGGACCTGGGGTACGACGTGAAGACCGCGCAGTTCCCGTTCTCCGCCAACGGCAAGGCCCAAGGCCTCGGCGAGGCAGTCGGATTCGTCAAGATCGTCGCCGACGCCAAGCACAACGAGTTCCTCGGCGCGCACCTGATCGGGCCGGACGTCACCGAACTCCTGCCGGTGCTCACCCTGGCTCAGCGCTGGGATCTGACCGCCGACGAGGTGGCCCGCAACGTCTTCGCCCACCCCACGCTGGGTGAGTCGGTCAAGGAGGCCGTCGAAGGCATCGTCGGCCACATGATCAACCTGTAGTCCGGCACATGAAGACGGCCTTCGTCCTCGGCGGGGGCGGTCTGTTGGGAGCGACCCAGATCGGTGGGATGCGCGCTCTGCTGGAGAGCGGCGTACACCCCGATCTGGTCGTCGGCACCAGCATCGGTGCGATCAACGGGGCACACATCGCCTTCTCGCCCACCGTCGAGACCCTCGACGCGTTGGCGGAGCACTGGGTGCGCCTGTCCAGCGCGCGCAGCCTGCGCGACTTCCGCACGGTCGCTCCGACCGACCCCGGTGCGGAACGCCCGCGCCGATTCGGTCGCCGCCGGATCGGCCTGCGCCGACCGTCCTACCTCTATCCAGCGGGGCCGTTCCTGCGGATGCTGCGATCGACGCTGCCGACGCAGACCTTCGACAACCTGGAACTGCCATTCCAGTGCGTGGCTGCATCAGTGGAACGCGCTGTGGCGCAGTGGTTTACCAGTGGACCGTTGGCGGAGGCCGTCATGGCTTCGTGCTCGGTGCCCGGACTCTTCCCGCCCTTCCGGATCGGGGATGAGCACTACTACGACGGCGGGTTGGTGCACTCCATCCCGATCGGGCGGGCCATCGCGCTGGGCGCCACCCGCATCTACGTGCTGCACGTCGGCCGGGTCGAGCAGCCACTGGAACCGCCGGAGTGGCCCTGGGAGGTCGGCACCGTCGCGTTCGAGATCGCCCGTCGGCACCGCTACATGGAGGAAATCGCCGAGACTCCGGCCGACATCGAGTTGCACGTCATGCCCTCCGGCACGGACGACGCGCCGATGGTGTCCCTGCTACACCTGAACACCGAATTCGTCACCGGCCGCATCGATGCGGCCCACCGTGCTGCGTTGAGCTATCTCGAGCAGGAGCGATGAACCTGCCCGTTGCGCCGACGCCGGTCCGTCGCACGTTCCAGCCGTTGATCATGCTGCTGGAGATCGCCTTCCTCATCATCATCGGAGCCTTCAGCGGCCTGATGGTCCTGCTGGGCATGTTTCCCTTCGCCCGCAAAGCAATCCGGCTGTGCATCATGGCCACCGGACTGATCGGTCTCGACCTGTTCATCACCTTGGGGTGCTGGCGGCTGTGGCTCCTGCGCAGGTTCGGTCGCAGCGACCCGGCCACCTGGCGCACCGATCACATCCGCCTGCTCGGCGACACCCTGGACAGATACGTGCGCGTTGCGCAACGAGTGGTGGGCTTCCGCGTTGCCGCCACCGACCTGACCCAGCCCCTCTACGACGACGAACCGGTGCTCTTCCTCGCGCGGCACGCAGGACCGGGCGACTCGCTGCTCATCGCCTGGCTCATCTCGCACGAGTTGCACCGGGCACCGCGTGTGGTGCTCAAACGCTTCCTGATGTGGGATCCGGCGATCGATCTGATCATCCACCGTCTCGATGGCTACTTCCTGCCGCCCAAGGGCACACCGGCCGCGCAGCGCAAAGCCTCGCTCACGGCGTTCTGCGCATCCATGGGTCCGCACGATGGTGCGATGGTCTTCCCGGAGGGCCAGAACTGGACGCCGGCCCGGCACGCGGCGGCGATCGAAAGTGACCGCGCCAGTGACGATCCCGAGGCCGCGATGCGCGTCGCCTGGTTGGAACGCCACCCCACCGTCTTGACGCCGCGGGTCGGCGCCGCGGCCAACTTCATCGACGCCGTGCCAGGTCTGCGGGTGATCTGCATCTGGCACGCGGGCGTAGAGGACCTACACACCCTCAAGGCGGTCTGGGCCGCGATCCCCCTGCGGGAACCCGCGCACGTCCGCTTCACCGAGCGTCGTCCGGTGCCCACCGGAGCGGCGCTGAAGGACTACCTCTACGACGAGTGGGGCGAGTTGGACGACTGGTCCCGGCAGATCAGTCACCACCCGGCGACACCGGGCGAACGCCCGCTCTATACCGAGCAGATCACCACGCGGTCATTCCTCACTCAGTTGCGGGCGTCGTCGCGGCGCGCAAAGCGAACGTAAGCCCGTCGATCCGCGCTCGCACCTCACCGTCGGTGGCCAATCGCTCGCCGATCGTGGTGGCCACCTTCTGCACCTGCTCCTGGGTCAGACCCGGCGCAAGAACGATCCCCAACCGCAGCACGCCCGGTCCGACGTCGGAGCCGTCCTCGAGGGTCACATCGACAACCGCATCGAGATCACGTACGGCGACCCGAACCTTCTCGGCCACGAACGGGTCCGCATGGGCTGGCAGCCAATCCTGTTGCTGCGCAAGAGCCCACAGCATGCTGGGTCGAACGACCACCTGTGTCGCGGTGCCGGGATCGACGACCAGCACATCGCACTGCTCACTGATCGCAGCCCGGGCCGCGACAGGAGCCAACACCGGCGAGGGCCGCGCGTCGCTGCTCCACGCCGCCAGCGAGTCCAGCCCGGTGAAGACGGGCAATGCCCGCTCCCCCTGCGGGCCCTGCACGATGACCGTCGCCATCGACGCGGCCTTATCGCCGCCGTGCTCATCGCGACCTTCTTCGGTCGCCACCACCGGGACCAACACCCGGGCGTCAGCCAGGGCGCTCATCCAGCAGCGCTCATCCTGGGTCAGCGACGCCCGAAGGGCAGGATCCGCCGAGCCGTCGTCCGCACCGAAGCCGGTGTCGGTGACCTCGCGGCCGCCCCAGGGCAGCCCGGCCGAATCAGTCACGGGCGGCCCGCGAGGTCGAGAGCTTCGGGCAGGCCGAACGCGCCGCGGTAGAGCGCCGACCCGATGATCGCCCCCTCGACCCCAGCAGGAACCATCGCTCGCAATGCTTCGATGTCCGCGAGGGTGGACACGCCGCCGGAGGCCACCACCGGTCGGTCCGTTCGGTCGCAAACCTGTTGCAGTAGAGAGATATTCGGCCCTTGAAGCATGCCGTCCTTGGCGACGTCGGTGACGACGTACCGAGCGCAGCCCTCGCTGTCCAGCCGGGCCAGGGTCTCCCACAGATCGCCACCTTCCTTGGTCCAGCCCCGCGCCGCCAGTGTCGTACCCCGCACGTCGAGGCCGACGGCGATCCGGTCGCCGTACTGGGCGATCGCGGCCGCGGTCCACTCCGGGTCCTCCAGAGCGGCTGTGCCCAGGTTGACCCGCCGGCATCCGGTGGCCAACGCCCGCTCGAGGGTCTCCTGGTCCCGGATGCCACCGGACATCTCGACCTTGATGTCGAGGCGTCCGACGATGTCGGCGAGCAACGGTGCGTTGCTGCCCCGCCCGAACGCCGCGTCGAGGTCAACCAGGTGCAGCCATTCGGCACCCTGGTCCTGCCACGCCTTCGCCGCCTCCCATGGGTCGCCGAACTGGCCACCGGTGCCGGCCACCCCCTGCACCAGCTGGACGGCCTGGCCGCCGGCGACATCGACCGCCGGCAGCAACTCGAGGCGTGCCTCACTCACAATGGGTCCTTCCGAACGTGACGATGATTAGTTGAAGCTCTGAATCCAGTTGCGCAGGAGGGCCGCTCCCGCATCCCCGGACTTCTCCGGGTGGAACTGCGTGCCCCACAGGGCGCCGTCCTGGAGGGCGGCGACGAAGGGTTGGCCGTGCTCGGCGTGGGCGATCTGTGCAGCGCTCGAATCGGTGGCTGCGTAGGAATGCACGAAGTAGAACCGCTGGTCGGCGATCCCGTCGAACATCGGCAGTTCCGCGGCATCCGTCACCAAGGACCAGCCCATGTGCGGGACGACCGGAGCCTGCAGGCGGCTGACCAGACCGTTGACGACACCCAGCCCCGGGAGCGGCTCGCCTGCGGGCTCGGTGGAGCCGTCGAAGAGGATCTGATGGCCGACGCAGACGCCGAGCACCGGTGCGGTATCGGCGAGTCGTTGCCGGATGAGCGCGTCGCCGCCGACCTCCAGCAGGCCGCGCATACAGGCGTGGAAGTTGCCGACGCCCGGCACGTAGAGTCCGTCGGCCCGGCGTACGACGTCGGGGTCGGCAGTCAAGGTGACCTGCGCGCCCACCCGGGTCAGCATCCGCAAGACCGAGTGCACGTTGCCGCTGCCGTAGTCGAGTACGGCGACCGTTGCCGTCATGAGGACTTCAGCTCCTCGGCGATGTCGCGCTCCTCACGGGTCACCTTCTCGAACCGGCGGACCGACCGCTCGTCGGGTTCGACGAGCGCAGCGCCGGAAGCGTGCCGCACAGCACCTGGTTCCAACAACTCGGCGCCGGGCAGACCCAGCGCGTCGATGAGATCGTGCAGTAGCTCATCGGGAGCAAGAGCGGTGTCTCGCAGGACCCCTTCGACGTGGGGCAGGTCTTCGCGCACGATGCCCGCGACGTTGACCAGGTCGGCCGGACGCACCGCCGGGAAGGGTGTCGGTCCGCTGGGCCCCTGGCCGGTCTGCCAGATGAGCCAGCGCGGCACCGCACGCCATCCGGGCGGGTGCACGACGAGAACGGCGCGCGCGTCGATCACGGCGAAACACAACGCGGCGCGCAGACCGGAGGGAATCGGCCGGTTGGTCAACATCGGGACCGATTTGTCGTACGGCGCGCTCGTGCGAGCCTCCGCGCCGGCCGGCACGACTGCGGTCCAGCCCCCCACCGGCACCACGTAGGCCGGCACGGACCCGCGCCGCAACCACGCGGTGACCCGGTGGGTGTCACTGCGCAGCAACAGCAGCAGGGTGTCCGCGGTCATCGTCGCTAGAGCGCGCCTTTGGCGCTCGGGATGCCCACGACCCGCGGATCCCGCTCGACGGCGAAGCGCAGAGCGCGCGCGACGGCTTTGAACTGGCACTCGGCGATGTGGTGCGGATCGCGGCCGGACAGCAGACGCACGTGCAGGGCGATCCCGGCGTGCGTCGCGAAACTCTGGAAGACGTGCTGGGTCAACGAACCGGTGTAAGCGCCACCGATGATGACGTACGCCTGGGCGTCCGGCTCCCCCTCGTGCACGAAGAACGGCCGACCCGCGACATCGACGACGGCTTGCGCCAGGGCCTCGTCCAACGGCACCAGCGCATCGCCGAAGCGGCTGATCCCGCTCTTGTCCCCCAGCGCCTCTCGGACCGCGTCGCCGAGCACGATGGCGGTGTCTTCGACGCTGTGGTGCGCGTCGATGTCGATGTCACCGGTCGTGGTGACCTTCAGGTCGATCAGGCTGTGCCGGGCGAAACTGTCGAGCATGTGGTCGTAGAACCGCACCCCTGTGCTGACTTCCGCTTCGCCGGTGCCGTCAAGGTCCAGCCACAGATCGACCGAACTCTCTTTGGTGGACCGCTGCAGGTGCGCGGTCCGGTGCTGCTGGCTCACAGTGTCTCCTCCTGCAGCACGATGCTGCCGTCCTCGATGCTCTCGCGCAGTACCCGCAACACGGTCTGCGTCTCCTGCGGTGTGCCGGCGGTGATCCGCAGATGGTTGGGGATGCCGACGTCGCGGACCAGGACCCCGCGATCCAGCAGCACCTGCCAGGCGGCCGCGGCATCCGCGAATCCGCCGACCAAGACGAAGTTGGCGTCCGAGGGAACCGGCTTCAGGCCGAGTTGGCCTGTGACCGCGGCCAATTCGTCGCGGGTGGCCTTGATGTCCTCGACCATGGACAGCATCGTGCCCGCGTGTTCCAGGGCCGCCTCGGCAACGGCTTGGGTGACCGAGGACAGGTGGTAGGGCAACCGCACCAGCCGCAGCAACTGGGTGAGTTCGGGATCAGCGGCCAGATAGCCCAACCGCACGCCGGCGAACGCGAACGCCTTCGACATCGTGCGGGTCACAACCAGCCGTTCGCGCCCGGGCAGCAAGGTCAGCGCGCTGCGTGTGCCCGGCCGCGCGAACTCGGCGTACGCCTCGTCGACGACCACGATGCCGTCCGGCAGCGCGTCGTAGACCGCCTCCACGATGTCGAGGCCGATCGCGGTGCCGGTGGGATTGTTCGGGGAGCACAGGAAGACGATGTCCGGGCGGTGCTCGCGGACCTGCTGCACGGCGAGCTCGGCGTCCACGTCGTAGTCCGCGCCAGTGGCGTTGCGCAGCCCGTCGACCCAGCCGGTGCCTGCGCCACGGCTGATGATCGGGTGCATGGAGTACGCCGGGGTGAAGCCGAGCGCGACCCGACCGGGACCGCCGAACGCCTGAACGATGTGTGAGAGCACCTCGTTGGAGCCATTGCCGGCCCACAACTGCTCCGGCGACAGTTCGACGCCGGTGGCGATCTGTAGGTAACCCGCCAACGCCGTTCGGAGAGCGACGAATTCGCGGTCGGGGTAGCGGTTCAGGTCCGGAGCAACCTGCGCCACGCGTGCGGTGATCGCCTCGACGACGTCGTCCGGCACGGAGTAGGAGGACTCGTTGGTGTTCAAGGCGACGGCCACGGGAAGCTGCGGCGCGCCGTACGCCGATTGGCCGCGCAGGTCCGGACGCAGCAGATCAGTCAGCCGGCTGCGTGACTGGATGTCCTCGCTCATGGCAGCGCGTCACCGAAGCGCGCCGTCACGGCCTGGCCGTGCGCCGGCAGGTCCTCGGAGTTGGCCAGGGTCACCACGGTTGCCGCGACGTCCGCGAGCGCCTCGCGGGTGTAGTCGACCACGTGGATGCCGCGCAGGAACGACTGCACCGACAAACCGGCACTGTGGCAGGCACACCCACCGGTCGGCAGGACGTGGTTGGAGCCGGCGGCGTAGTCGCCGAGACTGACCGGCGCGTAGTCACCGACGAAGATCGCCCCGGCGTTGCGGATCCCGGCCGCGACCTCAGCGGCGTCGCGGGTCTGGATCTCCAGGTGCTCGGCGCCGTACGCGTCGACGACCCGCACGCCGGCCTCGACATCGTCCACCAGGACGATTCCGGACTGCGCACCGCTGAGCGCTTCCTTGACGCGGATCTCGTGTTTGGTGCGCGAAACTCGTTCCTGCAGAGCGGTTTCGACCGCATCGGCCAGCTCGGGCGAATCGGTGACCAGGACCGAAGCCGCCAACGGGTCGTGCTCGGCCTGACTGATCAGGTCCGCCGCGACGTACTGCGCATCAGCGCTGTCGTCGGCCAGGATCGCGATCTCGGTCGGGCCGGCTTCGGCGTCGATGCCAATGACCCCCTGCAGGAGCCGCTTGGCGGCGGCGACGTAGATGTTGCCGGGCCCGGTCACCAGATTGACCGGCTCGCACACCACGGTGCCGTCGTCTTCGCGCGCGCCGTAGGCGAACATCGCGATCGCCTGAGCACCACCGACGGTGTAGACCTCATCGACACCCAGCAACTCACAGGCGGCCAGGATCGTGGGGTGTGGGTACCCGGCGTACGCACCGGTGTTGTCGGCCTGGGGCGGGCTGGCCACGGCCAGCGACCCGACGCCGGCGACCTGGGCCGGCACGACGTTCATGACCACGCTGCTGGGGTACACCGCCCGGCCACCGGGCACGTAGAGCCCGACGCGCTCGACGGGCACGTGCCGCTCGATGACCACACCACCGGGGACGACCTGAGTGACGGTGTCCACGCGCCGCTGATCCTCGTGCACGAGGCGGGCCCGGCGGATGGACTCCTCCAGCGCCGAACGTACGTCGCTCGGCAGGTCGCGCAATGCGCTGGCCAACACCTCGGCGGGCACCCGCAGCTGCGTGGGACGGACGTGATCGAAACGCTCCCCCAGGTCGCGCAGCGCCTCGGCGCCATGCTCGCGGACCTGCTCACAGATCGGGCGCACCGTCCCGAGGGCGGCGTCGACATCGAACTCGGCGCGGGGCAGCACGGTGCGCAGCTGGCGGGCGTCAAGGCGCGCCAGCGCATCACCGCGCAGGTCGATACGGGAGATCACGGTCCCATTCTAGGGAACTACCTGGTCGGTTCCCGGTCCCGTCCGGCGTCTGGATCGTGCTCGTAGAACTCCCGTTCCATCACACCGCGGGCCCGTCGGGCCATCCGCAGGTAGTCGTTGCGCAACATCTCCCCCGCCCCCTGGCCCATTCCCAGGACGCTCGCGATGCCGTTGGCGTCCACGATGTCCGACGGCAGCGAGTCGACGGCGCGGCCACGCCACAACACCGAGGCGTTGCGGATCCGGGTCGCCATCGTCCAGGACTGCTCCAACGCTTCGGCGTTCTCCGCGCTGATCAGATCGCAGTCGACCATGGCGTGCAGGGGGGTGATCGTCGCGGGGTTGCGGATCTGCGGGAACTGCCCGGCGTACCGCAGCTGCATCAACTGCACGGTCCATTCCACGTCGGACAGCCCGCCGCGGCCCAGTTTCAGATGCGTGAGGGGGTCGCCGCCGCGCGGGATGCGCTCGGCCTCGACCCGCGCCTTGAGGAGGCGGATCTGGCGGATCGCGGACGCGGAGATGCCGTCGGCGGGGTAGCGCAACGGATCGATCAGCGCGATGAACCGTTGGCCCAGATCGGCGTCGCCGGCGACCGGCGTAGCCCGCAGCAGGGCCTGGGCTTCCCAGCCCTCCGACCACCGGGCGTAGTAGGCGGCGTACGACTCGAGGGTCCGCACCAGCGGACCGGACCGACCTTCGGGCCGCAGATCGGCGTCGATGCCCAACGCCGGATCCGGGCCGGCGCCGCTGAGCCAGCGGCGTACCTCGGTCACGATCCGTTCGGCCTGGCTCTGCGCCAGCTGGGCATCGACTCCCGGCAACGGGTCATGCACGAACAGGACGTCCGCGTCACTGGAGTAACCGGTCTCCCCACCACCGAGCCGGCCCATCCCGATGATCGCGACCCTGGTGACGATCGTGCCCTGTGCTCGCTGTGCGGCCCGAATAGCGACGTCGAGAACAGCCTGCAGTGTCGCGGCGGTGAGGTCGGTCAGTCCGTCCTCGATGTCCAACAGTTCCAAGCGCCCGGCCAGGTCGGCGGTGGCGATCCGGATGAGTTCGGCGCGACGGATGGTGCGCACCGCCGTCACCGCCTCCTGGTCGTCGCCGCGGTGCCGCTCGACCGCCACGTGCATCGACTCGGTGATCTCCGGGCGAGGACGAGGTCGCAGTGCGTCGGTGTCACCGAACATCGCCACCGTCGAGGGCGCCCGCTCGATCAGCCCGCCGACGTACCGACTGCTGGCCAGAACCCGCGCCAGAATGTCTGCGGCGCCGCCTTCGTCGCGCAGCATCTTCAGATACCAGTGCGTCGAACCCAAAGCATCGGAGACCTTGCGGAAGGCCAGCAGACCCATGTCCGGGTCGGCCTCGTCGGCGAACCGGCGCAGCAGCACCGGCAACAGGGTGCGCTGGATCGCAGCGCGCCGACTGACCCCGACCGTCAGCGCCTCGATATGCCGCATCGCGCCGGCCGGATCGCGGTAGCCCAGGGCCGCGAGTCGCTGCTCGGCGTCCTGGGTGGTCAGGCGGGCGTCGTCATCGGTGAGGCGGGCGACCGCGCTGAGCAGCGGCCGATAGAACAATCGCTCGTGCAGCCGGCGGGCCTTGCGCGACTCCTCGGCCCGGAGCGTCTGCACCTGGCCGACCGGGTCGGCGGTGAAACCGACCGCCCGCCCCAGCCGGCGCAGGTCGTGCTCGGCGACCGGCATCAGATGGGTGCGTTTCATCCGCCACATCTGGATCCGATGCTCCAGCACGCGCAGCACCCGATAGGCGTCGTCCAGGTCGTGGGCGTCGGTACGCCCGACGTACCCGCCGCGGGACAGCGACTCCAGACCAGACAGCGTGGATCGCACCCGCAACCGCGGATCGGTACGGCCATGCACCATCTGCAGCAACTGGACGCTGAACTCGATGTCCCGTAGGCCGCCCTTGCCGAGTTTGAGCTCGCGTTCGGCTTCGCCGGGCGGCAGGAGTTGCTCGACCCGTCGACGCATCGCTTGGGCGTCCGAGACGAAGTTGTCGCGGCTGCTCGCCTGCCACACGAACGGCTGCACCGCATCCAGGTAGGCCTGGCCGACCTCCGGGTCCCCGGCGACCGGACGGGCCTTGAGCAAGGCCTGGAACTCCCAGGTGCTGGCCCAGCGCTCGTAGTAGTACCGGTGGTTCTCCACCGACCGCACGAGCGGCCCCGCCTTGCCCTCGGGCCGCAACGCTGCGTCGACCTGCCACAGGCTGCCCTCCGCGGTACGGATCGAGCAGGCGCGCATCAGCTCACTGGCCACCTCCGCCCCGATCCGCATCGCGTCGGGTTCGGGTACGCCGGGTGCGGGCTCCGCGACGAAGATCACGTCGACGTCGGAGATGTAGTTCAGCTCCCGCCCGCCGGTCTTGCCCATCGCGATCACCGCGAGGCGGACCTGATCGGAGTCCGCGACGCGGGCAGCGGCGATCCGGTGGGCCGCTTCCAGCGCAGCCCCCGCCGCTTCGGCGAGCGCCTCCGCGACCGCGGGTAACGCCTCGAACGGATCGGAGGTCAGGTCGATCGCGGCAATCCGACACACCCGCCGGTCGTAGGCGACTCGCAGCGCGTCGTACGCCGCTTCCGGTGCACCCCCCGTGGCCGGCAGGACCCCCTCGACCGCCGCAACCATGTCGGCCCGGACGACGTCCGCCGGATCCAGCTCGGCGTTGACCACCTCGACCCAGGACTGGGGGTGTTTGACCAGGTGATCACCGAACGCGGCGGATGCACCGACAACCGCGATCAGCCGGTGCACGCGGACGTCGCACGTGCCCAGCACGTCCGCCACCGCCGTACGCTGCTGGTCGTCCATCACCTCCCGAAGGCGGGTGAGCGTCAGCAGCGCCTGATCCGGATCGGGTGCCTTGGCCAGGCACCGGACCAGGCCCGGGGCCCAGTCGCCGAGCTCCTCGACGAACGCCAGACCGCGATCGGTGTCCAGGACGCCAGCCCGCACCAACGCGGCGCGTGGCGACTCGGCGCGGGGGGTGGCCATCAGAGCGCTCCCGGCCCGGTCACGGCAGGCTGAGGTACTCGTCGAGCTCGAAGCGCGTGACCTGGTCGCGGTAGGCAGCCCACTCAGCGCGCTTGTTGCGCAAGAAGAAGTCGAAGACGTGCTCGCCGAGGGTTTCGGCGACCAACTCGCTCTCCTCCATCAGATGGATCGCGTGATCCAGCGACGCCGGCAGCGGGCGCAGACCCATCGCCAGGCGCTCCTGATCGGACAGGTTCCAGACGTCGTCCTCGGACTCCGGCGGCAGTTCGTAGCCCTGCTCGATGCCGCGCATCCCCGCAGCCAGCAGCACGGCGTACGTCAGATACGGGTTGGCTGCCGAGTCGATCGAGCGGATCTCCACCCGGGTGCTGGCGCCCTTGCCCGGCTTGTACATCGGAACCCGGACCATCGCGCTGCGGTTGTTGTGTCCCCAGCAGATGTAGGCCGGGGCCTCGGCGCCGCCCCACAGTCGCTTGTAGGAGTTGACGTACTGGTTGGTGATCGCACTCAGCTCCGGCGCGTGGTGCAGGATCCCCGCAATGAACTGCTGCCCGGTCTGCGAGAGTTGGTAGCGGCCCGCCGGGTCGTGGAAGGCGTTGTTGTCACCCTCGAAGAGCGAAACGTGCGAGTGCATCCCCGAACCGGGCTGGTGCGCAAGGGGTTTGGGCATGAACGACGCGAAGAGTCCGTGCTCCAGCGCGACCTCGCGGATGATCGCGCGGAAGGTCTGGATGTTGTCCGACATCGTCAGCGCGTCGGCGTAGCGCAGGTCGATCTCGTTCTGACCCGGGCCGGCCTCGTGGTGGCTGAACTCCACCGAGATGCCCATCGTCTCCAGCAGCATGATCGCGGCTTTGCGGAAGTCCTGGCCGGTGCCGTGCGGCACGTGGTCGAAGAATCCGGCGTTGTCGACCGGGACCGGGATCTCGCCACTGGCCGGTTTCTTGTCGAAGAGGTAGAACTCGATCTCCGGGTGGACGTAGAACGTGTAGCCGGCCTTGGCGGCGCCGGTGAGCACCCGCTGCAGCACGTTGCGGGGATCAGCCATGCTGGCCCTGCCATCGGGCAGTCGGATGTCGGCGAACATCCTTGCGGTGCCAGGGCGCTCGCCGCGCCAGGTCAGGATCTGGAAGCTGGAGGCATCCGGGCGCACCAACATGTCGGACTCGAAGACCCGGGCCAGCCCCTCGATCGAGCTGCCGTCGAAACCCAGGCCCTCCGAGAAGGCGCCCTCGAGTTCGGCGGGCGCGACGGCCACGGATTTGAGGGTGCCGAGGACATCGGTGAACCACAACCGCACGAAACGGATGTCGTGCTCCTCGATGGTGCGCAGAACGAACTCTTGCTGACGATCCATAGCCCCGATCCTGCCCTATTGGTCCGCGCCGAGGACATCGGTCTCAGTCGAAGACGACGGTCTTGTTCCCGTGTACCAGCACCCGGTCCTCCAGGTGCCAGCGCAGCCCGCGCGCCAGCACCAGCTTCTCGATGTCCCTGCCCTGCCGCACCAGATCCGCGACCGAGTCGGCGTGGTCGACCCGGATCACGTCCTGCTCGATGATCGGTCCGGCGTCCAGGTCTGCCGTGACGTAGTGGCAGGTGGCGCCGATCAGTTTCACGCCGCGCTCGTAGGCCCGGTGGTAGGGCCGGGCCCCCACGAACGAGGGCAGGAAGCTGTGGTGGATGTTGATCGCCCGGCCGGCCCACCGCTCGCACAGCCAGGGCGGCAGGACCCGCATGAACTTCGCCAGCACGATGACGTCCGGATCCAGCGCGTCCACCCGGTCCGCGAGCGCAGCGAACGCCTCCTGTGGGTCGTCCCCGAAGGAGATGCGCCGGAACGGCACACCCATCCGGGTCGCGAAGTCTTCCTGGTCGTGGTGGTTCCCGATGACTTCAAGTACGTCGGCCGGCAGCTCACCGCGATAGGCCCGTCCCAGCAAATCCCCCAGGCAGTGCCCTTCCTTGCTGACCAACAGCACGGCACGCTTGCGGACGCTGGTGTCGGTCACGTGCCATGACGTGCCGGGGCCGAGGTGTCGCACGACCTCGCGGTCGAAACGATCACGCAACTCCTGCACGCTCAGGGACAGCGTGTCGGCCCGGACCGCTTGCCGGGTGAAGAACCAGCCGGTGTCCGGGTCGGAGTGGTAGGCGGCCTCGACGATCCAGGCGCCGATCTCCCCGAGGAACCCGGCGATCCGGGCCACGATGCCGGTGCTGTCCGGGCAGCCGAGAACCAGGACGTAGCGGTCGCCGTCAGTGCTCACCCGCAGATTGTGCCTGAAAACCGATGGTCCCCGGATGCGGGAGGCATCCGGGGACCATCGTCAGCGGTGACTACCGCTTCTTGGTGGCGTCCACCCACAAGACCATGCCGTCACCCAGCTTGGTCAGGACCGAGATCTTCGTCCCGGACCCAGCCGTCTTGGTGGAGGCATACGGGCTCTCGGCGCTCCAGTACTTGGTGGCACTGGAGTCATCGAAGGTGCGGACCGCCGCCTGCGACGGGACCTTGGTCTCCACACCCTGACGGTGCAGGGTGAGGGCGTCGGTGCGCTCGGTGCCGAAGGTGGCATCGAACGGCGAGATCCGGTTGGACATCAACTGACCGGTCGACCACTTCAACGGGGTCGGGTGCGCATCCACCGGAAGCACCTGGCCACCGCCGGGGTGGGTGAAGACGTTGTTGTCATCGAACTCGTTGTTGATGTACCAGACCAACAGACCGTCCTGGTAGGGGAAGTGCTCCACGTAGTCCGGCTTGGGCGTCGGGTACCAACCGAAGTTGTACGGCCCCTCCTTGAGCGTCTTGTCGTAGCCGGAGTAGCGGCGGTACTCCGCCAGGTAGTAGTGCGAGACCTGCTTGGACGTCGAACCGGTCATCCGGGAGAACCCGGAAGCGGTCCACGCGCTGGTGGCCGATTCCACGTCGTCCACGGTGGTCGTGCCGTTGACGGTCAGCGCCAGGTCGTCCAGGAACGCGCCGGCCTCGTTGACACCACCGTCGGTCTGGTACAGGAAGCGGAACTTCACTTTCTGACCCTTGTAGGCCGACAGGTCGTAGTTGACCGAACCCCATTGCGGCGCAGAGCCGGTCACGGCGTCGCCCACGTTGGTCCAGGTAGCGCCACCGTCGGCCGACACCTGCGGATACAGGTAGTCGTAACCGTCCTCGATGTCGTACCAGATAGCCGCCGACAACGACGCCGAGGTGGCGCTGGTCAGGTCCAGATCACGGGTCAGCGAGGAGACGTAGTTGTCACCGCGACCGCTCCACCACTCATACGATCCGGACTTGGGCGTGTTGTAGTCGGTGACGACCGTCTTGTTCGGCAGCGTCACCGCCAGGGCCTGCGGCTTGCGGCGGTTGTCCAGGTCGGCCGGGCCGAGGTTGACCAGCGCGCGGGATCCGTAGGACACGGTCTTGAAGTCCAACCAGCCCAGCTGCAGTTTCTCCCAAGCCCCCATGTAGGTCGGGGTGGTGCCGATGGAGTCCTTGCCGTGGTTACCCCAGGAACCGGCGCTCATCAGCGTCCAGAACGACGTGGAGTTGGTGGCCTGGTTGGTGGTGTCGTACAGGTCCGGCAGACCCAGGTCGTGGCCGAACTCGTGGGTGAAGACTCCCAGGCCACCGTTCTCCGGCTCGGTGGTGTAGTCCGAGACCCAGATGCCGGTGTTGCCGATCTGCACACCGCCGCCCTTGTTGGTGCCCGGGCCGGTCGTGCCGTAGCCGTAGCCGACCGCCCAGCGGTGACTCCAGATGGCGTCATCGCCCTGCGCACCGCCACCGGCTTCCTCGCCCTCACCGGCGTGGATGGCCTGGAAGTGGTCGATGTAGCCGTCCGGCTCATCGAAGTTGCCGTCGCCGTCGTAGTCGTAGCGGTCCCACTTGTCGAACTGCGACAGGTAGTCCTTGATCTGCGCGTCGGTCTTGCCCGATGCCTTCTGCTGGTTGTACCAAGCGGTCAGCGTGTCGTTGATGTACGCCCAGTAGCCGATGGCGTCATTGGCGTACTTGTTGCTGCCGTAGGCGGCTTCGTTGTACGGCAGAGTCACCCAGTCCGACACGTCACCTTCGACGTCGAAGCGACCCTGCGACTGTGCCTTGTAGAAGTTCTTGAACGACTCGCCCTTGGTCCCGAACATCATGTCCAGGTAGTGCTGGCGGTCGAAGTTGGACTCCCAGTACGTCGAGTTGTTCTGGGTGCGATCCGGCTGGGGAATCTGATTGACCAGCGGACCGGCGGTGCCGCCGGCGGCGGGTTTGGTCGCCGTACCGAACTGGGACAGGACGGTGAAGATCGAGGCGGTGCGGTCCACGTCGTACTCGACGTAGCGGCTCTGCTTGCCCTTGGTGCCCTTGGACCCCTTCTTGCCCGAGGAACCATTGGTCTCCGACTGCACCTCGATGACGGTCTTGCCGTTCACCTCCTTGGTGCTGGCCTTGCCCTGGACCAGCTTGGTCACCGCCTCCTGGCGCAGCGCCGACGCGGCGTCGGCTCGCGGGCTGGAGTAGTTGTCCTTCTGGGCCTGCTGCTGGTCCGGCCCGGCCGGACCCACCGCGGGGACGGAGAGGGCACCTGCGCCGGTAGCCGTCAGGGTCAGACCCAGACTGATCGCGGTGGCACCCGTGAGAGCGCCCACCAAACGTACTTTCACAATTCCTCCGTGTGGGAGTCGGATCGGCGGCGGGGTTACGCACGCCTGAGAGGATTTTGCAAGGTTTTCCGGTCGTTTGGTGGGAAACTGACAGATAAATATCAGGAACTACGATGCGTCCATGAGCGAACAGACCGCGCCGTACGGCGCCGGCACGCCACCGCAGACCCGTCCGCGGCGGACCCGCATCGTGCATCTGCTGGAAGCCAAACAGCGCGGCGAGCGGTGGGCGATGCTGACGGCGTACGACCGGGCCTCGGCGGCGATCTTCGAGGAGGCCGGGATTCCGGTGCTGCTCGTGGGCGACTCGGCCGCGAACAATGCGCTGGGCTACGACACCACGTTGCCGGTGACGACCGATGAATTGTTACCGCTGGTGCGGGCCGTGGTGCGTGGCGCCCCCAACACGCTGATCGTCGCCGACCTGCCGTTCGGTAGTTACGAGGTCAGTCCGCAGCAGGCACTGGAGACCGCGGTGCGCTTCATGAAGGAAGGCCAGGCGCACGCGGTCAAGCTGGAAGGTGGCGCCGAGATGGCGCCCGTGATCGAGGCGATCACCGCTGCTGGCATCCCGGTGATGGCGCACATCGGTTTCACCCCGCAGAGCGAGCACGCCCTGGGTGGTTACCGGGTGCAGGGCCGCGGCGAGGAGAAGGCCCGGGAATTGCTGCGCTCTGCGCATGCGGTCCAGGACGCGGGTGCGTTCGCCGTGGTGCTGGAGATGGTGCCCGCGCCGATCGCGGCCCAGGTCACGGCCGAACTGACCATCCCGACCGTCGGGATCGGCGCCGGTGTCGGCTGCGACGCGCAGGTGTTGGTCTGGTACGACTTCGCCGGGTTGAACGATCGCAAGATGCCGCGCTTCGTCAAGCAGTACGCCGATCTGCACGGCACCCTGTTGGCAGCCGCGCAGGAGTACAAGGCCGAGGTCGAAGCCGGGACGTTCCCGGGGCCCGAGCACTCCTTCGACAGCTGATCTCGCGGGTCACCCGGATCGCCGTGGGACGGCGCGCCACATCTGCAGCGCGGCAACCAGTCCGATCACCCCGGAGATCGCGATGGCCGGGCCGAGACCGAGCAGGGCGGTGAAGGCGGCCAGCAGCAGCGGCCCTGCCGTGCCACCGATGTCCGACATCTCGCGCCAGATCCCGAGGAACTGCGCCCGGCCCAACTCGGGAGCGAAGTCCGCACCGAGGGTCATCACCATGCCGGCACCGATCCCGTTGCCGAAGCCGAGGATGCAGGAGACGAGCGTCAGCGTCGCGACGCCGTGCGTCAGCGGCATGGCGAGCATGGACAGGCCCATGACCAGCATCGAGGGCACCGTCACCCACCGCCGACCGCGGACGTCCATCACTTTGCCGGCCGGGTAGAAGACCAGCATGTCGATCGCGCTGGAGACGCCGTAGATCACCGAACTGACCTGGGGGCTCAGGCCCAGGTGCTCTGCCCACAACGGGATGACCGCCTGGCGGGACTGCCGGACGGCCGAGACCAGCAGGATGCCGACACCGACCGTGATGAAGACGGGCCACTTCTCGCGCAGGATGGCGCGAACCGTCGGTGCCGGGGCGGCATCCGGCGCTGTGCGGGCCGCCCGGCCGTGCCCGGGCAGGTCTTTCAATGTCGCCCCCAGGATGCCGGCCAGCAGCAGCGCGACGACGCACACGACGTACGCCCCCTGCAGGTGCCACACCGCCATGGCCGCGGCGCCGAGGAACGGACCGATGAAGACACCGACCCGCATGACCCCGCCCAGGGTGGACAGGGCCCGCGCGCGGTACTGGGCGGGCACGGCTTCGGTCAGATACGTCTGGCGGGCCAGCAGGAACACCGAACTGGCGATGCCGATCAGGAAGACACCGACGGAGAAGACGGCGAGGTTGCCGGCGACCAGGCACAGCACGGTCGCCAGGACCCCCAGAGCCGAGGCTCCGACGATTGCCAACCGCTCGCCGTACCGGTCGCAGATGATCGATGCGGGCACGTTGAAGACCAGGGACCCAGCGTTGATCAGCATCACCATCAGGGCGGCCACGGCGACGGACGCACCGAACGACCGCGCGGACAAGGCGACGACCGGCAGGATCGCACCTTCGCCGAGCCCGAACAGCAAGCTCGGGCCGTAGATCGGTAGGGCGAGCCTGCGCAGATCCGCGGGGTTGTCGTACGTGGTGGCCGGCTGGGTCGGTTGCGACAGGTTCACCACCCGGCCAATTTTATACCGTCTCTATATAGTCGGCGGCGACGCCTTCGCGCGGGTGCGCCAGGGTCCGCTGGCCAAGGGCCGCGGTGAGTGCGAGCAATGCTCCAGCAAGCAGCGGCACCAGGTAGGCGTGGGCGCCGGTGACGTGATCGGCCACCACCCCGCCCACCGCAGAACCGGCGGCGACGCCCACCAGCATGGCGGTCAGGACCACACTGAGCGCTTCGTTGATCTGGTGCACCGGGATCAGTTGTTGGGTCAGGTTCATCGAGGTCACGAGCGCAGGCGCGGCAGCCAGCCCGGCCAGGAACATCAGGACGGCGAGTACGCCGACCGAGTGAGCCAGCAGGATCGGCGCCTGCATCACGACGAGAATCAGTGCGGAGGCCAAGAGGACCCGGCGCATCGGCATCCGCACGGTGCGCGAACCGAAACCCAGCGCCGCAATCGCCGACCCCAGCGCGAAGGTGCCCAGGACGATGCCCGCCAGACTCGCATGACCGAACTGTTTGCTCACCGCGATCGTGACGATCTCGTTGCTGCCGAAGATGACACCGACCAGGAACAGGCAGACCGCAAGCACCTGGATACCGGGTTGAGCGATCGCCAGGGTGGGTTGGTGCACGTGCTCAGCGCGGGCGGGCGGCTCGGTACGCCGGTTGGCCATCAGCAGCACGGTGCCACTGGCGTAGAGCACCACCGCCAGGATGAATCCGGATTCGGGGAACAAGATGGTCGCCAGCGCGGCGGCGAGCGCGGGTCCGATGACGAAGGAGATCTCGTCGGCCACCTGTTCCAGTGCCATCGCCGCGTGCCGCTGATCGTCGGGGGCCAGGTGCACCCAGCGAGCGCGAGACATGGTGCCGATCTCGACGACGATCGCGCTCAACGAATACGTGACGAACAGCGTCCAGGTCGGCCAGGACAGCACCGAAGCGAGGACGGTCATGATCGACCAGGACACGCCCCACGCGACCAGGGGCAGCGCGATGGTGCGCTGGCCGTGGGTGTCGATGAGGCGACCGACAATCACCGCGGTGATGGCGAAGACGATCAGCCCGACCGCGGAGACTGCGCCGGCCAGTCCGTAGGAACCGGTCCGGCCGGAGATCATCGCGACGATCGCCACACCGAACATCGCGTTGCCGAGGCGACCGACGGCGGCGCTGACGACGAACGAGCGCGCTCCGGGAAGGGCTAGGAGGCGGCGGTAGGCGTTCAGATCAGCGCTGTCCTTCGTCGTTCCAGCGCCGGTCCTCTTCGTCCCATTGCTCGGACTTCTCGTGCGCGGTCTGCAGTGCGTTCTGCGCCGCCTCGGGCGAGTCGTACGGGCCCATGACGTTGGCGTTGGGCGAGCGGTCGTCGTCCGACTCCACCTGCGCGGTGTCGACGTTGTACCAGTACTGCATGACGGCTCCTTACGGCTCAGCGGATCTGGGGCCAGCCTATGCGTCGCGTCCATCTCCGCCCACAGCGGCGCCGGGCCATAGACTCACCAACTATGAGCGCGACGTACCCCTTGGGCATTGACGTAGGCGGCAGCGGCATCAAGGGCGCCCCGGTCGATCTGTCGACCGGGGAGTTCGCCGACGACCGGTTGCGCATCGAGACCCCGCAGCCGTCGACTCCGGCGGCCGTCGCCGACGTGATCGCGCAGATCGTCGAGCACTTCGAGGACAAGATCGGCGGTGAAGCGATCGGCATCACGCTGCCGGCCGTCGTCACCCACGGCGTCGTGCGCACCGCCGCGAACATCGACTCCGGCTGGATCGGGATGGCGGCCGAGGAGATGCTCAGCGCGAAGCTCGGGCACCCGGTCACCGTGGTCAATGACGCCGACGCCGCGGGCGTCGGCGAGTTGCACTACGGCGCAGCCCGCGATCACGAGGGCCTGGTCCTGGTCTCGACGTTGGGCACCGGTATCGGCAGCGCGCTGCTCAACGAAGGTGCTCTAGTCCCGAACACCGAGCTGGGCCACCTGGAGATCGACGGCCACGATGCCGAGCACAAGGCCGCGGACAGCGCACGCGACCGCGAGGACCTGTCCTGGGAGAAGTGGGCCGGTCGGTTGCAGCGTTACTACAGCCACGTCGAGGACCTGCTGTGGCCCGACCTCATCGTGGTGGGCGGCGGCGTCAGCAAGAAGGCCGAGAAGTTCCTGCCGCTGCTGCACCTTCGGGCACCGATCGTGGCGGCCCAACTGGAGAACGCCGCCGGCATCGTCGGTGCCGCCTGGCTGGCCGACGCACGAGCCAAGAGCGCGAAGAAGAAGTAACCGCTACTTGCGGCGCAGTTTGCCCAGCGCCGAAGAAACCTGCGACTTCGCCTGCGGGAGATAGGTTTTCGCCGTCTTGCGGACGACCGGCAACGCTTTGTTGTACGGCGTGTAGAGCGCCGACAGCGGCTTGTCCCAGGTGCCGATCAACTGGTCCTCGTGCTTGGCGAACTGCCGCTTGAAGTCGGAGATGCCGTCGTTGAGCAGACCGTTGAAGTCGTAGCGCTGCACGCCGATGGCCTTCGTCTGTTGCATCGCGTAGAACTTCAGCCCGTAGTTCAGCCGGAGCTTCTGGCCGCGCGGTGACACCCCGCCGTACAACTCGAATGCGGTGCGCGCGGAGGCGACCAGCCAGACGAACGCGACGACCTCGTCGCCCTCCCAGGCCGCCAACAGATGAGAGTCCCCGCCCATCAGGTCCCGGATCCCGCGGTGGTAGCCGTCGTCGTGGACGGCGAACCCGTTGCGTTCGCCGGTCGCCCGGTTGATTGCGAGTACGGCGTCCAGATCCTTGTCGTGCACGACCTCACCGAAGCGAACTTCTTTGTTACGCAACGACTTACGGACGTTCTGCCGGGTGGTCGAGGTGAACGACGCGAGGATGTCCTCCTCGCTGGGGTCCAGATCGACGATGAGCGTGTGCGGGATCAGACCGGTGTTCTGCGAACGGGTGAACCCAGCGGACTCCAGTCCAACCAACCATCCACTGACTGGCTCGGTGAGCTTCTGCTCGATGACTTCATCGGCGCTCGGGCCGGGGTCACCCTTCCCCGGTTGGGCGACCGGGGAGAAGGACTCGGGCCAGTCCGGCTCGATCGTCAGCGCGAGCGGTTTACGGGTGGCCTTCACATGCTCCGCGATCGCCTGCAGGACCCGGACGCGGTCGCCTTCAGCGGCTTGCGGTCCGCGGGGGATGTAGGCCAAGCAACTGACCGGGAGTTTGCGGAAGAGCACCTGGGCGGACCCGATGACCTTCTCGTCGTCGTGCACCAGCAGTCGGGTGACGTCCCACTCGTAGCGGGCCTTCAACGCGCCCCAACCCCACAGTTGCAGCGGGTGACCACCCGCGTCGTTGACGATGCCGTTCCAAGCGGCCTCGTCCTCGACAATGGTGACCTGCAGGCTCATGAAGACAACCCTAGTCACGTGCGGTCAGCGTGCTCGCGCCGCCTTGAAGGACTTCTTGTCGACCTTGCCGGTCACTTCAAAGGTGCGCTTGTCCTGCCGCTCGGCGTGCCCCTGCTTGGCCAAGCGGTGCCACACCACGGGGCACTTCTTGCAGCGCGTGCTGGACTTGCAGCACTTCTTCTTGGTCTTGACGACGGGCACCTCCACACCTTAGGGCAGCCTTTCCTTGTTTCTGAAATTTTCGTCTCCTAACACACTCTAAAATGCTTCTGTAGCCATGTATGTACAAGTACCAACAACTTGCTTTACGCTGCTCCACACCAAGTGTGTTCGCGGTCACAGTGCAACTGCCGTCCGCGGTGTCTAAGGAGCAGAAATGAGCGCTGTCCGCGCATTCGTAGGAATCGACGCCGGCACTACAGGGTGCACGGTGATGGTCTTTGACGAACACGGAAACCGTCTCGGCGAGGGCTACCAGGAATACCCCTGCATCTCCCCTCGCGCGGGCTGGGTCGAACAAGACGTGGAAGACGTCTGGCGGGGCATCTGCGCCGCTACGAAACAGGCCGTCACCGCGGCCGGTTTGCCTGACGAGGCGTACCAATCCGTTGGGTTCTCGAGCCAACGCGGCACCTTCCTGCTGTTGGACGAGGACAAGAACCCGCTGGCCAACTCCATCGTCTGGAACGACGGCCGTGCCCTGAAGTATCAGGCCATCTTCGGTGAGCAGATCAGTCCGGAGGACTACCAGACGCTGACCGGCATGCAGCTGTCGCCGCTGTGGTCCGCCGCCAAGATCGCGTGGCTGCGGGACAACGAACCCGATCTGTTCGCTCGCACCCGGTGGTTCGCCAATGGCCAGGAGTACTTCCTGTACCGTCTCGGCGCCGACCAGTGGGTGACCGATCCCGCCTCGCTCACCCTCAACGGGATGCTCGACATCGAGAAACTGGACTGGAGCGATGAGGTCCTCGCCCTGTGCGGAGTCGACCGCGACCGGCTGCCCCCGGTCGGCATACCCTCCGGCCAGGCCGGCGTCGTATCCGCCGCCGCCTCCCATGCAACGGGACTACCCGCCGGAGTTGCGCTGTGCCGCGGCGCCGGGGACCAGCAATGCGCCGCCATCGGGGCCGGCGTCGTACGCCAGGGCATGGCGGAGTTCACCGTGGGCACCTCCGGCATCATGGTCGCCCACCTGGACGGCCTCGACCGCATCCAGGGACGCAACCTGTGGTGGGGCGGCCACGCCGTGCCTGGCGCGTGGGACATCGAGGGCGGGGCCTTCGCCCTCGGCGCGAACCTCAAGTGGTGGCGGGACAACTTCGGTAGCGACGAGCTGAGCGAGGCCGAGGCGCAGGGCCGCAGCGTGTACTCGGTGATGGTGGACAAGGCGGCGACCTCGCCCGCCGGTGCGAACGGGCTGCTCTTCCACTCGTTCCTGACCAGCCAGGTGACGCCGTACTACGACGCCGCTTCCAAGGGCGGCTGGCTGGGGCTGGGCATCCACCACACCCGCGCCGATATGCTGCGCGCCCTGCTCGAAGGCTGCGCACACGAAATGCGCATGGTCGTGGATGCCTTCCGCAGCGACATCGTCGGAGGCATCACCGACCTGAGGCTGACCGGTGGCGGCACCAAGTCCGACGGATTCGCCCAGTTGATGACGGACATCATCGGGCTGCCCACCAAGGTCACCCGCGAGCGCGAATGCACCGTGCTCGGGGCAGCGATCCTGGGGGCATACGGCGCGGGCGCGTTCACGTCGATCGACGACGCTGTCGAGGCGATGGTCAACGTCGAGGGCGAATTCACCCCGAGCGAGTCCACTGCGAAGCTCTACGACGAGTTGCACCAGGTGTACCGGGGTATGTACGAGGCCATGGCCAACGCCGGCCAATACGACGCGTTGGCCGATGTGTCCGCGCGCTACTTCTGATCGGCGTACGTCGATCAGTCCAGTTCGGGAGTCACTGCACCCTGGCCACGGAAGTCCTGCAGGTGCACTCCCCCATCGAGGCCATAGCTGCTGATGTGGTTCAGGTACATACCCCGGCCTGCTTCACTGGCCGTTCCGTCGTGAATCGGGACCAGCAGACGCGGCTGGATCCGCCGAACGAACGCGATCGTGTCCTTCACCGCCGACCAGGGGGCGGTGACGGGCACGGCCAGGATGTCGATCGACGTACCCGGATCGGCGTCCAATGCGTCCCCGGGATGGAACAGCGTGACTCCCCCGCCGCTGATGACCAGCCCGGTGTTGTCGATCCGCGGGATATAGGGGTGGATCTCGGCGTGCTGCGCGCCGACCGGAGTCAGGGTCAGGTCGCCCACCACGACCGGTTCGTCGCCGCCAGACCAGCCCGTGATCGCCGCCTGCTCACCGAACTGGCTGGCGGTCTGCGGGTCGGCGTACACCGGGACGTCGGGGTTGGCAGCGAGCAGGGTCGCCAACTGCTCCTTGGTCACGTGGTCGGGATGCTGATGGGTGACGAAGACGGCGTCCAGGTCCGCCAGACCGCTCACATCGGAGAATCCGCCGGGATCCACCAGCACGCGGGTCGAACCGGTGTCGATCAGGACGGCCGCGTGGCCAAGATGCGTCAATTCCATAAGTTCAACCGTACGATGGACTCCCGTGAAGTTCCTGCACTCCTCACCGGCCTATGACCTGACCTACAACGACGTCTTCATGGTGCCGTCGCGCTCGGACGTGACCAGCCGCCTGGACGTCGACCTGTCCACAGCGGACGGCACCGGCACGACGATCCCCCTGGTCGTGGCCAACATGACCGCCGTCTCGGGACGCCGAATGAGCGAAACGGTCGCCCGCCGGGGCGGAATCGCGATTCTGCCGCAGGACATCCCGATCCACGCCGTGCGCGAGACCATCGACTACGTCAAGAGCCGGCACACCGTTTACGAATCGCCCGTGACTGTCACGCCGGAGGTCCCGGTGTCCTCGGTGCTGGCGCTGCTCGGTAAGCGGGCCCACCGGGCGGCCATCGTCGTCGGTCCGGACAAGGAGCCGGTGGGCATCGTCACCGAGCGTCACCTGCTGGAGCGCGACCGCTTCGAGACGGTCGGTGACGTCATGACCCGTGACCTGGTGACCGTGCAGGACGGCTCGAGCCTGGCGGACGCCTTCGACCTGCTGACCGACAAGCACCTGGACGTCGTGCCGGTGGTCGGCGACGGCAAGCTGCTCGGGGTGCTGACCAAGCGCGGCATCCTGCGGTCGGGCATCTACACCCCCGCCGTCGACGCCCAGGGCCGCCTTCGGCTCGGTGTCGCGATCGGGATCAACGGAGACGTCCAAGGCAAGGCCGAGGCAATGCTCGAAGCCGGCGCCGATGTGCTGGTCGTCGACACCGCACACGGCCACCAGGACAAGATGCTGGACGCGCTGAAAGTGGTGCGCGGCGTACGTGACGCTTCCGGACGCAGCGATGTCCCGATCGCCGCGGGCAACGTGGTGACCGCGGACGGCGTGTCCGATCTGGTCGGCGCGGGCGCGGAGATCATCAAGGTCGGCGTCGGACCCGGCGCCATGTGTACGACCCGGATGATGACCGGTGTTGGCCGCCCGCAGTTCTCGGCAGTCCTCGAATGCTCCACGGCGGCAACGGAACTCGGTGCCTACGTCTGGGCCGACGGCGGGGTCAAATACCCGCGGGATGTGGCCCTGGCGCTTGCCGCGGGCGGTGCCAACGTGATGATCGGCTCGTGGTTCGCCGGCACCTGGGAATCCCCCGGCGACCTCAACCGCGATCACGACGGCCGGCTCTACAAGGAGTCCTTCGGCATGGCCTCGGCCCGCGCCGTTCGCAACCGCACGTCGACCCAGTCGGCTTACGACCGGGCCCGGTCGGCGATGTTCGAAGAAGGCATCTCCTCCTCGAAGATGTTCCTCGCCCCCGATCGTCCCGGTGTCGAGGACCTGATCGACCAGATCATCGCCGGCGTGCGCTCGTCCTTCACCTACGCCGGCGCCCGCACTATCGCGCAGTTCCACGAGCGGGCGACCGTGGGCGTGCAGTCGGCCAGTGGGTACGACGAGGGCAGGCCGCGCGAGACTTCCTGGTAACTACGAGCCGCCGACGCTTCAGCGCGTTCCTACACCTTCTTGCGCGGAAGGTAGAGGTCGGTGATGGTGCCCTCCCACACCTCGGCTGCCATCCCCAGACTCTCAGACAAGGTGGGGTGGGGATGCACTGTGAGGGCGACGTCCTCGGCCAAAGCACCCAATTCGATGGCGAGGGCGACTTCGGCGATCAACTCGCCCGCAGACGGACCAACGATGCCAGCGCCGAGCAGTCGCCCGGTCTGCGGCTCCACCACCAGCTTGGTCAGACCCTCGTCGCGCCCCAGCGACAGGGACCGACCCGAGGCAGCCCACGGGAAAACACCCAACTGCACCTCGACACCCGCTGCCGCTGCAGCGTTTTCGGTCATCCCGACCCACGCCACCTCCGGATCGGTGTACGCAACGCTGGGGATCAACGTGGTGTCGAAACCGCTCGGCTGCCCGGCAGCGTTCTGCGCAGCCACACGACCCTCGTGCACGGCCTTGTGAGCCAGCATCGGGTTACCGACCACGTCGCCAATCGCATAGATGTGCGTCACGTTGGTGCGCTGCTGAGAATCCACCGAGATGAAGCCGCGGTCGTCCACCTGCACTCCCGCGGCTCCGGCGTTGATCAGACCACCGTTGGGCACCCGCCCCACCGAGACCAATATCGCGTCGAATTCCGCTGTCTCCGGGGCAGATTCACCACTGAAGGAGACTGTGATGCCGCTCGGCGTGGCCTCGACCCCCGTGACGCTGGTCGAAGTCCAGACCGCGGCGTACTGCTGGGTGATACGTGCCGCGAGAGGCGCGATCAGATCGGCATCGGCGCCCGGCACCAGTTGCGGTGCCAGCTCCTCCGCCGCCGATGACGAGCAGCCGTCGCGGAACCTGTCTCAGCTCAAGGGCACCGGTTGAGTCGAGGACCCGCGGGTCGTCATAAGGGACGAAGGGCAACTGCACCGGACGGGAACCCACCGCGACGATTGCTTGCTCGAAATTCACAGTCGTGACCCGACCCGCATCATTGGTCACCTGGATCGTGTGCGCCCCCGTGAAGCGCCCCTGGCCGACGATCACCTGAACCTTCCGCTTTCGGGCCAGACCGGTGAGACCGCCGGTCAGCCGGCCCACGACCTCGTCCTTCCAGCCGCGCAACGCGTCGATGTCAATGTTCGGCGCACCGAAGCCGATCCCCCGCTGGTGCATCTCACGAGCCTCGGATAGCACCTTCGCCGCATGCAGCAGCGTCTTGGAGGGAATACACCCCACGTTGAGACATACGCCGCCTAACGTGCCGCGATCGTCGATCAGGACGACCTCGCATCCGAGGTCAGCAGCGCGGAAGGCCGCCGTGTATCCGCCGGGGCCGCCACCGAGGACGACCACCTTGGTGGTGAGAGAGGCGCTGTCGGTCATCGTGGTTGTTCCTCGTGTTTGTCTCGGACGGTCTGTGATCAGGCAAAGGCGCGCAGGGCGCTGGCGAGTTCAACGTGTTCACGGGCAGCCTGCGTGACCGGTACTCCCGCTATCGCCGCATCGATTGCCTGACGCATCGCATCGGCACCCGCAGCAGGTCCGTCGGGATGTCCCTGGATGGCACCACCGGCACCTAGCACGATGTCCGGACCGAGGTCATCGACATAGGTTGCGACCACACCCGGGTGCACTCCACCACCAACGATGGGCATCGCGGACTTGACCCCTGGTCTCGGCAAGGAAATCTGCTGCGCGGTCCTCAGGTACTGCAAACGGGCCAGCGGGTACCCGCCGTATGGCGTTGCGGTGAGGACGAAGTCGGCACCGGCCAGGCGCGGTAGCAGCCCGGCCGCGATCGGCGACGCCATACCCGAACCCGAACCTTCATAGAAGGGGGCCACGCTGGCGAAGTGGCCGAGAATGGGAACGTTGGCGACATCGGCGAGAGCCTGGACCGCGCCGTACCCGACGCTGGCGAAGGCAACCATGAGGGCTTTGGCGCCGTTATCCCTAGCCGCCTTGGCATGTTCCAGCATCCGATCAGGCCGGTCGGTGATGTTGGGGATGTAAAGGACGTCCCGGCCGGTCACCTCCCGGGCCCGTTCGGCGGCCCTGGTGTAGGCCTTGACCCGGTCTTCGACCGGGGAGAAGTCCGGTGAGCCCATGAGCTCGTCGTCTTTGATCATGTCCACCGCGCCGAGAGCCGTCTGGAAGAAGATCTCTGCGCCCGCTTCGGGCGTCAGCCCCGTGCAGGGCTTGATCATGTTCAGCAGCAAGGGACGGTCGGCAACGCCGAGCAGGTCACGGATTCCCTTGACCCCGAAGCGCGGCCCGCCAAGAGCAGCGGCATATCCCGGTGGCACCTGCAGGTCGATCAGTTTCGCTTGTACCGACGTGGAACTGTCGTTGCCGAGGATCGTTGTGAGGAGCATTGGGATGGAGGGGCCGATGTTGACGGTGGGTACGGCCACCTGGACAACATATCCGCTGACCTCAAGCTGCTGAGTCGTGAGATCCACTGGCGGACAGGGCAGTACGCCGATCACGCGGCCAACGTGCCGGTCGCGCATATGAGCTGTCACTCCGGGTACCTCGACCCAGGTCCCGATACTCTGACCCACGGCGAACCCAGCAGCACGAGCCAGAACGTCGGCATTAGAAGGGAGTTCAAGATAGTAGCTGCCGACGACATACTCCTGGTCCATCACGGCCAGCTGCTCCGGCAGCGAGAAGACATCCCGGCCCGTTGCTGTCATGAGGCCACCCCCGGCCAGAAATTCGCTTCTTGCACAAGGAATTCGGCCGCTCCTTCCGCCGCGTGATGTCCAGCGACGGCTACCGCGATCTTACGCACCGACGGATGCGCGTTGGCCATCGCAACGGGACGCCCGACGCGAGCCAACCATCGCACGTCGTTGCCGCCGTCACCAATCCCGAGCACCCGCTCAGGGTCGATCTCGAGCCGCCGGAACAGCCAGTCGAGCGCGCCCCACTTGTCAGCATCGTGCGCCGACAGCTCCCAGAAGGTCGGGAGTGAACGGGTCACCCGGGGAAGGGATTCGGTCACGATGTCACCGATGGCATCCAGCTGCGCCGGTGTCCCGTTCAGCATGATCTTCAAGACATTCTCGGGTGGCTCCGACGGCGCGGCGACAACCTCGATGGCGCCGTCCCCCAGTTGCGCGAGCTCGGCCTGCAGTCTCTCACTCGTCACGAAGATCTGCTCCGGCGTCCACCAGGTGAGGGCTGCCCCGGTGCGCCGATGCAGGTCGATCATCGTCGAGACCTCCGGAGCCGCGACTGTCCGCACGCGCAACCTCTCACCGGTCACAGGGTCGACCACCAGCGCACCGTTACAGGCGACGGCCGGGGTCGTCAGACCCGCTTCGCGGGCGATGCTCAGAACGTTGGCCTCGGAACGACCGGTCGCCAAGATGACGGGGACACCCCGCCGCTCGAGAGCGGCGAGGGTATCCAACGTCCGCGGCGAGACCTGATGATCTGCGCCCGCGATAGTTCCGTCAACGTCCGCAACAAGTGCGGCCGGGATGCCTACGGGTGCCGGCACGGTTCTCCTTTTGGTCGGGGACGAACGGACATTCAGCTGGTCAGCTGAAGAGTGCCGCGGCCACCAAGATGATCGTCGTCGCCGGCCAGATCGCGGCCGCCGGAGGATCGATGTGGGTGTCACCCTGGTTGTACCAAAGCCGTGCGAACAGCTCACCCAACCACGCACCGAGAACGCCACCCGCGGCACCGATGAGGATTGCCGCTGTGTGGTTGCCGTGCACGACTGGCAAGAAGGCGACGGCTGCGACACCCGCGGGCAACGTGATGTGGTGCGTCACCGGGAACGACACGCCGAGACCCAGGAAGATCAGCGACAACGCGGACAACCCGAAGGCGAACGTCTTGGCGGTAGCGCCCAGGCCCGGGTAGGCAGTGGACAGCAACACCGTGATCCCGGCGGCGAATAGACCCACGAAAGCCCCGAGCATGGTGGCAGGCAGGAAGCGCTCGTGGTATTTGATCCAGCGAGCCTCATCGTACGGTGCAAAACGGCCCCAGCCGCTCGCCCCGTCTGGCCGCGAAGCGGACTTGGGGAAGAGCCCGGACCGACCGAACAGCAATCGGGTGGCAATGGCCATCACGACAACGGTGAAGGCGATGGTGTCCGTGTGGGTACCGAACCACCCGATCGCGGAGACGACCTGGTTGACGCAGTAGCCGAGCATGCCCGCGATGACACCGACGAGCAGAACGTCCCACTGCTCCAAGGAGATCAGCGGTACGCCGATGTCCTTACCCCCGATGACGGGAGCATCATCCGGTGCTGGACCAGCGTTCTCCAGATCCAAGACCGACACGTCACGGGGTCGGTCCAAGTCGGCCGCGCCCGCGCCGGCCATCGCCGCTACCGCGGCGGGTGCGACCGCGAGATCGGCGGCCTCTTCCGCTACCCGGGCTGCTTTCCGCCCGGCGTACGCGACGGCGGCGACACCGCCGACGAAGGCAACGTGCGGGCCGAGAAATGGACCGAACGCCACGGTGTTCAAGAAGCCGGCCGAGCCGCCCGCCATCATGATCGCGTTACCGAGCAACACCGCCAGTCCGGTGAAGATGAACGCGTTGAGGCCGCCGATCGCGGCGCCCAAGAAGCCCCCACCTGCTGCGAGCAGGAGCATCAGTGCATCGAATGTCATTCCAGTTGACCTTCCGGGAGCTGTGCTTTCGCACTGCCTGGTGAGCACCAAACACAGCACGGAACTGTGACCTGGCTCTCAATGATGGTCGGGACACTAGCTGGCTATACAAGTTTATACAAGTACTTGACCGTACTTGTACGAGCGGTCTACCTTCTGATCATTCCGCGTGACCCGAATCACCTCGAGTCGCCTGCTCTGCCCCCGCTGCCCCCCGTGGCGATCTCACCTTCAGGACGGATAGACCATGGCCAAGTACATCCTCGGAATCGACGAAGGCACCACGAGTGCACGATCGTTCGTCATCGACCAAGACTGCACGATTGTCGGATTCGCCCAGCAGGAGTTGACCCAGCATTATCCCAAGCCGGGCTGGATCGAGCATGACGCAACGGAGATCCTGAACACCCAACTGGAGGTGATTCGCGCTGCCCTGCGCGATGCCAACCTCGCCCCGTCGGATCTCTCGGCGGTGGCGCTGACCAACCAGCGCGAGACCGGCATCGTCTGGGAGAAGGACACCGGCCGGCCTATTCACAACGCGATCGTGTGGGCCTCCCGCCAGACCGTCGAGGTGGTCGAGCGGTGGGTGCAGGCCGGTCACGGCGATCTGATCCAGTCCCGAACCGGACTAATTCCCGATGCCTACTACACCGCCTCGAAGATCCGCTTCATCCTCGACGCGGTCCCGGGCGCGCAGGAGCGAGCAGAGCGCGGAGAGCTCCTCGCCGGCACCGTTGACACCTGGCTGATCTGGAACCTCACTGGGCGCCAGTCATTCGTCACTGATTACTCCAACGCGTCTCGCACGATGATGATGGATCTGCAAACCCTGCGTTGGGACGACGATCTCCTGGCGATCTACAACATCCCCAAGACGATGCTGGCCGAGATCGTCCC
Organism: Branchiibius hedensis; assembly: GCF_900108585.1. Taxonomy (NCBI): domain Bacteria; kingdom Bacillati; phylum Actinomycetota; class Actinomycetes; order Micrococcales; family Dermacoccaceae; genus Branchiibius; species Branchiibius hedensis. Next base: position 1,590,169 of record NZ_UESZ01000001.1, read on the forward strand.
GTCCGACGCGGTCGTCGGCGACATCGCAGCGACCTTCGGGTCAGCGGTCCCGATCGCCGCGAACCTCGGCGATCAGCAGGCGGGCCTGTTCGGCCAAGCCGCCTATGAGCCGGGTCTTTCCAAGATGACCTATGGCACCGCCGGTGTGCTCAATATCAACTGCGGAGACAAACCCCAACTGATTCCCGGCCTGACCCCGAGCGTCGCCTGGGGCGTGCAAGGCAAGGTCGCCTACGAGATCGAGGGGGTCCTCTTCGCGATGGGCAAGACCATGCAGTGGCTGAGGGACGACCTGAAACTCATTCACGCTGCCCCCGACTCTGAGTGGTACGCGGGCCAGGTCCCGAGCACCGACGGGGTTTACCTCGTGCCGGCATTCACCGGCCTGTCGGCACCAGATTGGGATCCGTACGCGCGGGCAGCCATCATCGGGATGAGCAACGCGACCAGCCGCCTGCACATTATTCGCGCAGCAGTGGAGTCGATGACCTATCAGACCCGGGACGTGGTCGAGGCCGCCATGCAGGGCACCAGCGCCGTGGACATCGCCGAGTTGCGCGTGGACGGCGGGGCGGTGAAGAACAACTTTCTGTGCCAGCTCACCGCTGACATCCTGGGCATCCCGGTCGTGCGCCCCAAGGTCGCCGAGGCCACGATTTTCGGAACCATGCTGTTGTCCGGACTATCCACGGGAATCTTCGCCGACCTCGACGAGGTCGCTTCCAAATGGCAGGTCGACCGCCGCTTCGAGCCGACCATGAGCCGCGACCAGGCCGACGCGATGTACGACGGCTGGCGCGCCGCGCGCGATCTGACTCGCGGTTGGACCAACCGGGTGGTGTCCGCCTGACCCACATGACCCGACAACCAGCGCACGAACCGATACCAGCACCGGCTCCCGGTGCTGGTATCGGCACACAATCAGACAAGTGAGGGTGGGCAATGGCCGTACTCGGAGCAACCGACGCAGAACAACTCGCAGCGCGACACTACGACGTGGCAATCGTGGGCGCCGGCATCAACGGCGCAGCGATCGCCCGTGAGGCTGCCTTGCGGGGCCTTTCGGTAGTAGTGCTGGAGCGTGCGGATATTGGATCGGGCACCTCCTCCTGGTCGAGCCGACTGATCCACGGCGGTCTGCGCTACCTGGAGCACGGTGAGTTGCGGCTCGTGCACGAGTCTCTGCACGATCGCGAGCGGCTCCTCCACATCGCGCCGCACCTGGTCAAACCACTGGGGTTCGTCGTACCCATCTACCGGCACAACCACAAGCCCGGTTGGATGTTCCGGATTGGAATGGTGCTCTACGACGCGCTGTCGTCCGGAAAGTCGTTGCCGCGCCACCGAACGATCGGAAAGAAGGCAGCCTCCGTCGAGTTGGCCTCCCTCGACCCCGATGGGCTGACCGGTGGGCTGCACTATTACGACGGTCAGGTGGAGTACGCCGAGCGTCTGGTCCTCGAAACCGTCCTGTCCGCAGTCGAATCCGGCGCGGTCGTTCAGACGTATGCCGCCGTCGAGGAGATCACCTGCGACTCCGGTCGCGCCACCGGCGTCCGCTACACCGATCTGACCACGGGCGCTGAACACACCCTCACCGCAGACGTGGTGGTGAACGCGGCCGGGCCGTGGCTGGATGAGTTGGCCGGTGCCGCGTCGCTGGAACGCATGGTGGGCGGCACCAAAGGCGCCCACCTGGTGGTCGACCCGTTTCCCGGCGCGCCCGCCGAGTGCATCTACTACGAGGCGCGCTCGGACAATCGAGCGATCCTGGTCATCCCGTGGAACGACCGCTATCTCATCGGCACAACCGATGAGCGGTTCACCGGCGACCCGGGGGCGGCGGCCGCCGACGAAGACGACGTTGACTATCTGATCCGCGAAACCAACGCACTGATCCCCGGCGCCGGCCTCCGCCGGGAGAGTGTCTTGTTCACGTACGCCGGCGTGCGGCCGCTGCCGTACCGCCCCGACGGTTCGACCGGTGCCATCCCTCGATCACATCTGATCGTGACCCACCCGCAGGTCGAGCGGCTGGTCAGCATCGTCGGCGGCAAGTTGACGCCGCACCTCTCCCTTGGGACCGAAACGGTGGACGTCGTCGCAAAACTCCTCGGCGTATCGACCCCGCCGTCACACGCCGACAGCACGCGCCTCCCCGGCGCAACTGATCAATGGGCCTCTACCGCAACGGAATTGGCCGACGAGCTTCGCGCTCAGGGAGTGCCGGACATCGTCGTGCGCCGCCTGATCAAGGTGTACGGCGGGCGGTGCCGCCACCTCATTGACCTCATCCGGCGCGACCCGGCGGCGGGCCGTGTGATCGGCGAGGGACGGGACGCCGTGCTGACCGCCGAGATCGACGTCGCGATCCACGACGAAGGTGCTACGCACCTGACGGATCTGTTGCACCGCCGCACCATGGTGGGCCTTGAACCGGCCCTGGGATGCTCGCTGGCTCGCGACGTCGCCGAGGTGGCCGCGCCGCTGATGGGGTGGGACTGCGCCCAAGTCGAGCGCGAGGTGCGGATGAATCGCGAGTACGTCGAGCGGCGGTTGCGCGGGGGCCTTGAGCCGGCACGCGACACGGTGCCGGTATGACCACCCGGTTTCCGCCCTTGCCGAGGACCTTGATCGGCACCAGCACGAAGTCGTATCTCGGGGCTGAGGCGGCCCGGTCCTGGGGCCCGATTGTCCTGGCCCGGTTGCAGGCCGCTGGCGTGGACCCGGCAAGCACCTACATCTGCCCCGCGTCCGCGTTGATCCCGCTGTTGCGAGACGGGTTCGGCGCCGGCGGCGGTGTGGTCGGAGCCCAGGACGTGTCGGCCTATCCCCCAGGTCCCTTCACCGGAGAGGTCAGCGCACCGTTACTGGCTGAACTGGGCACGCGGATGGTGATGGCCGGCCACCCCGAACGCCGACGACTCTTCGCCGAATCCGACGACACGGTCTCGACCAAGGTGAGAGTGACGGCCCAGGAAGGGATGGCCCCGGTGGTCGTCGTGGGTGAGGCGATAGAAGGCGAATCCGCCATCGCGGCCGTCAGCGCTCAGATCGAAGCCGTGGTTGGCAATACGGATTGCCCGGGCGGATTGGTGGTGGCCTACGAGCCCGCGTGGGCGATTGGACGGGACCGTCCCGCACCAGCCGAGCACATCGCGGCCGTTGTGCGAGCCTTACGGAATCTGCTTGCGCCCCGGGGTGATTCGGTGCGGGTCCTGTACGGCGGCAGCGCACAGCCGGGGACCTTCACCGCCATCGCCGAGGCCGCCCAGTGCGATGCGCAGGCAGTGCCGGACGGCGTCTTTCTCGGCCGCGCCGGCGTTGATCCCGACAGCTTCGCCAAGGTCGCTGCCGAGGTATGGAACATCCGCGAGCGACTGGTTGTCTAGGGTCGTATATACATGTATGGTAACTGCACGATCGCGGGTCGGGCTGTCCTATTGACCGCTCCGACCGTACCCGTCTCCCGACGTTAGGACCGCTCATGGCCATCGCCAACACTGTCGACCTCGTGACAACCGCCCGTGCCGACGGTTATGCGGTTCCCGCGGTCAACATCGTCGACGAAATGTCGCTCCGCGCCGTGCTGAAGGCAGCGCAGGCCGCCCAGTCCCCCGTGATCATCCAGACCTCGGTCAAAACCGTGAAAGCGACGGGAGCACAGCCCCTTTTCGATGCGTTCCGGCACGCGGCTGAGGCCGCGACGGTGCCAGTCAGCCTGCATCTCGACCATTGTCCCGACCGCGCGGTCATCACCGAGGTCATCGGCACGGGCTGGTCCTCGGTACTCTTCGACGCATCCGACCGACCGCTGGAACAGGCCTGGCGCGAGACTGCGGAAGTCGTCGCAGAAGCGCACGCCGCCGGAGTCGGCGTCGAGAGCGAGATCGAGAACATCATCGGCGTGGAAGACGGCGTCGGCTCCGATGAAGCACTGCACAGTTACACCAACAGACAACTCGTCGACGTGGCAACCGACACCGGTGTTGATCTGTTGGCGCCCCAACTGGGTACGGCGCACGGTCTGTACAAGGCCTCGCCGGTGCTGGCCTTCGATCGGGTCCTGGAGCTAGGACAGCTGACCGACCTTCCGATCGTGCTGCACGGCGGCACCGGCCTGTCGCAGGCCGACTTCGACCGCTTCATCGCCAACGGGATCGCAAAGATCAACATCTCCACGACAGTCAAATTGGCCTACATGAAGGCCGCCCAGGCGCACATCGCCACTGCGGAGGAGACTGGCAAATGGGAGCCGGTCAAGATGTTCGACCAGATCTCCGCGGCGGTCGCCGCGACGGTCACCGAGCACTTCGAACACTTCGGTTCAGCGGGTAAGGCCCAGGCGCTCGCCGGGGTGGGCGCATGACAACCAGTTCGCCCGCGCTCATCCTGGACTGCGACGGCGTCCTGGCCGATACCGAACGCGACGGTCACTTGGTCGCTTTCAACCAAGCATTCGCGGAAGCGGGCCTGAACATCGAGTGGGGCGTGGCGCAGTACGCCGACCTGGTGAAGATCGGCGGTGGCAAGGAACGCATGCGCCACTACCTGCGGACCCACCCTGAGGCCGGCGTCTCCGAGGCTGACCTGGATGAGACCGTTGCCGATCTGCACCGGCGCAAGAGCCTGCTTTACGTCAGGCTGGTGGAGGCTGGCCGGTTGCCTGGACGCCCGGGGGTGCGCCGCCTCATCGAGAGTGCGCTTGATGACGGTTGGCGGGTAGCGGTCGCCTCAACCTCGGCCGAACGCAGCGTGGAAGCTGTCTTGAGAGCAACCGTCGGCGAACGAACCCGGTCCCGACTGGCTGGCGTGTGGGCTGGCGACATTGTCGCCGCCAAGAAGCCAGCACCAGACATCTATCTGCGCACCCTCACGGACCTGGATCAGGATCCGGAAATGGTTGTGGTTGTTGAGGATTCGGAGTCAGGTGCCCGCGCCGCAGCAGCTGCCGGGCTGCGGCACATCGTCACAATCAGCTCGTTGACAGCCGACGATTCTTTCCCGGCCGCGGCCACCGTAGTGAGCGACCTCGGCGAACCCGACGCACCAGCGCAGTATCGCTCGGGTCTGGACGTCCGCGACGTTGACGGCACAGTGACCGTGCCATCGCTTCAGTTGATTCTCGACAAGGCCGACCGGCCGTGGCCCCAGTGACCAGCCTGGCGACCACCTCGAACTCAGAGGTCGTAGTGGAACTGCAACCGAATCTTGTCGCCCCGGAAGAGGATTCGCGAGTATTCGAAGAGTTTCCCGCCCGGATCGGAGATCTGGTGGCTCAGCAACAACAGCGGTGTGCTGCGTTTGATGCCCAATTCGGACGCGGCGGCCGGCGAGGGCAGCGTGGACTCGAGGGTCTCGTCGATGTGACCCATTCGCAGGCCATGCTCCGACTCCAGCACGACACACAACTGCCGACTCGTCAGGTCCGCCGCCTCAAGTCCGGGAGCCAGCGCCGCCGGAACGTACGACGTGTGGATGCTGATCGGCTCGTCGTCCGGCAGGAGCCGGATCCGGCGGATCTCGTAGACGTCCTCCCCCGGCATCAGCCTCAGCGCCTCGGCAACCCGACCGTCGGCCGGCACGATGCCCTCTTTGAGGATCTTGGTCTGGACCGCGTAGCCCATTCCCTCCAACTGTTCGCGGATGCCCATGTAGGCGGGCGAGCGAGTGGAGATCTTGCGGTGCGCGACGAAGGTGCCCTTGCCCTGGACCCGGAAGAGGAGGTCCTCATTGACCAGTTGCGCCAGGACCTGTCGTGCGGTCATCCGGCTCACCCCGTACATCCGGTTGAGCTCGTTCTCGGACGGAATGCGTTGCCCCGGTTGCCATTCGCCGTTCTCGATGCGCGCACGCAGCACCTGAGCGAGTTGGATATAGATCGGCGTCGCGCCGTCGCGATCGAGCACGGTCGGGATCGTGGCCGATGTGGGCAGCTCACTGGCGGCAGAAGAAGTCATGGCCTCGCCGACGGTACCAGGCTGAGCGCTTGCTTGGCTGCACCCACGCTGTACCTGTGTGTACTTGGCCGTCCCCGCTCCTCCCCACAATCGAAATCGATGCGCTACTCCTGATGAACCACGCGAACACCGGAAGGTAATCCCGATGCCCGAGACCACGCCGCTCAACCCCCTGGCCCCCTGGGTCGAGCTCGCCACCACCACCGCGGACTGGGACGCAGCCACGCCGCACGAACTGGACACCATGTATGCCCAACTCAACATCATCCGGTCGTTCGAGGAGGAAGTACTCGTCCTGGCCGGCCAGAAGCTGATCAATGGTCCGGCGCACTCGAGCATCGGACAAGAGGCCGGTGCCGTGGGGTCGGGTCTACCTCTGAACGCCGGCGACCAGGTCAACGGCTCACACCGAGGCCACCACCAATTCCTCGCAAAAGCTTTGGGGTTCGTCGCTCCCGACGGTATCGATCCGGCGCAGCCGCTGGGCGCAGCAGTGCGCGAGGTCCTCCACCGTTCGATGGCCGAGATCGCCGGTCTCGCCGACGGGTACTGCCATGGTCGCGGCGGCTCGATGCACCTGCAGTGGAAGGAAGCCGGTGCGATGGGCACCAACGCCATCGTGGGCGGGGCTGTCCCCTTTGCAACCGGATTCGCCTGGGCCGACAGGCACGCCGATACCGACAACGTCGCAGTCACCTACTTCGGTGACGGTGCAGTCAACATCGGCTCAGTACTGGAGTCGTTCAACCTCGCTGCCGCGTGGAACCTTCCCGTCTGCTTCTTCATCGAGAACAACCAGTACGCGGTGTCCACCACGGTGCAGGAAGCCACGGGCGAGGCACGCCTTTCCGGTCGCGGTCTTGGCTTCGGTATCCCCAGCTGGCGCGTCGACGGCCAGGACGTGCTCGCGGTGAAGTTGGCCATGGAGCAGGCGGTCGCGCACATGCGAGCAGGCGGCGGTCCAACGATCGTAGAGGCGGACACCTATCGCTACTTCCACCAGAACGGCCCGTTCCCTGGGAGCGCCTTCGGCTACCGCGACAAGGACGAGGAAACCCACTGGCGGGACAGAGATCCGATCGCCTTGGTCGAGTCGCACCTGGTCCGCCGCAATCTGCGAACCATCGATGAGTTGAGCGCCATCCGCAGCGCAATCCGCGCGGAGCTGGCCACGATCGGAGCCGGTCTGATCGAGCAGGACCCACAGGGCAAGCCCGGGCAGAACCGCATCCGCCCCGAGCTATGGCCGGATCCTGCTCGCATCGACGTCGGCATCCGCGGCGACCTGACGACCCTCGAGGGCCGGACTGTCCGCGAGGAGAAGGATTTCGGCGCCGATGAGGTCGGTGACCAGAAGTTCGTCGACGTTATCGCCGAGGTGATGGGGCGACGCATGGACGCCGATCCGAGCATCGTCGTGATGGGTGAGGACGTCCATAAACTCAGTGGCGGTTCGCGTGGTGCCACCAAGGGGCTGGCCGAGAAGTTCGAGGACCGGGTGCTGGGCACGCCCATATCTGAGGCGGCGTTCACCGGACTGGGCGGCGGACTGGCCCTAGATGGCCGGTTCTATCCGGTGGTGGAACTGATGTACGCCGACTTCATCTGGGTGGCTGCCGACCAGTTGTTCAACCAGATCGGCAAGGCGCGCCACATGTTCGGCGGCGATCACGACATGCCCCTGTTGCTGCGGATCAAAATTGGCACCGGCACCGGCTACGGCTCCCAACACTCCATGGACCCAGCGGGCATTCTGGCCACCTCCGTCGGTTGGCGCATCATCGCCCCGTCGTCACCTCTGGAGTACGTCGGCCTCCTCAACGCCGCGATGGCCCTGAAGGATCCAGTGGCGGTGCTCGAGCACGACGCCGACCTCTACAAGTCCGTCGGCCCTGCACCGCTGCGGGACTTCGACTTCATCCTGCCGCCGGGTCGGGCCGCCATTCGCCGGATAGGCGCCGCGGTGACGGTGCTGTCCTACCTGTCCATGGTGAACAAGTCAGTCGCCGCAGCAGACAGTAGTGGCATCGATGCCGAGGTCGTCGACTTGCGATGGCTGGACCGGGCCAGTATCGACTGGGACACCATCGAGGCCAGCATCAAGAAGACCAACCGTGTTCTGATCGTCGAGCAGGGGTCCCTGCAGACGTCGTACGGCGGCTGGTTGGCCGATGAGATCCAGCGGCGCTACTTCGACTGGTTGGATGCCCCGATCGAACGGGTCCACGGCAGCGAGTCATCACCCAGCATCTCCAAGGTGTTGGAAGCCGCCGCGCTCGCGGACGAGGCGGACATCGTCGTCGGCCTACGGCGCGTCACCGCCTGACCCGCGTATCTACCTCAACGACAAAGGAATTGACAGATGGCTAGCTACTTCCGGATGCCAGGGGTCTCAGCCGACTCCGATGAGGCGATCCTCGAATCGTGGATGGTAGAGGCGGGCGCTGAGATCAGCAAGGATCAGACGATCGCAACGGTTGAGACCGAGAAGGCGCTGGTCGAGGTGTCCGCCGACAGCGACGGCATCGTGCACACCCTGCTGGTCGACGGCGGCGCGACCGTGCCTGTCGGTGACCCGATTGCGGTGATCCTGGCGGTGGGCGAACCTGCCGCTGCCGCAGAGGAGTTGGTCGCGGCGCTCGGTAGCGAGCCCACGTCTGCGGCGGAGCTCGCGGTGCCTGCACCGCCCGAGCCCGCAATGCCGGCCCAGCCGGTCGCTGCGGCGCCTGCCCCTCCCGCGCCACCGGCCGCTGCGCCGCAGGTCCCGGAGCGCGAACTGGTCGGGGTCGGCGGACGGCGGTTCTCGAGCCCATCTGCGCGACGGGTTGCTCGCGAGCTCGGCGTCGACATCGATCGGGTCGACGGCAGCGGACCGCGGGGTCGGATCGTGCGTGCCGACGTCGAGGCGGCCGCGGCCGCCGGCAGCGCTCCGGAAACCGCTGCCCCATCAGCTGCACCGTTTACCCAGCCGGCGCCAAGCCCGCAAACGGTTTCGTCGGCGTACGACGGGTGGGAGGCGGTGCCGCACACCAAGCTGCGTCGCCTCGTGGCCAGCCGCCTTCAACAGTCCAAGCAGACGGCACCGCACTTCTACCTTCGCGCGTCCGTGCGGATGGATGCTGTGCTCGCACTGCGGGCCGAGATCAACGACAGTCGCGACCAGCGAATCTCGGTCAATGACTTCATCGTCAAAGCGGCCGCCATTGCCCTGCTCGATGTGCCGGGCATGAACGTGGTGTGGACCGACGACGCGATCCTGCAGGCACCGCGGGCGGACGTCGCCGTCGCAGTGGCCTCCGAGCGCGGTCTGGTCACGCCGGTCATCCTTGACGCCGGATCGCTCTCCCTCTCAACGCTTTCCGCCCGGATCAGGGATGCAGCCAACCGTGCTGGCGAAGGTCGCCTCAACCAGTCCGAACTGGAAGGTGGCACTCTCACCGTCAGCAATCTGGGCATGTACGGCGTCGAGGAATTCGATGCGATCATCAATCCGCCGCACGCCGGCATCCTCGCCGTGGGCGCCGCCGTCCCGAAGCCGGTTGTCGCAGATGACGGCCAACTCGAGGTCGGCACGGTGATGTCCGTCGTCCTCTCGGTGGACCACCGCCCGGTGGACGGCGCCCTCGGGGCGCAGTGGCTCGCCCGCTTCAAGCAGTTGCTCCAACAACCAATGTTGCTCCTGGTATGACCGCGTCGGCGCCCGGGCTACTGCTGGACCGAGTCGATACGGCCGTCTTCGACCTGGATGGCACCGTTTACCTCGGCGACGCGCTCCTGCCGGGCGCGCAGCGAACGATCCATGCGCTGCGCGCTTCCGGCAAGCGCACCGTCTTCTGTAGCAACAACCCCACGAAGACGGCGTTGGAGTACGCCGAGAAGCTGACCCGGCTGGGAGTGCCCACTGACCCTGCCGATGTCGTGACGAGCCTGACGGCAACGGTGCGGTGGGTCCAGGACAACGCGGCGGGTGCCAAGGTCTTTGCGATCGGGGAGGCGCCGCTGGAGTCTGCGCTGACCGATGCCGGCGTCGAACTGAGCGACGACCCGGAGCAGATCGACGTCGTCATCGCTTCGTACGATCGGGCCTTCGACTACCGGAAACTGCAGATTGCCTTCGACGCGTTGTGGTTTCACAAGCGCGCTCGTCTGGTCGCCACCAATCCTGACCGCTTTTGCCCCTTCCCCGGTGGCCGCGGTGAGCCGGATGCCGCGTCGGTGATCGCGGCGATCGAGGCCTGCGCCCAGGTGCGATGCGAGGCGGTGTTCGGCAAGCCCGAGCAAGGACTGTTGGACATCATGATCAGCCTCACCGGGTTGCACCCCGAATCGACCGTGATGCTCGGAGACCGCCTCGCCACTGACATTCGCTTTGCGAACCGGGGCGGCATGACGTCGGCCCTGGTTCTGACCGGCGAGACCGATCGAGCTCTACTAGCGCGCAACGGTGCCGATGATCCGCCCGATGTCGTTCTCGACCGGATCGACGAGCTACTAACCATCTGCGGCTGACGAAGCTGCGGGGCCCCGCCTGAAGGAGGCACGACCATGTTCCGATCGACCATTGCCGGCGATGAGGTCCCCTCCCGCCATGCACTCGACATCCCGGGCGCTCAGGTGCCGATGCATGTTCTCGCGCGGCCCGGCGCCGTGCACGACCTCGCGACGATTCTCGACAGCGCCGGCCCGTTCACGCGGGTGGCGCTGCTGACCGACGATGTCGCCAAGACGTTCGCTGGCGGTGACGTGCTGGACTGCGTACGTCGCGCGCTACCCGCTGGGCCAAACATCCGGGAACTGGTCGTACAGACCGGTGACCATGGCCTCACGCTCGATGAAACCGTGGTGGAATCGGTCGTCGCTCGGGCCGCCGGCGTCGACCTGGTCCTGGGGGTTGGTTCGGGCACCATCTGCGACTTGGCCAAACAGCTTGGCGCGACGCTCGACGTACCCGTGATCCTCGTACAGACCGCTGCCTCGGTGAACGGCTACTCCGATTCGTTGTCGGTGTTGGTGCGTTCCGGGGCGAAGCGGACCATACCGTCGACCTGGCCGCACACGCTGATCATCGACCACGACATCCTGGCGGGGGCGCCACACCGACAGACCCGTGCCGGTGTCGGCGATGCTATAGCGGCGTGGTGTGCGCCGGCCGACTGGTATCTGGCGTGCGCCACCGGATTGGATTCCGCGGCCTACCGATCGGACGCGGTGGATGCGGTGCTGTCCGCTGCTGCTCGACTCGAGGCCGTCGACCCCGAAAGCCCGAGCGGCCTTGCGGCGCTGGCGGAGACACTGACCCTCGGTGGCCTGGCGATCGGCGTCACGGGCACGACAGCAACACTGTCGGGCACCGAACACCTCGTGAGTCATTTGCTGGACATGGCCGCGATGGCCAGGGGTACAGACCATGATCTGCACGGTGCCCAGGTCGGCGTCGCCAGTGTGCTGAGTGCAGCCCTCTGGGAGGTGAGCCTGGACGAGCTCGACCTCGGGGCCGTGTCCCCCGACCTCTGTGGGACACCACCTGGCCTGGAACAGGCGGTGCTGTCCTCGTGGTCGGTTGTCGATGAGAGCGGACGGGTAGGTCAGGAGTGCTTGACCGCGGTTCTTCGAAAGGCCGCCAGTTGGGACCAGCATCGCAGCTCCGGTGCCCTGCGCCGGGTCTGGTCGGACTGGGCACGATACGAAACTGCGCTGCGCTCGTTGGTTCGCACGCCCGAGGAGGTCGTGGCCGTGCTGCGGCGGTGGGGCGCTCCGACCCGGTTCCGCGACCTGACGCCGCCGGTCGATGAGGATCGAGTGCGGTGGGTACTACGGACGCTGCCGCTCATGCGTGACCGGTTCACACTGACTGACGTGCTCTACTTCACCGGTCGGTGGGACGACGCCGTCATTGATCGCGTCCTGGAGCGCGCTGCCGCTGCCGGTGGCGGTTTGTGACTGTTATGAGACCTCGTCGTCGCGCGCTATCCCGCGACGGCGGTGGCCAGTCCACGGACCGGCTGTGCCTCCCTCGGCCCCATCGTCAAGACGACCTTGACACCGTCGGCCATCAACTCCAGCGCATGTTCCCAATCGGCCACTGGGAGCACCTCGCCAATAACACTGTCGAGATCCACCTGACCAGAAGCCATGAGGCGCAGTGCGATTCGGAAACTGGACGGCGCCTTCCCGCGCGAACCAACCAACTCGTACTCACGCTCGATCAGTTGAGTGACGTCGACCGCGGGGCGGTCGTGGTAGAACGCCACCAACACCAGGCGCCCCCCCTTTCGCAAGTAGTCGGCGCTGCCCTCCAACGCCGATGCGGCGCCGCTGCACTCGAAAACGCTGTGCGCGCCGTAGCCGCCGGTCAGATCGGCGACGTAGGTAGCAACGTCCACCTGATCGGAAGCCACCACGTGGTCGATACCCATCGCACGCGCTCGGTTCAACCGCGCCTGGTGGCGTGAGCGACCCACCAGGACGACCGTCGCGCCGACTGCCCGTGCCACTTGGGCGCACAACATCCCCACGGCCCCCGGACCGACCACCACTACTACCTCTCCCGCCAGCGACGGACTGCGCTCGATGACGGCGTGTACGGCGATGGCCAGCGGCTCGGTCAACGCACCGGCCGTGAGGGCAAGGTCGTCAGGCAGCCGGTGGACGGTCTCGGCCGGCATCGCGAGCTGCTCGGCCAGCCCGCCGTCGACGGTCGTGCCGATCCCTTTGCGGTGAGGGCACCGGTTGGCCTGTCCGACAAGGCAATACGCGCACTGACCGCACCGATAGGCGTCAGTCTCAACGGTCACGGGGTCGCCGACCTTGAGGTCGGTCTGCACATCGGATGCGATTGCCGCCACTCGACCGGCGACCTCATGACCCAGCGTCCGAGGGACGGGGTACGCGCTGGATCTGGTGATCGCGGACCGATCTGTGCCGCATAGCGCCACCGCCGCGACGTCGAGAAGAATCTGACCGGGCTTCAGCGTCGGCGGGTCCACCTCGACCAGCTCGACATTTCCCGGCCCGGGAGCCGTCTTTCGCAACGCGCGCATGCGCCATCCTTCCGCGATGTGTGCGGCCAAGAGTCATACAAGTATGTACAAGATAGTGGTTGTCTATTGCACTAACAAGATGTGACCTGGCACACTTTCGGAATCGCGGCCTCGTAGCCCTCTTAGAACCGGGCAATTCCCCACGACCGCAATCAATTCCGGAGGCGAAATGAACGCACCAACCAGCAACGGGTTCCTGATGGGACTGGACGCCGGCACCTCGGTCGTGAAGGCAGCGATCTTCGACCAGGCTGGCAACGAGATGAGTCGCGGGGCCCGCACGGTCCCCATCGTCAACCCACAACCGCACCTCGCCGAGGAGGACATGGACTTGGTGTGGGAAGCCGCTGCGGGGGCCATCCAGGACGCCCTGGTCAACGGATCCGTACGCGCCGAAGAGATTCTGGGCGTGTGCGCCACCGGGCAAGGAGACGGCAGTTGGATGGTCGGATCCGATGGCAAGCCCGCCGGACCGGCGATCCTGTGGACCGATGGACGCACCGGTGATCTGCTGGACCAGTGGTACGACAGCGGGGCCGTGGCCAAGCAATTCCCGATCAGCGGAACCGGTCCGTACGCCGGCACCACCTCCGCCCTGTTGCGCTGGCGCCAGGACAACGAGCCGTCGCTACTTGCCCCGGGCAACACCAACCTGTGGTGCAAGGACTGGGTGGAGTACGGCCTCACCGGCGACCTCAGCACCGATCCCTCGGATGCCAGCCTCGCGGGCATCGACGTACGTGCCCGGACCTGGTCCGAGGACGTGTTCGACATCCTGGGCATCGACCAGCGCACCCGTGACGTACTCCCGAAGTTGCGCAACCCCACCGAGCAGTGCGGCACGGTCACCCGCCACGCGGCTGGCGTGACGGGCCTCATCGAGGGCACGCCGGTGTTCAAAGGACAGATGGACATCACCGCGTCCTCATTGGGCGTCGGCGTGGCCAGGCCCGGTGACTGCATGGCGGTCATCGGTACGGCGGGGATCGTCACGGTGGCGACCAACGATCTATCCGGCGACATTCTGCCCCGGACGTCGGCTGGGTGATCCCGCACGGCCCAGATAGTTGGATCCGGGGGCTGGGCATGAACTGCTGCACACCAAACGTCGACTGGTTCCTGCGCGAGTTCGGTGAGCCGTTCCGCAGCGAGGCCGCGGCGCAACCCGGCGGCCAGCTGTTCTCCTACCTTGACCAGAAGATCGCGCAGACTCCGATCGGCTCCGGCGGTGTCATCTTCCACGGATACCTGGCTCCCGGTGGTGAACGTGCGCCGTTCGTCAAGCCCAGCGCGCGCGGCTCCTTCAACGGGCTGACCGGTGGCCATGACCGCTGGCACATGCTGCGATCGGTCTACGAGGGCGTTGCCTACGGCATCCGGGACTGCCTCGATGCGATCCCGACCCCGGTGGACACCGTGCGGATGGCTGGCGGTGGTGCGAACAGCCCGGTCTGGTCCCAGATCTTCGCTGACGTGCTCAACCGGCGGATCATCATCCCCGCTGGAACCGAGTTCGGCGCCAAGGGTGCGGCCATCGTCGGCGGCGTGGGCCTGGGCATCTACGACTCTTATGAGGCGGGCGCCGACGCGACCGTGACCATCACCCGTGAGTACGAGCCAAACCCGCAGCGTGCGGCGCTCTACAGCGAGTTCTTCGAGGTTTACCGCTCCCTGCGAGCTTCGACCGTCGACGTGTGGGACCAGTTGCAGTCAGCGACCCGCAAGGCGAGCGTGTTCGTCGCCTGAACCTGCACGAACGGCGTGGCGAACAATCTTGTCCGCCACGCCGTTCTGCTGCCCCGGTGTGCGCCGCTGTGCACTTTTCGCGAGAGCGGCATCTGTTCAGGTGGGGTCGATAAGTTCCAGCGTGTGCACCTGAAGTTGCTCGATGTCGTCGCGGTCGAAGACGGTGACCGCGTGGTGAGCGGCGCGGATCTCGGCGGCCGCCGGGCGCGCGTCATCCTGGCCGTGCTCGCGTTGAACGAGCATGCCGCCTCCAGTGACACGTTGGCTCGAGCGTTGTGGGCTGACGACGCGCCGCCGACGTGGCCGACCGCGCTACGAGGAGCGGTGCGTGCCCTGCGGACCGCCCTGGCGCCGGTGGGTGGCGATGGCGAACGCGTCGTCGCGACCGTGCCTTCGGGGTACTGTCTCGCGCCGGGCGTGACGGTTGATGTCACCGAAGCCGAGGCCGCCGTACGTCGTGCTGAGGATCTGATTGCCCAGCGCCGTTTCACGGCGGCTCGGGACTGCGCGGCGCCCGTCGCCGCGGTACGTGGCACAGCGTTACTGCCAGAGGAAGACGCGCCCTGGCTATCGCCCTACCGCGTCGCGCTCGACGACCTCGCAGTGCGGGCGTTGCAGGTGCTGGCGCAGGCCGCGACCGCGCTCGGCGACCATCCGGCAAGTCTGGATGCCGGACCACCGCCGGCGGATGGCGCCGACGACACGGCTGGCTTCGCACCGCCTCCGGCAGATGAGCCGCTCGCGCTACTTCCACCTCCGCAGGCGGTCATGGTCAGGCAGGTGCAGGTCAGAAGGGTTACGCCGGCTACGAGGCTGGCCGCTGAATTTCTCATGCCCTCACCCCATCAGCGCGCGGTAACACGGCAGTAACGCCGCCGGCGGCGTGGATCGATCGTGCGCATCAGCCGGCCGGTACGCCGTCGTTGTGAAGCGCCGTGCGTGATGCGTCCGGGCGTGGCGATATCCGACGAGGGCAGACCACCCGAGCGGACCCCGGTTGCAGTCATCGCGCGAGCGGACCGTCTCCACGGTCACCACCCGAGCGGGCCCCCGGTTGCACGAATCACCGGGCGAGCGGGCCGACGCGCCACCGGTTGTTGCTTCGCCATTCCTTGGGGCCACCGCCTCTGGGCGCCACGAAGAACTCCAGGACCCCGTCCCGCAGCCGGGCAGGAATGTGTTCGTAATGAACCCGGCGGTGATGCGAAGCGCACAGCGGTGCCAGATCATCCAGGTTCGTGGTGCCACCAGCAGCCCACGGTTCTCGCCAGTGATGCCCCTCGGTCCACCCCGGTGGCCGATCACACCCGGGAAAAGCACACCCGCCGTACCGGTTCTCCGCCGCCCGTCTCTGATGATTCGTGAACAACCGCCTCGCCCGGCCAAGATCCAACGGCAACGACTTCCCGTCGAAAACCTGCGGGATCAAAGAGGCGCCGCACGCCAGTCGCCGCACTTCACCAGCACTGACCCTGCCCCCGGTAGACAACGTCGCCGCCCGCACACCCACAGCCAACGTCTCATAGTCCAGGTTCACCGTCAGCACCGCCGAGATACCCCCGGCACCCGGGAGCTTGTCCAACGGCAAGTGCTCACACAACTGCGCCAGGGCGCGACCTTCGCGGTGTGCGGTGTCCATCGGCAACCCACCCGCCTCCGCCAGTTCAGCGGCGTCGATCTCGGCGTCCGCCTGCGCCCCGGTCCGCGCCCAGCCGCCACGCGCCGGCTCCGCGACGGCATCCTCGCTGCCGCGCGCCCAGTCCGGCGGAACGGGTCCGCCTTCGTGACCCTCGCCGCCCGCAGCCCCCGAACCCGTGGCCCGACGACCGTTGGCGCGACCACCGCTGGCCCGAGCGCGACCAGCACCGCCACCGTGGTTGCCAGTCTCCAGATGGAACCGGCGGGGCGCACTGATCCCCTCCAACATGGTCTTGAGCATCTGCGCCTGCAGCTCCGGCAGCGTGAACCCACCCTTGAACAATCCCGGTTTGTGTTCACGCATCCAGAACGACGCCTGCGCCCACGCAGCCTGCTCCTGATCCACCAACACCGCGTCCTCGTGCGCGTCGGCCTGCGCAACGTCTTCGAACGCCTCCCGCATCCGCGTCGCCCGCCGCCGCAAATCCACCAACGTCATCGTGGGCGCCGCCTCCAACAACGCCCGTTCCGCCGCGTCCCGGTCCGCTTGCGCCACACTGTCCGGCAACGCCGCCAGCCCCCGGGCGATCACCCCCGCCTGCTCCCGAGACACCCCACCGCTACTCAACCTTGATCCGGTCGCGGGCGCGTGCTGCAACTGCTCCCCCAGGTTGACCAATGCCTGCGCATCCCGCCGGTCCCCACCGAACTCACCCGACATGATCGAGGACACCTCAGCCACCGAACCACCCGCCGACGTCACCGCCGACCGCAACGCCGACGCCACCGACACCAGCACCCCATCGATCCGCGCCTTCGCCGACGCCAACCGACCCGACGCCCGACGCGCATCCTCCACCGAAGACCCGTCCCACGAATCCAACGCGGCGAACCGGTCCAGCACGTCGTGCAACTCATCCAACAATGCGCCCACCGGATCACCAGCGGCATCCGAGCGTCGTACCACCCTCGACGGAGCACACGCCACGACCACAGGCCCACCGAGTCGCCCACTGCCCAAACGGCTTTCATCGATCTTCACGCCCGCCACACCCCTCCCCGGCGCCCCGAACCTGCCCCTGAAAACCACCCTACGACCCAGCACCGACAGCCAACCGGCCACGAACAAATCTGTGGATAGAGCCGATGAATCCGAACGCTCGACTAGCGAACACGCTGGCCCAGAGCACGCTGCTCGGCCCGTGGTGAAGGATGAGCTGGCCGATACGCCGGGTTCTGTCACCGTCGTCAGCGAACTGACGACGGCGGGCGACCATCCATCTCGGGTGACTGTTGCCAGCCACCTCTAGCGGTCTACCCGCGTGCTCGGGCGAGCAGCCCTCGGACGCACGCTGTCTGACCTTGCTCCCAGTGGGGTTTACCGAGCCGGTGCAGTCACCTGCACCGCTGGTGGTCTCTTACACACACCGTTTCACCCTTACCTGCCGCAAGCGGCCGGCGGTCTGTTTTCTGTGGCACTGTCCCGCGGGTCACCCCGGGTGGCCGTTAGCCACCACCGTGCTCTGCGGAGCCCGGACGTTCCTCGGCGAGAACGAGTCTCGACGCGGCCGCCTGGCCAGCTCATCCGGGCCAGAGTCTACCGCCGCCGAGGCGAATGCTCAGACCAGCGCGAACTCCAGCGTCCGCGTCGACAGATCGGCACTGCCCACCCGCACCTGCACCGAATCCCCCGGCGCTGCATCACCAGGCAGCGTCGCGATCACCGGTCGGTCGGTGAGCTGGACCTCGACGCCGGTCTTGGTGCGGGCAACCACGGTCGCGGCGAAGGTATCCCCCACGTGATGCGACATCACCGCCACCTCGACGGCGTCGGTGCACATCCGATCCACCTTGTGCGCGAGTTGGTCACCGGCCGCCATGATCTTGGGCAGCTCGGGCAGCGACTGACGCGCCCAATCCGGCACCGGCCGGCCCGCGCAGATGCTTTCGCAGATGACCAACCCGAACCGATCCACGAGCCGCCGCAGTGGAGCCGTGACATGTGCGTACGGCGCCCCGACCGCCGCCTGCATCGTCTGGTCCGGCACGGAGCCGTCAAACACGGTGTACCCGGCGCCGCGGAAGAGGCTGCCCGCGGCGTACATCAACGCCAGGTGGTGCGGGTCGTTGCGGTCCAGCGTGCGCAGGAACTCGCCGTACGCCAAGCCTTTCGGCCAGGTCACGCCCAGCGCCCTGGCCTGACCCCGGAAGCGGTCCACCGCGAACTGGGGCGCCTCCGGCATGGTCCGCAGGATGCCCACCTTGGCATCGAGCATGATGCCCGCCGCCGCCATCCCGGTCAGCAGCGAGATCTGGGAGTTCCAGTCCTCGGAGGTCACCGGCGGCCGCAGCCGCAAGTGGTAGTCCCCGTTGTCGTCGCGCTCCACCTCCTGGGCGGGGATCGGCAGGTCGGCTCCCCCACGCTCCCGTTCCAACGCGATCCGCAACTCACCGATCGTCTTGAGCAGCATCAGCCCCTGCGGCGCGCTGCCGTCGTCGATGGATGCCTGCACGCCGTCGTAGTCCAGCCGCGCGACCGAACGCACCCGCGCGAGGTAGACCTCCGCGCTGGTCTGCTGGCCGGAACCGTCCAGCCGGACGTCCCAGACGAAGGCGCCGCGCTCCTGATCCGGCAGCAGACTGCCCTTGTCCTCACTGATCACCGCCGGGTGCAGCGGCACCCGCTGGTCGGGGAAATAGAGGGTCTGGGTGCGTTCGCGGGTCACGCGGTCCAGAGCCCCGCCCGGAGTGACGAATGCCGGCACGTCGGCGATCGCGTAGCGCACGCGGTACCCGTCGCCGTCCCGCTCCAGGAACATCGCCTGGTCCAGATCGGTCGAACCCGGCGGGTCGATTGTGAAGAACGGCACCGCCGTCTCGTCGCGGTCGGGCAACTGAACGCTCGCGACCGCCTGTTGGGCCTCTGCGAGGGCATCAGCCGGGTAGTCGGTCGACACCTCGACCTCGGCGCGGATTGCCGCGAATGCCTCGTTGAGGGGCGCTCCCGGCTCTGGGTCTTCGTTGACGATGCGGGCCAGCACGCAGTCACCCTACCGACGGCGCGCCACCAGCAGGCCAGTAATCTGCGGCAGTGCTCATCCTGTTGCCGCCGTCGGAGGGTAAGACCACCCGTCGCCGCGGGCGGGTCATGGACCTGGACACGCTGAGCTCACCGGAGTTGACCCCGTTGCGCGAGCAAGCGATCGAGGCCCTGGGCGAGGTCAGCGCCCGGCCCGATGCCGCATCCGTGTTGAAGGTCAGCGCCAACCTCACCGACGAAATCGCCCGCAACGTCGAGCTACTCGCCGCCCCTGCATTGCCAGCCGGTGAGCTGTACTCCGGGGTCCTCTACGACGCCTTGGATCTGCCCTCGCTCGAGACTGCCGCACGGCGTCGGGCTAACCGGTGGGTCGCCGTGCAATCGGCGCTGTACGGCGTGCTGCGGCTGACCGACCGCGTCGCGCCCTACCGGCTGTCGATGGGCGTCAATTTGCCCGGCGTCGGCCCGCTCGCCGGCTACTGGCGGCCCGCGTTGAACACCGTGATGCCGACCCTGGCCCGTGGCGTGATCGTCGACTGCCGGTCCAGCACGTACGCCGCGGCCTGGAGTCCGCAGGGCGCCCTGGCCGATCGCTGGGTGCAGGTCAACGTCCTCGGAGCAACCCACATGGCCAAGCACACGCGCGGACTCGTGGCGCGACACCTGTGTCTGGCGGGAGTGGACGCCACGCAGCCCGAGGCGCTGCATTCGGTGGTCTCAGCAGCGTTTTCGGCGGATCTCGAGGAACCCAGCCGCAGCGGCCAGCCATGGCGGCTGACGGTCCAGTACGTCTGACGGGCCTTCCTGGTAGAACCGACCCATGAGCGACGAGGATGTCAGCAGTGCCGTAGTGCTCGTGCACGGGATCGGCGAGTCGGGCTCGACCGCGCAGCAGCTGGCGCAGCAGTGGCTGCCCGCACTGCAGACCGGTCTTCGCGCCGCCGGGGCTTCAGATCTGGCCGACGAGCTACGGGTCGGGCCCGGCGACCGGGGCGTCGAGATGGCTTACTACGCAGAC
The DNA here is from genome assembly GCF_900108585.1 of Branchiibius hedensis. Taxonomy (NCBI): domain Bacteria; kingdom Bacillati; phylum Actinomycetota; class Actinomycetes; order Micrococcales; family Dermacoccaceae; genus Branchiibius; species Branchiibius hedensis. The sequence goes on from NZ_UESZ01000001.1 coordinate 1,610,611, forward strand.
GTTTTCGCACCCTACGAGTCGGCGCACGCCATGGCCTTGGCCACCGATCCCGACCTGACCGAGCCGGTCGCCGAACTCACCCAGCAGTGGTTGGAAACGGCCGCCTCGCGGTCGAGTGACCCGAGCGACCGGGAGACCGCCGAGGATGCCCTCGCTTTCGGCGCCACCGAGGAGTCCCTCTGGGATCGGTTACGCATCCTCAGCGACGCCCTCAACGACCTGCACTTCTTCCGCCCCGGCGTCGTCGATGCGGCCAGTGTGGTCGACCGCGCGCTGCGCGAGGCCGCGCTCTACAGCGCGAACGCTCAGGTCAAAACCGCTGTGCAACAACGGATCCACACAGCAATCGGCGCCCAGACCAAGGTGGTCGTCGCGCACTCGCTTGGCTCGGTGGCAGCCTACGAGGTGCTGCACGAGCTCAACCAACCGGTCGCGTTGGTCACGATCGGCTCACCGCTGGGGATGTCGACCGTGTTCTACGAGCGGCTGACGGTCCAACCGCCGCACGTCCCGGCAACCGAGACCGCCTGGACCAACCTGGCCGATCCCGACGATCTGATCGCCACCCGCCTGGACCTCGCGCCGTACTTCCCCGGCGCTGACGTAACGTGTGTAAGCCACCAGGTCGACAACGGCGCCGACCCGCACGACCCGGTCCGCTACCTGCAGCACGCGCAGACCGCAGAAGCGGTCGCAGCCGGGCTCACTGACCAGTAGCAACCTTCAACGCCTGGGTTAGATCAGCGACCAGATCATCGGCATCTTCCAACCCGACCGAGATCCGCAGCACGCCGTCGGTGATGCCGACCTTGAGCCGGTCCTCCTCTGCGAGGCGACGATGGGTGGTGGTTGACGGATGGGTGATCAATGACTTGGAGTCACCCAGGTTGTTCGAAATGTCAACGATCGCAAGGGCATTCATCAGCGCGAACGCCTCGTCCTTGCCACCGTCGAGCTCGAAGGTCACGACCGTGCCGCCGCCGAGCATCTGCTTCTTGGCCAGTTCGTACTGCGGGTGCGAGGCCAGGAACGGGTACCAGACCCGGCGGATAGCCGGGTGGGCCTCCAGGGCCTGCGCCACGGCGTACGCCGATCGGGCCTGTTGCTCGACACGCAAACGCAACGTCTCGAGCCCCTTCACCAGCACCCAGGCGTTGAACGCCGACAGGGTTGGCCCGGTGTGCCGGATGAGGTTCTCGACCGGCCCGTGGATGTAGTCCTGCGGTCCGAGGATTGCGCCACCGAGGACGCGGCCCTGGCCGTCGATGTGCTTGGTTGCGGAGTAGACCACGATGTCCGCGCCGTGCTCCAGCGGCCGTGACATCACCGGGGTGCCAAAGACGTTGTCGACGACCACCTTCGCGCCGGCGGCGTGCGCCAGGGCACTGACCGCGTCGAGATCAACCAGTTCCTGCATCGGGTTCGACGGCGTCTCGAAGAACACAGCCGCGGTGGGCTCGGACAGCGCCGCCTCCCACTGGGTCAGGTCCGCGCCGTCGACGAGCACGGTCTCCACACCCCAGCGCGGCAGGATTTCGTCGACGATCACGAAGCAGGAACCGAACAGCGCCCGGGACGCGACCAACCGGTCCCCCGCGCCTACCAGCGCAGCCAGCGCCGTGAACACTGCACCCATGCCGGAGGCGGTCGCATAACACGCCTCCGCGCCTTCCAGCAGGCGCAACCGCTCCTCGAAGACCGCGACCGTCGGGTTGCCGTACCGGCTGTAGACGAAGCGGTCGACGTCACCCTTGAAGGCCGCCTCAGCGTCCTCGGCGGTCTCGTAGACGTATCCCGAGGTCAGATAGAGCGCCTCGGCCGTCTCTTCAAAACCGCTGCGCGCCAATCCTCCTCGGACACTGAGCGTGTCCCGGCCCCAATCCTCTACTGACGCCACGGCAGACCCGCCAGCTTCCAACCGTTGACGCTGCGGTGACCGTCCTCGTCCAGGCCGCCTTCGAAGCCTTCGACGATGTTGTAGCTGTTCGGCAGGCCGGCGGCCGACAGCGCCTCGGCCGCGGCGACAGAGCGAACTCCGGAGCGGCACAGCAACAGCAGTGGCCCGCCGTCCGGGGTCGCCGCACGCACCTGCTCCACGAAGTCCGGGTTGACCTGACCGTCGGGGTAGCTCAGCCACTCCACCGTGACGACCTGTTTGCCGATGCCGGACAGGTCGGGCAGACCCACGTAGGTCCACTCGGCCCGGGTGCGCACATCGACCAACGTGGCGTTCGGCTCTTGCTCCAGCAGGGTGTACGCCTCCGCGGGCGTCACGTCCCCGGCGTACGTCGGCGCGGACTCAGTCATGGAAAAACTCTCCCACAACGGGTGGGATTGGTTACAGGTGGTGTTGGTCGTTGAGACGTTCGATCGTGACGGCACCGGTGAAGACGTCGACGACCGTGAACGACGCCGGCCCGCAGCCCAGGCGCCACCCGGTGGCCATGTCCAGATCCAGCACGTGGGCGAGCACCGCCATGATCGGCTTGCGATGGGTCGCGACCACGACCGTCTGACCCTCCTCCAGATCGGCCAGCAGCCGCTGGTACGCCGCAAGCACCCGGGCGACGAAGTCGCGATGACTCTCCCCGCCCGGCGCGCAGAAGTCCGGATCCGAACGCAGCGACGTCAGACCGTCGGGGGCCAAGTCGCGAATCCGACTGAAGGACAAGCCATCCCAGGCGCCGAAGGACTGTTCATCCCAGTCCGCGTCGACCCGTGCAGGTACGCCGAGTGCCTGGGCCACCGCCGCACCCGTGGCTTCCGCCCGGGCCAGGGAGGAGGTCACGACGTACGGGATGTCGCCCAGGATCTGGTCGCGCACACCTTGTGCAGCGGCAAACGCCTGCCGGCGACCTTCGGGATTGAGCTCGGGGTCGATGCCGCCGCGACCGTCCAGGCGGCCCTGCACGGTGAGATCGGTGACGCCGTGCCGCAGCAACACGATCCGGCGCGGGGTGGGCGGGGTGCGCACGGGCACGACCACCGGCGGTTCGGGTACGGCCCGCTCACCGTCCTCGTCCGGCATCAGCAGGGTCAACTGCTCAGGGGCGGGACTTCCGGCTTCAGCTGGGCTGTCCCGCCAGTAGTCCGAGGTGATCACCTCGCCGTCCATCCCGTCGTTGGACAGCTTGTCGGCCGCTTTGTTGCGTTCCCGCGGGATCCAGGTCCAGGTGACCTCGCCGCCGGATTCGCGGATCCGCCGCACGAGGTCCTGCGCCTGCAACGCCAGTCGGCGCATGTCTTCGTGTTTGATCTTCCACCGGCCGGCCATCTGCTCGATGACCAGTTTGGAGTCCATGGCCACGTCGATCCGGGCGCTGGGGTCGATCTCCATCGCTGCCTCGAGCCCGGCGATCAGACCGCTGTACTCCGCGACGTTGTTGCTGGCCTTCCCCAGCGGCGCGGCCCGCTCGGCCAGGGTGTCACCACTGACCGCGTCGAAGACCACCGCTCCGTAACCGGCGACACCGGGGTTGCCGCGCGACCCGCCGTCCGCCTCAAGACGAAGCGCCCGGCTCAGTGCGTTCTGGTCGCGCCTCTCCCCTCGGCTCCGGGCCTCGCTAGCGCTCGTTTCCTCACCTCGGCCGGCGCTCATAGCCCGGATTCAGCCGTCCGGATCAAAATCCGGCCGCATTCCTCGCAGCGCAGCACCTCATCCTCGGCCGCCGCCTTGATCCGCACCAATTCGCTGGCGTTGAGCTCCAGACCACAGCCGGTGCACCGCTTGGCCACCAGGGCGGCCGCGCCGGTGCCGCGCTGGTCGCGCAGCCGTTCGTAGAGCGCCAGCAGATCAGCGCCGACGCCGGCCGCGACGTTCGCGCGCTCGCCCGTGGCCACGTCCTGCTCGGCGCTGATCGCGGCCAGTTCCTGGTCGCGCGCCGCGCTCAACTCCGCGATGCGGGCGTCGAACTGCGCTACCGCCGCGCTGTGCCGGTCCAGGTCCGTGCGCAGCGACTCGACCTGCTCCATCAACTCCAGCTCGACGTCCTCCAACTCGCTCTGCCGGCGGGCGAGGGTCTCGAGTTCGTGCTGCAACCCCTGCAGGTCCTTGGCCGAACCCGTCCCAGCCGCGAGCCGCTCCTGGTCCCGAGCCGTGCGCACCCGCACCTGCTCCACGTCGGTCTCCGCCTTGGCCACCGAACGCTCCGCGTCGCTGACGGCCACCCGCGCGAGCACCTCGTCCTCCGCGGCGCGGTCACGCTGCTCGGACACGGCCGCCAGCTCGGCGATCTGCGGCAGGTTGCGAGCGCGATGCTCCAACTGCGCCAGCCGCGTGTCGAGTTGCTGCAAATCCAGTAGCCGCCACTGCCGGGTCAGCTCTGCCTTCACTGCGACTCCTTGTCCTGCGGGCGCTGCCCGACATCCTCCGGGCGCTGCCCGACCAGGAAGTCCCAGGGATCGGTGCGCACCGCGCTCACGGAAGTCTCTACGGTAATGCCCCGTTGCTCCAACATCGTTGCCAGCCGGGCCGCCGCCGGTGCCAGCCACAACGACTCGGTGGCAAAGTGCCCGGCGTCAATGAGGTACGGCGCGCCTCCCCTGGCTTCCTGCCGCGCCTCCAGTGCGGGATGGTGGCGAAGATCCGCGGTCACGTAAACGTCCGCGCCACAGGATCGGACCTGCTCGAAGCGGTCGTCGCCAGCGCCACCCAGGACGGACACTCGGCGTACCTGCGCATCCGCGGGGCCAGCCACTCGCAGACCCACCGGGGTGGGCGGAAGGGCCGCCGCGAGGCCGATCGCGAAGTCTCGCAAGGTGATTGACTCGGGCAGGTCGCCGACCAACCCCAGTTCTTGGTCGCCCTCACGCGACAGACCGCGCAGCTCGGTGAGCCCGCACGCCTGCGCGAGCGCGTCGTTCACCCCGGGCCGGGCGACATCGGCGTTCGTGTGCGCGCAGTACAACGCGACGTCCGCGACAATCAGCGACGTGAGCGCCGCGCCCTTGGCGTGCGTGGTCGCAACCGAGTGCACCCCGCGCAAGAGCAACGGGTGGTGGGTGACCAGCAGATCGACGCCGTCGTCGCGGGCCGCTTCGATGACCTCCAACGTCGGGTCGACCGCGAACCGGACGTGCCCGACGCTCTGGGCCAGGTCACCGCTGACCAGCCCGACCTGGTCCCACGACGCAGCCGTGGCGGGCGGGTACAGCTCGTCGAGCGCCTGCACGACATCAGCAAGGGTGGCCACGGGCTCACCCTTGCACAGCCGGCGGCCCGGTCAGTCGGGTGCGCCGAAGTTCGCGGTGTCCGGGTGCGCGCCGAACCGTTGGCCGTCGTCCAGGCCGTCGATCTTGGCCAGGTCATCGGCATCCAGTTCGAAATCGAACACCTCGATGTTGGCGGCGATCCGCTCCTCGTGGACCGACTTCGGGATCACGATCAAGCCCTGCTGCAGGTGCCAGCGGATCAGCACCTGGGCCGGCGACTTGCCGTACCGGTCGCCGATCGCGGTGATCACGGGGTCGCTCAGCAGTGAGCTGGCCTTCCCGTTACGCGGCGAACCGCCCAGCGGGCTCCAGGACTCCACTGCGATGCCGTGCTGGCCGGCGAACTCGCGGATCTCCTGCTGCGGCAGGTGCGGGTGCAGCTCGACCTGGTCGACGGCCGGCACCACGTCGGTGTGCTCGAGCAGTTCGGCGAGGTGGTGCGGCTCGAAGTTGCACACCCCGATCGAGCGGGCGCGCTCCGACGCCTGGATGTCGACCAAGGCATCCCAGGTGCGGTGCCGGCGCTCGGCGTCCTGCAGCGGCCAGTGGATGAGGTACAGATCGACGTAGTCCAGGCCCAGCTTGTCCAGGCTGGCCGAGAACGCAGGGAACGTCTGCTCGTACCCCTGGTCGGCGTTCCAGAGCTTCGTCGTCACGAAGTACTCGTCACGCTCGACGCCACTTGCGCTCAAGCCGCGGCCGACGGCTTCCTCGTTGCCGTAGGCAGCCGCGGTGTCGACGTGCCGGTAGCCGACCTCCAACGCGTACTGCACTGCGCGGGCGCACTCGTCGTCGTCGGCCTGCCACACGCCCAGTCCCAGCTGCGGGATCACGCCGCCTGAATTGAGTTGGATTCCAGGGACGTTCGATGGGGATTCAGTCATGCCACAACCGTAGGTCGCGACCGGCAGGCGCCCACCCGTCGTACCGCCTTCAGTGTGTGATGCCCACAACGGTTCGCAGCGCTGGCATCTCGACCGGCTCCTTACTGTTCGGTAGGTTTGCGTGACGCGCATCACATCCGACCCCCGCGCGTTCCCGACCAAAGGAGCTTCGGTGAAGTACTTCCGCACTGGCGTCGCAGTCGTCGCCACCCTCGGAGCGTTCGCTGCGTCAGCGGGCACCGCCCAGGCCTGGACCAGTCCGATCCCGCGCGTCCTGAAGTACGGCGCGATCGGCCAGGACAACTCGTTCCCGGCCGCCCTCACCACCTCAATCGCCAACCCCACCAAGAGCCCCGCCGGCGCCAACGACTGGTCCTGCAAACCCAGCACGAAACACCCCTACCCGGTGGTGCTGGTCCACGGCACCTGGGAGAACGCCTACGACAACTGGAACGGCCTGTCCCCGATGATCAAAGCCGAGGGGTACTGCGTCTACGCGCTCAATTACGGCAACACCACCGGCATCGCATTCCTCAACGGAACCGGCGACATGATCGAGTCCGCCAACCAGATCGCGCCGTTCGTGGACCAGGTGCTCGCGCAGACCGGCGCGGCCAAGGTCGATCTGATCGGCCACAGCCAGGGCGGATCCCTGATCCGCTACTACGCCAACAAGATCGGGGGTGCGGCCAAGGTCGACCAGGTCATCGGCCTCGCACCGTCCAACCATCCCAGCACACTGTCCGGGATCACCGAGTTCGGCAAGACGATCGGACTGTTCACGCCAGCGATGAATCTGCTGGATGCGATCAAGATGCCCGCGGCCGTCCAACAGGCCGACCAGAGCCCGAATCCGCAAGCGCCCTTCTACCAACAGGTCAACGGCGCCGCCGGGGAAACCATCCCGGGTATCAGATACACCAACATCCTCACCAAGAACGACGAGGTGGTCACGCCCTACACCCAAGGTGCGATCACCGCCGGACCTGGTGCGAGCGTGGACAACATCACGATCCAGAACGTCTGCTCCAACGACGGTTCCGAGCACATCAGCCTGCCCTACTCCAAGAACGTCGCGCAGATCGTGCTGAACAAGCTGGACCCCAGCGATCAGCACGCGATCTTCTGCTACAACCAGACCGCGATCTTCGGCAATACCCAGTTGATCGGCTGATCCACCCGCACCACGCTACCGGCGCCGCTCCCGTGTCCGAGGGCTCGGCGCCGGTAGCGTTCCCGCTGTGAGTCTGCGCGACCGCTGGCACGTGCCCGCTGCCCTCCTGTCCCCGGTGCGCGCCGTCCCACTGGTCTTCGCCGTGTTCATCCTGTTGGGGACCGGCCTGCTGTTGTTGCCCTGGTGCCACGACCCCGGTGCGTCGGTGAGTTTCATGCAGGCGTTCTTCACCGCGACGTCGGCGGTCACGGTGACCGGTCTGGCGACGGTCGACATCGGCAGCCATTTCTCCTGGCCCGGCCAACTGGTGATCCTGCTGCTGGCGGAATTCGGCGGAATCGGGATCATCCTGGTCGCGACCACGCTGGGCGTGCTGGTAGGCGGCCGGATCGGCCTTCGGATGAAACTGGCCAGCCAGACCGACCTGCACGTCACCGGCCTGGGCCAGGTCGGGCCGCTGTTCCGGCGCATCCTGCTCACCACGTTGTTCTTCCAGGGCGTGACGGCGATCATCCTGGTCGTCCGCTATCGGATGACGTACTTCGACCGCTTCACGACCGCCGCCTGGCACGGGATCTTCGACTCCGTCATGGCCTTCAACAACGCCGGCCTCAGCCTGCAACCGACCGGCCTGGCGGCCTACGCCGCAGATCCCATCATCGTCCTGACCATCACCTTCGCCGTGCTCTTCGGCACCGTCGGCTTCCCCGTGCTGGCCGAGTTGCGGGACCGGTGGCGGCGGCCGGACACCTGGACGATCCACACCCGCCTCACCGTGTGGGGCAGCCTGCTGCTGGTCGCGATCGGCTGGGTGCTCTTCTTGTGGTTCGAGTGGACCAACGCCGGCACCATCGGCGCCCAATCCGTGCCGCACAAGATCATGACCGGCCTGGAGGGCAGTGTGATGCCACGCTCCGGTGGGCTCGCGACGTTCAACTGGGGAGACGTGCGACCGGAGACCATGCTGGTCACGGTGGCGATGATGCTGATCGGTGGTGGCTCGGCCAGTACCGCCGGCGGTATCAAGGTGACCACCTTCTTCCTGCTGGCCTACGTCGTGCTGGCCGAGATCCGTGGTGACGAGCAGGTGCGGATCGGCCGGCGGGCGATCAGCGCCCAGACGATCCGCACCGCCTTGTCCATTGCCCTGATCGGCGTCGCTCTGGCCGTCGGCGGCACGCTCGCGCTGCTGCTGCTCTCGGACAGCACGCTCCCGGACGCCGCGTTCGAGGCCACCTCGGCCTTCGGCACGACGGGGTTGTCCACTGGCTTGACGCCACACCTGAGCATTCCCGCCCAGCTGGTCGTGATCGCCTTGATGTTCGTCGGTCGAGTGGGCACGATTACCGCAGCCTCCGCGTTCGCGATGCGCCGCCGCAAATCCCGCTTCCGGCTGCCCGAAGAGCAGCCGATCATCGGCTAGGAGTGTCCGTGCCCAAGGATTCCAACCCCACCGTCGACCCCGTGCTGGTGATCGGCCTCGGCCGGTTCGGCTACTCGGTCGCCTCATCACTGACCTCGATGGGCCACGAGATCCTTGCCGTGGACGAAGACGCCACCGTCGTGCAGCGCTACGCCAACGAGTTCACCCAATGTCTGGCACTGGACTCGACCGACACCGAGGCTCTCCAGCAGATCGGTGCCGCCGACTTCACCCGCGTCGTCGTCGGGATCGGTAGCGATCTGGAGGCGAGCGTGATGACGGTGCTCAGCCTGGCCGAACTCGGGATCACCGAGATCTGGGCCAAGGCCGTCAGCCGCAAACACGCCAGCATCCTGGAACGCGTCGGGGCCCACCACGTCGTACGACCGGAGTCGGACATGGGCGAACGCGTCGCGCACAAGCTCACCGGCGCGATGATCGACTTCATGCAGTTCGACGACGACTTCGCGATCGCTCGCACCCGAGCCGTCCCCCGCATCACCGGCCGGCAACTCGGGCAGTTGGACACCGAGAGCAAGTACGGCGTGACCATCCTGGGCGTCAAACACGCCGACGCCGCGTTCGAGCAGGCCAGCGCGCAAACCACCCTGGAGGCGACCGACGAGTTGATCGTGTCCGGGCCCAAACGAGGCGTCGAGGCCTTCTGCGGACTGCTGCAGTCCTGAGTCATGATTGCTGCGTGAGCACTCCGTCCGATCCGAAAGACCCGTGGGCCTACGACCCGGCCGCGACGCAGGCGGTGCCGACGACGCCGCCGACGGCACCGGCACCGACGTCGTCCCCGTATCCGACGTACCCCAATCCGTGGGATCAGTACCCCCAGTACCAGCAGCAGCCGCCGCAGTACGGGCAGTACGCCGCGCAGACCGGACCGGCGTACAACCCCTACCCCGCTGGCGGGCCCTACCAGCCCTACGCGGTCGCGCCGACGAACGGCAAGGCCACCGCTTCACTGGTGTGTGCGATCGTCAGCATCTTCTGTTTCGGACCGTTCCTCGCGGTGCCAGCGGTCATCCTGGGCGTGTTGGCCCGCCGGGAGATCGACCGCACGGGCGGTCAGCAGGGCGGATCGGGTCAGGCGCTGGCCGGGATCATCGTCGGCATCATCGTCACCGCGCTGTGGGTGCTGTTCATCGTGGGCATGATCACCCTCGCCAGCAGCGGCAACCTCGACGGCACCTACAACGACACCGGCACCTTCTGATGGCTACGGGCGATCGCTTGGAAGTCACCCGCACCATCCCGGCCGAGGCATCGCGGATCTTCGCGGTGCTGACCGACCCGCAGGGGCACGTCGCGATCGACGCATCCGGGATGCTGATGAGCGCCGACGGGCAGCGCGTGACCGCCGTGGGCGATGAGTTCGTCGTCCACATGGACCGCGAGGCCCTGGGCGACCTGCCCATGGGCGAGTACGACGTGACGGTCACCATCACCCAGTTCGTCCCGGATGCGCTGATCGCGTGGACCATCCTGGGCACGGTGCGCCCACCGATCGGTCACGTCTACGGATATTCGCTGCAGCCGCAGGGCGATTCGACCCTCGTGACCTCGTTCTACGACTGGTCGCAGATCGCGCCCACGTGGCGGGACGCCGGCATCTTCCCGGTGATCTCCGAGGCCAATCTGAAGGGCACCCTGGGGATTCTGGATCGCACGGTCCGCCGCGGATACCCGCAGGCATCGCCACGGTGAGCCAGACGCGGATCGAAAGGGTGGGCCCGGCCGGGTTCGAACCGACGACACCCGCGGTGTAAACGCGGTGCTCTACCAACTGAGCTACAGGCCCTGATGGGCGGCGCCCAAGACTACAGTGCCGCGCTACAAACCCGCGATCGCGTCCGCTGCTTCGCCGAAATCGCGTGCCTCGCCGGGGCCGTTGACCACTGACCAGCGCAGCACCCCGCCCTGGTCGATCAGGAACGATCCGCGTACGGCGAACCCCGCCTCCTCGTGGAACACCCCGTAGTCGCGGGCCACCTGCCCGTGCGGCCAGAAGTCCGACAGCAACGGGAACTCGTAGCCCTCTTGCTGACCCCAGGCCTTCAGCGCGGGCATCGGGTCGCAGGAGACCGCCAGGAAACTCACCGCGTCGTTCTGGTAGCGGGTCAGATCGTCACGGACCCCGCACAATTCACCGGTGCAGATGCCGGAGAAGGCGAACGGATAGAAGACGACCAGCGCGGCCTTCGTGCTGAGCACAGCGGACAACGTGACCGGCGCACCGAACTGGTCCTTGAGGGTGAAGTCGGGAGCGGTGTCCCCCACGGCGAGACTCATCGCTGCTTGCTCTGACCGGCCTGGACCAGTTTGACCGCGATCCACTCCGGGCCGGCCTTGCTGGTCGAACCGACCTTGAGCCCGGCGGTCTGCGCGGCTTCCTGGATGTCGGCAGCGTCGACGTGGTCGGGATGACCGGCCTTCGGCACCAACAGCAACACGAAGCCCTTGTCGGCCAGGTTGGTCAGTGCGTCGACGCAGTCGTCGATGAGATCACCGTCGCCGTCACGCCACCACAACATGACGGCGTCCACGACCCCGTCGAAGTCCTCGTCCTCCAAGGACGCGCCGACGACGTCCTCGATTGCCGCGCGTAGATCATCGTCGCTGTCCTCGTCCCAGCCGATCTCCTGGACGATCTGACCGTCCGCAAATCCCAGTTTCTCCCAGAAGGCCACGTCGATGGCGTTATTCACCATGGGCGTAGTCCACTAGGTATCACCGGCGTTCGCAACCCGACCGGCGCGAAAAGGGTCCCTGAGCCGCTATTTCCCGAAGAATGGGAACTACCGGCGAGTAACCCACCCGGCCCTGCACGCTGGACTCTCGGAGTGCTTCGATGGTTGGAAGCCTCTTCACGGTGTCGCACGAGAGGAGCCACTCATGACACCTGACCCTGTAACCCCGGCGAACCCGGGCCCACTGCTGAACGGTATTCCGAGTCAGCTACCCGACACTGATCCGGACGAGACCAGCGAATGGCTGGAATCGCTGGATCAGGTCATCGAACACGGCGGTAAGAACCGCGCCCGCTACGTGATGCTGAAGTTGCTCGAACGAGCCCGTCAGCAGCAGGTCGGGGTCCCGTCGCTGGTCGCCACGGACTACGTCAACACGATCGGCCCGGAGGCCGAGCCGTGGTTCCCCGGCGATGAGGAGACCGAGCGGCGCTACCGCAACTGGCTGCGCTGGAACGCCGCCATCATGGTGCACCGTGCGCAGCGGCCCGGGATCGGCGTCGGTGGTCACATCTCCACCTACGCCAGCGCCGCGACCCTCTACGAAGTCGGCTTCAACCACTTCTTCCGCGGCAAGGACCACGAGGGCGGCGGTGACCAGATCTTCTTCCAGGGTCACGCCTCCCCCGGCATGTACGCCCGCGCCTTCCTCGAGGGTCGGTTGACCTCTGAACAGCTCGACGGCTTCCGCCAGGAGAAGTCACACATCGTCGACGGTGAGCTCAAGGGCATCCCCTCCTATCCGCACCCGCGCAACATGCCGGACTTCTGGGAGTTCCCGACCGTCTCGATGGGCATCGGCCCGATGAACGCCGTCTATCAGGCCCAGTTCAACAAGTACCTGCACAACCGGGGCTTCAAAGACACCAGCCAGCAACGGGTTTGGGCCTTCCTCGGCGACGGCGAGATGGACGAACCGGAGGCGCGCGGCGTACTCCAATTGGCCGGCAACGAGGGCCTGGACAACCTGACGTTCGTCATCAACTGCAACCTGCAGCGGCTCGACGGTCCGGTGCGCGGCAACGGCAAGATCATCCAGGAGCTGGAGTCCTTCTTCCGGGGCGCCGGCTGGAACGTCATCAAGTGCATCTGGGGCCGCGGCTGGGATCCGCTGCTGTCCGCCGACCGCGACGGCGCCCTGGTCAACCTGATGAACTCCACGCCCGACGGTGACTACCAGACGTTCCGCGCCAACGACGGCGCCTACGTGCGCGAGCACTTCTTCGGCCGCGACCCGCGCACCCGCAAACTCGTCGAAGACTGGTCCGACGACGACATCTGGTGGAAGCTCAAGCGCGGTGGCCACGACTACCGCAAGGTGTACGCCGCGTACAAGGCTGCGACCGAACACGTCGGTCAGCCGACGGTCATCCTGGCGCACACCATCAAGGGCTACAGCCTGGGCACCCACTTCGCCGGGCGCAACGCCACCCACCAGATGAAGAAGATGACTCTGGAGGACCTCAAGCAGTTCCGGGACTCGTTGAAGATCCCGATCAGCGACGAGGTCTTGGAGGCTGACCCCTACCTGCCGCCGTACTACCACCCCGGCGACGACGACCCGGCAATCCAGTACCTCAAGGAGCGCCGCGCCAAACTCGGTGGCGGGCTACCCAACCGGCGCACCCGGGCGGCGGCGATCAAACTGCCGGACGACGCGGCGTACGCGATCGGTAAGAAGGGCTCTGGCAAGCAGGAGATCGCCACCACGATGGGCTTCGTGCGGGTCCTGAAGGATCTGATGCGCGACAAGGAGTTCGGCAAGCACGTGGTGCCGATCATCCCAGACGAGGCGCGCACCTTCGGGATGGACTCGTTCTTCCCGACCGCCAAGATCTATAACCCGCACGGCCAGCACTACACCTCGGTGGACCACGAGTTGATGCTGTCCTACAAGGAAGCCGTGGACGGGCAGATCCTGCACCTGGGGATCAACGAGGGTGGCTCGACGGCAGCCTTCACCGCGGTGGGCACGTCGTACGCGACGCACGGGATCCACATGGTGCCGATCTACATCTTCTACTCGATGTTCGGCTTCCAGCGGACCGCGGACTACCTGTGGGCGGCAGCGGACCAGATGACCCGCGGCTTCCTGATCGGTGCGACCGCCGGGCGGACCACGTTGACCGGTGAAGGTCTGCAGCACGCGGACGGTCACTCGCATCTGCTCGCGGAGACCAACCCGGCCGTCGTGGCCTACGACCCGGCGTACGTCTACGAGTTGACGCACATCGTCAAGGACGGTCTGCGCCGCATGTACGGCGATCAGCCGGAGAACGTGTACTACTACCTGACCGTCTACAACGAGCCGATGGTCCAACCGGCTGAGCCCGAAAACGTTGACGTGGAGGGCATTCTCAAGGGAATGCACCGCATCAGCGAAGGCTCCGGCGACGGGCCGCGGGCGCAGTTGCTGGCTTCTGGCGTCGGCGTGCCGTGGGCCCTGGAGGCGCAGGAACTGCTCAAGGACGACTGGGGTGTCGCGGCCGACGTCTGGTCGGTGACGTCCTGGAACGAACTGCGCCGGGACGGCCTGGCGTGCGACGAGCACAACTTCCTGCACCCGCAGGAGGAGCCGCGCACGGCGTACGTCACCCAGCGCCTGGCCGACACCCAGGGCCCGGTCGTGGCGACCTCGGACTGGGAGCGCGGCGTCCAGGACCAGATCCGCGAATGGGTGCCCGGCGACTACGTCACGCTGGGCGCGGACGGGTTCGGCTTCAGCGACACCCGCGCCGCGGCGCGGCGGTTCTTCCACATCGACGGACCGTCGCTGGCGGTGCGCACGCTGCAGGAGTTGGGCCGCCGCGGCGAGGTCGATCCCGCCCTGGCGGCGCAGGCCGCCGAGAAGTACCGGTTGTTGGATGTCACTGCAGGCACCTCCGGCAACGCGGGTGGGGAGTCTTAACCGGGCTCGACCGGCAGAGCGCGACCGGCGGTCATTGACCGCTGGTCGCGCTCTGCATGTCCCCGCCCGTAAGGGTGGAGTAGCCCACTGCGGTGGATAGTTCCCCTAACGTCGGCTGATCTCAGGGTCTCTGGCCGTCAACCGAAGGGGAACCGATGGACATCACCCGCAAGAAGAGCGTCGACGACGTCATCCACCAGAACGACGAGGACCCGGAAGCAGCCGAAGAACACGGCGGCAGTCTGCGCAAAAGTCTCGGTGTCTGGGACCTGATCGGGTTCGGGATCGGCATCGTCATCGGTACCGGCATCTTCACGCTGACCGGTGTCCAGGCCAAGAACAACGCCGGCCCCGCCATCGTCATCTCCTTCCTGATTGCCGGTGGCGTATCCCTGCTGGCCGCGCTGTGTTACGCCGAACTGGCCGCCGCGGTCCCGACCGCCGGCAGTTCCTACACCTACGCCTACACGACGATCGGCGAGATCTTCGCCTGGATCATCGCGTGGGATCTGATCCTCGAATTCGCCTTGGGCGCAGCGGTGGTCGCGCGCGGCTGGTCGGGCTATATCGCCGGCGTGTTCAACCTGCCGTCCAAGTGGTTCGCCGAAGAAGGATCTGTCGTCAACATCGGCGCCATCTTCATCACCCTGCTGCTCGGCTACGTCGCCCTACGCGGCATCCGGGAGAGCAAGTGGGTCACCAACGGCCTGGTGGCCATCAAGGTCATCGTCTGCATCTTCGTCATCGCGGTCGGTGCGTTCTACGTCAAGACCCACAACTGGGTCCCG
The DNA here is from genome assembly GCF_900108585.1 of Branchiibius hedensis. Classification (NCBI taxonomy): domain Bacteria; kingdom Bacillati; phylum Actinomycetota; class Actinomycetes; order Micrococcales; family Dermacoccaceae; genus Branchiibius; species Branchiibius hedensis. The sequence goes on from NZ_UESZ01000001.1 coordinate 1,625,758, forward strand.
TTCATCCCGCCCGCCCAGCCCGCCAAGTCCTCGGGCGCCGAACTGACCGCACCGCTGTGGCAGTTCCTGACGGGCGTCACCCCCAGCCACTTCGGCATCGCCGGCGTGCTCGTCGCGGCGGCTGTGGTGTTCTTCGCCTACTCCGGTTTCGAGGCGGTCGCCAACCTCGGCGAGGAGACCAAGAAGCCCGAGCGCGACATGCCGCTGGGCCTTTTGGGCACCCTCGGCATCTGCACCCTGCTGTACGTCGGGGTCTGTCTGGTGATGACCGGAATGGTCAACTACCGCGACCTCTCCGAGGCAGACGCCGTCGCCGACGTCTTCCACCAGGTGGGGGTCGGCTGGGCCGGCATCCTGATCGGCATCGCGGCCGTTGCCGGACTGAGCTCGGTGATCCTGGTGGACATCATCGCCATGGGTCGCATCGGTTTCGCGTTGGCCCGTGACGGTCTGCTGCCGCCGATCTTCCGCAAGGTGCACCCCTCGTGGGGTACCCCGGTGCTGATGACCGCGCTCACCATCGGCACGGTGGCTGTGTTGGCTGGGTTCGTCCCGATCAGCGTGCTGGCCGAGATGGTCAGCATCGGAACGTTGTTCGCCTTCGTGGTGGTCTCGATCGCGGTGATCGTCCTGCGCAAGACCCAGCCGGACATGAAGCGCCCGTTCCGCACTCCCCTGGTGCCGCTGGTGCCGATCCTGGCTACGGCATGCTGTCTGGCCCTGATGGCCAGCCTCGCGGTCGAGACCTGGATCCGCTTCCTGGTCTGGTTGGCCATCGGCCTGCTGGTCTACTTCTCCTACGGCCGCAAGCACGCCCGGCTGGCGAAGATCGACATCGCAGGTGAGCTGACGCAGGACGGCACCATCCCGGGAAGTCCGCAATGAGCATCGTTGTCGGGTTCGGACCGCACCCCTCGACCAATTCGGGGCTGTACCTCGCCGCGCAACTGGCGAGGACCACCGGTGACGAACTCGTGTTGTGCTGCATCATCCAGAGCTTGGCGGAGTCACCGGCCATGCGGGACCCGGCCGGCATCGACAGCGAATGGCAGCATCGGATCCAGGAAGCCGCCGCCGAAGCGCTGGCGGCTGCGCGAGATCGATTGCCCGCGGACCTGCCCGTGACCGAGGTGGTCCGCAGCGGCCGGTCGGTCCCGGCAATTCTGCAGCGAGAGGGCGACGCCCGGCGCGCCCGCGTGCTGGTCGTGGGTTCCTCGACGTCCGGTCCGTTGGGTCAGATCAGTCTTGGCAGCACATCGGACCGGTTGGTGCACAGTTCGTCGCTGCCCGTGGGTCTGGCGCCGCGGGGTTACCGCCCCGGCGAGGACACCGTCAAACGGGTCGTCCTCGCCGTGCGACCAGGGCACAGCGACCTGGCCCTGAGCGACGAAGCCGCCGCGTTGTGCAACTGGCTCGCAGTGCCGGCGACTCTGGTGACCTTCGCGGTCCGTGACTCGGCGGCCCTGACGGTGTTCGCCGACCAGGGCGTCTTCGACAGTTGGCGAGCCGATGCCGTGGCGGCCCAGCAACGCATCAGCGACGAGCTGGAGCAGTCCGGGGTGACGATTTCTCGGGTTGGAGTGCTCGTCGGATCACGGTGGTCGCGCACCACCGAGCAGTTCGACTGGTCGCCCGGCGACCTGCTGGTCTTGGGGTCCAGCGAGCACGCTCCACTGGCCCGGGTGTTCCTCGGATCGACCGCCACCCGCATCGTGCGCACCTCCCCGGTGCCGACGGTGCTGCTGCCGCGTCGTCGACGGGCCTGATCAGCCGGCGTGGGCGAACACCTCCGCCCGGGCGTGCACCGCGACGTCCGGGTGGTCGGTGATCAGGGCATCCACTCCGGCCCGCGCGAAGATCGCCAGCTCCGCCAGTCCGTCACCGAACTCCTGCGGGACCCGGCTGGAGCGCAAATCGACTGGCAGGAAAGTGTTTTCGGTCCGGAAGGTCCACACGTGCACGCGCAGGCCGACGTCGTGCGCATGGCGCACCAGGTCGGTGGGCCGGCCCAGGGACCCGTCGGATCGGCGCACGATCACCTGGTCCTTGCTCGGGCCGATGCCGGTGACCCACGTGGAGATCAGGCGCAGCGCGCGCGGAGTCACCAGATCGGCGTACGTGCGCGCGTCCGCGGTGCCGGCCAAGTCCGATGGCGCGCCCTCCCGCTCGGTGAGCATCAGCAGCGGGGTGCGCAACCCCAGATCCTCCCGTAGCCGGATCAGGCTCGTCAGTTCGAAGGACTGCACGAAGACCGGTGCGTTCGGCGCATCGAGGCGGGCATCACGCAGCGCGTGGGTCACGGCGCCCTCCAGATCCAGTCCACGAGCCCGGAAGTACGCCGCGTGCTTGAGTTCCGGGCTCACCCCGACGATGCGGCTCAACTCCTGCGAGAGCGAACGCCGCAGCGCCAGCAACTCATCGAAGGTGGGGATCCGCAGGCGGCGTTCGTAGATCGTGTTCGCCTGGCGCAACCGGGGTAGTCGTTCGACGGCCCACAACGTCTTGATCTCCGCAAGGGTGAAGTCCTCGCTGAACCAACCGGTGCGCTCCACGCCGTCAACAACCCGGGAGGTACGCCGATCGGCGAATTCCCGGCGAGCGGCCACGTCCGTGGTGCGGGACAGTTCGTTCTCGTGCCGGCAGATCGCCACGCCGTCGGCCGTCATCACCAGGTCTGCCTCGAGGCTGTCCGCGCCGAGCCGCGCCGCGAGTTCGTAGGCGGGCAACGTGTGTTCGGGGCGGTAGCCGCTCGCACCGCGATGACCGATCACGAGCGGCGGTTCGTCCAGCCGGTAGGCCACCATGATCAGACTTCACCGGCCCAACGCGACGTCGAGGCATCACCAGGGTGCCGCGGGAGGGAACCGCTGGTGAACACTGCCCGCGCGCACAGAGGTCCTGTGGAGGGAATCCACAAACAGCGGCCGGTATCGTGCAGCTGAGATGACAATCACATCGAACACTCGGGAACACACCTGGCGCCGTCTGCAAGGGGCCGCCGGGGCGATGGCGACCGCCGCGATCCAGCAGATGGAGGCGGAGCACTCGTGGTATCGGGAGTTGTCCGCCGAGGAGCGCTCCTGGGTGGGCATGGTGGCCCAGGCCGGTATCGGTGGCTTCATCGACTGGTACCGCACCAACGGGACCGAGCCGTCTTCGGCCACCGACATCTTCGACCCGGCGCCGGCCGAGTTGGCGCGGACGATCAGCCTGAGCCACACGTTGGATCTGATCCGGACCAGCATCGGCGTCGTGGAGGACCGGGTCCCGCTGCTGGCCGACGACGCCGACCGCGTTGAGCTGCGCGAAGCAGTCCTGATCTATTCGCGGGAGATCGCGTTCGCGGCGGCGACCGTCTACGCCCAGGCTGCGGAGGCGCGCGGCGCCTGGGACGCCCGGCTGGAGGCGCACGTCATCGACGCCGTGTTGCGCGCAGAGGCCGATGAAGCGCTCCGCTCGCGGGTGGCCGCTCTCGGCTGGGATGAGGTGCACCACGTCCTGGTCGCGGTCGGCCGCGCACCCAGTGGTGCCCACAGTGCGATCGTGGACGGTCTGCGGCGCGATACCCGCCGGGCTGACCTCGACTCACTGGTGTCGGTGCAGGGCCGCACGCTGATCGCGATCATCGGCGGGGTCACCGACCCCCTCGCCCAGCTCCAGCCGTTGACCGAGCACTGGGCGCCCGGGCCGATCGTGCTCGGGCCGACCGTCCCGCACGTCTTCGCCGCCGGCCGCAGCGCCCGGGCCGCCCTGTCGGGCTACGGTGCTGCTCCCGCCTGGCCGGACGCACCGCGGCTGTGTCCGGCCGACGAATTGCTGGCCGAACGTGCCCTGCACGGCGACAGCCACGCCCGCCGCACCCTGGTGGATCGGGTGCTGCGCCCGCTGCGCGACCGAGACGCCCTTCGCGAAACCGCTCTCGGCTTCCTGGCCCAGCCCAGCCTGGAAGCCACCGCGCGAGCGCTCTTCGTGCACGCCAACACCGTGCGCTACCGCCTCGGACAGTTCGCCGAGGCCACCGGTTACGACCTCACCGATGTGCGGGAGGCCTTCGTGGTCCGGATCGCGTTTGCCTTCGCCGCCTGGGACGAGCGCTGAGCGGCTTTGTAGGAACCCCACAGATTCGTCGGACGAATCTCATGGTGTCACCGGTCGCTGATCGCGGGGTCACCTCGGCAGGGTAGAGATCGTGCTTGCGATTGTCTGCCCCGGCCAGGGTGCGCAAACCCCCGGCTTCCTTGCTCCCTGGTTGGAACTGCCCGGCTTCCGGGACCGGTTGGGCTGGCTGGGTGCCGTCGCCGATGTCGACCTGGTCGAACACGGCATCTCCTCCGATGCGGACACCATCCGCGACACGGCCGTCGCGCAGCCGCTGATCGTCGGCGCAGGGTTGGTTGCCGCGCTCGCCCTGTTCGAGCATCCCTCCGACGGATTCCGGGTCACCGGGGTCGGTGCCGGCCACTCGGTCGGGGAGATCACCGCCCTGGCCGCGGCCGGCGTACTCACCGCCGAGCAGGCGATGGTCTTCGTTCGCGAACGTGGCCGGGCCATGGCGGCTGCCTCCGCCGTCACCCCCACCGGTATGAGCGCCGTCGTCGGCGGCGACCCCGAGCAGGTGGACGCCGCGATCGAGGCCGCCGGCCTGACCGCGGCCAACCGCAACGGCGCCGGCCAGGTCGTGGCCGCCGGCACGCTCGACCAACTCGCCGCGCTGCCCCAGCACCTGCCCGCCAAGGTCCGGGTGGTGCCGTTGAGCGTGGCCGGAGCGTTCCACACCCAGCACATGGCGCCGGCCGTCGAGCACCTCGCCCGCTACGCGCGCGCCATCTCCACCCACGATGCGCGCGTCCCCGTGGTGAGCAACAAGGACGGCCACGTCGTCCACGACAGCCGCGACCTGCTGCGTCGCCTCGTCCAGCAGGTCAGCAGCCCGGTGCGCTGGGACCTCACGATGCGCACGATGACCGAGATGGGCGTCACCGGCCTGATCGAGATCCCGCCGGCCGGCACCCTCGCCGGGCTGGCCAAGCGCGGCATGCCCGGTGTGGAGACCCTCGCCCTGAAGACCCCCGACGACCTGGAGGCAGCGCACCGAATGGTGCGTGAGCACGGTGAACCGCGTAGCAGCTTCGATCCGGCGTGGCGGCTGATCGTCGCTCCCGCCAAGGGCATCGTCGAGTACGCCGAACTGCAGACCGGCGCGAACGTCCGGGCTGGCGCCGTCGTGGCAACTGTCTCGACCCCCCGCTCCTCGACCCCGGTCACCGCCCCGCACGGTGGCACGGTCATCGAACGGCTCGCAGAAGAAGGCGACCCGGTGTCCCCCGGTCAGGTGTTGCTCCGACTGCACCCCGAAACGAGCGAACTGTGATGCAGCCCAAGGGAACTGGTCAACTCGTCGAGCCGCAGGGCGCCCGCCACGCGGCGATCCTCGGCCTCGGTGGATACCGGCCGCAGCGCGTCATCGACAACGCTGAGGTGTGCACCTGGATCGACTCCAGCGACCAGTGGATCCGGGAACGCTCGGGCATCGTGACCCGCCACTGGGCGGCCCCGGACGAGACGGTCGTCGACATGTCGGTGCCAGCGTCCGTCGCCGCCCTCGAGCAGGCCGGTGTCCGGCCCGAGCAGGTCAGCGCTGTCATCGTCGCGACGATCACCCACCCGTTCCAGACGCCCGCCGCCGCCCCGCTGGTCGCCGACCGCCTCGGCTGTGTGGACGCCGCCGCCTTCGACATCTCGGCCGCCTGTGCCGGCTACTGCCACGCCGTTGCGATGGCCGGGGACATGGTGCGCGGCGGCAGCGCGGAATACGTCCTGGTCGTCGGCGCCGAGAAGCTGTCCTCACTGGTCGACCCGCACGACCGAGGATCAGCGTTCATCTTCGGCGACGGCGCTGGAGCCGCGCTCATCGGACCCTCCGGGAGCGTCGGTATCGGACCCACCGTGTGGGGCTCGGACGGACAGCAGTGGGACGTGATCCGGCAGCGGGAGTCGTACTGGGACATCCGCGACCACAGCGCAGCGTCCGAGGACGGACTCGACCCGTCCACGATGAGCATGGCCGGACCCTCGGTCTTCCGCTGGGCGGTGTGGTCGATGGCTCCGGTCGCACAGCAGGCGATCGACAAGGCCGGCATCCGCGCCGAGGACCTGGACGCCTTCATCCCCCACCAGGCGAACATGCGGATCATCGACGCGATGATCAAACAACTGCACCTGCCCGCCGACATCGCGGTCGCCCGCGATATCGCCCAGACCGGCAACACCTCGGCAGCCTCGATACCCCTGGCCGCCGAGCGCATGCTGCGCGAAGGGGAGGCGCCGCACGGCGGCCTCGCCCTGCAGATCGGCTTCGGTGCCGGGTTGTCCTACGCGGCCCAGGTCGTCGTACTCCCCTGATCCCCCGCACCTGGCGGTTCCAGGTAAACGTCCACAACCCATAGGAGACACTCAGATGGCGCTCAGCGACCAGGAAATCCTCGCCGGCCTTGCCGACATCGTGAACGAAGAGACCGGTGTCGACACCGCGCAGGTCCAGCCCGAGAAGTCCTTCACCGACGACCTCGACATCGACTCGCTGTCGATGATGACCATCGTGGTCAACGCCGAGGAGAAGTTCGGCGTGCGCATTCCCGACGACGAGGTCAAGAACCTCAACACCGTCGGCGACGCGATCTCCTTCATCCAGCAGGCTCAGGCCTGATGCCCTCGACGCAGCGCATCGTTGTCACGGGGCTCGGCGCGACCACCCCGATCGGGGAGACCGCGCCCGCGACCTGGGATGCGCTGCTGGCGGGGGTCAGCGGCGCACGGACTCTCACCCAGGACTGGGTGGCACAGTACGAGTTGCCGGTGACCTTCGCCGCGTCGTTGAAGCAGGACCCGGCCGAGCGGCTGGCGAAGGTGGAGACGCGGCGGCTGGACCCGTTCGCGCAGTACGCCATGATCGCCTCGCGCGAAGCCTGGCAGGACGCGGGCAGCCCCGATGTCGAACCCGAGCGGCTGGCCGTCGCCATCGGTACCGGGATCGGCGGCGTGCACAGCCTGCTGGCCCAGTACGACGTGCTGAAGGAGAAGGGGCCGCGCCGGGTCTACCCGTTGACGGTTCCGATGCTGATGCCGAATGCGGCCTCCGGCAGCGTTTCGCTCGATCTCGGAGCCCGCGCCGGCGCCCACACCACGGTGTCGGCCTGCGCCTCCGGTGCCGAGGCGATGGGTTACGCGGCGGACATGATCCGCGAGGGTCGGGCCGACGTCGTCGTCGCTGGTGGCGCCGAGGCCGCGATCCACGCTCTTCCGCTGGCGGGCTTCGCTTCCATGCAAGCCCTGTCGACCCGCAACGACGACCCTGCCCACGCGTCACGTCCCTATGACACCGACCGCGACGGATTCGTGATGGGCGAGGGTGCGGCGGTGATCGTGCTGGAGAAGTACGAGCACGCGGTCGCCCGGGGCGCCCGGATCTACGCCGAGTTCGCCTCGGTCGGGATGTCCGCGGACGCGCATCACATCACGGCTCCGGAACCTGAGGGTGCCGGTGCGTCCCGCGCGATGTTCGAGGCGGTTGAGTTGGCGGGTCTGACCCCCGCCGACATCCACCACATCAACGCGCACGCCACCTCGACTCCCGTCGGTGACGTCGCTGAGGTGGCGGCGATCCGACGCGCGTTCGGCAGCGCCGCCGATTCGATGCCCGTGACCGCGACCAAGTCGATGACCGGCCACCTGCTCGGCGCCGCGGGAGCCCTGGAGACCCTCATCACCATCCAGAGCATCTATCACCGGCTCATCCCTGCCACCACCAACATCGAAAACCTCGACCCTGCAGTCGATCTCGACGTTGTCCGTGGCGACCACCGGAAGTTGCCCGACACCACGGCCGCGCTGAACAACTCGTTCGGGTTCGGCGGTCACAACGTGGCGTCCGTCCTCAGGAGTGTCTCGTGACCCGACAACCGTCTCTCGCCTCCAGCGAGGCGCATGCCCGCGCACGGACCATCGCGGCCGACGATCCGCGCAACCCGTTGCTGCGGCTGGAAAGCTTCTTCGACCCTGGCACTGTCGAGCTGATTACCGAGCAGGACTCCAGCGGCGCCCTCGCGGCCCGCGGCCTGGTCGATGGCGCGGCCGCGGTCGCGTTCGCTACGGATGCGACCATCCAGGGTGGCGCGATGGGTGACGCTGGCTGCAAGGTCATCGTCGCGGCGTACGAGCGGGCATTGGCCGACGAGGTGCCGGTCGTCGGGCTGTGGCACTCCGGTGGAGCCCGGCTGGCCGAGGGCGTCCTGTCCTTGGACGCCGTCGGCCACGTCTTCGCGATCATGACCCGCGCCTCCGGGAAGATCCCGCAGATCTCCGTCGTGATCGGTCCCGCAGCCGGCGGCGCCGCCTACGGGCCGGCCCTGACCGACATCGTCATCCTGGCGGCGGAGGGACGTATCTTCGTCACCGGTCCCGACGTCGTGCGTTCGGTGACCGGCGAGGACGTCGACGCCCTGCGGCTCGGCGGCCCGGAACCGCACGGTCGGCGCTCGGGTGTGGTCCATGTCGTCACCGACTCCTCGGAGCAGGCCTACGAGCGCGGTCGCCTGATCACGAATCTGCTCGGCGCACAGGGTGATTGGGGTTCGGTCGAAGACCGCGACCTCGCCGCGTTGCTGCCGGAATCCGCCAAGCGCGCGTATGACGTGCACCCGCTGGTGGAGCAGCTCCTCGACGACCCGCAGACCAGCGTCGAACTGCATCCCCGATGGGCCCCCAACGTCACCACCGCCCTTGGTCGTGTGGGCGGGCGCACCGTCGGTGTCGTGGCGAACAACCCGATCCGCCTCGGCGGCTGCCTTGATGCCTCGTCGGCGGAGAAGGCCGCGCGGTTCGTGCGGATGTGCGACGCATTCGGTGTGCCCCTGATCGTTCTGGTCGACGTGCCCGGGTACCTACCCGGCGTGGGCCAGGAGTGGGATGGTGTCGTACGCCGTGGGGCCAAGTTGCTGCACGCGTTCGCTGAGTGTGTGGTCCCGCGGGTGACGGTCGTGACCCGCAAGGCGTACGGCGGCGCGTACATCGCGATGAACGCCAAATCGCTCGGTGCGACAAAGGTATTCGCGTGGCCCGGTGCCGAGTTGGCCGTCATGGGTCACGTCGCTGCGGTCCGGATTCTGCACCGTCGTCGCCTCGCGGAGACCGAAGGCGAGGAACGCACCGAGATGGAGAACCAACTCGCTGCAGAGCACGCTGTCCTCGCCGGCGGACTCACCCGTGCCCTCGAGATCGGCGTCATCGACGAGGTCGTCGAGCCCTCGGCTACCCGCACCTCAGTTGCAGCCGCGTTGGCTGCCGCGCCGGCGCAACGGGGACAGCACGGCAACATCCCGCTCTGAGCGAATCACTGCGTCTGGTCAGCGCGCCGGCGCAGATCGAAGAAGAGCAGACCCAGGCCGATGACCGCGGCGGGAATCACCACCGCGGTCATCAGGCCGCCGATCAGATCCTCGATCCAGATCGGCCAGCCGGTCAGCAACAACAGTGCCCCGCCGATGACCGGGCCCACCCCGGCGGCGGTGAGGACCAGCAACATCGCGACGATCGCTGACTTCACCGGTCGCGTGCGGACCAGTTGCGCGCTGCGCTTGAACGCGGCCCGCAGTGGCCGCTCCTCCACCGCCGCAGCGGCCATCGCCACCGACCACAGCGTGAGCATCACCAGTGCGAGCGGCGCGAGCCAGAAGGTGATGAACGCGGTCCCGACCAGCAGCACCGTCACCAGGAAGACGTAGACCGGTGTCCGGTGCTCGTTGACCTCGCGGGCGGCGGCCCGCACATCAGGCGTGTGACCGTCGCGCAGTTGCTCCAGCAGATCGAGAACGATGGCGGCACAGACCGCGTCGATGATCGCGACCAGCACCCATCCGATGCCAGCGATCACCCAGGTCCACCAGGCGTTCACCCCTGGATCCAGGTCGGTGATGGTGCCCTTCGGTCCGATGTGGATGGCCAGACGGGTCAGGGTCCGCACGATGTAGGTGCTCACGAAGAGCACCCCCGCGACCGGCAGCAGTTGCGCCGTCAACCGCCACGCGATCGCGAACATCGCCGCCAGGATCTGGCCGACGCTCCGCTCGCGGTCAACGGTCCCGGGTGCACTGCGCCGCCACTTGGTGCGCGCTGCCAACCAGATGGCCAGCGCCACAGCGGCCAGGATCAGGCCTCCGGTCAGCACGGGCTGGGCCAGGAGCTTCAGGAACAGCGTCGAGCCCTGGGACACCATCCCGCAGAAAGCGGTCGTCGCCATGGTCGGCACTTGCGGAAGGTCGACCGACGCCGGGCGACCTTCGTCGTCGACCCAGGCGATCGGCGTACTCCATTGGGTCTTGGTCGCCGGACCGGTCGGTCCGTTGTTGAAGGTCGGTTGCTTCTCACCCCAGTGCCCGGTGAACGCCAGCCAGGCGAACGGATCGTTCGGGTCGGTCGGCACCGTGCTGGGAAGCAGGATCACCTGGGGACGGATCTGAGTGCCCGGGGCCGTGGTGTTGTCGCAACCGAACCCGGTCGCTGCGCCGCGGCCGAGCCAGTGCTCCTGGCTGTAGTACGACGCGTGCGAACCCTGGCCGGGGTAGACCACCGGATGGGTGCCATCGACCAGGCGCAGCTTGTCCTCACCCCAGTCGGCGACCTCGGAACCCTCATGCTGGGCGTACGCCGTCTGGACCGGCTCGGTGCGCAGCGCCGCCGCGACCGTTGGCACATCGAAGTCGACCTGGATCATCTCCCAGTCGCTCTCGTGCCGGTCGTTCCAGTCGTTGTAGACGTAGTAGAACCAGTACTGCACGACGACGTGGCCCTGGTCGGTGACCACGCGCGCGTAGATGCTCGGGCTGTGACCCTCGCGAATCTGGTCGTACCACTTCTCGTAACTGCACCCGGGCCGCAGTGCGTTACCGGGCAGATCGAGATAACTGTCCGGACCCGCCGTCGCCAGCTGACTGGCGGTCGGCGCGTCGATGGTGCCGTGTGGCGTGCGCAGGGTGACGTCCTGGCGGCCGAGCACCGCGTCCACCGAGATCGGCAGATACGGCTCGCCGTCGCCGCAGGGGGTGGTGTGCTTGCGGACGACCAACACCGGCGCGTAGCGGTCGGCGAGTTGTTGCGCCTGGCTGTCGGTCGTCGTACTCGCCTGGCTAGCGGCGGAGGCTGGAGCCCAGGTCGAAAGTACGGCGATCAGCAGCGCGAGCAGTACCCCGCTGAGCGCAGTGCGCTTGTTCAGGAGACGCGGTGCAGCCAGCGGACGGTCGCGCCGTCCCCGGCGTAGCGGAAGGGTTCGAGTTCCTGGTCCCAGGCCGTGCCCAGCAACTCGGCCACCTCGGCCCGGAACCGCTCGGGGTCCCCGCCACTGGCGATCACCACCGACCGCAACCGATCCTCGTTGACGACGGCGTCCCCGGAGGCGTTGGTCCAGGTGTGATGGATGCCGAGATCGGGCGTGCTGGCCCAGCGCGAACCATCGCATCCCGGTGTCGGCTCCTCGGTGACTTCGTAGCGCACGCCCTCCCAGCCCCGCAGCGCAGTGGTCAGCCGCGCGCCCGTGCCGGGCTCGGCGGCCCAGGAGAACTCGGTGCGGACCGACCCGGGCGACACCGGTTGTTTGGTCCATTCCAGATGGACCGGCTGACCCAGGACGCTCTCCAAGGCCCAGCCGATATGCGGGCACAACGAAACCGGGGTGGAGTGGATGAACACCACACCCCGAGCGACGGCGCGCGTGCGCGATGCCGACATAACCTGCCTCCTTCACGGGACCGAGGACGTCTTCCCCTACGCCTCGAACAGTGAAGGACTCCCCCATTGTGCCCCACACGCCACAGGAGCACCAGTGGTCACAACAGCCACTGGTGCTCCTGGGCGATGCGATTCTGACGCTCCTACGCGGTGGGCGGCGCGGCCGGCGGATCGGTGGGGGTGCTGGGCGCCGCCGGTGTGCTCGGCAGCACGGGGGTGCCCGCCGACTGTCCCCGCAGGCCCGCCTCGTCGAGCAACGTGCCCGCCTGCTGGGCGAACTTGTGCTCGACCAGCAACTCGAAGCTGCTCGGGACAATGGCGCTGACGGAGCTGAAGTCACGCTGGCCGCGGGTGAACCCGTAGCCGATCGCCGACCAGATCAGACCGAACACGGCACCCCAAAGGGCGGTGTAGATCACGACCTGCCAGACGGTGATGTTCTTGACGAACAGCGAGAAGATCAGGCCGATGAACAGACCGAACCAGGCTCCCGACAGGATGCCGGCGGTGATGACTTTGCTCCAGTTGAGTCGGCCGGTGACCCGCTCGATCTGCTTCAGATCGGAGCCGACGATCAAGCAGTTCTCCACCGGGAACTGCTTGTCCGAGAGCAGGTCGACCGCCTTCTGCGCCTCCGGGTAGGTGGCGTAGGTGGCCAGGGACATCGGGTATTCGAGTTTGAGCGCGGTGTTGCGGGCGGCTGCGCCAAGACCGAGCGAGTTTGTCGACATGCCCTGATGCTATCGGCGCTGACACAGGGCAACGGCGTTACCGCCTTCGACGCGCCGCAACCAACAGCGCGGCGGATTCCGGCGGGCCATTTACACTGGCCGGGATCGGAATACAACGAGGTGGTCCCGGACGCGGAGCGACCTCGCCGGTTTGCGGCAGCACGATCCCTGTTGCTGCGTGTTTCCGGAGCTACAGGAGCCCCAGCGAGTGCCACGCCCAGTATCCGCCAAGGACACCTATCTACCCGGCCTCGACGGCATCCGCGCCATCGCGGTGGCTGCGGTGGTGCTCTACCACCTCAACGTCCCCGGACTGTCCGGCGGCCTGCTCGGGGTTGGCATCTTCTTCACCCTCAGCGGCTTCTTGATCACCACGATTCTGTTGCGCGCCTGGGCGCGCACCAATTCAGTGGGACTGGTCGGTTTCTACCTGCGCCGGGCAAGGCGCCTGTTCCCGGCGGTCGTCCTGGTGATTGCGGTCGTGATCGTGGCCACGCTCATTGCCGACCGGGACAACCTCGGCGCCACGGTCGGCAACGGCCTGGCCGGGCTGTTCTACGTGGCCAACTGGCACACGATCGCCGCGGGCGGAGACTACTTCGCGATCACCGCCGGTAACGGTGGCCCACTGGATCACCTGTGGTCACTGTCCGTCGAGGAGCAGTTCTACTTCGTCTGGCCGTTGCTGCTGATCGGCATGATCGTGCTCTTCCGCGGCAACCTGCGCGTCGTGGCCGTCGCAACGGGTGTGTTGTCGGCGATCAGCTTCGTGCTGCTCTACAAATTCTCGATCCGGCCGGCTGATGTGATGCCCGCGTTGTGGAGCACCACGCGTGCCTACGAAGGCACCGACACCCGGGCCGGCGGCCTGCTCATCGGCGCCATCTTCGCCATCGTGCTCTTCGAACGACCCTTCCGGGCGACCCAGGGTGCCTGGAAGGTGCCGGTGGACATCCTGGGTCTGGCCAGCCTGGTCGGCTTGGGCTGGATCATCTACTTCAGCGGTTCGCACCCGCAATCCCTGTACTCCTGGGGCATCCTCGCGCAGTCGTTGCTGACCGCGATCCTGGTCATCAGCGCCATCCACCCCGGCTCGATGATCGTGCGCAACCTGCTCGGTGCGCAGCCGTTCCGGTGGATCGGCGAGCGCTCCTACGGCATCTACCTGTGGCACCTGCCGGTCATCTACTTCACCCCGCAGAGTTGGATCGACGCACATGCGGTGCTGGTGGGCATCGGCCAGGTGGCCATCACGCTGATCCTGTCGGCCCTGAGTTGGACCCTGCTGGAGGACCCGATCCGGCGCAACGGTTTCCGCGCCGCGTTCAAACGGCCAGCCAACGCCGAGGGTCGTCGGCGCGCCGTGCCCGTCATCGTGTCCGGCTTCGCCGCCCTCGGCCTGGTCGCCAGTGTCGGGCTGGGCAGCGCTTCCGCACTCGGCCGCGGCGCTGCGGTTGCGGACCCTGGGCCGGACAAACCGGGAGCGATCAACACCCCTCCCCCGACGAAGACCGGCAAACCGGTCAAGAACGGCATCCCGGGCAAGACCTCATGCACGTCGGTTGCGCACATCGGTGACTCCACGTCGATCGGACTTGAGTCCCCTGCCTCGTTGCCGAATGCCGCCGACCGGATCACGGCGCAATACAAGAAAGTCGGCGTCACCACGGTCAAGGAGGACATTTCCGGGGCCCGGGCCATCGTGGAGCACTGGAACAACCAGCCCAACGGTGAGGACGCGATCGAGAAGTTCCAGAAGAGCGGGTACAAGGGCTGCTACGTCATCGCCCTGGGCAACAACGACGTCGCGAACCTGTCCGTCGGCGCTGCGTACTCTCTCGACCAGCGCATCGACATGGTCATGAAGCACACCAACAACCAACCGACCCTGTGGCTGACCAGCCGCACGTTGCGCACGGTCGGCCCCTACCGCGACGAGGGCTTTCCCGCGTTGTCGACAGCGCTGCAGAACGCCTGCAAGCGGTGGCCGAACCTGCGCGTCTTCGACTGGCGCAGTGAGGTCCAGACCAGTTGGTACCTGCCCGACGACAAGATCCACTACACGACCAAGGGCTACCAGGAGCGGGCCAAGCGCATCGCCCTCGCCTTGGCGAACGCCTTCCCCAAGGACGGCAAACCAGCCTCAACCTGCCTGGTGTACTCGGGTTTGAAGGCCAACCAGTGAACACGGCGGTTACCCGGAAAGGCGTGACTCGGCGTACGTCGATGGTCGGCTCTGGTGCCGTCCTCGCCGTGGCGGCCCTGGGACTGAGCGCCTGTGGCGGCGGGACGTCGGCGGCACCATCGTCAACGTCGACGACGTCCACTACATCGTCTGCTCGGTCCTCATCAGTCTCGTCGTCGGCATCGTCATCGTCGGTCTCGTCGCCTTCGGCGACCAGCACCTCGAGCACGCCGTCGTCTACGACCTCCGCCACGGCGTCAGGGTCGCCGTCGGCTTCCTCGACCGCGACGGGGACAGCCAGCACCGCCGCCGTGCCGTATCCGCAGACGTCGTGCACCTCGGTGGTGCACATCGGGGATTCGACCTCGGACGGCCTGGTCGCATCCGGCGGATTCCTGAAGAATCCGGCGTGGGACGTCGATGCGCAGTACAAGGATGTCGGAGTCAAGAACGTCACGACCGACATCTCCGGTGCCCGGGCAATCATCGAGCACTGGAACAACCAGCCGAACTCCCTGGATGCGATCGAGAAGTTCGAGAAGCAGGGTTACCAGGGCTGTTACGTGCTGGCGATCGGCAACAACGACCTGGCCAATATGAGTGTCGGCGGCGCCGGCCCGATGTCCATGCGAATCGACCTGATGATGCAACACGCCGGGTCGAATCCGGTGATGTGGCTGACCAGTCGCACGCTGCGCACCTCGGGTCCGTACACCGATGCCAACTTCCCGGCCCTGTCGAGCGCGCTGATCGCGGCCTGCCAGAAGTACCCGAACCTGCGGGTCTTCGACTGGCGCAGCGAGGTGCAGACCAGCTGGTACCAGCCGGCGGACAAGATCCACTACACCAGCCACGGCTATCGGGAGCGCGCTGAGCGGATCGCGCGTGCCTTGGCCAACGCTTTCCCGGCGTCCGGTGCCACGTCCTCGTGCGTGATCCACTCCGGGCTGAGCGCGAGCCAGTAGCCGCCGTGGCCCGCTTGGTTCGCCGCGCTGCGGTCGGCGATACCGGTGTGGTCCTGGAGGTCGATGGTTCGGGGAACTATCGCCTCGGCTTTCCCAACGACCTGACGACGAGCGCCGATGAGTCGTGGTGCGATCCGCCGGAGGAACTGTTCTCCTACGAACTTGTCCTGCGCCCAGACCACTACGTTGCAGTGGGTTTCAGCCAGAGCACTGTGACTGTGGACGTGAGGGTGGCTGGGGCGACGTCCTGGACTCCGGCGCACCCGGTGCAGATCGGCGCTGTATGGGCTTGCCCCAGACCCGCGGGAGCCGTCACGCTCAGAATTCGTAACCGTGTCGATGAGATACGTGAGCACCGACCCGACCGGCGTCGCGGGCCAGGCCTAGCGGCCAGTTCTACTTGAAGAACTCACTGATTGTGTCGGGCACTCCAGACGCGAAAAGGACGACGCCGAAACCGACGATCAGCAGCGCGGCGAGCGCTCCGAGCAGGACCATCAGACTCTTGGCTACCTGGTGGACTCGCGGTCCGGAAGGCGTCCGAGCGATTGTCCGGTGCTGTGATTCTTCAGTGCATCTCGTCGCCCGGACTCCGCCACAGGTCGATGATCGCGTCGTGCAACCGGCGGTCGTTGGCCGGTAGGCCGTCGAGGACTTCGGCGAGGGAGACCGACGTCTGGCGGATTTCATAGCGGCTGGCCCGCGTGATGAACACCCGAGAGTAGTCAGGATCCTCGACCACTCGCTTCCATGACGCCGAGTCCTTCTCGTTGGCGAACCAGGCGGACGGTCCGAACTTCAGCTGCAGCGGGGCCTCGCTGTTTCCCTCGCCCTCACTGTCAACATCGAAGTTGATAGTCCACTGGTAGCTATACCGGTAGTTCGCGGAGACTCCGCGGACGAAGTCGTCGCCGAACGTTTCGTTCAGAGCAGGACCCAGCACTTGCTCGCTGTAACTCCTCAGTTTGTTCTTCACTCGCTGTAGAACTTCTCGGCCTTCGCCGAAGCGTTCGATGGCCTGGTCTCGGATAGCGTCGCCGAACTCCTCAGCTGCTGCTTGCTGTGCCTGCCGCGCATATCGGCCTGCGGCTCCCGTTGCACACATAGCGGTCATGAACTCCAGAAGTTGGCGGTCTTCCACGCGTCCTCTGCCCTTTACGAATCGTCGGTACATCTGGTCGATAAAGGAATAGGCGTCGGGATGGTCGCGCTGGTAGCCATGGTTGGTCGACAGAGTCCGATGCAGTTCCGTCACGACGGCGCCGTAGGTGACCACGTGGGCGTTCTCCCAACCATCGCTCTGCAGAGAGCTGTCCTGGTCCCGGCAGAGCAGGACCACCGCGCCACGCTTGCCGTCCCTCTCCGCGTGCGCCAGGTAGCCGGCGTAGCTGTGGCCGTGACCATCGGAGGTGTAGTAGTTCTCGATCACGACGCGTTCGGTGTCGTTCTCCAGAACGATGTCGGCGATGTCCCAGGGGTTGCCGTCATCGGCCGTGTTGAGCTCCTGGACGACGATCTCGAACGTCTTCCGAAACTGCCGTGCACCCGGAAGCCCGCGGTTGATCTCCGAGAGGAAAATCTGCTGGGGCAGGTTCTTCAGACCGTGCGTTGCCTTCAGGTCAGGATTCAGCAACCAGGCGAACACGTTGGAGAGCTGCTTCTCGTGGCTGCCGTGGCGCATCACGTCGAAGACGTTGAAGCCGATTTGCATTGATCGCCCGAGAAGCGGCAATAGTTCGGTGACCATGTCCTTGCCCGACGAGGTACCCACAGCATCAAACTAGCGCCTCTGTCGCGATCGTCAGGAGACTGCCGCTGCCGACATCCGATCCCAGGAGACGGCGTCGGTGGCCGGCTCTACTTGAAGAACTCACTGATCGTGTCGGGCACCCCGGACGCGAACAGGACGACGCCAAAACCGACGATCAGCAGCGCGGCAAGCGCCCCGAGCAGAACCATCAGACCCTTGCCTACCTGGTGGACTCGCGGTCCGGCGATGGGCTCGTAGAGGGACAGATCAACGTCTTGAGTCGCTGGCGCCGGAGTCCTCGCTGTCGTGCTCGGAATAGCCAACGAGTTCGTCTGCACCACGAGGGCGTGGGACGGGTCGGCCACCGCATCGGGCAGAGCCCGCTGGGGTAACGCGCCGTGTCCGCGGGCGGCCGCGTCGGCCGCGCCTGCCAACCCCTTAGAGATGTCCATGCCTGAGAGTCTCAGACACTTGAGGACCGGGGCAAGCATCGAAGGTGAGTAGGGCGGCTGGGGCTTGAACCCAGGACCGACGGATTATGAGCCGGGGCTGCCCCTGAGTCGCCACTGTTTCCGTTTGCGCCCCCTCGCACCGGGGAGCGCCGAAACTGTCTGCTGCACAATGGATTCCGGCTCGCCTCGACGCGCGCCGAATCGCCGGGGCGTGGCAGTTCTGGAGGGGATTTCGCGGGGTCTTCTCCACACCGGCCCGCGCTGGCAGACTCTTGGGATGAGCACAGAGGTCTGGGCACTGGTCGGTGTGATTGTTGGTGCGATCCTTGGCGGGTTCGCACAGATTGCCGCTGGCACCCTCTCCGACCGCCGCGCGCATCAGGGATGGGTGCGGGACCAGCGATTGGGCGCCTACCAAAACTTCTTGACTCGCACAGACGGTCTGCTGTGGACACTCAACAACGCGAACTTCCGCGAAGAGCCTGAGCCACACCCGAATGACGAGTTCTTCGACGGCGGACTAACTCCGTTCAGTGCGCCCATCGAGATGTTCGGCGACAGGAAAGTCATCGATGCAGTCGACGCTGTCCGCAGCAAAGCGCACGCCTTCGCCGAGCGCCACGTGGGCATGGATGACCTCAGCGCGCAGATTCGCGATCTTGAGACCGCCCGCGACGCATACGTGCGTGCCATCCGCAAAGACCTTGCAGTCGAGTAGTCCCACCCAACTCACTCCCCCAAGCCTGACCCGCTCACCGACCAGCCGCGCGCTGACCCTCCGATCACGCCTACGCGATCCTCGCCAGAGTTCCAGGCCGGTCTGGGCAACGGCACTGAGACGCGTTCAAACGCCCGGGAAAACCCCATACGCGTGTTTGGGAGGGTGAGTTGCCATGTCCAGCAACACGATTCGGCGTCGCGGGGCGCACGGCGAAAGTTCTTGGCGCACCGGGGCGCACGCTGGCGTAGAGTTCTTGTCAGCGACCAACCGGGGGCCTGTACGGTCCCCACTAACGAACCGACCAGACGCGCCGAGGAGGTGACCGGACCGATGCAGACTCTTACCCGTCGCAACTCGCACGTGCGCACCTTGGACGAGCGGGCTGGCGGCCCGCAACGCCTGGGGCGCAGCGCGGTTGACCCGCTGGCCGGCAGCAGACCTACCGCACGCTGAACGTGCTGGGTACGGCTGACTTGCTCGCTGAGCACCGCCGGGCGGTCGCCGTGCTAAACGCGGCCGATCCCGCCACTCACCTCGCTGCCGTGGCTGCGTTGACGGCTGTCACCGTGGCCGCCGCTGAGTCGGCCCCCGCTGCCGAACCTTTGATCACTGCATCCCGCGCCCCGCGCGATCCGAACGCCCGCGTCGCAATCGTCGCGGGGCGTGAGGTCGTCAGCTAGCATCCGGTTAGCTCCCTCGCCCGTCGCTGAGCGCGGCGGGCTGTTTTGGCCCTGCCCGCTAGCGCGACCTGGCCAGGACACCCCGCACGCCGGATTCCTCACCTGCGGTGTACGCGCAGCATGTGTTGCCGGCGTTCGGCGGGCGACGCGTGAACGCGCTCACCACCGAGGACGGCGACAAATGGGTATATGCATTGCGAAGCTCGGGCCTCGCCGACGCGACCGTGCGCAACGTGTTCGTCGCGTTGCACAAGGCGATTTAGATGGCCGTTCGTCGCAAGTGGATAGCGGTGAGCCCGTGCGCCAGGGCGCCGGCGGGACGCGCTGCCGTCGCCCAGCGCCGCCGGGGCGCAGCGGTTTGAGCCGCGCTTCTTGACGGTGGTCGAGGTGGAGCGGGTGGCGGCTGAGTTGGCCGACGCTCCCCCAGCGGCGTTGATGGTGCGGTTTGCGAGCTTCACGGGGTTGCGCGCTGGGGAGATGACAGGGTTGCAGATCCGAGACGTCAACTTGTTCAAGCGCACCGTCTCGGTGGAGCGGACAGTGCAGCGGATTCGGGGCGAGTGGGTCACTGGCACCCCGAAGTCGCTGCGGTCGCGGCGGACCGTCCCGATTCTGCATCCGGGGCTGCTAGACGACCTGGCGGCGTTCCTGGCGGAGCACCCCGCCCGCACCGACCCCGCCGCGCGGTTGTGGCCCGGCCGCGAACCCGGCACGCACCCGCGTGGACTACACCCGGCAATGGGACTAGGTGTAGTGCCCCGCCAGGTTGGGTACGCGGTCTGCGGGTGAGCCACCTTTGAGCGCGGTGTGTGCGCGGTGGTGATTGTAGATGTGCAGGAAGTCCTCGTACGCGGCGGCGCGTTCGGTCTCGCTGGTGTAGGGGCGGGCGTAGGCCCACTCCTCGGTCAGGGTCCGGTTGAACCGCTCGACTTTCCCGTTGGTTTTCGGGGTGTAGGGGCGGGTGCGTTTATGGGTGATCCCATGGTCCTGCAGCATGTTCCGGAATAGGTGGGAGCGGTAACAGGACCCGTTGTCGGTCATCACCCGGTCCGTGGTGATCCCGACCTGCGCGAAGTGCGCCACCGCCCGTTGCATGAACGCGGTCGCGGTCTCCTTCTTCTCATCGGCCAGGATCTCTGAGTAGGCGTACCGGGAGTGGTCATCGACCGCGTGGTGCAGGTAGGCATACCCCCGCCCACTGCTGGAGGTAGCACGGGAGTTAGCTTTCCCCGCAGCGCGGCCATGGACCCGGTGTCCACCCCCATCGGGGATGCGGCCCAGCTTCTTGATGTCCACGTGGACCAAATCACCCGGGGCGTCGCGTTCGTAGCGCACCACCTTTCGACGACCGGCCCGTACCGGGGCACCAGTGGCCGGGTCCGTCCAGGACAACCGAAGACACCGGTACCGGGTCAGGATGCGGTGCACCGTGGCCGGATTCATCCCCAGGTGGTAGGCGATCCGGGCCGGCCCCCACCGCCGCGAAACCCGTAACCCCAGGACTCGCCGTTCCCGGCGCCTACTGGTGCGGTGCGGACATGACTGGGGCCGGCTGGGACGATCGCACATCCCCGCCGCACCATGCTGGCGGTACCGGGCCGCCCAGCGGTGCGCGGTGGTGACCGAGACCCCGAACCGGTCTGCGGCCCGCCGCAACGGCCACCCATCGTCCACCACGCACCGCGCCAGGCGCAGGCGACCAGTCGCAGAAAGCGGGGCATTAGCGTGGACCATGAGGACCTCCGGGTTTGGGGATGTGTTTGCTTCGTCGCTTCACACCTCACCCGGAGGTCTTCCTCAAGTCACGCCGACAGGCCGAGAACCGTTCCTAACGTCCCGGGGCAGTACAACTAGGGCAGCTTCAACCGCAACTACTTCCGGCCTGCGGTGGAGCGGGCGGGGCTGGGCGCGGTGCGCTGGCACGACCTACGGCATTCAGCGTGTTCGGGGTGGCTCGCAGCGGGCATCGAGCCCTACAAGGTGAGTCGGTGGATGGGCCACGCCAATCTCGCCACCACAGACAGCACCTACTCGCACCTGTACCCCGCCGACTACTCCGACGAGGCCGCGCAGTACGGCGCGCTCGTGGCGGGGTCAGCCCCGGCGACACCCGCTACTTCGTTGCGCCCGCTCACCGCCCAGGGCTGACGGGCCGAGCGCCCTCAGGCTCCCCGGCGCCACCCGTTCGGGCCATAGTGGCGAGCCTCGGGATGGTCACGAGGTAACTCGTTGTGCTGACCGAGCTTGGCGCGGGCTGTCTCGTTCGCCTCCCACTCGTACAGACGGCTGCGGATCGACGCTAACGCCGAGAAGTCCAGGCACTTGTCTGCCCGTACCCCGCAGCTACAGTCACGGTCGTCGGAGTTCTCGGGCGTGTGGTGGTTCTGGTCGATGTACCAGAGCACCCGCAACAACACCGCGATGAATCGGTGAGCTTTTTCCTTCTGCTCGCGCTCGGCGGCGATGGCCACCTGGTCCAGCCAAACCGCCACCACCGGATTGACCTGCTTGAAACCGTCTTTGACCGCCGCTTCCATCGCGGATGCGCGCAGACGTTCGGCGTTAAGCTCTTGGGTTAACGCCTCCACCTTGGCGGCGTGCCTGGCGTCCAGGTTCTCAACGACGTCGGTGCGTTCCTGCCTTAGCTGGTCCAGGTACTCCGCCCACCAGTTCTTGTGCTGTTGGTCGCGGCGGAGGACGCGGGCGGTCTGGTCGCCTTGGTGGCGGAGGCACAAGTCGCACACCACCTGATCGGTCGTGGACTTGAAGATGAACTCTCGCGGCAGGCCGCAGCAGCGGCAATCGGTGGTGACGGGTCGGTGGAGGGTTTCGATATCGGCCACGGCGGGCCTCCTTGAGCAACGGCGGCCACCCGGACAGACGTCCGAGCTAACTACACCAATGTAGTCCGGAGCTCCGACAGACCGCAGAAGTTATCCACAGTCGCGCACATCGCCGCAGGTAAGCACGGGAACGGGTGGCGGGGTTTTGACGGGGATTTCGCCTCAGAGGACTGTCGGAGACCTTCGCGAGACAGGCTCCAAGCCCTGCTCTACCTGCGCAAACACCCGTGGGGCGGCTGGGGCTTGAACCCAGGACCGACGGATTATGAGTCGCTTCGAAGGCATCCTGACCTGTCGCGGTGGGTGCTGAATTGCCCGGAGTGGTGCGGTCGGAGTCCTCCCCCGTCCCGTCCCGTCCCGTAGCGGCCTGTGCGTGGGCGTTGCGTAGCAAGCCGTTAGCAAACCGGCAACACGACGACTGCCTGTTGTCGGTGCACGCACCTAGCGTCACCACCACCCCAACAAAATGCGACCCCGACCGGTAGCCGCCGATCGAGGGTCCATGACCAGCCACAGGAGGGCTGGATCATGAGCACAACCGTACCCACCGCCTCGAGCAGGCGGACCATGCACAACCTCGACCACCTGGTCGAAGACATCCAGTGGCTGTTAGCCGCCGGCGAGAGCCGAGAGATGATCGTGGCCCGGCTCGGCTACACCACCCAAGCCAGCCTCGCTCGCGTGCTACGCCGCGCCGGCAAGCACGACCTGGCGCGTCCCTTCGAGCGCACGCTGGGGGTGGCGCGATGAGCCGCTACCAAGGCACCGTCGGTGAACCCCGGGTGATCCCCTGCCCGTCCTGGTGTGTGTACCAGGACCCGAGCGACGAGGCATGCCACAGCACCGAACGCCGGGTGCCGGCGACGCGCTACCACCGTGACCGCTACGGCGACGACGACTGGGCTGACGCCTACTTCACCACCTACGCCACCTTCTCCCGCCTCGGACCGAGGCACCATCTCGTGCACCTCGGGCTCGGTGAAGCGACCGGATTCGAGTTGACCGCCGATGAGGCACGCCAGCTCGCTGAGGCGCTGATCCTCGCCGCTGCGGACCTCGAGGCCGCGACGGGCGGTGAGCAGGCATGAGGGACACACCCGCACAGATCGCCGCACGTCCAGCACCGTGCTGCCCGCCCGGGTGCATCTCGACCGACCACGACGAGGAACGGGCTAGCGGTAGCGATAGTTGGTACTTCCACCGAGCCATCACCGGCCAGGGCAGCAACCAGAGCGGCGATGAGTGGTTGGTTGAGGTGCAGATCTGCGAACCATTCGACGACAACGAACTGCCCGACCCGGCAACGGTGTTCATTCAAATCCCGGGCGCGGAGACCCTCCACCCGGGCGTGGCGGCCGCTATCGGCGAAACGATCACCTCGGCCAGTGCTCTGGCCCGCGAGTGGTCCGGGCTCTGGCTCGGCGTGCCGCCCGTGGCGCCGGAGGATGTGGTCTGCCCGGACTGGTGCCGCTACAACGGGGCGTGGCACTTCGAACAGCTCAACGAGTTCGACGGGCATTGCATCCACCTCGGAGAGGTCGCCGGAGCGCACCTGGCGCTCACGACCTGGCCCGACGGTTCACCCACGCAGGACGCGCCCACGGTCACGCTCGACGACAGTCTGCAGCAGGTGACCGCTGGTGAAGCGGTCGCCACCGCTGCGGCCCTGCTGGCCGGCGTCGCAGCTCTGAACGACATGGGGGGGTCACCCGATGAGCACATCTGCCGCGTGCCACCGATTCCCGTGCGATAGCGCCTACCGCCGTATCAATCACGACGGTTAGGGCACTACGTTGGCTGGAAATCGGAGCGGGACTACTCGCAGGAAGGCGACCCATTGCTGTGGGCGGTCGGAGCCGTTGCTTTCGACGACAACGGCGACTGGCAGGTTCAGCTGCGCATCGCGGACGAGATCGCTTATCTCGACAACGATCAGGTGATCCGGATGATCCAGGGTCTGCTACACGCGAACAACACGTTTCATGAGACGCGCCTTCAAGACGTCGCCCTGCGTCGACCTGCGTCGACCTGCGGATGAGGGTGGCCCAAATGACTGACCCGCTTCTGACGGTCCAAGACGTCGCAGAACAGTTGAGGTGTTCCCCGAAGACCGTGCGCATCATGTTCGCCCGCGGCGAAATCCGAGCATCCTCCACCAGGGTCGGATGGCGCACTACCCAGACCGACCTCGACGCCTACCTCAATTCCACCAGCAACCGACCCCGGAGGAACAAATGACCACGCGCAAGGGCACCCCGGCCAAGAAGACCGAGGACGAAGTGATCCGGGAAGCAGCCAAGGCAACCGCCGACCGGATCCTGCGCGAACGCGGCCCGCTACCGGACTCCCTGATCAACGACATCAAGAAGGCCACCGCACGACGGCGCATAGAGGACCGTGGACGCTGATCGTCAGATCGCCTTGGCTCGACGCCGCCACAGGTCGGCGTCGGGCCAAGGCATGGTCACGGATGCAGCATGCCACCAGACGGTAGGTTGCAGCACCGACAGACTCAGGCGGGTGTCGCAATTCGCGATGTGAACTCAGATGCGCCGACAGCCGCCAGGCCTTCGGCGACCTCCCATGCATGCTCTTCGCCCTCGTAAAGGCGCATCAGTCCGAAGAAGTCCCCTACGGTGGTCCCCGGATCCAACACGGACGCCTCTGCCGCCTCTACACCGCTGTGATGCACGATTATGCGCGCCTCGATCGCACCCTTGTCGATCATGATCACTGCACATGTGACGCCCTCGTGGGCCTGCAGCGCGTGCTTGATGGCCAGCGCGGGTTGATCGCTGTCGAACCCAAAAGCCAAGCACTGACCGCCATCGTTCAAGGAGGAAACCTGGTTCAACCAGTTGACAAAACTCTCATCGGCTAGCAGCGATGTCACAACCCAGGACCGAGGGCGCTTATCCATTGCTGCTCCTTCCATGCGATGAGTATCTCTGGCGGCGTCGCAACTGCATTTACGACACCTTGGTACACCAGCGGGATCTGTCGAGGCGTTGCCTTGATGCCAGTGTCCCAGATGTCGTCAAGCTCCACCCCATCTTCATGCGGGTGCACATGCACCGTACCTCCATGAAATGGGGATGTGCAGATGCGGAGCTGCTTGATGTCGCGGCGCTTGCCGCCTGGCATTGCGAAGTAGAGGAGAAAGTTGAAGTCCACAATGGAACCGCGACAGAGCCGCGTCCGCTGCTGCCAGTAGTACTCATAAGGCCCGATGCGATCGGTTGGCGGCGTCGTCGGTTCAATGCACCGATCACACTTGTAGTGAAACTGGCGCATGAATGCATCTGCCACTTATGCCCCGCCCTCTGGTCCGTCGACATCCGGCGTCTCACCCTGCTCGGTCCTGGGGTTTGCTTCGGCCACGACCAAGCTTGGTCACCGACCGCGCCGTCACCGCCTGCGTAATGCCCCAGGAAGCACTCCATCAGTTTAGTCGACGGCATCGACGCAGGAGTCGACCTCGGTGAGGCCGCAGACGCACGTGCGTCGCTTGGCGTCTGTCCGTCCTCGATGGCGTCGACGACGGCCATCCCGACAAGCAGGAGCACCTCCCGCGGGTGCGCGATCACGAAGCCTGAGATAATGGGGCTACTCATTGAGTGGGTGCGCGCCAGAAGCAGCTGAAGGTGTCCCCGGTCACGAGACCATCGGCGTCAACGCTTGCACCAAATCGGCCGTTGGGTCGGCTCCGTCCAGCGAATGCGGTTCTGCGGGAGGGAGCACTAATCTCTCGTCCGCTAAGACGATCGTCCACTGCCCTGTCAGCCTGCGCTCGCTATTGGTCCGGCTGATTACCCTGCCGATCGGATCGGCCACCTCGATAGCCGCAATGCTCGAGATGGGTAGGAGCCGAACCTTGATGCTTTGTCCATCAAGGTTGAGGTAGGACTGGGACCCATTCCGGTAACCGTCGTTGTCGCGCGTCCAGTCGTCCACGGGTGCATCCGCATCTAGAACGACCAACCGTCGGCCGGCCGCGGCGACGACCCGCCACGCCGTATGACCCTCGCTAATCGTGCATTGCGCGACGACTCCCAGCACTTCGCCGCCGGCCGCCTTCGCTGCAAGCTCAAACGCCTGATCGACCGACTGGGGCGCTGCGTGACGCCCGGTCCAGAGGAGCTTCGACCACTTGCCTTCGTAGATCACGCTTGCCATGCCGAGACAGTAACGTCGGCCACCGACAACAATGGACGGCGCTACCCCTCGTCCGACACCGGACGCACGGGGCCGGCCGTTACTAGCGCTCTACTCGGAAGCGCCCGGATCGTCGACCTGGTCGCTATCGAGCGCACCGAGGTAGTAGGAGCACAGCAGCCGAGTGAGTTTCCCTGCGTCCCGGCTGGTCTCGCGCGCCCACTGGTTGACGGCCTGCACCGTCAGCGATGCCATCCACCACATCATGCGAGCAGCTTCGACCGATTCGAGCGAGTCGAGGATCAACGCAAGGTGTCGCTGTCCAAGCCACGTTCCTGGCAAGCACTCACAATCCGAGCTGCCGCGTCCATAGCGGATCGCGTTGCTTCGTCGAACTCACCCATCAGAACGGCCTCGTCGAAGCGCGCCGGTAATCATCCGGGTGCTGCCGGGCAACCGGGGCGGCGACCCGATGCCCGACCTTCTCGCTGTCCATGTAGATGTCTCTCGAAGGAATCTGCTGCACCACCTCAGTGACGATCCGCTGCACCTGGTCGGCGGTGATGCCTTGCGAATGCACGATCGTCTGAGACCCAACCCGCAACTGGTTCTTCGCGGCCTGCAACGCCATCAACTGCGCGTTCGCGTCGCGACGGGCCGAAATTTCCGTGCCCGACAACTGGCCCGTCAACGAATCGAACTGCTGCTGCAACGACTTCGACCTCGCCAACCCCTTCGAAGCCACCGTCAGATCCGACAATGACCCCCGTGCAAGGGACGCCGCGGTCTTCATTGCGTCGTCGCCCTGTTGCAGCAACGCGTACGCCAAGTCCCCGAACCCGCGGCGAAGACGCGTCCGCCATGCTGCGAAGCCACTACGAGCAGGTCTGGCAACCAGCGACGCCCATCGATCCCGCCCCGGCTAGCTAACCCAGTCCCCGCCGCGTTCACCTGGCCCGACGAGCCTGACCGCTCCGCAGCCGGCGCATTGGTACTCCAGGTGTGCCCCGTCCGCAGCGAACGACGCACCGGTCAGCGACCAGATGTGCTCCACGCAGTCCTGGTCGTCGTCGCTGCCCACACACCCATGATCCACGGTGGTTCGTCGGCGTCACCTACGCCTGGGGTCGGACGTTCACCCCGCAGCAACGAGCCGAGTACGACGCACTAGGCGCAGTCGAAGATGGGTCGGATGGCCTCTCATGACCACAACTCATGCCGCGGTTAGCAATCTGTTAGCAGATCGGCCGACGCCACACACTGGCGTGGACGGCTCGACCGCCTCTGACCTGCACACACACCCGTGGGGCGGCTGGGGCTTGAACCCAGGACCGACGGATTATGAGTCCGCTGCTCTAACCGGCTGAGCTACCGCCCCCTGGCCGTGAACCGTCACGACCAGCGCCCAACCCTATCCGGCCGCCCCGAGGGCGTGTTCTACGGCTGCTCGGCGCCTCGTCGCGCGACACGGCTACATCACGATCCTGAAAATAACCTGCGTCTTCCTGTCATTTTGCTGAATACGGTGTCTACAGTTCGTCCATGACCTCACCTGCACCAGGCGACGGCCCGCTGATCGTCGTCGACTCGGTCAACAAACACTTCGGCGATCTGCACGTGCTCCAGGACATCAACCTGTCCGTCGGGCGCGGTGAGGTAGTGGTGGTGCTCGGTCCGTCCGGTTCGGGCAAGTCGACGTTGTGCCGGGTCATCAACCGGCTGGAGACGTTCGAGTCCGGCACGATCACCATCGACGGGCAGGCGTTGCCCGAAGAGGGCGCTGAGCTGGCCAAGCTACGCGCCGACGTGGGCATGGTCTTCCAGTCGTTCAATCTCTTCGCGCACAAGACGATCCTGGAGAACGTCACCCTCGGACCGGTCAAGGTCCGCAAAATGCCCAAGGCAGAGGCAGATTCGCTCGGCAAGGAACTCCTTGAGCGCGTCGGCGTGCAGCACCAGGCGGCCAAGTATCCGGCGCAACTGTCCGGTGGTCAGCAGCAGCGGGTGGCCATCGCCCGTTCATTGGCGATGAAGCCGAAGGTGATGCTCTTCGACGAACCCACGTCGGCGCTCGACCCGGAGATGATCACCGAGGTCCTCGACGTCATGACCGGGTTGGCCAAGGACGGGATGACGATGATCGTGGTCACCCACGAGATGGGCTTCGCCCGCAAAGCCGCTGACCGCGTCGTGTTCATGTCCGACGGTCAGATCCTCGAGCAGGCTCCCCCGGAGCAGTTCTTCACCGACCCCCAGACAGCCCGCGCGAAGGACTTCCTCAGCAAGATCCTCGCCCACTGACTTCGCACACCCACCAATCAGGAGGAATCAGATGTTTCGTCACACCACCGCGGTAGCCGCCAGCGCCGCCTCGGTCGCCCTGTTGCTTGCCGCGTGCGGCGGAGGTTCGTCCTCCGGCGATGGAACCTCCGTCGGCGGCTCCATCAAGATCGGCATCAAGTTCGATCAGCCCGGTCTGGGCCTGAAGTCCGGCAATGACTACACCGGGATGGACGTGGACGTCGCCACGTACGTCGCGAAGGAACTGGGCTACGAGCCCAGCAGCATCTCGTGGATCCAGGCGCCGTCCAAACAGCGCGAGACCTTGATCAAGTCCGGCCAGGTCAACATGGTGGTCGCGACCTACTCCATCACCGACGCGCGCAAGAAGGAGGTGTCCTTCGCGGGGCCGTATTTCGTTGCCGGACAGTCAGTTCTGGTTCGTAGCGACAGCGACATCAACAGCGTCGATGCGCTGAAGGGCAAGAAGGTCTGTTCGGTGACCGGTTCCACCTCGGTGAAGAACCTCGAGGAGAAGGTCAGCGGCCTTGTCCCCCAGCAGTTCGACACCTACTCCAAGTGCGTTGAGGCGCTCTCCTCGGGTGCGATCGACGCCCTGACCACCGACGACACGATCCTGGCCGGCTTCGCCAACCAAGCGGCGTACAAGGGCAAGTTCAAACTCGTCGGCGGCACCTTCTCCACCGAGAACTACGGGATCGGCCTGAAGCAGGGTGACACCGCCATGTGCAACAAGGTCACCGACGCGATCAAGAAGATGATCGACGACGGAACCTGGAAGAAGATCGTCGAGGAGAACTTGGGCACCGACTACAAGTACGACACCGCAAAGAACCCGCCCACCCCCGCCGCCTGCAGCTGATATGGGCGAACTGTTCGGCCAGTTCGACTTCTGGGGCGCCTTCGGGATGACGATCCAGCTGACGGTGTTCGGTGCGATCGGCGCCCTCATCATCGGCACGGTCGTCGCGATCCTGCGCCTGTCACCGGTGACGTCGCTGCGGGCGATCGGCACGTCGTACGTCACCATCTTCCGCAATACGCCGCTGACGGTGATCATCTTCGCCAGCGTCTACGTGCTCTACGTGCAGTTGGGCATTTCGTTCGCGGACGACAAGGCCGCCGACTTCGTCACGCAGAACAACTTCCGGATGGGCGTTCTCGGCCTGGCCGTCTACCACGCGGCGTTCGTGTGTGAGGCGTTGCGCAGTGGGGTCAACACGATCCCGCTCGGCCAGGCCGAGGCCGCTCGCTCGATCGGACTGTCCTTCGGCCAGTCGATGCGGCAGGTCATTTTGCCGCAGGCGTTCCGCGGCGCGATCACACCCCTGGGCAACACGCTGATCGCCCTCACCAAGAACACCACGGTGGTGATCACGATCGGGGTCGTCGAGTCGGCGTACGTGCTCAATCAGGTCAACGAAGACGCCACGGACAAGCTCAATCTCGCCTTCGCGGTCGTCGCGGCGTTCTTCGTGATCCTGACCGTGCCGATGGGTGTGGCCACCGGCTGGCTGGCCAAGCGATGGGCGGTGCAGCGATGAGCGAGGCGAACGTTCTCTTCGACGCCCCCGGTCCGCGGGCACGGGCGCGCCACCGGATCCTGACGGTCATTGGTGGCGTCATCGCACTGGCGATCGCGGTACTGGTGATCCGCACCCTGGCCAGCAAGGGACAGTTCGAGGCCGCCAAGTGGAAGCCGTTCCTGACCGCCGAACTCTGGGACGCCTACCTGCTACCCGGCCTCTTCGGCACGTTGAAAGCGGCCGCGCTGGCGATCGTGATCTCCTGTGTCCTCGGGCCGTTGCTGGCGCTGGCGCGAATGTCGGGGATGCGCTGGTTGCGGGCCATCGCAACCGTGTGGGTGGAGATCTTCCGCGCGATCCCGGTGCTGCTGATGATGATCTTCTTCTTCGGCATCTACGCCTACAACGGGGTGTTCACCGCCGAGCTGAATCCGTTAGCCGCCACGGTCACCGGCCTCGTGCTCTACAACAGCGCCGTGCTGTGCGAGGTGTTGCGCTCCGGCGTCGACCAACTCCCCCGCGGCCAGCGCGAGGCCGGCCTGTCGATCGGCCTGAGCCCTGGGCAGACCCTGCGCACCATCCTGCTGCCGCAGGCAATCACGGCAATGCTGCCGACCCTGGTCAGCCAACTGGTCGTGATCCTCAAGGACACCGCGCTGGGCTACAACATCACCTACCTGGAGCTGCTCAACGCCGGAAACACCGCGGCCAGCAACTACAGCAACCTGGTCCCGATGGTCTTCGTGGTCGCGGTGATCTTCATCCTCATCAACTACTCGCTGACCAAGTTGGCCGAGTACCTGGAACGACGGTTGAAGCGTCGCGGCCACACGGCGGGACAACCCACCACCCAGGGGGCGGCCGCAGAACCGACCACCTAGCTGGGCTCCCTCGAGCGGCCGTTGGCTTGCTGCGCGGCACCGGCTGACCCGGAACGCGATGCCTCGCAGTGGTATTCGCTGATCAACGCCACTTCCTCGCTGCTGCCGAACACCAACGGCACCCGTTCGTGGACCGTCGTGGGGGTAAGGCTGAGAATTCGCGTGGAACCATCGGTGGCCAGCCCACCAGCCTGTTCGACGAGGAAGGCGATGGGATTGGCTTCGTAAGCGATGCGGAGCCGACCTTCGCGGTACGCCGGGCGATCGTCTCGTGGGTAGAGGAAGACACCGCCACGGGTCAGGATCCGATGGGTGTCCGAGACAACCGCCGCAATCCACCGGGTGTTGAAGTCCTTGCCGCGTGGTCCAGTGGCGCCGGCGCAGCACTCCGCGACGTATCGCGCCACTGGCGGCTCCCAGAACCGGCTGTTCGCCGCGTTGATGGCGTACTCCTGGGTCGCGGCCGGGATCCGCACCTTCGATCCGCTCAACCGAAACTGCCCTGTGGCCGGGTCGAGCGTGAAGGCGTGCACGCCGTCGCCGACACTGATCATCAGCACCGTATGACTGCCGTAGAGGGCGTACCCCGCAGCGACCTGGGAAGTCCCAACCCCGAGGAACTCCTCAGCCGTCACCGGGCCGGTGCGGGTGCGTTCCACGATCGAGAAGATGCTTCCCACCGGGCCGTTGATCTCCAGGTTGGACGAGCCGTCCAGCGGATCGAAGGCCAGCAGCAGCGTGCCCGCGGGATCGGCTGAGATGACCTCCTCGCTCTCCTCCGAGAGCACACCGGCGAACTGCGAGCACCCCTCGGCGGCCTCGACGAACAAGCCATGAGCCAGTACGTCGAGGGCCTGCTGCTGCTCGCCGTGGACGTTCACCTCACCGACGGGAGCATCCCCCGGGCGTAGGGCTCCGAAGCCGAGCTGACCGGCAACTGCCCGGCACGCCTGCGACACCGCCACGACCCCGGCTGCGGTCGCGCTGCTGGTCCGCGGCCGGCCCGCAACCTCGGGCTGGGTGAGGAATTCCGATAGCGAGGGTGAACTCATGGGCTCATCAGATCAGAGCGTGCGGCTCCCGTGGGGCGCAAACCCGGGTGATCGATATGCCTATCACCCCATTGGCGCGCGCTATTTGACGCCTCCCAACCCGCAAGGAAACGTGTGAGGAGCATCACGTGATGCGGTCCTCGGGGGTCAATTTCAAGGAGAGAGCCAGATGACGAGCAACAAAGCTGTTGCGTACAAAGGTCCGGGAGTAGTCGAGGTCGTCGACACGCCGTACCCGGAGTTCGAACTCAAAGACGGGCCTGGGGTGAACCCGGCCAACGTGGGACGAAAGGTCGGCCACGGCGCGATCCTGCGCACCGTGTCGACGAACATCTGCGGTTCGGACCAGCACATGGTCCGGGGCCGTACTACCGCTCCGGAAGGTCTGATCCTGGGCCACGAGATCACCGGTGAAGTGATCGAGGTCGGCCCGGACGTGGAGTTCATCAAGGTGGGGGACATCTGCTCCGTGCCGTTCAACATCGCCTGCGGCCGCTGCCGCAACTGCAAGGAGGGCAAGACCGGCATCTGCCTGAACGTCAATCCCGACCGGCCCGGCAGCGCCTACGGGTACGTCGACATGGGCGGCTGGGTCGGAGGCCAAGCCGAATACGTGCTGGTCCCGTACGCCGACTGGAACCTGCTGAAATTCCCGGACCGGGATCAGGCGCTGGAGAAGATCCTGGATCTGACGATGCTATCCGACATCTTCCCCACCGGTTATCACGGTGCGGTGACTGCAGGGGTGGGGCCGGGCTCCACCGTCTACGTCGCCGGCGCAGGTCCGGTCGGTCTCGCGGCGGCAGTCGGTGCGCAGTTGCTGGGCGCCGCAGTCGTCATCGTTGGTGACCTGAACGAGGATCGCCTCGCCCAGGCTCGCTCCTTCGGCTGCGAGACGGTGGACGTGTCGAAGGGCGATCCAAAGGAGCAGATCGAGCAGATCCTCGGCGTACCCGAAGTCGATGCGGGTGTGGACGCGGTCGGTTTCGAGGCGCGCGGCCACGGTGGCGATGCCAGCCACGAGGCGCCGGCGACCGTGCTCAACTCGCTGATGGACCTCACCGCCGCCGGTGGTGCCCTCGGCATTCCCGGCCTCTACGTGACCGGCGACCCCGGTGGCATCGACGAGGCCGCCAAAGTCGGATCGTTGTCACTACGCCTGGGCCTCGGCTGGGCGAAGTCGTTGTCGTTCACGACCGGACAATGCCCGGTCATGAAGTACAACCGACAGTTGATGATGGCGATCCTGCACGACAAGGTGCAGATCGCCAAGGCAGTCAACGCCACCCCCATCAGCCTGGACGAAGCCCCACAGGGCTACGCCGAATTCGATCAAGGCGCTGCCAAGAAGTACGTCCTGAACCCCAACGGCTACATCAAGACCGCCTGAGCGACAGGACGCACGAAGGGCCCGACCAGTTGGTCGGGCCCTTCACGTTGCGCTCCCCCGGTTGGACTCGAACCAACAACCTGCCGGTTAACAGCCGGCTGCTCTGCCAATTGAGCTACAGGGGATCATGCTGCCGTGGCAGCCCCGCAACCTTAGCAAAAACCCGCGCGGATGCTAAAACCGATCCGGCTCACAGGCCGACGTCGTCACGCAGTCCCGCACTGACCCGTTCGATGGCCGCATCGACCGCTGGATTGGAGGTGTCGACCCGCCGCCCGAGCACCGTCTGCAGGAAGAGTTCGCCGGTCGCCAGGTCACGACGTACGACGACGCGACCGTTGCCGTTCGGGCCCTTCAGCCCCAGCGGTTCGGACCGCACCACACTGGCCTGGACCCGCTCGTGGAAGGTCTCGGCGATCATCCCGGTCTGGTCCCGGAAGGTCCACTGCCGCGCCCGCGAACCGTCCACCCAGGTGACCGACAGCGTCCAGGTGTCCGGCGACCACGAGCCCGCGTCCACCTCATGCCAGGGTCGACGCAGCACCAGCCCCACATCGGAGGCGACCACCAGATGAGTGGTGGTCACCACGACGTACGCGGCGGTGTTGTCGTCCTGCCCCTGGGCCAGCACCCGCTCCTTGCGGCCCAACCCGAGATTGGCACGTACGTCGTTCGGCAGCTCCACGACCCGACCCTTGCGGCGCCACCTCACGGCTCAGACCGTTCCTTCAGCGCGGACAACTCCTGCTGCAAACCCGCCAGACGTACGGCGATCGCCCGGCTCGCGCTCGGATCCTCCGTGCGCCGTAGTCGGCTCATGGCTTCGTCGATCTGGCGCTTCAACGAGGCCTCGTGCAGACCGGTGACCAGCGATTGCACGTAGCGCCAATCGGGTTCGCCGTTCGCGGCCAACCGGATCGGTAACGGGGCAACCGCCAGATCGGCCACCAGTGGCTGCAGATGCGGCGCCCGCTCGATCACCGATTGCACCCACGCACTGCCCGACAACCCCGTGGGATCACCGGCCGCGCCCCACACCATCGCGTGCGCCGGTGCGGCGAAGTCCTGCGGGCCGACTTCGGCACGTTGCTCCACGGTCAGGGCGCCCGGGAACTGCAGAAGCACCTGCAGCAGTTGGCGTTCCAACTGCACCGCCGGGTTGCGCAAGTCCGGCGCCGGGATGCCCGCAGGCTCAGTCGGTTGCTCTTCCGGTGGCGGCTCAGCGGCCGGTTCGGCACGCCGGGTGACTCGCCCGGCCTTGGCAACTTCGGCGGCCAGCGGCTCGATGTCGACCCCCAGCCAACCCGCCGCAGCCCGCACATACTCCGGGCGCAGTGCGGCGTCGCGGATTCCGGCAAGGATCGGGGCGACCGCGCGCATCGCCGCCACCCGATCCTGGGCGGCGGTCAGATCGAACCGGGCGATCGTCGTACGCACAGCGAACTCGAACAGCGGCACCGCGTCCTCGACCAGCCCGCGCACGGCTGCGTCTCCGGCGGACAGTCGCAACTCGCACGGATCCTGACCCTCCGGCGCCACGGCGACGTAAGACTGCGCCGCCCACTGCTGGTCCAGCTCGAACGCCTTCATCGCGGCCTTCTGGCCGGCCGCGTCGCCGTCGAAGGTGAAGATGATCCGGGCGGGCGCCTGGTCGGCTTCATCGCGCACGATCCGCCGCAGGGTCTTGAGGTGATCAGCGCCGAACGCCGTGCCGCAAGTCGCCACCGCCTGGTCGACGCCGGCCAGATGACAGGCCATCACGTCGGTATACCCCTCGACGATCACCGCCCGCCGTGTCGAGGCCATCGACTTCTTGGCCAGGTCGAGCCCGTAGAGAACGGTCGCCTTCTTGTAGATCGGCGTCTCGGCGGTGTTGAGGTACTTCGCCTGGATCCGGTCGTCGTCGAAGATC
Organism: Branchiibius hedensis; assembly: GCF_900108585.1. Lineage (NCBI taxonomy): Bacteria > Bacillati > Actinomycetota > Actinomycetes > Micrococcales > Dermacoccaceae > Branchiibius > Branchiibius hedensis. Next base: position 1,661,080 of record NZ_UESZ01000001.1, read on the forward strand.
TTGCGCGCGCCGAAACCGATCGTGTCGCCGGTCGTGTCCCGGATCGGCCACATCAGCCGGCCGCGGAACCGGTCGTAGAGCCCGCGACCCTGCGAAGCCAGACCGGCGACCGTCATCTCCTCCTCGGTGAACCCCCGCCGGCGCAGGTCACGCACCAGCGCCGAACCGTCCCGCGGGGAGAACCCGACGCCGAACGGTTCGCAGGCGGCGGAATCGAAGCCGCGGGCGCGCAAAAAGTCCCGGGCCGGGCGGGCTTCCGGTGAGAGCAGTGCCGCGGTGTAGAACTCGGCTGCCGCACGGTGTGCTTCGACCAGTCGGATGCGGCGGATCCCGCCGGTCTCCTCCCGCGCACCACCTTCTTCGTAGCGCAGGATGATGCCCGCTTTCGCGGCCAGCCGCTCGACCGACTCGCTGAACGACAGGTGGTCCATCTCCTGCACGAAGGTGATGACGTCGCCGCTCTTGCCGCAGCCGAAGCAGTGGTAGTAACCCACCTGCGGACGCACGTTGAAGGACGGTGACTTCTCGTCGTGGAACGGGCACAGCCCCTTGAGCGATCCGCCGCCCGCGGGGCGCAGCGTGACGTGCTCGCTCACCACACTCTCCAGGGAGGTGCGCTCTTTGACGAGCTCGATGTCCTCGGCTCGGATCCGCCCCGGCACCGCCTCAGTCTAGGTCAGCGCCGCCACCGGAGCTGACGGCCTGTGGACGAACCAACCGGGTCGGGTGCAACGCCTCGACCACCGCCGCCGCAGGCCCGGGGCGGGCCGCCTCCCAGCCCGTACCCGCCCACAGCGAGACCCACTGATAGTTCCCGTCCGCGGCCGCCGCAGCGCGGACCGGTTTGGTGAGTTGGTCGACGACGGGATAGACCGGCGGCGCGAAGTCATCGAACTGCTCGATGAACTCATTACGTACGCCGCGCGCGGGCCGACCGCTGAACGCCCGGGTGACCACGGACTGAGTGAGGGTCCGGTCGCTGAGGCCCGCTCGGGCCGCTGCCGACGTCCCCGCCTCGTCAGTGAGCAGGAACGCTGTGCCGCACTGCACGGCAGCAGCGCCGGACTGCACCGCGAACTCGACCTGCGCGCGCGTCATGATCCCGCCACCCACGATCAACGGCAGCGCCGAGACACTGCGGCACCGGCGGAGCAACTCCGTCCACGAGTCCTCGTTCGGAATGGCCGCGGCATCGTGGGTACTGCGATGACCACCGGCCGCCGCGCCCTGGATGCACAAGGCGTCGGCACCGGCGCGCGCGGCGGCGAGCGCCTCGTCGGGGTCGGTCACGGTGATGACAATCTCGGTGCCACACGCGTGCAGGGCTTCGATGACGTGCTTCGGGGGGATCCCGAAGGTGAAGGAGACGACCGCGACAGGATCATCCAGGAGCAGCGTGACCTTGTCCTCGAAGTGATCCCGGTCGTGCCAGTCGATGCTGCCCAACTTCGCGCCAAGGCGACGGGCACCGAACCGCAACCGATCGGCGTACTCCTGGACCGCTGCCCGGTCCCGGTCTCGATCGAGGTCCGCGGGGACGAAGAGGTTGACGCCGAACGGGACGGCGGTCAGGTCGCGGGTGTCAGCGATCCGATCGGCGAGGGCGTCCGCGGTGAGGTAGCCGCCGGCCAGGAAGCCCAATCCGCCGGCAGCGCCCACCGCGGCGACGAGTTCGGGGGTCGTGGGACCGCCGGCCATGGGTGCGGCGACGACCCGCCGTTCAAGTGACTGCAGCAGTGAGGTCACAGCCACTCCCCCGCCAACAGATGTGCGCGGACATCGGTGAGCGAGGCGACTTGATCCACGATCGCTCGCAGCGCCTGCGCATCGCTGGTTGCGCTTGAAAATGCTTCTGCTTGCATCGGATCCAGCCGGGTTGGATCTTTCTGGTACGCCGTCACCAGTCCCGCCACGATCTCCTGCTGTTTGCCCAACAACACAGCGCGTACATCCGAAAGCATCACGAAGAGTAGGGCAGTCGTCTTCAACATGGCGCACTCGGCGCGCACCAGATCAGGTACGACCACATCGGCGTCGTACCGCGTGAGTTGACCGTGTCCGTAAACCTCCTGCGTTGCCGCTACCGCCGACCCGACGAAGTGCCCGATCAATCGGCTGGTCATGTCCTTCAACCGCGCCTGCGCGGCACGAGTTCCGTCGTAGGACTGCGGCAGGACGCCGCTGGCCAGCAGCTGGGTCCACCCTTCGCGCAACACCTCATCGCTCAGGTCCGGCGCGTAGTGCTCCCGGGCCAACGGGAGGAGTTGCTCCGCCAGTCCCTGGTCGCGCAGCCCGACCAGGTCGATGTGGCCGGCAGCGACGCCGTCCTCGACGTCGTGCACTGAATAAGCCACGTCGTCCGACCAGTCCATCACCTGCGCCTCGAGACTGGCGCGGCTGATCGGTGCTTCGTTGCGCACCCAGTCGAAAACGTCGCGGTCATCTTCGTAGACGCCGAATTTCACTGCACCGTAGGGGTTTTCGCCGGACCCCCACGGATACTTGGTCGCCGCATCCAGACTCGCTCTGGTGAGGTTCAGTCCGACACTACGGCCGTCGGGCAGGCTCCGCTTCGGCTCCAGCCGGGTCAGGATCCGGAACGTCTGCGCGTTCCCCTCGAACCCGCCGATGTCGGCGCTCAACCGGGCGAGGGCGTCCTCGCCGTTGTGCCCGAACGGCGGATGGCCCAGATCGTGCGCCAGACAGGCGGTGTCGACGACATCGGCATTGCAGCCCAGGGCCGCTCCGAATTCACGGCCGATCTGGGCGACTTCCAACGAATGGGTCAACCGGTTGCGGATGAAATCATCGCTACCTGGTTGCAGCACTTGAGTTTTCGCGGCCAACCGGCGCAGCGCAGCCGAGTGCAGGACGCGTGCCCGATCCCGGGCGAAGTCGTCCCGGTCAGCACTCTTCTGCGCCGGATCCTCCCCGAGATACCGCTCTCGGTCGGTGGGCGAGTACTGACTCATGCCAGCCGGTCCCGGCGGAACAACGGCCGCACTGCTTGCTCTCGGTACCCGCCGTCAACCAACCCGGCACCGCGCTCGAAGACGTTGCGCGAGGCAACGTCGCCGGTCCGCAGCCACGACCACCCACTGGCCGCCACGTAAAGGGGCAGATACAGCAGGCCCCCGCACACGGCGTACTGCGTGGTGTGTTTCTCCTCGTGGACCAGTAACTGGGGCCGGTGCTCGTTCAGCAGATCCCAGTCGTAGCGGGCGACGATCACGTTGCCCAGGGTGAACGCAGGTGCCGGCGGAACGGGCAGCCGGTAGCCCTGGGCCAGGATCAACCCACGGGGCCCGCGGCGCAGGGCAGCGCGGCCCGCGACCGCGACCATCAGTCCAGTGGCGGTCGAGCCGTTGACGGCGTTGACAATCGCCCGGATGCGCTGGCCCGCAGTGAGCGGGACGCCCATCAGGCAGCGCCGTAGCGGGCCTGGGCCCGTGCCTTCGCCTTCGCTGCCTCGGTCTCCCGGTCCTTCGGCGGCGCCGAGGTCACCAGGGCGTCGACCAACTCCCGCGTGGCGGCTGCAATCACCTCGACCGCATGGTCGTACGCCGCTTGGTTGGCGGCCGACGGATGGCTCGAGCCACCGACCTTGCGGACGTACTGCAACGCGGCTGCCGCGATCTCGTCATCTGTCGCGGGGGGTGCGAAGTTGTTCAGGGGGCGGATGTTGCGACACATGTCACCTAGCGTTCCACATCTCGTGGGCTGCGCGTGAAGCAATGTGGCGCGCAGCCCGCTAGCCGGGCAGCTTGTCGGCTACCGCGGACTGTGCATCGACGATTGCCTTCTCCGCCGAGTGCGCGAACTCGCTGACGGTGTCGGTCGCGGACTGGGTCAGGTCGCCGATGCTGCTCTTGGCCGACTCAACCGCGTGGCCGGTGCGCCAGGCCAACCCCGGCTGCCCCTTGGTGTCGACCGCAGTGATGATCAGACCGCCGAAGATGGCCAGATTCTTTAGGAACTGGCTGCGCTGAGCACCCTGCTGGTCCTTGGGTGCCGACCAGAACGCGTGCCCCGCCACCGTGGTGGGCACCAACGACGCCGCCAATGCCAACGCACTGATCCGCGGGAACTTGCCGATGGCCAGCAGGCTGCCGCCGACCAACTGGACACCGCCGTTGAGCCGCACCAGTTGCTCCGGGGAACTCGGCAGCGGGTCGGAGATCTTGTCCGGCGCCGCGTTGACTGCCTTCTCCAGGAACGGCCCGGCCATCTGCGCCCGGCCGCCGGGGTTCTTCACCGCGTCGAAACCGCTGAGGATGAACAGGGCGCCCTGGGCTGCGTAGGCGAGACGTCGTACGAGCATGGATCAGCAACTCCTCGGTCAGATGAACGTGTCCTCGCCACGCTATCGGGACACCAGCCACGACGGGGACCTCCCCTCGGTTCGTGGTGTGAGACGTGCTCCAACCGGACAGGGAAGGGTGCCACAGTGCTGGTCATGGTTGCGACTCCCACTCCGCTGATCAGCGTTGCCGAACTGGCGAACCAGACGCAGTCTGCGCCGCTCCTTCTCGACGTGCGGTGGGCACTCGGCGACGAGGACCAGCGGGGCGTCTACGAAGCGGGCCATCTTCCCGATGCCGCCTTCATCGACATGGAGACCGCCCTGTCCAGCCACGGCAATGGTGGTGGGCGGCACCCGATGCCGACACTGGAGGCCTTCCAGGAGGCAATGCGGACCGCCGGTGTGTCCGGTGACAGTTCCGTGGTGGTCTACGACGCAGGCAACTCGTTGGCCGCGTCGCGCTGCTGGTGGCTGTTGCGCTACTTCGGCCACCAGGACGTGCGAGTGCTCGATGGCGGGTACGCCGCGTGGCTGGCTGCCGGACTACCCAGCCAGAGCGGCCCCTCGCCACAGCGATCGGGTGACTTCGTGGCGTCGCCCGGCGCGGAGGTGTTGCTGACGGCCGACGATGCCGGCGAGTTGGCGCGCACCGGACTGCTGCTGGACGGTCGACCGGCGCCGCGCTTCCACGGTCGCGAGGAGACCATCGATCCCGTCGCCGGACACATCCCCGGCGCAGTGAGTGCGCCCGCGCTGGCGAATCTGCGGCCCGATGGCCGGTTCCTCGATGCCGACGACCTCGCCCTGCGGTTCACGGCACTCGGTGTCGAGACTCATGAAGCGGTCGGCGTCTACTGCGGGTCCGGGGTGCAGGCCGCTCATCTGGCGTTGGCCCTGGAAGCCAGCGGGGTGCAGTCGCCGGTCGGGGTCTACCTCGGCTCCTGGTCGGACTGGATCACCAACCCAGACCGCCCAGTGGCGACGTAGCTGGTCGGTCCCTTCCCCGGACGGGTTTGATACCGATGACCCGCTTCGGGGTTCACAACAGGCAATCACTCACCAACCTCGGTGGCGCCTCGATCATCGGTCAACAATCGACGAAACCGCCATCAATCGAGGCCCTCCCGAGCCCCAGCACCTCAACTGGCGACGACTACGCCACATGTCGCACAGCGACGGTCAACCGCCGGTACCTATTGGTCGGCTTCCTCGACCTCGACCTCCGGCGCCCCTCGCTGCGCTCGCGACACCTCCGGCCTCGCTCTTCGTCAGCCTCCCGAACCTATTGGTCGGCTTCCTCGACCTCGACCTCCGGCGCCCCTCGCTGCGCTCGCGACACCTCCGGCCTCGCTCTTCGTCAGCCTCCCGAGTTGTGTTCCTCCGCCGCCGCCACCTCGGCCTGCTGCTTCGGTGAGAGGTCACGGTTGTCGAGCCAGCCCTCCGGGAGCACGACATGGCGCTCGGAGCCAGCGCGACCACGCGGACCATCGGCGGCCTCCCCCGGCCACGGCTGGTCCAACTCGAGCGTGCCGATCAGATCGTCTAGTGCCGCAAGGGAATCCACCAATGCCAACTGGTTGCGCAGGGACGACCCGACCCGGAAACCCTTGAGGTACCACGCGATGTGCTTGCGGATGTCCCGGCAACCCTTGATCTCGTCGCCATAGAACTCCACGAGGTACGCCGCGTGCCGGCGCAGCGTGTCCGTCACCTCGCGCAGGGTCGGACTCACCCGCTCGCTGCTCCCGGTGAAGGCCGCGGCCAGGTCAGCGAACAGCCACGGGCGACCAAGGCAGCCGCGGCCGACCACGACTCCGTCGCAACCGGTTTCGGCAACCATTCGCAGCGCATCGTCAGCGGACCAGATGTCCCCGTTACCCAGTACCGGGATGGATGTGACTGCTTCCTTCAGGCGAGCGATGGCAGACCAGTCGGCGGTACCCGAATAGGCCTGGGCCGCCGTACGCGCATGCAGCGCAACGCAAGCCGCCCCCTCAGCCTCGGCGATCCGGCCGGCGTCCAAGTAGGTCTGGTGCTCCGCGTCGATGCCGACGCGCATCTTGACGGTGACCGGGATCCCGTAGGGCGACGCCTCCCGGACCGCCGCCGCCACGATCGCTCGGAACCACTCGGTCTTCCAGGGCAGCGCCGAGCCGCCGCCCTTGCGGGTCACCTTCGGCACCGGGCAGCCGAAGTTGAGATCGATGTGATCGCAACGGTCTTCGCTGGCCAGGATATGTGCGGCCTTGGCGGTGGTGAGCGGGTCGGTGCTGTAGAGCTGGATCGAGCGCGGCGACTCATCCGGGTCGTGCTCGATCAGCTTCATCGTGATCGGGGTGCGCTCGACCAGAGCCCGCGAGGTGATCATCTCGCTGACGTAGAGACTGTCCGCCCCGCCGGACTGCCGGCACAGCCGCCGGAACGCCCGGTTGGTGATCCCCGCCATCGGCGCGAGCACCACGGGTGTCGCGATCGTGAGGTCACCAAGGCGCAACGGCGGCGCGACGGCAGGAGCAAGGGTCACGGTCGGCCAGTCTACTTAGCGAGCCTGCTCACCCAGTAATGCGCGGAAGTCGGGCACCTCGTCGTACGGCGTGCTGGCCGGTGCGCCCGGGACATCAGCAATCGCCGGCCCGGTGTCGAGCGACCATGAGTTCACCCGCGCCCGCGGTGTCTCGACGGCGAGCGCCCGGGCCAACTCCCCCGCGGCCCGGTCGATCCGGCGCGACAACGCGTCGTCGGCGAAATCATCGGTCGCAGCGAAGACTGCGGTCGGCAGGACCTGCGCCCGCAGATAACTGAACAACGGTCGCAGGGCGTATTCGGTGACCAGCGAATGCCGGGACGTGCCGGCGGTCGCGGCGATCAGCACCGGTACCTCGTGCAGCGCCTCCTTGTCGACCAGGTCCACAAAGGACTTGAAGAGCCCCGAGTAGGACGCGGTGAAGACCGGGGTGACGGCGATCAACGCGTCCGCGCTGGCGACCGCATCCAGGGCGGCACCCAGGCGCTGTGACGGGAAGCCGGTCAGCAGGTGGGAGGTGATGTCGGTCGCGAGGTCGCGGACCTCAATGACCTGCACCTCGACACCGTCACCGGCCTGCCGCTGCACCGACGCGACGATGCGGTCGGTCAGCAGCCGGGTGGACGACGGCTGCGATAGGCCAGCGGTGATGGCGACGATACGACGGCTCACTTGGTGGCCTCCTGTCCCTGACGGGCGGGCAGCACGTGCGCGTTGGGGCTGTCGGATCCGGCGGCCACCAACGAGGCGTGGGTGGGCGGGTCGGACGGCACGTGTGCGGGGCGGTGCGACTCGGCTTCCTTGCGCAGCGCGGGAACGACCTCCGATCCGAGGATCTCGATCTGCTCCAGGACGGTCTCCATCGGCAGACCCGCGTGATCGATCAGGAACAACTGGCGCTGGTAGTCACCCACCTGCTCACGGAAGGCGCCGTAGCGCTCGATCACCTGCTGCGGCGAACCCACCGTCAGCGGGGTCTCGCGGGCGAACTCCTCCAGGGAGGGGCCGTAGCCGTAGACCGGGGCAACGTCGAAGTAGGGCCGGAACTCCTTGATCGCGTCCTGGCTGTTCTTGCGCATGAAGACCTGGCCACCCAGGCCCACGATGGCCGTGTCGGCGGCGCCGTGGCCGTGGAACTCGAAGCGACGGCGGTACAGGTCGACCATCTGCTTGGTGTGCGACATCGGCCAGAAGATGTTGTTGTGGAAGAAGCCGTCACCGTAGAACGCGGCCTGCTCGGCGATCTCCGGGCTGCGGATCGAACCGTGCCAGACAAAGGGCGGCACTCCGTCCAGCGGGCGCGGGGTGGCGGTGAAGCCCTGCAGCGGTGTGCGGAACTTACCGGACCAGTCCACGACCTCCTCGCGCCACAGACGGCGCAGCAGGTGGTAGTTCTCCACGGCCAGGTTGATGCCCTCGCGGATGTCCTTACCGAACCACGGGTAGACCGGACCGGTGTTGCCGCGGCCCATCATCAGGTCCAGCCGGCCGCCAGCCAGGTGCTGGGCATAGGCGTAGTCCTCGGCGATCCGGACCGGGTCATTGGTGGTGATCAGGGTCGTCGACGTGGACAACTGGATGTTCTTGGTCTTCGCCGCGATGTAGGACAGCAAGACGGTGGGGTTGGCCGGCGCGACGAACGGCGGGTTGTGGTGTTCCCCGGTGGCGAACACATCCAGGCCCACTTCCTCGGCCTTCTGGGCCATCGCCACGGTGTTCATGATCCGTTCGTGCTCGGTCGGCACGCGACCGGTCAGCGGATCAGGAGTGATGTCACCGATGGTGAAGATTCCGAACTGCATGGTGCATGCCTTTCGCTAGGTAGTTGCGATTTCAACTACTTCAACGGTAGCGATGCCTGGAACATTCCGCCAGGCGCGGGCGGCGAAGACTCATCCGCACACTGGCGTGCGCCATGTCCCAGCTGAAAAACTCGAGCCGTCCGTGATCCCGTGCCACACTGGATCACATGGCCACCAGAAACCTCACGGTCTCACTCCCCGAGGAGTTGGTCCGCAAGGCGAAAATCATCGCCGCCGAGCGAGACACCTCGGTTTCCGCCCTGCTCGCCGAACTCGTGGAGGGCCTCACTAGCGGCGAAGCCCGCTTCGACACAGCATGGCGCGACGAGGTTGCGCTGATGAGAAGCGGCAGCGGACTGCAGGTCGGAGACGTCACCTGGTCCCGAGACGAGTTGCACGAACGGTGACGCTGGAGTTCGTCGACACCAACGTTCTTCTGTACGCCTACGACGAGGGCGCGGGCGAACGTCGCAGCATGGCAATCGACCTTGTCGAGAGGTTGGGAACGTCGCGGCGCGGCGCGATCAGCGTGCAGGTGCTGCAGGAGTTCTACGTCAACGTCACCCGCAAGTGCGCGGTGCCGCTGACTGCCTCCAGCGCGCAGAGCCGACTGCGTGTTCTCAGTCGCTGGGCCGTGCATACACCCGCCGCCCATGATGTCGTGGCAGCAGCAAGCCTCGCGGATTCACATCAACTCTCATTCTGGGACTCCATGATTCTGCTCAGCGCCAGCCGCATGGAGTGTGACGTGCTGTGGAGTGAGGATCTCAACGCCGGTCAAGTCATCGAGGGCGTCGAGATTCGTAGCCCGTTCACCTGAGTCCGGGCCATCTGTCTCGGGCTAGAGCCAGCCGTTGTTGTCAGCGATCTGGACGGCCTCGGCGCGGGTGCGTGCGCCGGTCTTGCCGATCGCCGACGACAGGTGGTTACGCACCGTCCCCTCGGAGAGGAACAGCGTGCCGGCCAGGTCCGCGACCGTTCCGCCGGAGCGGGCGGTGCGCAGCACCTCGGTCTCCCGCTGCGTCAGCGGCGACTCCCCCGCGACCAGCGAGTCGGTGGCCAACGCAGGGTCCACGACGCGCAGGCCCTGGTGCACTCGACGTACGGCGTCCGCCAGCTCGCGCGCGGGGGTGTCCTTCACGACGAAACCGGCTGCGCCCGCTTGCAACCCGCGGCGCAGAAAGCCGGGCCGACCGAACGTCGTCACGATCAGTACCCGGATCTGCGGCAGCGCCGCCCGTAGTGCCGCCGTCGCCTCGATGCCGTCCATCCCCGGCATCTCCACATCCATCAGGACGACGTCCGGGGCTGCAGACCGGGCCGCCGCGACGACCTCATCACCACGACCGACCTCGCCAACCACTTCGAGATCGGATTCCAACTCCAGCAGGGCTGCCAGCGCGCCACGGACCAACGCCTGGTCGTCGACCAGCATCACCTTGATCACGATGCCTCGCTCATCGTCACGGACGGCAGGTCATCGGCGACCTGGGGTGTGGCCATGGCCAACTCGAATCCGTGCGGCCTCGCTGAGCGGGTGATCAGCACTGCGCCGGCCGCGGCGGCTCGCTCCCGCAGACCGCGCAAGCCGTTGCCACTTCCCGTGGCCGCCATGCCGCGCCCGTCGTCGGAGATCACGACGGCTTGCGGACTGACGGTGATGCGGCACGTCGATGCGCCGCTGTGCCGGATCGCGTTCGTGACGGCTTCCCGCACCGCCCAGGCGAACGGCTCACGCAGATCCTCCGGCACCTCATCGACGGTGTTCGGCAACTCGGCCTTGATCCCGGCGGCGGCCAACGACTCACGGGCGCGGGCCAATTCACCGGCCAGGGAGATCTCGCGGTATCCCTCGACCGCGCGACGTACGTCGGCCAGCGCCGAACGGGACAACGTCTCCAGGTCTGCGAGTTCAGCCCGTGCCCGGTCCAGGTCCACATCGATCAACCGGTTCGCGAGCTCAGCCTTGACGGTGATCACCGTCAGGGAGTGCCCGAGGATGTCGTGCAGATCGCGGGCCATCCGGTTGCGTTCCTCGCGCACCCGCAAGTCGGCGTTCTCAACCCGACTGCGCCGCAGTGCGTCCTGCCGCTGGCCGGCCAGGCGGCCGAAGCCGACGGCGATCGAACCGAAGGCGAGACCGACCAGTGTCCCGGTGTCCGCCGTCCAGCCGCTGACGTGCGCGCACGCGAACAGGTAGGCCGCCGCGACGAGGATCGCCACCGCGATCGCGTAGCGGTACCGCATCGTCCAAAACGCAACGATGCCGACGAACGCGACTGTCGCAGAAGCACTCTGCCCCAACGTGGCACACGCGATCACCGCCAGGGCGATCAGGGCGAAATAGCGCAGCGCGTTCGCGCCCGTGAAGCGCGGATCCTTGTCCTCCGGGCCGAAGACCGCGCTGTTCGCCCAGAAGTGGACGACGTGCAGAGCCATGAAGGCCAGGACCGCCGCGGCACCGATCCACGCCGAGGGTTCGGTGCGGTGCCGCCACGTCTGCGCGAACGCGGGCAACAACCAGAACAGCCAGATGCAGGACCAGAAGAGACCGAAGAAGCGCCCGACCCGGTCCTCTCGCACGCCGGCGCCCTGGCGGTCGGCCAGGGCGTCGGCTTTCACGTGCTGCTTCACGAGGACCAGCGTCTCAGACGCGCTTGGTGTCGCGGCGGAAGAAGTACGTTGCGCCCAGGAAGAACGCGCCGATCCACAGCACCAGACTGACCAACCAGCCGATCTCGAAGGATCCGCCCATCAGCGGCCAGCGGGCGATCTCACCGGCTCCCCACATCGGGGTGAAGCGGGCGACGGTCTGCATCGTGGAGCCCAAGACGTCGTACGGGACGAACAGGCCACCCCCGAAGGCCAGGATCGCCAGCAACGGGCCGAGGATCTGCATGGCGTTCTCGGTGGGCACCAGGTAGCCGATGAACAGCCCCAACGAAGCGAACTGGCCGCCCATCAGCCAGGTCAACAGGAACGAGGTGAGCCACGCATCCGTCGGCAGACTCGAATGCCGTAGCGCACCGGCGATGAAGAGGATGACCACGGGAGCCAGGCTGCCCACCAAAGCGGTGAGGAGTTTGGTGGCGATGTACGCCCGTCCCGTGAGCGGGGTCAGACGCAGCTGGCGGCTCCACCCCTGCGCCCGCTCGATCGACACACTGGCGCCGATGGCACACGCGGCGACCAGCGCGCCGTACAACGCGAAGTTGATCATCGTGTAGGCGTTGTAGTCACCCCGGCCGATCCGCCCGGAGGAGCCGGTCGAGAACAGCAGGAAGAACGCGAGCGGCATGAGCGTCGCGAAGATGATGGTGCGTCGGTTGCGCAGGAGCCGGCGGACTTCGATGCGCAGCAGGCGCAGATTGAGGCCGCCGTGCGCGGGGACTCGCCGCTCCAGGGTGATCGGGTCGTCGCCCGGGGTGATGGCTGCAGTGCTCATGCCGATGCTCCTTCGAAGTCGTCGCCGGTCAGCGCGATGAACGCCGCCTCCAGGCCTTGGCTGGTGATTTCCAGGTCGTACGCCGTGGTGTTGGTGAGCAGGTGACGCGCCAGCGCGTCGGAGTCCTTGGTCCCGAACGTGACCACGTCGCCGCGCACGTCCACACTCTCGACGCCCGGAATCGCGCTCAGCACGGCGGTATTCGCCTCCGGCAGCGTGGCCTTGACCACCCGCCCGGAAGCCAGAGCCTTGATCTCGCTGGCCGTGCCGTCGGCCACGATCTGGCCATGGCGCACGAGAACGACGCGATCGGCGTACTGGTCGGCTTCTTCCAGGTAGTGCGTCGCGAACAGCACGGTGCGTCCGCGTTGAGCGTCGGCGTGGATCGCCGACCAGAAGTCGCGTCGCCCGGTCACGTCCATGCCGGTGGTGGGTTCGTCCAGGATGATCAGCGCCGGGTCGCTCACCAGCGCCATCGCAAAGCGCAGCCGCTGCTGTTGGCCACCGGAGCACTTGGCGACCAGCCGGTCGGCGATGTCGGCGATGCCAGCGCGCTCCAGGCACTCCTGCCTCGAGCGGGTCTGGGCGAAGAGGCTGGCCGTCAGATCGACCGTTTCCCCGACGGTGAGGTCCTTCAACAGACCGCCGGTCTGCATGACCGCGGCCACCAGGCCCCGCTCGATGGCTGCCCGCGGACCCATCCCGAAGACCTCGACCCGACCCGCGTCAGGCTGGGACAAACCCGTGATCATGTCGATCGTCGTGGTCTTGCCGGCACCGTTGGGACCGAGAAAGGCAACGACCTCGCCGGGGGCGACGTGCAGGTCGATACCGCGTACGGCGTGGACGTCACCGAAGCTCTTGGTGACCCCGTCCAGGCTGATCGCGTCCGGTGTCGGCGTAGCGCCGGACCGGTGCAGTGGAGTGACAGTGGAGTTCATAGCGACCAGCCTGTCGCCGTACGTCGATCCGGACCTGGCGCGGACGTCATCACCTGGGCATGACAAACCTCATACCCTCAGCCATTACGCTGCTGCGGTGTCCTCACCGTCCCACGAACCCCAGCCCGAGGTCCGCGTATCGCCGCGGCGTGCCCGCCTGGAGCACCTCGCGGCGCCCGTCGTCGAACGCACCATGCAGACTCCGGCCATCCCGCTCGTTGTCGTCGGTGCCCTGCTGGTCATCGGGGTGCTCACCCGACACGTCATCGGTGCGATCGCCTTCGGCATCATCGCCCTGCTGCTGGTCTGCGTTCTGTACCTGGGCTGGCCGCGGCTGACGCCGTTGGAACGGCTGATGCGGTTCTCGGTGCTGCTACTGACCGTGGCGGTGGCCGTGGTGATGGCGGCCGGCTAACTCTTGCGCCTGCTGCTGATCGTCTGGCCGAGGATCACCAGGATCACGGCGATCAGGAACATCGAGAAACCGATCACATTGGCCTGCGCAGGGATACCTCGTAGGTAGGACACGTAGACGAACTTCGGGAACGTCGTCTCGTCACCGGACACGAAGTTGGTGATGATGAAGTCGTCGAAGGACAGCGAGAAGCTCAGCAGCGCCGCTCCCACGATTCCGGGCAGCACCAGCGGGAAGGTCACCCGCCAGAAGGATGCTGCCGGCCCGGCGTAGAGATCGGCTGCCGCCTCCTCCAACCGTGGATCGAGGCTCTGCAGCCTGGCTTTGACCGTGACCACCACGAAGCTGATGCAGAACATGATGTGCGCGATGGTGATCGTCCAGAAGCCGAGGTCCAGCCCGAACCGGCTGAAACCCTGCACGAAGATGGTCAACAGGCTTGCACCCAGGACGATTTCGGGCGTCGCCATCGGGATGAAGACCAGTGTGCTGGCCGCCGCGCGACCGCGCCACACGTGTCGCACCAGGGCGAAGGCCAGCATCGTGCCCAGCACCGTCGCCGCCAGCGTGGCAATGGCGCCGACCTTCAGAGATGTCACCAGCGCATCGCATACGCCGGGCGCACCACACGGGTTCTGCCAGTGCTTGAGCGTCGGACTGCCCTCCGACACCCAGGTGATGTTGGACTTGCGGTAGTTGTTGAACGAGAAGACGAACGTGTAGGCGACCGGCACGAAGAGATAGATCAGCACCAGGATCGCGGCGAGGATCGCGAAGTGGTCGGCAAACCAGTTCTTGATCCGCCGACCCCGCGAGACACCTGCCCGGGGCGCGGAGATAGCTGCGCTCGTCATCCTCATGGTCGCGCCTCTGCCTTCGCCTCCGGGCCTCGCTGCGCTCGTTTCCTCGGCTTGGTCGGCGCTCAAACCAAGTCCTCCGTCCCGAACTTGCGCACATAGAAGAACACCAACAGCAGGATCAGCGCCATCAACGTGAAGGAAAGTGCTGCGGCCGTGGGGAATCCGCCCGGCACCTTGAAGAACTGGGACTCGATCACGTTGCCGACCATCTTGGTGCTGCGGTCCGAGCCGAGCAGGTCAGCGTTGACGTAGTCACCAGCCGCCGGGATGAAGGTCAGCAGCGTCCCGGCCAGCACGCCCGGCATGCTCATCGGCAAGGTCACGGTGCGGAACGTCGTGAAACCGTTGGCATACAGGTCTCCCCCGGCCTCGATGACCCGCGGATCGGCCCGCTCCAACGAGGCGTAGATGGGCAGCACCATGAACGGCAGGAAGTTGTAGGTCAGCCCCGCCACCACAGCGATCCACGTTTCGGTGATCCGGCCGTCCGGCAGCATCCAGGTCAGGTGCAGCGAGTGGAAGGTCGCCATCACCGGACCCCCGTCGGCCAGGATCTGCCGCCAGGCGATCGTGCGCAGGATGAACGAGGTGAAGAACGGGGCGATGACGCAGATCAGCATCACGTTGCGCCAACGGCCCGCCTTGAACGCCATCGCATAGGCCAGTGGGTAGGCCAGCACGAAGGCGAAAAACGTTGCGAGACCGGCGAACAGCAGCGACCGGACAAAATGCGGCCAGTACTGCGTGAACGCCGTCAGGTAGTTCCCGAAGTTCAGATCCCGGTAGTAGTAGCCCGGGTTGCCCGGATACCCGCTCTGCAGCGAAACCGTGAAGAGTTGGATCAGCGGGACCACGAAGAAGACGATCAGCCAGATGGTCGCCGGGAGCAGCAACAGGTAGGCCGCCCAGGACCGCTTCCGCTTCGGCGGGTCGCCAGCGGGCGCAGTACTGCCGGTGTGCGCCAGCGCGGTCACGACTCGTCCTCGACGACCGGGCCCTTCGTCGCAGCGATGGCGTCGTCGTCGACCGGCACCCCGAAGGCGTGTGCGGACTGCCAACGCAGCCACACCTCGCTGCCGGGTCGTAGGCTCTCCGGTTCGACGTCGAGGTTCTGCGCGTAGACGCTCCAGGTGGAGCCGCTGGCGGTGGTCACCAGATACTGCGTGGCGACACCGATGAAGGACACGTCCACGACCGTGGCGCGCACGTCGTCACCGGCACCCTCGGGTTGCTTGCCGTGGATCGTGACCTTTTCCGGACGTACGCCGAGTGCGACCTTCCCGTCCTGAACAGAGCTGCGGGACTTGGGGATTCGGACCGTCGTTCCGGAAATGTCGGCCACCAGGAAGTCGCCGTCGGTGCCGGTGATGTCACCGATCCCCATGTTGGTCTGACCCACGAAGTTGGCCACGAAGGCCGTTTTCGGCAGGTCGTAGAGCGCGACCGGATCGTCCATCTGCTCGATGCGCCCGGCGTTCATCACCGCGACGGTGTCGGCCATCGTCATGGCTTCTTCCTGGTCGTGGGTGACATGGATGAACGTCAGCCCGACCTCGGACTGGATGCGCTTGAGTTCCACCTGCATCTGCCGGCGAAGTTTCAGGTCGAGGGCGCCCAGGGGTTCGTCCAGCAGCAACACTTCCGGCTTGTTGACGATCGCGCGGGCCACCGCAACCCGCTGCTGCTGTCCACCGGAGAGCTGGGCCGGTTTACGACTGGCCAGATGCGTCAACTGCACCAACTCCAGGGCCTGGTCGGCCTGGGCCATCGCGTCCTTCTCACCGTGGCGCTTCGGCCCGAACGCGACGTTCTCCCGGATCGTCAGGTGCGGGAAGAGCGCGTAGCTCTGGAACACAGTGTTCACCGGTCGCTGGTAGGGCCGCGAGCCGGTCAAATCGGTGTCACCGATGAGAATGCTTCCGCTCGTGGGCTGTTCGAGGCCGGCGACCATCCGAAGCGTCGTGGTCTTGCCGCAGCCGGACGGGCCGAGCAGCGCGAAGAACGAGCCTCGCGGCACCCGTAGGGTCAGATCGTCGACGGCGGTGAAATCGCCGAACGATTTGGTGACCGCCTCCAACCTCAGGTCGCCCTGAGCGGCGCGCAGACCGGTCTCGCTCTTCTGGGCAGTGAACAGGCTCATCAGTTCCCCACGACCTTCGCCCACTGGGCGCTGTAGTCGGCGTCCTCGGTGGGCGACAGTGCCCGGAACCCCTTGATGTTGTTCTTCTTGATCCAGTCGGCGGAGGGGAAGATCAGCGGGGACTCGGCCAGGTCCTTGTCGATCTTCTCCATCTCGGCCTGGGCACCCACGACCGGACAGACGTAGTTCACGTAGGCAGCGACCTGAGCGGCGACGGCCGGGTCGTAGTAGTAGTTCATCAACGTCATCGCGTTGCGGCGGTGTGTGGAGGTGATCGGAATCATCATGTTGTCGCTCCACAGCGTGCCGCCGGACTCCGGGATCACGAAGTCCCAGTCGTCATCCTCGGTCTCCGAGCGCAGCACAAAAAGGTCACCGCTCCAAACGATTCCAGCGATCGCGTTGCCGGACTTCAGGTCCTCCAGGTAGGAGTTGCCCTTCACACGGCGGATGTTGCCGTCGGTGATCCGCTTGTTGATCTCGTCCAGCGCGGTCTCGAACTGTGCCTTGGTGAACGGCCCCGAGGGGTCGACTCCCTCGCGCAGCATCACCAACCCGAGCGTGTCGCGGAATTCGGAGAGGACGACCACCTTGCCCTTCAGGTCATCGGCCCACAGGTCGTCCAGACTCTTCAGCTCCCGGCCGACCTTCTTCTTGTGGTAGCCGATGCCCGCGAACCCGGACTGCCACGTCAACGAGTGGGTTCGGCCGGGGTCGAAGCTGACGTCCTTGAGCGTGTCCAGCAGGTTGCTGGCGTTCGGCATCCGGATCAGTTCCAGGGGCTGCACCAACTGTTCGCGCACGACCCGGTTGGCCATCCAGTCGGTGAAGACGAAGATGTCGCGATCGATGTCCTGCGGCGGATCAGCCCGCAACTGCGGGGCGATCTTGTTGAAGTAGCTGTCGTTGTCCTCGATGTCCTCGGAGTACGTCGCGTTGATGCCGTACTTCTTCTTGAACGCCTCGAGCGTCGGGTAGGTCTTGGTCGCGTCGTCGTAGTCCAGGTAGGCGGTCCAGTTCGCCCAGCGGACGATCTTCTCCGTCGACGAAACGTCCGTCGGCAGCGCCTGGGTGGTCGCGGAACCACCAGAGGCTGGCGGGGTCGGCGGGGCACAGGCGGCAAGCCCGGCAACGAGAGCGGCCGCTCCGCCACCGAGCAAGGTACGGCGGCTGAGATTCCCGCGTGCTGCTTCCAGGACGGCGCGAACCTGGGGATCTGCCGGCGGACGGGAACGCGACATGGATGACCCTTCAATCAGACTGGTGGTGTGCGCCCAGCCTGACTGACGACTCAGGGTTTTGTCAGAAAACGGGCCACCCGCAACAAATCCGTAACCAATTGATGGACTCGCCCTATGGAAACCGTTGCGTAGACGCCCTCAGACAGCGGATTCCGCGTCAGCGGGTGCGGGGGTGGTCGCCCGATCAACCGCACCGCCGAACCGGCGGTCGCGCTCGGCGTACGTCTGGATCGCCTGCCACAGGTGGGTGCGGTCGAAGTCCGGCCACAACGTGTCGAGGAAGACCATCTCGGCGTACGCGGACTGCCAGACCAGGAAGTTGCTGGTGCGCTGCTCGCCGGAGGAGCGCACGAACAGGTCGACGTCGGGCATATCCGGCCAGGTGAGGTTGCGCGCGATCGTCTTCTCGTCGATCCGGCTGGGCTTCAACTCCCCGCGCTGCACCTGCTCGGCG
This sequence comes from Branchiibius hedensis, assembly GCF_900108585.1. NCBI lineage: Bacteria > Bacillati > Actinomycetota > Actinomycetes > Micrococcales > Dermacoccaceae > Branchiibius > Branchiibius hedensis. The sequence goes on from NZ_UESZ01000001.1 coordinate 1,679,205, forward strand.
ATCCGGCGCGCGGCCTGGGCGATCTCGGCCCGGCCGCCGTAGTTCACGCACATCTGCAGGGTCATCACCGTGTTGCCGGCGGTGAGCTCCTCGGCGCGCTGCAACTCCCGCTGCACCGAGCGCCACAGCCGCGGCCGTTCGCCGTTCCAGCGGCAGCGCACTCCCCAGGAGTGCAGCAGGTCCACGCGGCGGCGGATCACATCTCGGTTGAAGCCCATCAGGAAGCGGACCTCGTCCGGCGAGCGCCGCCAGTTCTCCGTGGAGAACATGTACGCCGACAGATTCGGCACGCCGATCTCGATGGCGCCGGCGATGACGTCGATCAGTTGCGCCTCGCCGGCCTCGTGGCCCTTGGTGCGCGGCAGACCCCGCTGGTTGGCCCAGCGGCCGTTGCCGTCCATGACCATCGCGACGTGCTGGGGGATCAACCGCGCCGGGATCTGCGGCGGCGTCGCGCCGCTGACGTGCGGGAAGGGTTTGTTCGTCATCCTGTTTCCACCAGGCGCAAGGATCGCACACCGCGTTCGAGATGCCATTGCACGTACGCCGCGACCAGACCCCGTGCCTCACGTCGCTCCGGCTCGTCGCTGGCGTCCGCTGCTTCCCAGTCACCGGTCTGCAACGCGGCCAACAACGCGAAGGTCTCGGTGCGGGGCGCCGCTGAACCGGGTGCGCGGCACTGCACACAGACCGCTCCCCCGCTGGCCAGGTTGAACGCCCGGTGCGGACCTTGCTGCCCGCAGCCGGCGCAGTCGGTGAAGCTGGCCGCCCAGCCACCGATCGCCAGGGCGCGCAACAGATAGGAATCCAGCACCAGGCCGGCCGAGTGGTCGCCGCGCGCGAGGGCTGCGAGCGCCCCGGTCAGCAGGGTGAACTGGGGCCGGCTGGTCTCGCGCTCCTCGGTCAACCGGTCCGCGGTTTCGAGGACGGCACTGGCCGCCGTGTAGGCGCCGTAGTCGCGGGCGATGTGATCGCCGTACGCCGCGTGGATCGCGGTCTCTTTGACCGTGTCCAGGTTCGTCTTGCCGGTGTAGCACTGGACGTCGGCGAGCATCCCCGGCTCGAGGCGAGCACCGGCGCGGGAGCGGGTTTTGCGGGCACCGTGTTGCACCGCGCGGATCTTGCCGTGGTCGCGGGTCAGCATCGTGATGATGCGGTCGCTCTCGCGCAGTTTGTGGGTCCGCAGCACGATGGCGGCATCACGGTAAAGGGGCATGATCCATCTATTGTCGCGCGGCGCACCGACAACTTCGATCACCGACGTGCTGCGAGCGCGAAATCAGATTCACCTGCAACTTCTGGCGATGTCGTCACCAATCGTGGTGTTCCAGCCCACCGACCCAGCAACTGATGGCGGTGTCGTCACGAATCACCCTGCGGGCGGCACCTGGGTCAGCGTGAATTCGTTGCCGTCGAGGTCGCGCATCGTGCTGGCATCGATCTCGGTGGCGCCCAGCGCGCTCAGTGCTGTGCGCGCTTGGTCCAGGTCCGTCGTACTCACATCGAATCGGATCCGATCACGCTCGTAGCGCGGCAACAGCGGCGGCCCGCTCCACGTGATCTTCGAACCTCCGGCCGGCGACTGGATGGCCGTCTCCTCGTCCTGGTCCCAGACCAGCGGCCATCCCAGCGCCTGACTCCAGAAGTAGCCGAGCGCCTGGGTGCCGTCGCAGTTGATCGCACCGATGGTGCCGGTGTCAGCCAGGAAGCGGTTGCCGGGCTCGATGATGCACAGTTCGTTGCCTTCGGGATCGGCCAGCACCTCGTGGCCGTCGGCTTCGGTCTGCCCGATGTCGATCAACCGGCCGCCAGCGTCGAGCGCCCGCTGCACGGTCGCGGCCATCGCGACCGGGGAGTCGGTGGTGAGGTCGAAGTGGATCTTGTTCTGCCCAGGCTTGGGGGTGTCGACCGGCCGGATCGTGATGACGTACGCCGACCCGTCGGTCGGTGCCAGCGTGACCGTCCCGTCCGGCGCCGGGTGGGCGTTCCAGCCCAGCACCTCGCTCCAGAAGCGCGCTTGGGCGGCGACGTCGGTTGCGTCGATCGAAATCCCGCGGAAGGTCAAGTTCGCTGGCATAGCTCCATCATCGGCCGACGGGCAATCTACGGACCAGACCGCGACTCGTGGCTCTTTGGTCACCACCCGCTGTGCCACCGCCATCTCAGCCCACGACTCGTGACTTTGTTGACGTACATCGCGAGGCCAACGCCGCCCTCCATCTCCTTCGCACACAGATCCCAAAGGCACTGACGTATGAAGCGCATTGCCGTGCTCAAGAAAATTCGTAGCGCAGCAAAAGCTGCCGACGTGGAGTTCCAGCAGTTCGAGCTCACCGGCCACACGGCGGTCAGAGTGGGTCGCACAACGCGAACCATTGGCCGCCATCACGAGATCGACGACCTGACCGCGAGGAAGTTCTTCGATCAGTTCGCTGAAGAACTCGGCGGGAAGGGATGGCGGCGATGAAGGTCAGAGTCACAGCCGAACGCAGCCCGCGCGGATGGTGGATGCTCGAATCGGAGAACGGCGCAGTCGACCAGGTGCGACGGCTTGAGCATGCCGACGGTGCTATTCGCGAAGCTGTAGCTCACCTCGCCGGCATCCCCGATGCGGATATCGAGATTGAGGTCGTACCGGTGTTGCCGGAGGGGTTCGAGCAAGCGAAACGTCAGGCAGCCGACCTGCGCGCACAAGCCGAACTACTTCAAGCACAGGCAGCGGCCGCCAACCGGAAGGCAGCCAGCGCTCTTGCAGAGTCAGGTTTGACCGTCCGAGACATCGGTCGACTGATGGGGATCTCGCCTCAGCGAGCGAGCCAGTTGGTGTCGTCACATCGGACTGACTAGCGGCCGGCGGTCGGCCTTTTGGCGACCCCAAAGGCGTTGACGAGGTCGGCCAGGCTGGCGGGATCAGAAATCGTCAGTGACGGCAGTTCATCCGCAGTGAACCACCGCAGATCGTCGTGTTCCTCTGGCGCGACGTTCATCGGCTGGCCTTGCCAGGTCGTCACGATGAACGCGTGTTTCTCTAGGGCTGGGTCAGACACCGTCATCGGCACGGGACTGGCATCAAGAATCTCGATCGCGAGTTCTTCCCGGCATTCGCGGCGGATCGCTTCCTGAGGAGTCTCCCCCGGCTCGACGTGGCCGCCGGGGAGGTCCCAGCAGTCCGGATAGTTGGCCCGCTGCGGATGTCGATGAACCAGCAGCAGTCGGCCGTCGTGGACGAGCGCCGCCACGGCGATTGAGATCCGCTCTGTCACGCCACGAGTCAACCAGAAGGGGCCAGCCCACGACTGGTGGCGCTTTCGTCAGCACCCGCGGTGGCACCTGCGGCGAGCCTGGCGCACCCGGCTATCGCACGTGGCGGCCAGCGTGAGGTCTAGTGCCGAGAGGACTCCCACACCAGGAATCCGACGAAACCGACCAGGCACACTACGACCGCGATGTGCCACCAGAGGTAGTCACGCAGGACCGCGATGAACTCACGCAAGTACGCCGATGGCACGTAGTACGAAGCGGTGGGCGCCGCGATCACCTCGGCGCGCAGTCCGAGGCTGCGGGCGATCAGCGCCGCGCGGAACGTGTGATAGTCGTTCGTGGCGATCAGCATTGACCCGCCGGGGCGGACTTGTTGGGCGATGGCGACCCCGAACTGCAGGTTCTGGCGGGTGTTGACTGCTTGGTCTTCCAGCACGGCGTGGTCCGCCGGAATGCCCTGCGATTCAGCGTATTCCGCCATGGCTGCCGCCTCTGAACGCGATTCGTCGGCGCCCTGTCCGCCGGAGAAGACCAGGACCGGGAGCGACTCTCCGGCTGCCTCACGCTGTCGGTAGACGTCGATGGCCCGATCAATGCGGCGCTGCAGTAGCGGTGGCGGTTTGCCGTCGAAGATCTTTGACCCGAGCACCAGCACCACGTCTGCCGTGGGTCGACGGGTGGATGCGCGATAGATGACAGAAAAGGCGAGGAAAGCAGCGAAGACGAGCGTGATGTAGAACGCCACCAACAGGCACGCCACCAGCAGACCGATCGACCAGATCGAGCGCTGGATCAGCAGCAACGCCGCAAGCAACGGCAGAGCAATCAGGAACAGCCCGACGACTGCCGGAAGCAGATTCGCCAGTGATCGACCCTCACGACGGATGACGATCACCGAGTTGAGGATGAGGAAGACCGCGGTGCCGAGGGTCAGGAGCAACAGCCCGGCAGCGAGGACCACCACCAAGATCTGCGCGAACCTACTGTTGGAGTGGCCGATAGCGATCCACGCAAAGAGCACCGCGAAAACAGCCGCGACCCCGATGCGCAACTGCCGTCGATCCTTGCGGAAGCTCGCCACCGCCGCGACAACGCTGAGCGCACACAGGATCCACCACGTCATGGTCAGATCGTATGGAACTCATCACCGCCGCATACCGTGGAACCATGACCAACGACAGGTACGACGCGATCATCGTCGGCGGCGGGCACAACGGCCTGACCGCCGCCGCCTACCTGGGCCGGGCCGGCAAACGCGTGCTGCTGCTCGAAGCCCAGGATCACCTCGGTGGCGCCAGTGTGTCGCAGCGACCGTTCGAGGGCCTTGATGCTCGACTGTCCCGCTATTCCTATCTGGTCAGCCTGCTCCCCCAACAGATCATTGACGACCTTGGTCTGCGAATCACGTTGCGGCGCAGGCGATTCTCCTCCTACACCCCACTTCCCGGGACCGACCGCGGGTTGCTCATCGACCACGGCGACGCTGACGCGACCGCTGCATCGTTCGCCGCGATCGGCGCCGAGGACGACATCGACGGGTGGCGCACGTTCTACGACCGGGTTGGCGTCCTGGGCCGTGCGCTGTGGCCAACCGTCACCGGTCCGTTGCCGACACGCAGCGACGTACGGCGATTGGTCGCCGACGACTCGATCGTCACCGACTTCGTCGAGCGGCCCCTGGGTGAGGTCATCGAGCGGTCCGTGCAGAACGATCTGGTGCGCGGCCTGATCCTCACTGATGGTCTGATTGGAACGTTCGCCTCGGCGTACGAGCCGGATCTACGCCAGAACATCTGCTTCCTCTACCACGTCATGGGCGGCGGCACGGGCGACTGGGATGTGCCGGTCGGCGGCATGGGAACGGTCAGCGGCGACCTCGAACGCGCTGCGCGGGAAGCCGGCGCGGACCTGCGCACCGGCGTACGCGTGGACTCGATCAGCGACGGCACGGTCACCTGGGACGGCGGGCAAGCGCAGGCGCCGACCATCCTGTGGGCGGCGGCGCCCGCGGTGCTCGACCAGGTCATGGGAGCCGAGCCGCCGACCGTTGAAGGCGCCCAGGTCAAGGTCAACCTGTTGCTGGAGCGCCTGCCGCAACTCAAGGACGGCGTCGATCCGAAGGCGGCGTTCGGCGGCACGTTCCACATCAACGAGTCGTTCGAACAGCTCGAATCAGCCTATGCTGCAGCGAGTTCCGGCCGCTCACCCTCGCCTGTTCCAGCAGAGATCTACTGCCACTCCCTGACCGATCCGAGCATCCTGTCGACGCAGTTGCAGGAGGCGGGCGCGCAGACGCTGACCATCTTCGCGCTGCACACCCCACACCGGCTGCTCGACGGTCGCAACCCCGACGTGGTGCGCGCGGAATTCGAGCGACGGGTCCTGGACTCGCTATCGAGCGTGCTGGCCGAGCCGATCGAGGAGGTGTTGATGCGCGAACCCGACGGGCGGTTGTGCGTGGAAGCCAAGACGACCGGCGATCTTCAGGAGACTCTCGGCATGCCCGGCGGCAACATCTTCCACGCGCCGCTCACCTGGCCGTTCGCGGAGGACGACGAAGACCTGGGTACGCCGGCCGCGCGCTGGGGGGTCACCTCGCCGTACGACGGGGTCCTCATCGCGGGAGCCGGATCACGCCGGGGCGGAGGGGTTTCCGGTCTCGGTGGCTACCACGCAGCGATGGCGGCGCTTGGGCGCTAAGGAACTCACGACGGGGCCAGCTCGTTGACTCTCCGTGACTCTCGCCGATGACCTGGACCGACTGATCGCCCTCGGCGTACCTGCTCTCGCCCATCTGACGGACGACGAATTCGCCTCTCTCGCGGACCGCTCCCAGGTGGAGCGACACGGTCACCGACTCGTACACCACTCTTATGGACTCAACCTCACGAATTCTGATCAGTGCGTGGTCAGCCCACCCCGCCGGTCGTGGTGCTCGCGGGGTCAGGGCCGAACCGCCATGAAGCATTGTCGAACGTCCGCGTCTGGTCCCAACGAGCTCTAGTGGGGCCTGACCCCTCAGCGAAGTTGGACGTCTAATCCTCACGATCAGGGCGAGTGATTCGTATGGCTCTCTTCGACAGTGCGCTGGTAGAACTCATCAGCCCAATGATTGGACTCGAAGATGGCCCGCATAACGAGCGAGTCGCCGACGCTGCCCGTGTTCACCAACGAGTCGATGTCAGCGGTGCCGAGACCCGTGCGGTAGGTGTCCATTGCTGCGCGCCGCGTGATTTCCCACTGGCCGACGCTGATCGGGTCGAGGGCCGCATGGGTCCCGCGGACCCGCCCGGACCCAGCATTCGTGTGACCGAGTTGCGCAAGGAGGCGGTAGCCAGCCTTTACGGCTGCCCTCGGCAGACTGGCGGCGTGCACCGACACGTCGCCGTAGATGTGTGCTGCCTTGTGCACTGCTCGGCCAATGGCTACGTGGTCTGGATGACCGGTCAAGCCGTCGACTCCGACCGTGAGAATCTCATCAGGTTGTGTGCGTTCGATGGCGTGGATCACGGCGGCGATCAACTTGTCGGGATCCTCAGAGGCCACCGTGTGGCCGCCTGGCAGGTCCTCCCATTCGGCCTCGTCGCCAAGCCACGCCCATGATGAAACCCCTAGTAGGTCAAGGCTCCGCTCGTATTTCGCGAGTCTCGTGCGTCTAGCTTCGGTCACATCCGAGACTCTCCTGATTTCACTTGCTTCTCCGCCGGTAGCAACTACCCCGACGACATTCCAACCACTGCTGACGCGGTCGAGGATGCCACCAGCGTTCGCGAAGACCTCGTCATCGGGATGCGCGTGAATCGCCACAGCTTTGGGCACATGAAGAAGGCTAGAGGTGCCTTCCCTGCTCCAGGCAGATATCGTGCGACGCCGGTAAACCACCAAACAATACTCTGTCGAGCCACGCCTCTTCCGTCGTGAAACTGGCTGTCAGCCGTTGTTGCCGGGAGCCTGGGCGGGCTGTGCCGTTTTGGGCCGAGGTCCTGGGGGTTTGCCGTTGCCGACGTAGGTGATGCCTGGGGCGGGGCGGGTGTGTTCCGCGATGACTTCGCCGTCCAGGGTCGAGATGATCACCCGGTCGCCGGGGTTGATGCCATCGGTGATGACGAGGACTTTCTCGAAGACGTGGCCGGGGTCGATCTTGTAGCTCACCGAGTCCACGCTCACGGTGCCGGGTGTGCCCACACTCCGCACGCGCGTGTCAGCAGGCAGATCGGCCGGGACGGCTTGCTTGGGTCGCCGGTAGCGGCTCGGCGGCCGGCGAGCAGCGAAGCCCTCCCAGGTATCGGGTCGTGGCCGCGGCTGATCTGCCTTGGCTGTTGCTTCCCACGCCACCAGCGGTGTCACCCGCCCGGGCAGCCCCTGATGCGGGCGCATCGTGTTGTAGAGGTCGTCGAACGCATCGACCTGACCCTGTAACTCCTGCAACGTGTTGGCTAAGCGTTGCTTGTCCAGGTACCGGAACAGGGTCTGGTGGAAGCGCTCGTTCTTACCCTGCGTGGTGGGCTTATACGGCTTACCGGTGATCGCCTGCAACCCCAGCGCGGTGACGTGTTCCACCAGCTGCCCGAGGATCCCGCGCCGGGAAGGGTTCAGCGCCATCCCGTTGTCGGACAGCAACCGTTGCGGCACCCCGTGCGCCGCGACGGCTTTGTCGAACACGGCGATCGCGGCCTGCGCAGTTTCACTGTCGGCGACATGGGAGGCCACGGCGTACCGGGAGTGATCATCGATCAGCTGGAAGATCACGCATTTGCGTCCACCGGTCAGGACGTACTCGGTGGCATCCAGTTGCCAGCACGCGTTCGGGGCCGGGTACACGAACCGTCGCCACGCCGAGCGGGGCTTCTTGCGCGGCTCCACCCGGGCCACACCGGTTTGGCGGAAGACCCGCGCCAACGCCGCGGTCGAGGGCACCGGGTCCAGGCCCATCGCGTGCATCTTGTCGTGCACGCTGATCGGGCCGTGATCCAACCCGGAAGCCTCCAACGCGGCCCGAACCTCCAACGCCTGCTTCGTGACCTCATCGTCGAGCCGGGTAGGGCTCGATGCTGGGCGGCGGGTCCGTGGTTCCAGCACCGACGCCGGACCGTCCGTCAACGCCCGGTTACGCAGGACGTAGAACGACTTACGGGAAATGCCGTGCTCCGCGCAGAACGTCGACACCGCGCCACGCGGCGCGTCATCAGGCCACTGCGAGATCGCAAGACGGACACGAGGATCAATGGGTTCAGTACCAGTCACCCCCGAAGCCTGAGATCACAAGTGTCACCACCAAGACCGGCCGAAGTGTTACCGATGTCCTGAGAGATGACACATGACCCGCCTTCTCGACAGGCCAAAGGTTCGAACATATGGTCGATACATGCATGCGCTGCAGGGCTCGCTCTGGGACCAGATCGACGAAGTCGGCCTGCGCACACTGGGCGGTGCCGTGCAGCGCATCGAACTCACCGACGGTGCCTGGATCGACTTGCGGCCCGGCTGGGTGACCGGCGCGGACACCCTGTTCGAGCGCCTCAACCTCGGCGGCAGCGCCGGCGTCGAATGGCGCGGCGAACGACGGGTCATATGGGACAAGGAACTGCCCACCCCACGCCTGCTGCGGTTCTACCGCGAGCGCGAACCCCTGCCCGATCCGGTGATCGAGCAGGCACGCGAGGCGCTGACCGCCTACTACCGAGCCGAACCGTTCGCGACCGTCGGCATGTGCCTCTACCGCGACCATCGCGACTCCGTCGCCTGGCACGGCGACCGGTTCGGCCGCGGTGCCACGCACGACACCATGGTCGCGATCGTGTCGGTCGGCGCACCTCGCGCGCTGCTGCTGCGGCCGGCCGGTGGCGGACCGTCCCGCCGGTTCCTGCTCGGCCACGGCGACCTGATCGTGATGGGTGGCAGCTGCCAGCGAACGTGGGATCACGCCGTGCCCAAATCGAGTACGCCGACCGGTCCCCGGATCAGCATCCAGTTCCGTCCCGCGGGGGTTAGATAATCGATCCGTGCGTGCCCTCGCCCGGATGTCCGCGATCGTCGCCGTCCTCGGCGTCACCTCCGGAGTGGTCGGCGGCCTGCTCGTCATCCTGCTCCACGCGGTGCAACACCTCGCCTTCGGCTACTCCGAGGGCCTCTTCCTCTACGGCTCCGAACAAGCCCCCGCGTGGCGCCGGTTGGTCTGCCTCATGCTGGCCGGTCTGATCGCTGGCGTCGGTTGGTGGGCGGTGTATCGGTGGTTCAAACCTCTGGTCTCCATCGGTTCCGCCCTGGGGCGGGAAGACACTGAGGGCCGCCGAATGCCCTTCTGGCCCACAGTTGTTCACGGTCTGCTGCAAATCGTCACCGTCGCGCTCGGCTCTCCGCTCGGCCGTGAGGTCGCACCGCGAGAGATCTCCGCAGCGATCGCCGACCGCGTCACCGAGTGGCTCGGCGTCCTCGGGCATCCGCGGCGGGTCCTGATTGCCAGTGCGGCCGGTGCCGGTCTGGCCGCCGTGTACGGCGTACCCCTGGGTGGCGCCGTGTTCACCCTTGAAGTGTTGTTGGTGTCGTTCGCGTGGTCGGCGGTCATCCCTGCCCTGGCGTGCAGTGCCATCGCCGCCGGCGTGGCCGCCGCCATCGTGCCCGACGACCTGCAATACACCGTCGGGCACACACCGGTCACGACGTCGGTGTGGTTCTGGGCGGTCGTCTTCGGACCGCTGTGCGGTCTGGCCGCGTGGGCGTTCCGCTGGTTCACCCGGCGATGCGCGGCGTCCGCTCCTCGGGACTGGCAGCTCATCCCCCGGGCGTTTGCTGCGTTCACGACTGTCGGGATCATCTCGATGGTGCTGCCGCAGATCCTGGGAAACGGCAAGGCCGCCGCACAGGTCGGTTTCGACCATACGGTCGGGTTCTGGATGCTGTTGGCCCTGCTGGCAGCGCGGGTGGTTGCCGTCGGTCTCGCCCTCCTCGGCGGCGGCCAGGGCGGTCTGCTGACGCCGGCCATCGCGAACGGCTCCCTGTTGGGCGCCCTGGTCGGGACGCTGTGGAGTGGCCTGAACCCGGGGGCGATCGTCACGACGTACGCGCTGATCGGCGCGGCGGCGTTCTTGGCAGCGGCGCAACGGATGCCGGCCACGGCGATCCTGCTGGTCTTCGAGCTGACCCGGATGGATGCCGCGATGCTCGGGCCGGCCATGGTGGCCGCCGCGGGCTCGGCCGCGATCGAGCGAGCGTTGGCCAACCGCGTGCGCCACTAAGGTGGCCAACGTGGGCTTCTACGGGGAACGCATCCTGCCCCGCCTGGTCGACGTGACCTGCGGGTCGGCGAAATTGCGCCCCATTCGCAGCTGGGCCTGCGAAGGGCTGACGGGGCATGTCGTAGAACTCGGCTTCGGTTCAGGCGCGAACGTCGGTGTCTACCCCGCCGCCGTGACTCAGGTGACCGCTATCGAGCCGTCGGATGCCGCCTGGGCAATGGCCGCAGACCGCCTCGCCACCGCGAAGATCCCCATCCAGCGCGGTGGACTCGACGGGGCCCGAATTCCGTTCGCGGACAACACCTTCGACGCAGCCCTCAGCACATTCACCTTGTGCACCGTGCCCGATCTGCCCACGGCTCTCGGGGAAGTGCGACGGGTCGTCAAACCCGGTGGTGCGGTGCACTTCCTGGAGCACGGTCTGGCCCCCGATGAGAACGTCCGCCGTTGGCAGCACCGCCTCGACCCGATCGAGCAACGCGTCGCCGGCGGCTGCCATCTCACCCGCGACATCGCGGCAGAGCTCACCCGTGCCGGACTGGTCATCATTCAGAGCAAGCAGTTCTACGGAGCACGACCCAAGTCGTTCGGCGCCCTGACCGTGGGCGTGGCACAGGTCTGATCAGTTCAGGTCGGCCCGGATCCGGCTGAACACGATCAGGTCCACCCGACCCTCGTGCAGGAAGCCGGCGTTGCGCAGCGTCCCCTCCTGCACGTACCCGGCCGAGCGGGCAACTCGTTGTGAAGCCACGTTGCCAGTGGCCACCCGGATCTCGACCCGTTCCATCTCCTGCGTGCGCAGCGCCCAATCGCCCAGTAGCCGCACCGCATCGGCCATCAGCCCACGGCCGCGGAAGGCGGGGTGCAACCAATAGCCGATCTCCGTCGTACGTCCCCGCCAGTCGGTCTTCTTCAGATCGATGACTCCTGCGAACGCACTGCCCACCCCAATCACTCGCGGGAACGCCGGGGGCGCAGTGTGGTTGTTGATCCACTCCACCGCGTGTTCACGCTCATAGGGCCGCGGCAGCGGAAGCCATTGCAGCGTCTGCGGATCCGAAGCACCGTCGACGATGGCGTCGGCATCGGACAATTCCACCGGCCGCAGAACGAATCCGTCACCGGCTAGCGTCACGTCGTCGAAATGATCTCGCACGGTGACGATTACAGCAGACCACGCTCGAATGCCACCCGCACCGCGGCCGCCCGGTCACTCACCCCGAGCTTGCTGTAGACGTGCAGCAAGTGCGTCTTGACCGTCGCCTCACTGACGAAGAGTTGTTGCGCCACAGTGTGATTCGTGCCGCCGTCCGCGATCGCTCGCAGCACCTCGACCTCGCGGTCGCTGAGCTGTTCCTCCCGGCGGCGGGCCACCAGCCGTTCCGCTGCGACCGGCGCGAGGACGGTGCGACCGGCAGCAACGTCCAGCACGGCTTGGATGAGTTCTTCTCGGCCCAACGCTTTGAGCAGGTAGCCGTCAGCACCAGCGTCAATCGCCGCCGTGATGTCCCGATCGGTCTCGTACGTCGTGAGCACCAGGATCGCGGGTCGGGCCGGGTCCTGCGCGCGCAGCGCCCGGATGGCATCGACACCATCCCCCGCCGGCATTCGCAGATCCATCAACACCACCTGCGGATCATGGCGCTGCACGAGAGCCACCGCCTCCGGCCCGCCCCCTGCTTCGGCGACCACCTCGATCTGGGAATGGCTGTCGAGCATCCCGCGGATACCGTTGCGCACGATCGGGTGATCGTCGACGATCAGGACAGTGACCACATCGTGAGTTGTCACGCAGGTGCCGCCACACCGATCAAACACCCTGCGCCGGAGTTTGATTCGACATCGAGTGAGCCGCCGACAGCTTCGACGCGCTCACGCATGTTCCGCAAACCGTGCCCCGCCTGAGCCAGGAGCGGATCGAAACCGCGACCGTCGTCTCGGACCTGGAGCAACAGACCGTCCTGGGTGTATTGCAACTCGACCTCGACGCAACTGGCCCCGGAGTGGCGTGCGACGTTGGACAGCGCCTCCTGACACACCCGCAGAATGACCTGGTCCTGCTCGGTGCGGGCCGGCGTGCCATGCACCGTCAACCGGGCCCGGATGTGGTGCCGGGACGACCAATCGTCCACCAGCGCACGCACCGCCTGCGCAGCAGAGGCATCGTCGAGCAAGGGCGAGCGCAGCGCAGAGACCGCCCGGCGCGCCTCCCCGAGCCCATCGCGCGCGAGTGACTTCGCCGCGTCCACCCGCGGGCGCCAATCCCCCTCCGAATCAATGGCTTCCAGTTGGCTGACGATGGCGACCAGATCCTGGGCGACGGTGTCGTGGATCTCACGGGACAACCGCTCCCGCTCCTGCAGGATGCCCTGCTCGTGCGCCCGCTCCAGCAGCTGGTCCTGCAGCTCCTGGTTACGTCGACTGACCTCGGCCAACGCGTCCGCCGCCGCCTCCCGCTGCTGCACCTCGCGCGCCCGCTTCATGCCGAAGTGCACGATCACCGCGACCACACCCGCATTGACCAGGCTGAGAGCCAGGAAGGCCCGCCAGTCCGACACCGCCTGCCCGAATCCGCCGACCTGCGACCCGGCCATGATCAGCGCGTTGAGGCCGAGCGCCACGATCAGGGCAGGGCCGTCGAAGAGCAGCATCGCGATGATGTAGCCGAAGAACCCGAAGATGCCGTAGACCGGCGAGATCGCGATCATCGCGGCGGTCATACTCAGATGCGCTGCACAGATCGCAACCCGTGACGACGTCGACAGTTCCCGCCGCCGCATCCACCACCCGGCCAACAGCGCACTGGCGACCGACAGAACGATCAGCAGCAGGTAGCCGAGCCGGCCGGAAGCCACGGGCACGACGATCGAGCACAGCAACGAGCCTGACAGCAGCACGAGCGGGGCCCATCGGACCGCGGTCACCGGGCCTTCTACCCGATCCCAGTACGGTCCCTGCACGGACTCCGTCTGCGATGTCATGACCTCCATCGTGACATCACTCCCAGCGGAACAACCGCACCGAGAGCAGGGACAGTCCGGCGGTCCACACCAGCATCACCAGAAGATGCGACCACCCGGGCCAGCCACCAGCGAGGGCATCCTGCAGCGCCCCGACAGCCGCACCGGCCGGGCTGAGGTCGGAGATGGTCTGCATCCAGCCGGGCATGGTCTGCCGTGGCCACCACAATCCGCCGAGGAAGGCCAGCACGAAGAACAGCACCGTCCCTGCCGCCGCGGCGACCTTGTTGCGCGTGAAGACACTGGCAACGACCATTCCGATCGACAACAAGCACAGCGTCATCACCGCGAAGGCGACCAGCAGCCCGATCGGATTGCCCGGCCAACCGGCACCCAGCAGAGCTGGCACGACCACGATCAGCAGCCCGACAACCAACGAGACCGCTGCCGTCAGGATGAACTGGGCGCTCAACAGCGCCGATGGGGACGCTGGGGTCGCCCGCAACCGCTTGAGCACACCCTGCTCGCGGTACCGGGTCAGCACGTCGGGTAACGCCTGGATCGCCAGTAGCGCGACCGCGAAGAACAGCAAGATCGGCTGGTACGTCGAGAACCAACTCAGCCCGCCCAGATCCTTCACCGGATTCCGCGTCGCGGGGATCGCGCCGAGCACGATGGCGGCGACAAGCGGCAAGATCGCCACCCACAGCACCACAGCAGGGTTGCGCCGCAACAGAATTGCTTCACTGCGCACCAGTCCACGCAAGCCGGTCATCGGCGTACCTCCTGCTTCTCCATCAACGCCACGAAGGCGTCCTCGAGGTTCGATTGGTCCACCCGCAGATCCCGTGCGCGGGTGCCGTGTGCGTCCAGCGCGAGGATGACGTCGGTGACGACGTCGGCGTCGCCTTCCACGTGGACAACCCCGCCCTCGGCCCGTGCCGCGCGCACGGAGGGCAGGGCTTGCAGTACGTCGATCGGCGGCGTTGCGTCGAGCGTGAAGCTCATCCGCTGGCCGGCTTCGAGGGTCGCCGCCAACCGGCCCGGTGTGTCGAGCGCGACCACGCGACCGTCGTCGATGACGACGACGCGGTCGCACAATCGCTGCGCTTCCTCCATGAAGTGCGACACCAGCAAGAAGGTCGTCCCGGTGTCGCGCAGTTGCTCGAGGATCGACCACACCTCCCGGCGCGCCTGCGGGTCGAGGCCGGTCGTCAATTCGTCCAGGATCGCCACTCTGGGTCGACCGATCAGCGCCAGGGCCACCGAGAGCCGTTGCTGCTGGCCCCCGCTCAGCCGCCCGAAGTAGCTGCCGCGAACCTGGGTCAGTCCCAGCCGATCGCGCAACTGGTCGATCGGTGCCGGGTCGTCGTAGAAGGAGGCGTACAGATTCAGCGCTTCGTCGACGGTGAGCTTCTCCGGCAGAGCGGCATCCTGCAGCTGCACCCCGAGAACCCTTCGCAGAGCGGGCTCGTCGGCGGCCGGATCGATTCCGCACACGGTGACCTGACCGGCGTCCCGCTCTCGCAGACCCGCGATGCACTCGACGGTCGTCGACTTGCCCGCTCCGTTGCGGCCAAGGACACCGAAGATCTCACCCGCGGCCACGTCGAACGACACGTCCTGCACGCCGCGGCCACCGGGATACTCCTTGCGCAAGCCGCGCACTGTGATGGCTGGTTCCATAACTCCAGCCTGCGGCGCCGAACGCCGCACCGCGTCAACCAGTCGGTTGATCTGCCTCCAGCGCAGCGCCGATCGCGGCGACCAACTCCCCTACCTGCGCATCGGTCATCGTGAAGGACGGCGAGATCTGGATCGCACCAGCGCCCGCTGCGCGGGTCGCGACGCCGAACCGGCGCAGTTTGGTAGCGAACGCCATCGCCGTCGGCGCATCTGCCAGCTGCACGGCTGCGACAGCACCTGTGCCAGAACGGATCTCGACCACGTCCGGATGCGAGGCCAGCGCAGCGAACGCGGTGTGCAGCGTCTGCTCCAGGCGGGCCGACTCCTCGAGCAAGCCCTCGGATTCGATGATGTCCAGGTTGGCCAGGGCCACGGCGGACGCGACGGCGTGGCCCGAATAGGTGTAGCCGTGCCGGAACCAGCGCCCCGCACCGGGCTCGAAGAACAGGTCGGCAACCTTCGGCGACACGAAGACCGCACCCATCGGAAGGTAGCCGGAGGTCAGCCCCTTGGCCGTGGTGATCATGTCCGGTTCCAGACCGAATCGCCCTGAGGCGAACCAGGATCCACCGATCCGGCCGAATCCGGTGACGACTTCATCGGCGATGAACAGCACGTCGTACTCCGTGCAGATCTTGCGCACCTCGGTGAGGTAGTCCGCCGGCGGCGGGTACACACCGCCAGCACCGATCACCGGCTCACAGAAGAAGGCCGCGACGTTCTCCTCCCCCAACTGCTCGATGGTTGCCCGCAAGTCCTGCGGGTCGTCCCAGACGACGTGCGCCTGGTCGGCGACCAGCGTGCCGTAGCCCTCGATGTTGCCCGGGATGCCCGCCAATGACGTTCCGGCGTAATGCATTCCGTGGTATGCCTTGGTCCGCCCGACGATATAGCGCCGGTCGGGCTGACCCATCTCCACCCAGTAGCGACGGGCCAGTTTGGCCGCGGTCTCGACCGAGTCGGAGCCGCCAGAGGTGAAGAAGATCTTGGATCCGGGCACCGGCGCGATACCGGCCAACCGGTCGGCCAGCTCCAGCGTGACGTCCGGGACGTAGTCGCCGAAGGTGCTGTAGTGCCCCAGCCGCTTCATCTGCTTCGCGGCGGCTTCGGCCAGCTCGACACGACCGTGCCCGACGTTCGTGAACCACAGACCAGCCGTCGCGTCGAGGTATTTGTTGCCGTCCGCGTCCCACACGTGAACGCCCTCACCGTGACTGATGACGAACTCACCGTTCGCCTCGACCGATGCCATATCCGAGAAGGGGTGCCAGAAGTTGCCCATAGGGGGACGCTATCGGGCGCTGCTGATGGGGCACAGTGGTGCCCATGGCGATCGACTATGTGGCCACCGTGCGTGAGCAGTCCGGCCGGTTCCTGTCCGTGCTGCGCGACACCCCACCGACCACACAGGTCCCGAGTTGTCCGGACTGGGATGCGGCTGACCTGGTCTGGCACCTGGGCGAGGTGCAGAGCTTCTGGGAGAACGTCGTACGCCGTGACATCACCGATGAGGACCGGGCCGAGGGTGTGGAGCGCCCCGAGCGACCTGCGGAGTACGCCGGGTTGCTGGCTTTCGGGGAGGAAGCCAGTGCCCAACTGGTCCGCACGTTGGGCCGCTACCCCGCGGACACGCAGCGCTACATGTGGGCTCATGACCCGGCGCTGCACACGGTCGGCTACATCAGCCGCCGCCAGGCGCTGGAAGCGCTGATCCACCGGGTGGACGCCGAGTTGACCGCTGCCGTGCCAACCGCGCCGATCGATCCGGCACTCGCCGCCGATGGCGTCGATGAGGTCGTGGACGTCATCCGCGGCGGGGCGATCCCCGACTGGGCGTCCTTCACGCCGGCCGCGGACAGGATCGTGGAGCTGACCGCGACGGACGTGCCGCGTCGATGGACCCTGCAACTGGGCCGCTTCGGCGGGGTCACCCCGGACGGTGTCGAGGTCAACGAGCACGGGTTCCAGCGCGTGGACGCTAGCCCGGACGTCAGCGCCACCGTCAGTGGCACCAGCGCGGATCTGCTGCTGTGGCTGTGGAATCGGCCGGCCGGACCCGTGGATACCGCGGGCGACCCGGATGCGCTGAGGAGCCTTGATTACGCTGTTGCTGAAGATATCGATTGAGACCTACATCACAACAGACATCACCTACCGGACAAGGGAGTCAGGATGAGCCAGGCCAACGAGACCGTCTTCACCTGGGGTGCGCCGCCACTGAAATTCGGTGCCGGCGCCCTCGATGAGGTGGGTTACGACATCAGCACCCACGGCGC
Organism: Branchiibius hedensis; assembly: GCF_900108585.1. Classification (NCBI taxonomy): domain Bacteria; kingdom Bacillati; phylum Actinomycetota; class Actinomycetes; order Micrococcales; family Dermacoccaceae; genus Branchiibius; species Branchiibius hedensis. The sequence goes on from NZ_UESZ01000001.1 coordinate 1,696,623, forward strand.
CAAGCGCGTGCTGGTGGTCACCGATCCGGGCGTGGCCCACCTGGGTATCGCCGACCGGGTGGTGGCGTCCCTGAACCGCTACGGCATCGAGACCGAGGTCTTCGAGCACAGTCACGTCGAGCCGACCGACAAGTCCATGGGCGAAGCAGTCGACTTCGCCAAGGACAAGGGACCGTTCGACGGATACGTCGCCGTTGGTGGCGGCTCGTCCATCGACACAGCCAAGGCCGTCAACCTCCTGCTCACTGATGGCGGTGAGCTCACGGAGTACCTCAACAAGCCGGTCGGGGACGGCAGGGCGCCCAGTGGCCCGCTCATGCCGCTGATCGCCGTACCCACCACTGCCGGAACGGGATCGGAGAGCACCGGCACGTGCGTCATGGACGTGTTGTCGCTGCGGGTGAAGACCGGGATCGGGCACTGGCGGCTGCGACCGACCATGGCAGTCATCGACCCGACGGTCACCCTCAGTCTGCCGGCCGGGGTGACCGCGTCGTCGGGGATGGACATCGTGTGTCACGCACTGGAGTCGTTCACCGCCCGGCCGTTCGAGGACTACCCGGCCAAGAAGGCCGAGGAGCGCGTGCCCTACTGCGGCTCGAACCCGGTCGCGGATCTGTGGTGCGAGAAGGCGCTGTCGCTGATCTCGCGCTCGTTCCGGACTGCGGTGCGCGACGGCGCCAACGTCGATGCCCGCTCGGACATGATGCTGGCCGCGACCTGTGCCGGGATGGGCTTCGGCAACGCCGGCGTGCACATCCCGCACGCCAACGCCTACCCGATCGCCGGCATGGTCAAGGACTTCCACCCGGTGGACTACCCGCAGGACGAGGCGATGGTGCCGCACGGCATGTCGGTGTCGCTGACCGCGCCGGCGGCGTTCCGGTTCACCTACCCCAGCGCGCCGGAGCGGCACGTGCAGGCGGCGCTGATGCTGCAGCCCGACCTCGACCCGAACACCCCCGACGAGGAGAAGCTGCCGACCGCGTTGATCAACCTGATGCGCGACATCGGTATCCCCAACGGCATCTCGGGCGTCGGTTTCGAAGCCTCCGACATCCCCGAGCTGGTGCCCGGGACGATGAAACAGCAACGGCTGCTGTCGATTTCGCCGCGCGAGGTCACCGAGGACGACATCGCCGCGATCTTCGAGGAGTCCCTCAGCAACTGGTGAGACAACCACGAAGGGCCCCGCCGACCGGCGGGCCCCTTCGACGTTGTCGGACTCAGCGTGCTTCGCGGTCGGCGCGGTTGACCGCCGACAGGATCGCGGTCAGCGAGGCCTTCACGATCGAACTGGACATCCCGACACCCCACAGGACACGGTCACCGACCGCGCACTCCAGGTAGGCGGCTGCGGCCGAGTCACCGCCGGAGGTCAGGGCGTGCTCGTTGTAGTCCAGGATGCGTACGTCGACCCCGACCGAGTGCAGCGCATCGATGAAGGCGGCCAGCGGGCCGTTGCCCTCTCCGGTGATGACCTTCTCCTCGCCGCGATCGGTCACCGTCGCGACGATCCGGTCCCGCTCGTCGTCGATCGACTCGACCCGGTGGTTGATCGGCGCGAACCGACCCCACGCGGCCTCACCGACCCCGGTGCCGGGCAGGTACTCGTCACTGAACGCCTGCCACAGCTGCTCCGGCGACACCTCTCCGCCCGCCTCGTCGGTGCGACGCTGCACGACACCGCTGAACTCGATCTGCAACCGGCGCGGCAGATCCAACTGGTGCTCGGTCTTGAGGATGTAGGCCATCCCGCCCTTGCCGGACTGGGAGTTGACCCGAACCACGGCCTCGTAGGAGCGGCCGACGTCGTGCGGGTCGATCGGCAGGTAGGGCACGCCCCAGACCAATTCGTCGATCGACTTGCCGGTTGCGGCGGACTGCCGCTCCATGTCCTCGAAGCCCTTCTTGATGGCGTCCTGGTGGGAGCCGGAGAAGGCGGTGAAGACCAGGTCGCCGCCGTACGGGTGGCGCTCGGGTACCGGCAACTGGTTGCAGTACTCCACCGTGCGGCGGATCTCGTCGATGTCGGAGAAGTCGATCTGCGGGTCGATGCCTTGGCCGAACAGGTTCAGACCCAGGGTGACCAGGCAGACGTTGCCGGTGCGCTCACCGTTACCGAACAGGCAGCCCTCGATGCGGTCCGCACCGGCCTGGTAGCCCAGTTCGGCGGCAGCCACGCCGGTGCCGCGGTCGTTGTGCGGGTGCAGCGACAGCACGATCGACTCGCGGCGGTCCAGGTTGCGCGACATCCACTCGATCGAGTCGGCGTAGACGTTCGGGGTCGCCATCTCGACGGTGGCCGGCAGGTTGATGACCATCGGGTGGTCCGGGGTCGGGTCGATGATCTCGATGACCGCGTTGCAGATCCGTGCGGCGAACTCCAACTCGGTGCCGGTGTAGGACTCCGGGGAGTACTCGTAGTAGACCTTCGTCTCCGGGACGGTCTCCTCCAGCTTGCGCACCAACCGGGCCGCCTGGGTGGCGATGTCGATGATGCCGTCCTGGTCCTTGCCGAAGACAACCCGGCGCTGCAGCACAGAGGTCGAGTTGTAGAAGTGCACGATGGCCTGCGGTGCGCCCGCGATGGCCTCGAAGGTGCGCTCGATCAACTCGTCGCGGCACTGGGTCAGCACCTGGATCGTGACGTCGTCGGGGATGTGGTGGCCGTCGATCAGCTCACGCACGAAGTCGAAGTCGGTCTGGCTGGCGGAGGGGAACCCGACCTCGATCTCCTTGTAGCCCATCCGGACCAGGAGTTTGAACATCCGCAGCTTGCGCTCGGAGTTCATCGGGTCGATCAGCGCCTGGTTGCCGTCACGCAGGTCCACCGCGCACCAGCGCGGGGCCTTGTCGATGATCTTGTCCGGCCAGGTGCGGTCGGGCAGGTCGACCTTGATCTGCTCGTGGAACGGCACGTACTTGCCGATCGGCATGGTGGTGTTCTGCTGGGGATGGATCACGGGTATCGCCTTTGAACGAAGAAGGGGGCGCCCGGTCCGTGCCGTTGCTCACTCGCGCAACGGAAACCTCCGCGGCGAGGATGACCGAGTCGAACTAGGCCTCGCCGCGGCAGTCAAGAAGTCCCCAACCGAGGAGCTGGTACGCCGCACGCACGTCCCCAAGACTAGCGCACCTACCACCGCGCGTGGCCGCCGTCACTTAATCTGGTCCGATGGACATCCTCGGCGCGATCATCTCGTGGGCCGTTGCCACCGTGTTGATCTGCAGTGGCGCGCTCAAACTCGGTCGGCACCGCGACTTCTTCAAGAGTATGCAAACCCTGGGTTTGCCCGCCTGGTTGCTGCGCGACTACACGTTCGCCAAGGCGTTTCCGTTCCTCGAGATCGGCCTGGGCGCCCTGATCGTGCTGCTGCCCACGTCGTGGCACATGGTCCCGCTGGCGCTGGCGGCCGCACTCTACGTCGCCTTCCTGGTGGTGATCGTGCGGGTGGTGCGCTCCGCCGTACCTGCCTCGTGTAACTGTTTCGGCGGTCTCGGCGCCGACGAGGTGGGGCCGCGTACCGTCGCCCGCAACATCGCACTGGTGGCGCTGGCAGTGCTCGCGCTGATCCTGCACGCCGCCCCGGCGACCGTGGCGGCCGACCGGCTCGGCGGGTGGGCCTACGTGCTCCCGGCGGTCCTCGCGGCAGCAATCGCAGGTGGTCTGGTGCTCTACCGCAACGGGGCAGAGAACCGCGGGCAGCGTGACCTGATCGACAACCTCACGGTCCAAAACCGCGACGGCGAGCAGTTGCCCATCAAGGACCTGCAAGATCCGCCGTCCTACGTGGTGTTCTTCTCGGCCGGTTGTGGTGCCTGCTCTCAGACGGTACAGGAGTTCCGCTGGTGGCCGCATGCGATGGCCGACGGCTACGACCTGGTCCCGGTTTTCACCGGCACCCCGGAGCAGTTCGCGATGTTCCCCGAGTTCGAGCCGCTGCTGGAGCACGCGTGGTACGACCCGCAGATGACGTTCTACAAGGCGATCGGCGGTGACGGGACCCCCGCTGGCACGCTGATCGACGCCGACCACCCGCTCGGCAACGGGGCGGTCACCGGTATCGGCCCGTTGCGCCAGTTGATCTGGACGGAGGAGTTCACCCAGCAGCGCCAGCGGGAGACGGAGACGACCCGCGATGACCATGCCCGCGAGATGGCCCGGCAGGCGCTGATCGACGGAGGCTGGGACCCCGCCTGGGCGGACTTCGCCGAGATCACCCTGACCAACGACGACGGGCGGCAGATCACGGTCACCCCGAACGCTCCGGAGGTCGCCGACGAGGAGTCGGCGACGCGCTGACCCCGAAGTGTCAGTGGTGTGGTTCATGCTCGAGATATGAGCCACCACCAACCGCACGGCATCGTCCCCCCACACCTGCTGCAACACCTGGCCGACTCGGCCAACGCCGAGGTCGCCGAGGCGGCCCGTCGCACCCTCGAGCTCAGCGTCGACATCTCGGTGCAGCGCGAGTACCGCGCGGCCCGCGCCGACCAGTCCGGACTGATCCCACCCCAGCTGCGCGAACGCGCCCGCTCCCACCGCACCACCGGCACCGAACTGCGCGACGTCACCAGCCCAGCCGCAGCCGATGAGCCAGCACCGCAGCGGACGATCTACACCGCCGGGCAGGGCACGACCCTGCCGGGCACGAAGGTGCGCTCCGAAGGCCAAGGGCCCGTGGCCGATGAGTCGGCCAACGAGGCGTACGACGGCCTCGGGGACACGTTCGCACTGTATTGGCAAGCCTTGCAGCGCAATTCGCTGGACGGCAACGGGCTGCCACTGATCGCAACCGTCCACTACGACAAGGATTTCGACAACGCCTACTGGGACGGTCAGCAGATGGTGTTCGGCGACGGTGACGGTGTCTACTTCAGCTCGTTCACCGACTCCGTCGACGTCATCGGGCACGAGTTGACGCACGGTGTCACCCAGTACACCGCCGGTCTGACCTACGTCGCCCAGCCCGGGGCGTTGAACGAGTCGATGTCGGACTGCTTCGGGTCGATGGTGAAACAGCAGGTGCTGGGCCAGAGCGCTGCCGAAGCGGACTGGCTGATCGGCCAGGGCCTGTTCACCGCCAAGGTGAAGGGGGTGGCGTTGCGCTCGATGAAGGCCCCCGGGACGGCGTACGACGATCCGCACCTGGGCAAGGACCCGCAGCCGGCCGATATGACCGGCTACCAGGATTTACCGCACGACTCCGCGCACGACAACGGCGGCGTGCACGTCAACTCCGGGATCCCGAACCGCGCGTTCTACCTGGCCGCCACCGGCATCGGGGGCAACAGCTGGGAAGGCGCCGGGCGCGTTTGGTACGCCGTACTCACTGGCGGCAAACTCGCCAAAGACGTTGACTTCAAAGGGTTTGCGCAGGCAACCATCGACACCGCCGGTCAACTCTTTGGGGCCAGCAGCAGTCAGCGGGACGCAGTCGGCGACGCGTGGAAAACAGTCAAAGTGCTGTGACCGCGTCCAGATCAACGGCCCGGCGTTGTCAGGACAGCAGACGGTGCTCGGCCGCGGTGGGTTCAAGTGCGAGTCCGGATGCGATGAGCCTCCGGTCCGCGCTCACCAGCGGAATACCCAGTTCCTGCCCGCAGGCAGCCCACCTCGCGTCGTAAAAGGACATGCGATGCTGCTCCGAGATGGCAGCTGCGGTCCGCAGCCACGAGGGGTCCATCGACACCGGGGGACCCACGATCGCGAGCAAATCAAGTAACTGGTCGTGGATTCGCTGCCCGGCCCAGCCCAGGGCACGTGCTAGCACGTTGCCGACCTCGTAGACCGCCAGATCGAGCACATACGCGTCCAGCGCGCCCGCAGCGTGCGCGTCGCGGAGTGCACGTGCTGCCGCAACTTCCTGCTCGCCCTCCTCGTGAAACCACTTGATGAGGACCGAGGTATCGACAAGGACGCTGCTCATCCAAGCCGATCACGGTCGCCGCGGACCAGATCCGCGGACTCAAAAGCACCCGTCTCCGCGAAGCGCTGTTGCGACCGAGTGATCGCCGCCTCGAGAGCGATGGGATCGCGTCGGCCGAGTTCACGACGAGCAGCAGCAGCGAGAAACGCGCTGCGGCTTGTCGACCGGCGGCGTACCTCGGCATCGACTTCAGCCAACAGGTCGTCGGGAAGTGAGACCAGCACCTTGGACATACTCGAGTATATCCAGGCGGATATACGCTAGAACTCTTCGTGGGTGCGGGAGTCCCAGGCGGCGTCCTCGCCCCGGTCGAGTGCCGACAACTTCTCCATCTGCGCGTCGGTCAACTCGAAGTCGAAGACGTCGGCGTTCTCCTTCTGCCGCTGCGCGTTGCCCGACTTCGGGATCGCGATGATGCCCTGCTGGACGTGCCAGCGCAGGATGACCTGGCCCACCGAGCGACCGGCCTCCGCGGCGACCTCCGCTACGACCGGTGACTCCGGCAGCTTCTCCCGCAGACCCAGCGGACCCCACGCCTCGGTCAGGATGCCGCGGTCGGTCATGAAATCGCGCAGGTGGGTGCGGGCCAACATCGGACTGCACTGGATCTGGTTGATCGCTGGCCACACCCCCGTCGCGTCGTAGAGCGCGGCCAGCTGCTCCTGCACGAAGTTACTGGTGCCGACCGACCGGATCAGACCTTCCGACTGCAGCTCCAGCATGGTCGCGTAGGACTCGACGTACTTGCCCTGGCTGGGGTTGGGCCAATGGATCAGGTAGAGGTCCAGGTAGTCTAGTCCAAGGGCGGTCAGGCTCTTCTCCAACCCGCGTCGCACCGAGTCGGTGCCATGGTCGCTGCCTCGCAATTTGCTTGCCACGACGAGGGTTTCACGGTCGACACCGCTGTCACGGATACCTTGCCCGACGCCGTCCTCGTTGCCGTACTGCGCGGCGGTGTCGATCAACCGGTACCCGACGCCGATCGCGGAAGCGACGGCGTCCGCGCATTCCTGACCCTTCATCGGATAGGTGCCCAGGCCCACCAAAGGCAGGTCGCGAGAGCCGTCAGCAGTGGCCAGGGATGTGGTCGCGATGAAGGAGTCGGTCATGCACCCAGTGTGCTCCGCACCCGTCAGCGGCGAAGATCCGGGGCCCTGCGAACGGCGACGTAGCGATCGTCCAACTCTTCGATACTGAATCGACCGATCGGGATCTCACCCAGCACGGTTTCCTCGTCCAGTCCCTGCGGGGTGATGCGGGTGACGACCTCGCGGACCTGCTCACCGTCGCGCAGCACCCGGTAGGTGTTGGTGATCTCCACGCGGTCCTCCCGCGAGCGCTGGTCGAAGAACGGCCGGGCCGCGAACCAGCGCTGGTACTCCTGTCGGCCGATCGTCGCCTTGCGCAACAACGTCATCGGGACCTCGGTGACCGGCACGCCACCGTAGGAGCGGCTGAGCAGGATCGGCGCCCCCGGAACCATCACCTGCGACATGCGCTCCCAGAAGGCCTCGCGAGCCGGCTCGGACAGGAAGTAGATGACGTTGAACAGCAGCGCGCCACCAGACTCCGCCGGCAACCAGCACTCGGTGATCGGCTCGGGCACGACCGTCACCTGTTCGCGCAACAACTGATCGTCGGCGACCCGTCGCATCAGCAGCGAGCGCATCAGCGGGTCGGGCTCCACCGCAACGACCTCGGTGCCCGTGAAGCGGTGCGCAAGGACCTGGGTGGTCAGACCGCTACCGCAACCGATGTCGAGCAACGGACGCGTGGTGTCGAAACCCGCTGTGTCCCAAGGAACATGGTCGATGTAGTCCTCGGACGACTCCGGTTGGCGCAGGAACTCCCCGAACTCCGCCCAGGCGAGCGTGTCTGGATCTTCAGCCATCAGAAGCCCAACTTACTGAGTTGGTTGGGATCGCGTTGCCAGTCCTTGGCGATCTTCACGTGCAGATCCAGGTAGACGCGCTGACCGAGCAGCTCCTCGATCGCCGTACGCGCGTTGGTGCCCACCTCGCGCAGCCTCGAGCCGCCGCGGCCGATGATGATCGCCTTCTGGCTGGAGCGCTCGACAAACACATTCACCCGTACGTCGAGTAGCGGCTTATCGGCCGGCCGGCCTTCGCGTGGGGTGATCTCCTCGACCACCACCGCAAGACTGTGCGGCAGCTCATCGCGCACTCCTTCGAGCGCAGCCTCCCGGACCAGTTCGGCGATCATGACCGCGTCGGGTTCGTCGGTGTGCACATCGGCGGGGTACAGCTGCGGTGACACCGGCAGATGTGACATCAAGACCTCGGCGACGGTATCGACCTGGTCGCCGCGGGTCGCCGAGCAGGGCACGATGTCGTCCCAGTCGCCCAACTGATCGATGGCGACGAGGTGCTGGGCGAGCCGGTCTTTGTCGACCCGGTCGCTCTTGGTCGCGATCGCGACGACCGGGCGGCGCCGACCCTGGCGGATCTCGGCGAGTTCGCGGGCGATGAAGGTGTCCCCCGGGCCGATCCGCTGGTCGGCGGGCAGGCAGAAGCCGATGACGTCCACGTCCAGCAGAGTCTCTCGGACCACGTCGTTCAGGCGCTGCCCGAGCAGCGTGCGCGGTTTGTGCAGGCCGGGAGTGTCCACCAGCACCAATTGCGCGTGGTCGGTGGTCAGGATGCCGCGCACGGTGTGCCGGGTGGTCTGCGGTTTGCTGGAGGTGATGGCGACCTTCTGCCCCACCAGGGCGTTGGTCAGCGTCGACTTGCCCGCGTTGGGCCGACCCACCAGACAGGCGAATCCAGCGTGGTAGTCCTCGCTCGGCTTCTCACTCACGGCGCTGCCACCTCCTCATGCTCGACGGACGGCTCGTCATCGGACCGGACCCGTGACACCAGAATGGTCGCAATCTGGTGCCGGCGCCCGGCCATCTCATCAGCCGTTAGCTGCAGACCGGCGATCTGCGCGGTCGCTCCCGGGATCGGTACCCGGCCGATCAGCTTGGCCAGCAAACCGCCGACGGTGTCGACGTCGTCGTCCTCCAAGGTCACGTCCATCAACTCGGCCAGGTCGTCCACCGGCATTCGCGCCGGGATCCGGACGCTGCCGTCGGGCAGTTCTTCGACTCCCGGTGCGACGCGGTCGTATTCGTCGTCGATCTCGCCGACGACTTCCTCGATGATGTCTTCGAGGGTGATCAGGCCGGCCGTGCCGCCGTACTCGTCGATCACCACCGCGAAGTGCTGCCTGCTGGTCTGCATCTCGCGCAGCAGGTCATCGATCGGTTTGCTGTCCGGGACGAACGCGACCTCGCGGGCGACCTCGGTCACCGGTAGCGATGCACTGTCCGGATTGAGAGTCAGCCGCCGGGCGACATCCTTGAGGAAGACCAGGCCCTCGATGTCGTCGGGGCCGTCATCGACGACCGGGACGCGGGAGAAGCCGGACCGCAGGAAGAGCGACATCGCCGAGCGCAGTGATTTCGTGTTCTCGATGATCACCATGTCGGTGCGCGGCACCATCACCTCGCGCGCCACGGTGTCGCCGAGTTCGAAGACGGAGTGGATCATCCGCCGCTCGTCGGCCTCGATCAGTTGGGAGTCGGTGGCCATGTCGACGAAGTCGCGCAACTCCTCTTCCGAGGCGAACGGCCCGTCGCGGAAGCCCGGGCCGGGGGTGACGGCGTTGCCGACAGCAACCAGACCGCGCGCGACCGGCCCGAGGACCGTCAGGAAGAAGCTGATGATCGGTGCGCCGAAGCACGCCATCGCGGTGGCGTGCTGTTGACCGAAGGTGCGCGGAGAGACCCCGACCAGGATGAACGACGCCAGCGCCATCACCCCGATCGCGACCAGAAGCGTCACCCAGAAGTCGTCGAAGAGCCGGTCGGCCGCCAACGTGACCAACACCGCTGCGGTCGCCTCGGCGCCGACCCGCAAAAAGGCCAGCACCATGGCCACCGCACCGCGGTGGTCGACCAGACGCACCAGTTGGACCGCGCCGCGGCGGCCGTCCTCGAGCAGTTCGTGGGCCTGGGATTTGCTGATCCGGACCAGCGAACTCTCCATCGCCGCCAAGAAGAATCCGGCAACGACAGAGGCGAACGCGACGACCAACAGGACGATCACGACCTGCTCACTCCCCTGATGGCGGCTGGATCCGAGTGGGTTCGCGCCGCTCCTGACTGGCCAGGAAGGTCAACAGCAGGGTCCGCTGCAACTGGAACATCTCCTGCCGCTCCTGCGGTTCCGCATGATCGAAGCCGAGCAGGTGCAGGATTCCGTGCACGGTCAGCAGCAACAGTTCTTCCTCGGTGCTGTGACCCGCTTCGGCGGCCTGTTTGGCCGCCACACTCGGACACAGGACCAGGTCCCCGAGGATGCCCGGCTCGGGGTCCTCGCCGTCGCGACCGGGGCGCAACTCGTCCATCGGGAAGCTCATCACATCGGTCGGACCCGGCAGATCCATCCACTGCACGTGCAGGGTCTCCATGGCCGGTTCGTCGATGACCCGCACACACAGGTCGGCGTGCGGATGCACCCGCATCTGCGTCATGACGAACGCCGCGCAGTCGCGCAACTCCTCCAGGTCGACGTCTGCGTCGGTTTCGTTGAGGACGTCGATGCTCACGAGCGCTTACCGGCCGGTCGCAGCGAGGCCGGCGGATGGTGCGCGTCCCAGGAGCCGTACGCCTCGACGATCGCGCTCACCAGCCGGTGGCGCACGACATCCTGCGCGCTGAGATAGGCGAAGTGGATGTCGTCGACGTCTCCGAGGATGTCCTGGATGATCCGCAGGCCGGAGGTGGTCCCGCCGGGCAGGTCCACCTGGGTGACGTCACCGGTGATGACCATCTTCGAGCCGAACCCGAGGCGGGTCAGGAACATCTTCATCTGCTCGGCCGAGGTGTTCTGTGCCTCGTCCAGGATGATGAACGCGTCGTTGAGGGTGCGCCCGCGCATGTAGGCCAGCGGTGCCACCTCGATCGTGCCGGAGGCCATCAGCCGCGGAATGGAGTCGGGGTCGACCATGTCGTGCAGCGCGTCGTACAGCGGTCGCAGATAGGGGTCGATCTTGTCGTTGAGGGTCCCGGGCAGGAACCCCAACCGCTCGCCGGCCTCGACCGCCGGACGGGTCAGGATGATCCGGTTGACCTGCTTGGCCTGCAACGCAGCGACGGCCTTGGCCATCGCCAGATAGGTCTTGCCGGTGCCGGCCGGACCGATGCCGAAGATGATCGTGTTGGCGTCGATCGCGTCGACGTATTCCTTCTGGCCCAGCGTTTTCGGCCGGATCGTCCGGCCGCGGCTGGAAACGATGTTCATCGTCAGCACATCGGCGGGCCGCTCGCGGGTCTGACCGCGCAACATCGCGATGGAGCGTTCGACCGCGTCCCGGTTCAACGGCTGGCCGGCGTCCACGATCGCGACGAGTTCGTCGAGTAGCTCCTCGACGAGGGCCATGTCGGCGCTGTCCCCCTCCAACCGGAAGGCGTTGCCGCGCACGTGAATTCCCAGATGCGGGAAGGCCTGCTCCATGGTCCGCAGCAACTCATCGCGCGGGCCCAGCAGCGCGACCATCGAGACACCGGCGGGGATCTCGACGGTGTGGGTGGGTGTTTTCGGCTGATCCTGATCGGTCATCGTCTCGTCATTCTAATGCGGTGCGTCAGTCCACCGGGTTCGCGCGAGCAGCACCGCCAGCGCGGCGGGACCGGCGCTGGACGAGCGCAGCACGGTGTGTCCGAGCCGGACGCTGATCGCTCCGGCCTCGGTGAGCGCAGCCAGTTCGGCAGGTGAAATGCCGCCTTCGGGGCCCACCACGACCAGCACCTCCCCGTCCGCAGGTAGGTCAACGGCCGAGATGGGGGTGGTCGCCTCTTCGTGCAGGACGAGCGTGAGCCGACCACTCGACGTACGCCGGGCCAGGCCTTTGGAGTCCACCGGCGCCTCCACGACGGGGATGGTCGCGCGACGCGACTGCTTGGCGGCCGCGCGCACCACACTGCGCCACTTGGCCAGGGCCCGCTCACCGCGGGGTCCGCGCCACTGCACGATGCTGCGGTCGGCCTGCCACGGCACGATCGTGTCGACGCCGAGTTCGGTGGCGGCCTCGATGGCCTGGTCGTCGCGGTCACCCTTGGCCAGCGCCTGCACCAAGGTGAACGCGGGCGCGGGGTCGGCCTCGCGGCGTACCTGCTGGATCCGCACCTGCAGACTCGGTCCGTCGACGGTCTCGACCACGCCGGTCAGCACCAGCCCACCACCGTCGGCGAGTTGGATGGGTTCGCCGGCCGTCAGCCGTCGCACGACCGCAGCGTGCCGACCCTCCTCCCCGGCCAGCAGCACCAGGTCGCCGACCCGGGAACCGGCAAGGTCGTCGGCGAAGAACAGCGGTGCGGTCACCGGACTACTTCCAGGCGTCCTTCAACCGGCCGAACAGACCCTTGTCGGCGCGCTGGAAGACCGGTTCGGGTCGCTCCTCGTCGCGAACCTTGGCCAGTTGCCGCAGCAACTCCTCCTGCTCGGGGTCCAGCTTGGTGGGCGTGCGCACATTGAGGTGCACCATCAGGTCGCCGCGGCTGGTGGTCCGCAGGTGGGTCACGCCGAGCCCGGCGAGGGTCACGACGTCGCCGGCCTGGGTGCCCGGTTTGACCGCGACGTCGCGCGGCCCGTCCAGAGTGTCCAGGCTGAGCGTCGTGCCCAGCGCGGCAGCGGTCATCGGCAGATCGACGCTGCAGTGCAGGTCGTCCCGGCGCCGTTCGAAGGTGGGGTGCTTGGTGACCCGGATCTCGACGTACAGGTCGCCCGCCGGTCCCCCGCCCGGGCCGACCTCGCCGTGCCCGGACAACTGGATCCGGGTGCCGGTGTCGACGCCCGCGGGCACCTTGATCGAGATGGTCTTGCGGTCGCGGACCCGGCCCTCGCCGGAGCAGTCGAAGCACGGGTCGGTGATGACCTCGCCGTAGCCGCGGCACGCCTGGCACGCCCGGGCGGTCATGACCTGGCCGAGGAAGGTGCGCTGCACCTGCTGGACCTGCCCGGCGCCCTTGCAGACGTCGCAGGTACGTCGACCGGTGCCGGGCCGTGAACCGTCCCCGTGGCAGGTCTGGCAGACCACGGCGGTGTCGTAGGTCAGGTCCTCGGCGCCACCGAAGACGGCGACCTTGAGGTCAATGTCCAACGGCAGCAAGGCATCCTGACCGCGCTGCACCCGCGAGCGCGGGCCGGCGCCACCACCGGCGGCGCCCGCGCCGCCGAAGAAGGCGTCCATCACATCGGAGAAGGAGAATCCGGCACCGAAGCCGGCCGGTCCGCCGCCGCCGGCCGCAAACGGGTCGGCGCCCATGTCGTAGGACTGGCGCTTCTCGGGGTCGGACAGGACTTCGTAGGCCTGCGAGACCTTCTTGAACTGCTCGGCGGCATCCTCGCCCGGGTTGACGTCCGGGTGCAGTTTGCGGGCCAGCCGCCGGTAGGCGCGCTTGATCTCCTCCGGCGAAGCGTCCCGGGAGACGCCCAGGTCGCCGTAGTAGTCGTTCACTGATGTCACTCCAGAATCTCTGAGACGTAACGGGCGACCGCGCGGACGGCGGCCATCGTGGCGGGGTAGTCCATCCGCGTCGGTCCGACGACGCCTAGACCCCCGGTTTGATAAGTCGTGCTGATCACCGAGGTGCTCTGCAGGTCGGCGACGTCGTTCTCGGCGCCGATCCGCACCATCACCAAGTTGTCACCGTCTGCCTCGAGGTGGCCGAGCAGTTTCAGCAGGATGACGTGCTGTTCCAGGGCCTCCAGCACCGGCGCCAAGGTGCGTACGTCGGTCGCGGACTTGGCCAGGTTGGCCCGGCCCGCCATGACCACCCGCTCGTCGCCCAGGATCTGCAGCGCCGAGGTCACCTCGGCCAGGATCTGGCCGAGCATGCCCTGGTCGGCCTGCGGCAGCTGCTGGGCCAGCGGCACCGCGAGGTCGTTGATCGCGCTGACCGCGTCGGTGCGTCGTCGGCCGACGACGGCCTCGTTGACCCGGGTACGAAGCTGGGCGAGCAGGTCGGTCTGATCGGTGAGGTCCGAGGGCACCGGCACGACGCGTTGTTCGACGCGCCCGGTGGACAAGATCAGCACCACCAGCAGCCGGTTGCCGGCCATCGGGACCAGCTCCACGTGCCGCACGCTCGCGGACGTCACCGACGGGTACTGCATCACGGCGACCTGATTGGTCAGCGACGCAAGCAGCCGGGTGCTGCGGTCGACCACGTCGTCGAGGTCCACCGATTGGGCCAGGAAGGTCTGGATGGCGGACTTCTCCGCGCGGCTGAGCGGTTTGACGGTGCTGAGCCGGTCCACGAAGAGCCGGTAGCCGGCATCCGTGGGGATTCGCCCGGCGGAGGTGTGCGGGGCACTGATCAGCCCGTCGTCCTCCAGTGCGGCCATGTCGCCGCGCACCGTGGCCGCGCTCACCCCGAGTTGGTGGCGCTCCAAGAGGGCCTTGGAGCCGACCGGTTCCGAGGTGGCCACGTAGTCCTGGACGATGGCCCGCAGCACTTCCAGACGGCGTTCTTCGCTCACGGCATCCTCCTTCGCCAGTTGGTCGTTGGCACTCGTGTTGTTCGAGTGCCAAGTCTACGTCTGAAAAAGGGCTGCGTTGCTCTACCGTTGCCGTCGTGACCTCCGATCGGTACGGCGCTGACGTCCTCTCCGGCGACTGGCGGGCGCACGGGCGAACCCGCTCCCGCGAACAGAGCGCCGATCCGGGCCTGGTCGTGGAGGACCTGGAGACCGGCTGGTGTGGCGCCGTCGTACGCGTCGAGAAGGCTGGTGGCATGCACGTGGTGCACCTGGAGGACCGGCACGGGAAGACCCGCGCGTTCCGCCTCGGTCCGGGCTTCCTGGTCGAAGGGCAACCCGTGGTCCTCACCGCCCCCCGGGCCGCCTCGGCTCCCGCGCGTCCGTCCCGTACGGCGAGTGGCTCGGTGGCCGTCGACACCGCCGCCCGCGTCGCGGTGGGCTCGCGGATCTTCGTCGAGGGACGCCACGACGCGGAACTGGTGGAGAAAGTGTGGGGAGACGACCTGCGGGTGGAAGGTGTCGTCGTCGAACTCCTCGAAGGTGTCGACCATCTCCAGGACGTGATCGCCGCCTTCTCCCCCGGCCCCGGCCGCCGGATGGGGGTGCTGGTGGATCACCTCGTGACCGGCAGCAAAGAAGATCGCCTGGTGCGCTCGGCGCTGGCGGCGTACGGCGGCTCGGACGTCCTGGTCGTCGGTCATCCGTTCGTGGACGTGTGGCAGTCGGTCCGCCCCGACCGCCTCGGCTGGTCCAGTTGGCCGGTCATCCCCCGCTCCATCGAATGGAAGAAGGGTGTTCTGGCGCAGCTCGGCTGGCCGAACTCCTCCCAGGCGGACGTGGCGACCGGCTGGAAGAAGATCCTCGGCACGGTCCGCAGCTACTCCGACCTGGAACCGGAACTGCTCGGCCGGGTCGAGGAACTCATCGACTTCGTCACCGACCCCGGCGATGGCTGACCCGGCCGCCGGCATTCGCGCCGAACTCGTTGCGGTCGTCGTCGCGGTCACCGGTGGCACGACCGGCGCGGTGGTGCCACGAGTCCTGGCCGGCGGCCGTCCCCCCGCGTTGCCGTCGGGACCGCTGCGCACGGATCACGACTCGCTGCAGGAGGGCGCACGCGCCTTCGTCCGGGACCAGACCGGCGCGACCCTGGGTTACGTCGAGCAGCTCTACACCTTCGCCGACCTGGGCCGCACCGACGACGCGGTACGAGAGATCTCGATCAGCTATCTGGGTCTGACGCGCGCCGACGAACAACAGGACGGGTGGGCCAGCATCTACGACCTGCTGCCCTGGGAGGATCGCCGCCACCTGGCCGACGACGCACCGGCCGACCGGCTGTCCCAGGAGATCCACACCGCGCTCGGCCGATGGGCAGGGACCGACGTGGTCCGGCAGGAGCGGGTGGCCTACCAGTTCGGGCTGGACGGTTCCGGCTGGCGCAGCGAGCTCGCGCTGCAACGATACGAACTGCTGTGGGAAGCCGGTCTTGTTCTCGAATCCCCCTGTGGCACAGGTGCTTTGAGCCTCACCGGGCCCACCATGAAGGCCGACCACCGGCGCATTCTCGCGACGGCACTGTCGCGTCTGCGCTCACGCCTGCAGCACCGGCCGCTGGTCTTCGAGCTGATGGACCCGGAGTTCACCCTCGGTCAGTTGCAGGAGGTTTTGGAGGCGCTGGGCGGTGTCCGGGTGCACAAACAGAACTTCCGCCGCGCGATCGCCGCTCAAGAACTCGTCGAGCCGACGGGTGGCTCGACCCGCTCGACCGGCGGGCGACCGGCAGCGCTCTACCGGTTCCGGCGCGAGGTCTTCACCGAGCGCGAGCAGGCCGGGACCAAGCTGCCGCTGCCCCGCTGACCGTTGTCGGCGAGCGCGACCACAGCCCACCACTCGACACGCACCGGGCGGCCCGATTGGCCAGCGCGAACCCGGCCGCGTTATGCTCACTCGTAGCAAATGCTCACACTGAGCACATGTCGCCGAGGAGGGCGCAATGTCCATCGCCACATACGACAAGGTCCGTAGCCACATCCCGCCGGTCGAGTGGGCCATGGTCGAGCCGGAGATCCGGGCGATCGAGGCCCTCAAGCGCGAGCACGACGCGGTGATCCTGGCGCACAACTACATGACCCCGGAGGTCTTCCACGGTGTCGCGGACATCGTCGGGGACTCCCTGGCCCTGGCCCGCGAAGCACAGACCGTCGAAGCGAGCACCATCGTGCTGGCCGGCGTGCACTTCATGGCCGAGACCGCCAAACTGCTGAACCCCAGCAAGCGGGTGCTGTTGCCCGACCTTCGCTCCGGTTGCTCGCTGGCCGAATCCATCACTCCTGCAGACATTGCCGAGCTGCGCCGCCAGCACCCGGGCGTCCCGGTCGTGACCTACGTCAACACCTCCGCCGCGGTCAAAGCCGCCAGCGACATCTGCTGCACGTCCGGCAACGCGGTCGAGATCATCGAGTCCCTCGGCGTTGACAAGGTCATCATGATCCCCGACCAGTACCTGGCGCGGAACATCGCCGCCCGCACCGGTGTCGAGGTCATCACGCACCCCGGTGCCTGCGAGGTCCACGAACGCTTCACGCCCGCTGACATCCGCCAGATCCGCGACGACTTCCCCGGCGTGACCGTGCTGGCGCACCCCGAGTGCCCGCCGCCGGTCGTCGCCGAGGCGGACTACGCCGGATCCACCGCGCAGATGCAGGACTTCGTGGTCCGCAACCAGCCGCGCCGGGTCGCACTGATCACCGAGTGCTCGATGAGCGACAACGTGGCCGCCGACAACCCGGACGTCGAGTTCGTCCGACCGTGCAACCTGTGCCCGCACATGAAGCGCAACACGCTGGCCGCGATCCGGCGCAGCCTGGAACTCGGTCAGCACGAGATCACCCTGGACCCCGCGCTGGAGGCTCCGGCGCGGCGGGCCATCGAGCGGATGCTGGAGGTGCGCTGATGGAACCCGTCGTCATCGTGGGGTCCGGGCTGGCCGGACTGACCACCGCCTGGGCGCTCGCTCCCCAGCCGTGCGTCCTGATCACCAGCGGCCCACTCACCGGCGGCGCCGCGTCAATGTGGGCGCAGGGCGGCGTGGCCGCGGCCTTGGGCGCCGACGACCGACCCACCCTGCACGCGCAGGACACGTTCGTGGCCGGCGCGCGGTACGGCGACCGGCAGGTCATCGACCGCATCACCGCCGCCGCGCCCGACGTTGTGCGCGAACTCGCCCGGCTGGGAGTGCCATTCGACCGTACGCCGAGTGGAGACTTCGACCTCGCCCTCGAGGGCGGCCACGGCCGGCACCGCGTCGCCCACGCTGGTGATCACAGCGGCGCCACGATCACCAGGGTGATGGCCGGCCTCGTCGCCGACCTGCCGTCCGTGACGGTTCGCGAGTTCAGCACGGCCGTCTCCCTTGCCACTCACGCCGGTCGTATCACTGGGGTCGACGTGCGCGACGAACGCACTGGCCTTGTCGAACACCTGCCCACCGACCGGGTCGTCCTCGCCACCGGTGGAGTGGGTGGCCTATTCGCACACACCACCAATCCGATCACGGCCACCGGTCGCGGCGTGGCGCTGGCCGCGCGGATCGGCGCCCGCACCGACGACCTGCACCTGGTGCAGTTCCACCCCACGGCCCTCGACGTCGGCGCCGATCCGATGCCGTTGCTCACCGAGGCGCTGCGGGGCGCCGGAGCGGTGCTGCTGGCCGACGGACGCCGGTTCGTCGATGAGTTGCAGCCCCGAGACATCGTCGCTGCGGCCGTCTGGGAGCAGTTGACGGAGGGTCGACGCGTCGTGCTCGATGCTCGCGAGATCGCCGATGTGACAACGCGATTCCCCTCGGTCACGACTCTCGCGGCCGAGCATGGCCTGGACATCGCGACGGACCTGCTGCCTGTCCGGCCCGCGCTGCACTTCAGCATGGGTGGCATCACCACGGACGCGGCTGCGCGCACCAGCGTGCCCGGGTTGTGGGCGGTCGGAGAGTGCAGCCGCACCGGCCTGCACGGCGCGAACCGCCTGGCGTCGAACTCACTACTCGAAGCCGTCGTCACCGGGCAAGCGGCGGCTGCTTCGGCCGATGCCTTCGATGGCACCTGGCCGGTCCGCGCCGGCGCTGACCCGGACTCCGTTGTGGCGTCGAGTGATTCGCAGCATGACCCCGCCGTGCTCGCTGCGGTCCGCGAAACGCTGGACACCTACTGCGGTGTGCTGCGTGACGCCGAGGGGCTGCAACTCGCGGTCGACCGATTGGCGCCGCTCACCGGCACCAGCGATGCGGCGTACGTCGGGTGGTTGATCGCCCGCTCGGCCCTGGCCCACCCGTTGAGTGTCGGCGCCCATCGGCGCACCGACGAGCCGGTGCTGGCGGTGAGCGCATGAGCGCCGAACTTCAGCGGGTTGTGCGAACGGCACTGGCGGAGGACCTGGGACTGGTCGGCGATCTGACCAGCCAGGTGACAGTTCCCGCCGAGGCCCACGGCACGGCGTACGTCGTCGCTCGTGAACCCGGTGTGCTCGCCGGGACTGCCACGGGTGTCGCGACCTTCGCAGAGGTCGACCCCTCGGTCGTCGTCGACTGGCAGGTGCAGGACGGCGACCGTTTCGAGGCTGGCACCGTCATCGGATCCTTCACCGGGAGCGCCCGATCCATCCTCACCGGCGAGCGAACCGCACTCAACCTGCTCGGGCACCTCACTGGAATCGCCACGCGCACAGCCGGATTCGTCGAGCTCGTGGCAGGCACCAAAGCGGTCATTGCGGACACCCGCAAGACGACGCCCGGACTGCGCGCCCTGGAGAAGGCGGCCGTCGTGGCGGGCGGTGGCGTCAACCACCGGTTCGGTCTGCATGACGCGATCCTGGTCAAGGACAACCACATCGGCCTCGGCGGTGGGCTGGTTCCCGTGCTGGATCGGCTCGCCGCGCACGCATCGCACCTGGTGCGGGTCGAGGTCGAGGTCGACACCCTGGATCAGTTGGCGACCCTGTTGAAGTACGACGCGCAACGGCTCGCCGATGACCGTCCTCCCGTGGTGCACGCCGTGCTGTTGGACAACATGGGACCGGAAGAGTTGGCCCAGGGCGTCGGCATGGTCCGGGCGCACGCAGCGCCATTGGTCGTGGAGGCCTCCGGCGGAGTACGCGAGGAAACCGTGCGCGGGCTCGCCGAAGCCGGCGTCGACGTGATCTCGGTCGGTGCGCTCACCCACAGTGTCCGCTGCCTTGACCTCGGTCTCGACCTGCGCGACCTCGGATGAGTCATAGCGGGTCGGTGAAGTCCGCGTCAACGATGCTGAGCATGCGCCGTCACCACCCCAGCAGCCGACGCACGACGGTGTCCGCCAATAGTCGACCGCGGACGGTCAGGACCACCCGTCCCGGCCGACGCAGCGCCGGACCAGGGACGACCAAGCCGTCCGAGATCAACTCCGCGACCGCCGAACGCGCCTGCGGGTCAAGGGATTGCAAAGCAAGTCCCTCGATCCGGC
The DNA here is from genome assembly GCF_900108585.1 of Branchiibius hedensis. NCBI lineage: Bacteria > Bacillati > Actinomycetota > Actinomycetes > Micrococcales > Dermacoccaceae > Branchiibius > Branchiibius hedensis. The sequence goes on from NZ_UESZ01000001.1 coordinate 1,716,600, forward strand.
GGATACCGAGCAGGACCCGCTCGTGTTCCTGTTGTTGCTCATCGAGGATCTCGCGCCCTGCACCTGGGCTGTCGCCGTCGCGCACCAGCGCCGCGTAGCGCACGGGGTGTTTGACGTTCCACCACCGCACTCCCCCGACGTGACTGTGCGCCCCCGGTCCGACGCCCCACCAGTTGCCGCCCGACCAGTAGGCCTCGTTGTGCCGGCATCGTGTCGCCTCGGAGCGGGACCAGTTGCTGATCTCATACCAGCCGAAACCCGCTGCGGACAGGACTGATTCGGCGAGCTCATACTTGTCCGCCTCATCGTCGCCCGTCGGCATCGGCAACTCCCCGCGACGGACTTTGCGCGCCAGCGCCGTCCCGTCCTCAACCGTCAACGCGTACGCGCTGATGTGATCGGGCTCCAACGCAGCAGCGGCGTCGAGGCTTGTTTGCCAGTCCGCCAGCGATTCCCCCGGCGTGCCGTAGATGAGATCGAGACTGACCTGCAGCCCGGCGGTTCGTGCGGCATCGACCGCCCGGCCCACCCCCGCCGGGTCGTGCGTGCGATCCAACGTAGCCAAGACCTCTGGCACCGCCGACTGCATCCCCAGACTCACCCGGGTGAAGCCACCGTCGGCCAACCGCTGCAGACTCTCGGGCGTCACCGAGTCCGGGTTCGCCTCGGTCGTGACTTCGACCTCCTCGCTCAGGCCGAACTCCTGACGCACCCCGTCCAGCAGCCGCACCAAGTCGTCGGCGGCGAGCATCGTCGGTGTCCCGCCGCCAATGAATACCGTTGATACGGGGGGTGTTTGGCCAAGTACTCGGTGAGCCAACCGGACCTCGGCGAGGGCTGAATCGGCGTACGACGCAATTGAGGCTCCTGGTCCCAGCTCGCCCAGGGTGTAGGTGTTGAAATCGCAATAGCCACAGCGCACCGAGCAGAACGGCACGTGCAGGTAGATGCCGAACGAGCGCTGTGCCAAACCGTCCAACGCGTGCGTAGGCAGGGAGCCGTCGGCCGGCACCGGTTCACCCTCGGGCAGGATCGGCATCAGGCGGGCTGGGCGGCCTTCTCGGTCGCCGTCTTGATCTGCGACACGTAGATCGGAATCACCCCGCGCACCACGACCGTCCCGTCGTCGAGCGTGGCCGTCACCCGCACCGGGACGTCGAAGGGTGGTTCCTTGGCCCAGTCGGCGGGGTCGGTCTGCGCGGTGCAGGTGACGTCGCCCGGAGTCTTGGTCAGGTAGTCCAGTTCGATCCCGCGCGGCAGCCACCGCAGATCCGCCGGAATGGTGGCCTCGGCGACCAGACCCATGGCCGCCTCCATCGCGTTGGCGATGGCGAGCGCGTGCACCGTGCCGATGTGGTTCTGCACGTGCCACCGTTTGCGGATGCGCACGACGGCCCGGTTGGGTTCCATCTGCTGGATCCACGGTCGTACGGTTGAGAAGTACGGCGCCTTGAACATGTAGGCCAGTGAAAACGCCTGCCGACCAAAGGGTTTGGCACAGGCCTTGCGATAAGCGTCGTAAACGGCGGTCACTGGATTCTCTCTCGTGGGATACGGCGGACGTGAACGTCGCGGATGATGCGGTCGGCCTGTAGGCCCTTGCGTTCGAACCGCGTCATCACCCGTCCGTCGAAGCGCGGCGCGAAACCGCCGTGCTCGCCGCGCGGGTCGACCTCGCCGTCGCCCGGGTCGGCGAGGCGGCCGCGGTAGGGGTTCTCAAAGTCCGGATCACCCTCCACGACGTCTCGGATCTGCCAGGCGTAGTCGGCCCAATCGCTGGCCAGCCGCCAGCTACCGCCATCGACGAGAACGCGGGCGACCACGGCGGCGAACTCTGCCTGCACCAGGCGTCGCTTGTGATGCTTGGTCTTCGGCCAGGGATCGGGAAAGAAGGTCCACAGCTCATCGACAGCACCTGCTGGCAGGAAGTCGCGCACCGTGGGCAGCGCGTCGGCCGGCAACAACCGCAGGTTCTCGACACCGGCGTGGGCGGCCTTCGCCACGGTCTGGGCGATGCCGGGACGCCAGACCTCGATCCCCAAGAAGTCGCGACCCGGGTCAGCTGCTGCCGCTGCCACGATGCAATCGCCCGCGCCGCCCCCGACCTCGACCACCAGTGGAGCCCGACGCCCGAACGCCGCCAGCTGGTCGAACGGCGCCCCCGCCGCGACCGTCGTACCGTCCATCGGGACGTCGAGAAGGTAGGCCTGCGAATGGTTTTGCAGCGCACGATGATGCCGCTGCGGCATCCGGCCGCCGCGGCGGGTGTAGGAGCGGGTCGGTGTTGGCGGGCGCGAGTCAACCTGCGGCGCAGCAGACATCGGCTACTTCTTGGCCTTGTCGGCCGCGCCACCGTCCTGGGACAGCGCCGCGATGAACGCCTCTTGGGGGACCTCCACAGAGCCCACCATCTTCATCCGCTTCTTGCCCTCCTTCTGCTTCTCCAGCAGCTTGCGCTTGCGGGTGATGTCACCGCCGTAGCACTTGGCCAAGACGTCCTTGCGGATCGCCCGGATCGTCTCGCGCGCAATCACCCGGGCACCGATGGCCGCCTGGATCGGGACCTCGAACTGCTGACGCGGGATGAGGTCCTTGAGCTTGTTCGCCATCATCACGCCATAGGAGTACGCCTTGTCCCGGTGCACGATGGTGCTGAACGCGTCCACGGTGTCGCCCTGCAGCAGGACGTCGACCTTCACCAGGTCGGCTTCCTGCGAGCCGTCGTTCTCGTAGTCCAGCGAGGCATAGCCCTTGGTCCGTGACTTCAGCGCATCGAAGAAGTCGAAGACGATCTCCGCCAGCGGAAGGGTGTAGCGCATTTCGACCCGCTCCGGCGACAGATAGTCCATCCCCCGCAGCGTGCCGCGCCGGGACTGGCACAACTCCATGATCGTGCCGATGAACTCCGCAGGAGCGAGAATCGTTGCCCGCACGATGGGTTCGGTGATCGAGGCGACCTTCCCGTCCGGGAACTCACTCGGGTTGGTCACCGTGACCGTGGTGCCGTCATCGAGTCTCACCTCGTAGACAACACTGGGCAGCGTCGAGATCAGGTCCAGGTCGAACTCCCGCTCGAGCCGCTCCCGGACGATCTCCAGATGCAGCATGCCCAAGAAGCCGACCCGGAAACCGAAGCCGAGCGCCGCGGAGGTCTCGGGCTCGTAGACCAGCGCCGCGTCGTTGAGTTTCAGCTTGTCCAGGGCGTCGCGCAGCAACGGGTAGTCCGATCCGTCGATCGGATAGAGCCCGGAGAAGACCATCGGTTTGGGGTCGCGATAGCCACCAAGTGCTTCGGTCGCGGGCTTGGCGGCGTTGGTCACGGTGTCACCGACGCGCGACTGCCGTACGTCCTTCACCCCGGTGATCAGATAGCCGACCTCACCGACACCCAGGCCCTTGGACGGCACCGGCTCGGGTGAGATGACGCCGATCTCCAACAACTCGTGCGTCGCCTTGGTCGACATCATCGCGATGCGCTCACGGGGAGTGAGTGCGCCGTCGACGACCCGCACGTAGGTGACCACGCCGCGGTAGCTGTCGTAGACCGAGTCGAAGATCATCGCGCGTGCGGGAGCCGACGGATCTCCTTGCGGCGCAGGGATATCCGCGACGATCTGGTCCAGCAAAGCCTCGACGCCCATACCCGTCTTACCCGAGACCTGCAGGCAGTCACTGGGTTCGCAGCCGATCAGGCCCGCCAACTCCTCGGCGTACTTCTCGGGCTGCGCTGCCGGCAGATCGATCTTGTTCAGCACCGGGATGATCGCCAGGTCGTTCTCCATGGCCAGATACAGGTTGGCCAGCGTCTGTGCTTCGATCCCCTGCGCGGCGTCCACCAGCAGGACCGCGCCCTCGCAGGCGGCGAGGGACCGGGAAACCTCGTAGGTGAAGTCGACGTGCCCCGGAGTGTCGATCATGTTCAGGCAGTACGTCGATCCGGCCACTTCCCAGGGCATCCGGACGGCCTGGCTCTTGATAGTGATCCCGCGCTCGCGCTCGATGTCCATCCGGTCGAGGTACTGGGCCCGCATCGCGCGGTCGTCCACCACACCGGTCAGTTGCAGCATCCGATCGGCCAGGGTCGACTTGCCGTGGTCGATGTGGGCAATGATGCAGAAGTTTCGAATGACCTCCGGCGGGGTTGCCGCGGGAGGAAGGGAGTGACGGGCGGACGGGGACAACAAACACCTCGGGACGACTCGGCCGGTAAGGCTCCATCGTCCCATGCCGGGCCCCGTTGCCAATAAAGCACTAGTCACCCTGCCCGAACAATTGCGCTCATGAGTATTGCCGGACGTGATCTGGATCACCTAACGTGTCAGCGCGCGGTCGGACTTACCGATCCGTAGGTAACGATGGAGGAAGGCCTCCCATGGCATCACGCATCCCCACCGGCTCCCGGGCAGCACTGATCGGGGCGGGCGCGGTCGCCGCGGTCGCCTCCGCCGTGGCGTTCTCGCCCGGCGCCGACGCCGCCACCCTGACGCTGAACCACACCGGCACCATCACTACCCACCTGGCCTCGCAAAACCAGGACATCGTCTTCCAGACCACCGAGAAGACGAAGGTCGACGCCAACACGTTCGCCGTGACTTCCACCATCACCCCCAGCGACGGCAGCGCCTGGTTCAAGCCGGTGGGCCTGAACCTGGCCAAGTTCTGGATTTCCATCCAGCCCACCGGCCCGGCCACCGGTGGCGTGACCTTCAACCCCGATGGCACTGGCAATCTGACGATCGACCAGCCGTTGAACATCCAGGTCAAGCAGGTCCTGCCGTTCGGCTGGAACGCGAACCTGGTCGGCAACAACTGCAAGACGGCCACCACGACCACGCTGCGGTTGTCCGGCACCGTCGGCCTCGATGACGAGGGAGCCTCGGACATCTTCGGACCGCTGACTCTCACCGGCACGCTGGACATCCCCAAGTTCACCAACTGCAACGGGTTCGACGGCCTGGTCAGCTCGATCGCCTCTGGCCCCGGCAACGCCGTGACGGTGGCACTGGGCGCTGCATCCTGAGCACGACGATTCCGGTGACCTGAGCGGGCCGGGCGGCGGCAGCGGACCTGCCGGCGCCCGGCCCGCGATCGCCGGGCAGACCCAACGGAGCCAACTACTGCGATTCGGTTGAAAAGGTGACTGGCATCACATATGGTGCGAGGGCGGGTTACTGATCCGTAACTAAGCCCCGAACGAAGGAGTTCACCTCATGGCTCGTCCCACAATGACCGGGCGCAGCGCCGTCGTCGTCGGCGCCAGCGCGGTCGCGGCAGTTGCCTCGGCCGTGGCGTTCTCGCCCGGCGCCGACGCTGCCACTCTGACGCTGAAGCACACCGGCACCATCACCACGCACCTCAAGACCCTGAACCAGGACCTGGTCTTCCCGACCAGCGAGGTGACGAAAGTCGACGCCAACACGTTCGCGGTGAGCTCCACGATCACTCCGGGGACCGCCCGCGGCAGCATCGACCTCGGGGGCGTCATCCGAGTCGTCACCATGCAGGTCGCGATCCTGCCGGACGGTCCGGCCACCGGCCAGACCACGTTCAACCCGGACGGCTCCGGCGGAAACCTCACCGTCACCCAGAAACTGAAGATCCAGATCCAGCGGGTCGAGCCGATCGGGATCAAGGAGATCAACCTCGTCCCGAACACCTGCATCAGCAGCAAGCCGGCGTCCCTGAACCTGACCGCACCGATCGGTTTGGACGACGAAGGGGCGTTGAACATCTTCGGCCCGATCAACCTCAAGGGCACGCTGGACATCCCGGCGTTCGCCAACTGTGGTCTGCTGCTCACCCCGTTGCTGAACGCGATCGCGAGCGGCCCGGGCAACGACGTGACCATCGCGTTGGGCGCAGCCGCCTGAGTCTGCTTTCCCCGACGGCGGGGTTGGTGCGGTCCTACCGCACCGACCCCGCCGTTCGCGTGTCGACCACCCGCGCGGCCAGACGCGGCAGACACGCCTCGGCCGTGACCACATCTGCGGTGAGGTCCCGGTCGCCACGGTCCTGCGCCGCCGTGCGCAGGCCCTCCAGCTCAGCCCACTCCGGCCAATCGGCGGCGTCGGCGAGCCCCCGCGCGGCGATGACCAGCTCCGCGCCGATCAGCGTGCTCAGGTGAGCAGTGCCCGACACCATCGCAGCGGCCAGCTGGCTGGTGTAGGGCGCGAACTCCTCGACCCCCGCCGACAGCGGCACCGACAGGGCGCCGTACGTCGCGTCCCACCCGGCCACCTGCGCCGCGGCTGCCGCAGCCAGGAACTCCAACGGCATCGTGCCGCTGGCCCCCGGGGTGCCATCGGTCAGGAACGCCGAACGTCCGGTCACCGCTGGCTGACCCAGGGCGCAGATGCGAGCGGTGCCCGCCCGGGCCGCATCGGCGAGCGCATTCACCACCGCTCGCAGCGCGGCGCGCAAGTAGTTGGTGTAGAAGCCACCGTGATGAACCACGGTCCCGGCCGCGAACATCGGATTCTCGCTTCCGGTGCGGATGGCCTGCTGGATGACAAACGTCGCATAGTCCAACTCGTCCAACAACAGTCCGTGCACGTGCGGAACCGTGCGCAAGGAATACGAGTCCTGGATCCGCGCACCCCGGCGATCCTGCGGCCAGAGCGCAGTGAGCACCTCACAGACGACCGAGACCCCGCGGTACGGCGCTGCGGTCGCCGCTTGCGGACCGAACGCCTCCGGATTGGCGCGGCTGGCGCGGGCGCTGAGCGCGGTCACCGCCAACCAGGCGTCACTGAGGTGGCGCAGCTGCTCCAGTGCCAGCGCGGCGTCGGCCAAGGTGGCAGCGTTACTCGAGATCAACGGCAGCCCGTCCCCCGGCTGCAACAGGCCCGGTCGGTCGGCCAGCAGCCAGACGCCGATCTCGGCGAACACCGACAGGTCACCGGTACCGATCGCCGTACCCTCGTGCACGTCGGGTAGGTCGTCCTCGGCGAGCGCCTGCACCAAGCGGTCCACCACCTCCAGCGGTACCCCGCCGTGCCCGCCGGCGCACTGGGCGATCCGGATCGCGACCAACGCCCGCGCCCGCTCACGGGACCGGATCGCTCCGGTGGTCGTGGCGTGGGAGGTGAGCAGACGGCGTAGCTGGGCCTCGTCGTCGGTGACCGCCGCGATCCGCTGGGCGCCCACCCCCGTCGTACGCCCATAGACCGGGCGCTGCGCACTGATCCGCCCGGCTTCGGCGTGTGCATGGCGGATCGCCGATCGGGCGGTGTCGGTGAGCACCAGAGTCGCCTCTCGCCGCGCAATGGCCGCGACGCCAGGAAGATCGAGTTCGCCCGGCACGATGGTGCGCATGTCCACCCCTTCTTAGTGGTTTCGCACGGACTCCCGCGAAGTGTCCGACCAATAGGCAAGACTGCCAGCCATGATCCGCTTCGAGGCAGTGACCAAGAAGTACGACGACGGGACCACCGCCGTCGACCACCTCGACCTCACGGCGCCGACGGGCAAGATAACGGTGCTGGTCGGCCCGTCGGGGTGCGGGAAGACGACCAGCCTGCGGATGATCAACCGGATGATCACCCCGACCTCGGGCACGGTGTTGATCGACGACCAGGACACCGCCTCGCTGCCGGCGGCGAAACTGCGGCGCGGGATCGGTTACGTGATCCAGCACGCCGGGCTCTTCCCGCATCGCACCATCGTGGACAACATCGCCACCGTGCCCGTGCTGAACGGAGTCAGTCGTCGGCAGGCGCGCACGCAGGCGCTGGAGCTGATGGAACGGGTCGGCCTCTCCCCCGATTTCGCCAAGCGCTACCCCGCCCAGTTGTCCGGCGGGCAGCAACAGCGGGTCGGTGTCGCGCGGGCCCTGGCGGCAGACCCACCGGTGATGTTGATGGATGAACCGTTCTCTGCCGTGGACCCAGTGGTCCGCGACCAGTTACAAGACGAATTCCTGCGCCTGCAAGCCGAATTGGGCAAGACCATCGTCTTCGTCACCCACGACATCGACGAGGCCATCAAGCTCGGCGACCAGATCGCGGTGCTGCGCGTCGGCGGCACCCTTGCGCAACTCGCGTCGCCGCACGAGCTTCTGACCAGACCCGGTGACGCGTTCGTCGCCGGCTTCGTCGGGCGCGACCGGGGCTACCGCGCATTGGGTTTCGCCGATGCCGACCTTCCGGTTTCGGGCGAACCGACCGTGCGGCTGGGTGACGATGTCGGCTCCGGTGCGCAGTGGGTGCTCGTGCTGGATCACGGCGACGCGCCCCAGGGCTGGATCGATCGACGTACGACGAGTGGCCAGGTCACCGCGGACATTCTGCGTCGGGGCGGAACCCTTGCGACACAGGGCGGTTCGTTGCGCAGCGCGCTGGATGCCTGCCTGTCCTCCCCGTCCGGCCGTGGCGTCGTCGTCGATGACGCCGGCCGCTTCGTCGGCACGTTGCGGTTGGAGACGGTCATCGCCAGGATCGAGGCCGATGCCGCCGGGTCGCAGGAGGTGCCGACCTGATGTTCAGTTACTTCCACGATCACTTCGCCGAGGTGATGACCGAGTTGTGGGCGCACACCTGGCTGTCCACCGTGCCGGTGGTCATCGGGCTGTTGCTGGCGCTGCCACTGGGCTGGATCGCGCGACGGTATTCGTTCACCTACCCGCCGATCATGACCGTGACCGGTTTGCTCTACACGATCCCGTCGATCGCGTTGTTCGTGCTGATCCCACCGCTGCTGGGGCTGGATCCCCTGACACCGCTGCAGGTTCCGATCGCGTTGACCATCTACTCGGTGGCGTTGCTGGTGCGCGTCGTCGCGGACGGCCTGGGCTCGGTGAGCGAAACGACCACCAACGCAGCGACCGCCATCGGATACACCGGTCCGCGGCGATTCTTCGCCGTTGACCTGCCGATCGCCGTACCGGTCATCAGCGCCGGGGTGCGGGTCGCGGTCGTCTCCAACGTCAGCATCGTGGCGGTCGCCGGCACGATCGGCATGACCAACCTCGGCTCGCTGTTCGATCAGGGCTACCAACTGTCGGTCAACGGGCCCTACTACCCGCCGATCCTGCTCGGCCTGGTGCTGTGCATCCTGCTGGCGCTGGTGTTGGACGCGCTGGTGGTGCTGATCACCCGACTGCTCACGCCGTGGCGGCGCGGCGCAGACTCAGCGATCGGAGCGCCGGCATGATCGGCCAGGTCCTCGAGTGGTTGAACGATCCGGCCCACTGGCGCAACATCGGCCCGTACACCGGCATCCGCACCCAATTGCTGACCCACATCTGGTACTGCCTGATCGCGATGTTCTTCGGTGTCCTCATCGCGGTGCCGTTGGGTCTGTGGATCGGGCACACCGGCCGGGCCAAGTGGGTCGTGTCGGCTGCCAACGCACTGCGCGCGATCCCGACCGTCGGTCTGTTGATCCTGCTGGTCGTGATGATCGCGCCGCACTTCACCGGTCGCACCTCGGCCGGCTTCTTGATCCCGACGTTGATCGTGCTGGTCATCCTGGCGATTCCCCCGTTGCTCGCCGGTACCTACTCCGGCATCGACAACGTCGACGACAGCGTGCGCGACGCGGCGTACGGGATGGGCATGACGGGCCGGTCGGTGCTGTGGAAGGTGGAGGTGCCCAACGCGCTGCCGTTGATGTTCTCCGGATTGCGCTCGGCGGCACTACAAGTCATCGCCACGGCCACGATCGCGGCGTACGTCACGCTCGGGGGTCTGGGCCGGTTCATCTACGACGGCCTGGCCCAACAGGATTACCCCCAGATGATCGGTGGTGGCGTCTTGGTCGCTGGACTAGCGTTGGTCACCGATATTTTGCTCGCCATAATCCAACGTTATGTAGTTTCACCCGGGGTATCCGGCCGCTTCCGTCGGGCCACCGCCTCGGACCAGAAGGGGTCAACCGACCCCACCGAATTAGCCCTGGAGTTGTCATGATCAAACGTTCGCTCGCCGCTGCGACCATCGCCGGACTTGCCCTCAGTCTGGCCGCCTGCGGCAAGGACAGCGCCGCTGGCAACTCTGCCTCGCCCGGCGGGTCAGGGGGCGCCACCATCGCCTCGCAGATGATCTTCGGCGGTCCGGCCGAGTTCCAGACCCGCGCCGATGGTCTGCCCGGACTGACCAAGCACTACGGCGTCACGTTCAGCAAGTTCATCACGACCGACACGGGCGGGCCGGTCACCGTGACCGCACTGAAGAACGGCCGGATCGACGCCGCGAACCTGTTCACCACCGACCCCTCGATCAAGGCCAACGATTTCGTCATCCTGACCGACCCGAAGTCCAACTTCGCGGCGCAGAACGTGACCCCGATCGTCAACAAGGCCAAGGCGACCCAGGGCGTCAAGGACGTGCTGAACTCCATTTCGGCGAAGCTGACCACCGCCGACCTCGGCAACCTGGTCGGCGCCGTCCAGAACGACAAGAAGGACCCGGAGGTGGTCGCCAAGCAGTGGCTGGCCGACCACCCGCTGGGCACGCCGGCCAATGCCGCTTCGGGGGTCACCTTGACGGTCGGATCGGCCAACTTCCCGGAGAACGTCGTGCTCGCCTGGATCTACGCCGATGCTTTGAAGGCGGCTGGAGCCAACATCACCACGAAGCTGAACATCGGTAGCCGCGAGAAGTACTTCCCGGCGTTGAAGTCCGGCTCGATCGACGTCTTCCCGGAGTACAACGGCGCACTGCTGAGCTACCTGGACAAAGACTCCACGGCCACCAGCACCGAAGAGGTGGACGTAGCGTTGGCGAAGGCGCTGCCCAGCAACCTGGAAGCCCTCAAGTCCTCCCCGGCGCAGGATTCCGACGCGATCGTCGTCACGAAGGCCACCGCTGAGAAGTACAACCTCACCTCGATCGCCGACCTGGCCAAGTCAGCGTCCTGACCTGCCGCGGCTCATCGGCGCGGACGGGCGGTCTACTTCTGGTAGGCCGCCCGTACTGCATCGGCCACCTGCTGGAAGCGGTCGGACGGCAGCGCACACGCCTGCCGGCGTACCCGGGCCGGATCGATCCGCAGCGTCCGGTTGACCCGCACCTCGCTGGACCGGCCACTGCTGTCCCACGACCCGGACCCAATGTTGATCCACAACCGACCTGCACGACGCTCCTGCGCGGCGTCGCGGTCGTGGTCCTTGCTGGTCAGCGGCAGCGCCAGGAGCCACGGCCCGTCCGTGCCGATCAGCAGGACGGGGCGGTCCTTACCCTGGCTGTAGTCCTCCTCGAACGGCACCCACGCCCACACGATCTCACCAGGATCGAACCGGTTGTCCGCGTGCGGTGCGTAGCTGATCGGCGGCATGCCCGTGAAGTCCCCGGGGTAGTCGCTGGCGGGCGGCGTTTGCGCAGCGGCCGGACCGCGCCCGGATCGCGGCGACCCGGCGCCCTGGGTCGCTTTCCTGACCGATGAGAGCACTGACTCGAAGACTGAACGCCAACCCGAAGAAGCCATGTCGTCGATCGTAGGGGCTAAATACCTGTAACTCGGTGTTCCCGGTACCGTGCGTACCCATTATCGGTTACGCTGTCGTAAGTGCGGACCGAGTCCGGGCATCGTCCGCTACGTTCCCGGCTTATTTGAAAGGTGTGCCATGAGCATCCTGAACACCAAACTGACGCCGACCGACAAGGCCCAGGCCTACGGTATGCGGCTGCTCACCAAGGCTGGTGGGTTGGATGCGGTCAAGAACGACGCGCTGCGCAAGCGACTGGAGAAGATCCTGTTCGCCGGCGCCAAGCAGGGCTTCAAGGCGCAGACGGTGGCGGGCAAGGCGTTCGCCAAGAAGTCTGGTTCCGGCGCTCCGGTGCGCGCCACAACGACCAAACCGCGAGCTGTCTTCGATCTGAACCCGACCGAGGACCAGGCGATGATCGCCGGGGCCGCCCGGGAAATCGCCGACGAAGTGCTGCGGCCCGCCGCGGCTCAGGCCGACACGGAGCGGTCGCTGCCGGACAAGGTGCGGGCGCAGGCCGCCGAGATGGGACTGACCTTGGTCGGCGTACCCGCTGAGCTCGGGGGAATCGCCGAGGAAGCCTCGGCCGTCACCGGTGTGCTGGTGCTCGAACAACTGGCCCGGGGCGACATGGGCCTGGCCGTTGCGCTGATGTCCAGTGCCGCAGTTGCGGGCGCGATCGCGAACTACGGTGACGCGGCTCAGCAGGCGACGTTCCTGCCGCCATTCACCGATGAGAAGGACCCCGCCACCGGGGCGCTGGCGATCCAGGAACCGCAGCCGCTCTTCGACCCGGCCAAACCGGCGACGACCGCGATCCGCCAGGGCGACACGGTGGTGATCAACGGCAGCAAGGCGTTGGTGCCCAGTGCCGACAGCAGCGACCTGTTCATCGTGTCCGCATTGCTGGACGGGGCCGCCCGGCTGATCATCGTCGAAGCGGGCACAGCTGGCCTGCACTACGACGACAACCCGGCCATGGGCATTCGGGCGGCCAAGACCGGCCAGCTGGTGTTGCAGGACGTCACCGTCCCCGCGAGCAACGTCCTGGGCACCGAGCAGGACCACGTGGACGCCGTACGTCGAGCCCGCCTGGCCTGGGCGGCGGCGGCGGTCGGCACCGGTACGGCGGTCCTTGACCAGCTGAAGTCCTACACCCGCGAGCGCAAGGCCTTCGGCGAGCCGATCGCCTACCGGCAGGCGGTCGCCTTCACGGTGGCCAACATCGCGATCGAGGTCGATGGGCTGCGGTTGGTTGTGCTGCGGGCCGCCGCGCTACTGGACGCCGGCAAGGACCCCTCCGCCCAGATCGCCCATGCCCGCTCCCTCGCCGCCCGCCACCTGACCGAGGTCGGATCGAATGCGGTGCAGATGCTCGGCGGTCACGGCTTCGTCAAGGAATTCGACAACGAGCGGTGGTATCGCGATCTGCGCGCCACCGGTGTCCTCGAGGGCACGCTCTACGTCTGACCGGCCCACCACTTTCAGGAGAAGAACATGATCAACCTCGAGATCCCCCGGAAGTTCGTGCCGCTGGTCAAGCAGGCCGGATCGATGGCCGATGAGGTCTTCCGGCCAATCAGCCGCAAGTACGACCTTGCCGAGCACGACTACCCGGTCGAACTGGATCTGATGTCCGCGCTGATCGATGGCATGTCCCAGAGCGGCGCCACCCAGGGCGCCGGTGCCACGGGAGCGACCAAGGAGGCGGCTGCCGCGGAGAAGGTCGACGAGGGCGGCGCCAAGAACGGCGCCAATCTGTCGTCAGTGCTGTCCATCATGGAGACCTGCCGCGGTGACGTCGGCTTGACGCTGTCCCTGCCGCGCCAGGGTCTGGGCAACGCGGCGATCGCCGCTGTCGCCAACGACGAGCAGAAGGCGCGGTACGCCGGTCGCTGGGCGGCCATGGCCATCACCGAGCCGGACGTCGGATCGGATTCGGGTGCCATCCGCACCACCGCCACCAAAGACGGCGATGAGTACGTGCTCAACGGCGAGAAGATCTTCGTGACCGCCGGTGAGCGCGCCGAACTCGTCGTGGTGTGGGCGACTCTGGACCGCACCTTGGGCAAGAAAGCCATCAAGTCGTTCGTGGTCGAGCGCTCGAACCCCGGCCTGAAGCTGGTCCGCCTGGAACACAAGCTGGGTATCCGCGCGTCGGACACCGCCGCCTTCAGCCTGCAGGACTGCCGGGTGCCCGCGGTCGACCTCCTGGGTGATCCGGAGATCAAGACCGAGGGCGGCTTCGGCGGCGCCATGCAGACCTTCGACAACACCCGGCCGCTGGTGGCCGCGATGGCCGTGGGTCTGACCCGCGCGTCCCTTGACCTCGCCACCGAGTTGCTCGCGCAAGCGGGCGTGAAGCCTGACCTGGATGCGCCGATCACGACCCAGTCGTACGCCGCGGCGAGCCTGATCGAGATGGAAGCCGACTTCGAGGCGGCCTACCTGCTCGCGCTGCGCGCCGCCTGGATGGCCGACAACGGACAGCCCAACTCGATGGAGGCCTCGATGGCCAAGGCGAAGGCCGGCCGCACCTGTGTCAATGTCGCCCTGAAGTGCGTCGAGCTCTGCGGTGCTACCGGGTACGCCGAGACGGAGTTGCTGGAGAAGTGGGCGCGTGACTCCAAGATCCTGGACATCTTCGAAGGCACCCAGCAGATCCAGTTGCTCGTCGTCGCCCGACGGCTGTTGGAGTTGTCCTCCAGCGAACTGAAGTAGTCGCACCTCGTCTCGCCGAGACGGCCCACCCCGGATCCTCCGGGGTGGGCCGACTCACGTCCGCGAACGCACGTTTGACGCCCGCAACACCGCACGCGAAAGTTTTTACCATTCATGTTCACGATACGGAGAGTTCTTTACGTATGCTCTCCATCGGGGGGCGCGTCAATGCGTCGGCCAGACCATCCGGACCAGAGCAGGAGCACCGTTCATGACACATCAGCTTCGCACCACCACCCGCCGGACGCGGACGGCGCTCAGCGCCGTCGGCATGATCGCGGTGGCCGGCCTGTTCCTGGCCGGCTGCGGTGACGACGGCTCGAGCACGGGATCCACCGGCGCAGCCAGCGGCGGCTCCGGTGGCGGCAAATCCGTCAGCCTCTGGGTGATGAAGGGCACCAACCCGGACGCCTCTGGCTACTACAACGCGCTCAAGAGCGAATTCAAAACCAAGACCGGTGCGACGCTGAACATCCAGGAAGTCGAATGGGCGGACGCACACGACAAGCTGGTGCGTTCCTTCGCCAGTGGTGACGGCCCGGACGTGTCGGAGATCGGCACGACGTGGACTCCGGAGTTCGCGTCCGCCGGCGGTCTGGCCGACCTGACCAGCAAGATCGCCTCCTCCGGCAAGGGCAACGACCTGCTGCAGGCGCTGAAGGACTCGGCGACGTACGACGGTAAGCAGTACGGCGTGGGCTGGTACGCCGGCACCCGCGGCGTGGTCTACCGCAAGGACGTCTTCGCCAAGGACGGCATCAAGGTCCCGACCAACTGGGCCGAGCTGGAGGACACCGTCAAAACGTTGAAGCAGAAGGAGCCGAGCATGGCTCCCATGCCGATCGCGGGTGCCTCGTCGTACGCCGCTGCGCCGTTCATCTGGGGCGCTGGCGGTGACTTCGGCACTGAGAGCGGAGGCAAGTGGACCGGGGCTCTCGACAGCGACAAGTCCAAAGCCGGTCTGTCCTTCTACACCGGCCTGGCCACCAAGGACGGCTCGTCCACGACCGGCGCGTCGACCTGGAAGGAGACCGACCTGCTCGATGCGTTCACCAAGGGCAAGGCCGCCATGGTCATCCAGGGCAACTGGACACCCAAGGCGGCGGTTCAGGCCGACCCGAGCCTGAAAGACAAGATCGGTGCGTTCGCCGTGCCGGGCAAGGATGGTGGCATCGCTCCGACCTTCCTGGGTGGCTCGAACCTGGCCGTGATGGCCAAGAGCAAGAACCAGGACCTCGACTGGCAGCTCATCGACCTGATGACCTCCGACAAACTCGCCAAGCAATGGGCTGACGAGACCGGGTTCTTCCCCAGCACCCAGAGTGCGCTCAAGCCGTACGCCAACAGCACCGACCCGTTGGTCGCGCCGTTCGCCAAGGCGATGTTGGAAGCCGGCCGCAACGTCCCCAACGCTCCGCAGTGGGGCAAGGTCGAGGGCAACAAGACGATCACCCAGATGTTGCAGTCGATTCTGACCGGTACCTCGGTCGATGACGCGACCAGCAAGGCCAGCGAGGCGATCACCGCGACCCTCAACGCCAACTGATTCGCCGATCCACGCCAGCCAGGAGCAGACATGACTCGATCCACGCGCCGTACCACCGCCCGCCGTCTGACCACGGTGGTCGCCGGTATCGCGGTGACCGGTGTGCTCCTGGCTGGCTGTGGTGACGACGGGTCGAACCCGGCAGCTGCGGGCAGCGCTTCCGGTGGCGGCAAGACGGTGAACCTGTGGGTCATGAAGGGCACCAACCCCGACTCGTCCGGCTACTACACCGCGTTGAAGAGCGCGTTCAAGGCCAAGACCGGTGCCACGGTCAACATCACCGAGGTCGAGTGGGCCGATGCCCACGACAAACTGGTGCGCTCCTTCGCCAGCGGTGACGGCCCCGACGTGTCGGAGATCGGCGCCACCTGGAACTCCGAATTCGCCTCCGCCGGCGGTCTGGCCGACCTGACCAGCAAGATCGCCTCCTCCGGGTTGGGCAGCGATGAGTTGCAGGCGTTGAAGGACTCAGCCACCTACGACGGCAAGCAGTACGGCGTGGGCTGGTACGCCGGGACCCGCGGAATCGTCTATCGCAAGGACATCTTCGCCAAGGACGGCATCAAGGTTCCGACCAACTGGGCCGAACTGGAAGCCACGGTGAAAGACCTGAAGCAGAAGGAGCCGAGCATGGCTCCCATGCCGATCGCAGGCGCCTCGCAGTACGCCGCCGCACCGTTCATCTGGGGCGCGGGCGGCGACTTCGCCACCAACCGCAACGGCAGGTGGACCGGCCACCTGGACAGTGCGCAATCGAGGGCGGGGCTGTCCTTCTACACCGGCCTGGCCACCAAGGACGGCTCATCTACCACCGGCGCGTCGACCTGGAAGGAGACCGACCTGCTGGACGCCTTCACCAAGGGCAAAGCGGCCATGGTCATCCAGGGCAACTGGACACCCAAGGCGGCGGTTCAGGCCGACCCGAGTCTGAAAGACAAGATCGGCGCCTTCGCGATCCCCGGCAAAGACGGCGGTATTGCTCCGACGTTGGTGGGTGGCTCCAACCTGGCGGCGATGGCCACGAGCAAGAACCAGGACCTCGACTGGCAACTGATCGAGCTCATGACGACCGGCCCCCTCGCGAAGCAGTTCGCTGAAGAGAGCAGCTTCTTTCCCAGCACCAAGTCAGGTCTGAAAAGCTTTGCGGATAGTAACGATTCGCTGACCGCGCCGTTCGCCAAGGCGATGCTGGAAGAGGGCCGTGCACTGCCGAGCGCACCGCAATGGGGCGCAGCCGAGGGCAAGAAGATCATCCCCCAGATGTTGCAGTCGATCCTGACCGGCACCTCCGTCGACGAGGCGACGAACACTACCAACCAGCAGCTGACTGCCACCTTGAACGAGAGTTGAGATGCGCCGTACCACTCGTCGTCCGTGGCTGTTGCTGGCCGCGCCCCTGCTGGTCATCGCGGCCCTCCTGCTCTATCCGATCTATCGGGTCATCTACCTGTCGTTCCACGCCTACGGGCTGAAGGAGATCATTTCGGGCGTCCCGCGGTGGATCGGCCTGGACAACTACAAGCAGGTGTTCTCCGGCTCCCCCGGGCTGCCGGCGAACTACCTGTGGAGCATCATCCTGCCCAACACCGTCGTCTTCGCGGTGATCACCGTCGTGGGGACGGTGGTGTTGGGCACGCTCGTTGCGCTGCTGCTGCGTGCCCTCGGTCCGAAGTGGCGCAGCGTGATCATCGGCGCGATGCTCATCGCGTGGGCGCTGCCTGCCGTGACGGGCACCTACATCTGGCGATGGATCTTCGACCCCGACGCCGGCATCGTGCGCCAAGCGCTGCAAGGTGTGGGGCTGCTGGGTCCAGAAGGTTACAACTGGTTCCTCGACCGGCTCAGCTTCTATGCGATCGCCGCCCTCAACGTGATCCACCACGGCTATCCATTTGTGGCGCTGACCATCTACGCAGGTCTGCTCACCGTGCCCGACGACCTCTACGAGGCAGCGGCATTGGACGGCGCCAGCGCCTGGAAACGCTTCACCAGCATCACCTTGCCGATCCTGCGCCCGGTCTTCGCTGTCGTCACGATCCTGTCGACGATCTGGAACTTCAAGGTGTTCGCGCAGATCTACTTGATGCCCGGCGGTGACGGCAGCAACCCCGACGTCCTCAACATGGGCGTCTGGTCCTACATCACGGGTATCAACCAGACCAACTACGGGCTGGGCTCGGCGATCGCCGTCCTCCTCACCCTGGTGCTCTTGGCCATCACTCTGGTCTATCTGCGACTGCTCTTCCGGGAGGACGACCTGCAATGAACAGCCACTCCACCCCTGCGATGAAGGTCGGCAAGTACGCCGCCGCGATCGCGCTACTGGTCTTCACGCTGTTCCCGATCTACTTCATGCTCACGACCGCCGTGAGCAACACCAACACCTCGGGCGCGGACAGTCTGCTGCCGACGTCATTCACCTTCCGGCACTTCACCGACGTGATGACCAAGGGCCACTTCAGCACCTACCTGGTGAACTCCGCGATCGTCACCGTCATCACCGTGGTCGTGTCGGTCTTCCTGGCTCTGCTGGGATCGGTGGCCATCGCCCGATTTCGATTCCGTTTCCGCACAACGGTTCTGGTGCTCGTGTTGATCGTCCAGATGCTGCCGGCCGAAGCGTTGGTCATCCCACTCTTCCTGCAGATGAAGCAATGGCACCTGCTGAACTCGCTGATCGGGCTGGCCGTGGTCTACATCGCCTTCTCGCTGCCGTTCGCCATCTGGAACCTGCGTGGGTTCGTCGCGGCCGTGCCGGTGGAGTTGGAGGAAGCTGCGTATCTGGACGGGTGCGGTTGGTGGCGGATGTTCCGCTCGGTGCTGCTGCCATTGGTCACGCCCGGACTGATCGCCACCGGCGCGTTCTCGTTCGTGCTGGCCTGGGAGGAGTTCACCTTCGCGCTGACCTTCCTCTCCCGCGACGACCGCCTGACCGTGGGGGTCGGCCTGCAATCCTTCTTCGGCCAGAACACCAACGACTGGAACGGTTTGATGGCCGCCTCGACGATCGTCACGATCCCGGTTGTGGTGATCTTCGTGCTCGCACAGAAGCGGATGGGTGCCGGACTGGTGGCCGGGTCGGTCAAGTGAGCGACCTGCGTCGGCTCGCCCTCTCGGTGCTGATGCCCGGATTCGACGGCCGCACCGCTCCTGACTGGCTCAAGAGTGCCATCGACGACGGGTTGGGCAGCGTCTGCTACTTCGGGCACAACATCAGCCCCGAACCCGCTGACACCCGGGCACTTTCGGACGACCTGCATGCGCGCGGCGTTGGCCTCATCGCGGTCGATGAGGAGGGCGGCACGGTCAGTCGCTTGGGCACGCACCACGGCAGCCCTCACCTGGGCGCGGCAGCCCTGGGCGCCATCGATGACCTCGCGGTCACCACCGCGGTTGCGTCGGCCATCGGCAGGGACGTCCACGCGCTGGGTATCGACCTGGACTTCGCTCCCGTCGCCGACGTCGACAACAACCCGCTGAATCCGGTCATCGGCATCCGGTCTTTCGGCGCAGATCCGGCGCGGGTCGGCGAGCAAATCGCGGCGTACGTCCGAGGGTTGCAATCACAAGGCGTAGCCGGATGTGCGAAGCACTTTCCCGGACACGGCGACACCGCCGTCGACTCCCACCTCGGCCTCCCCCGGATCGACCATGACCGTGCCCGCCTGGACACCGTCGAGCTGGTCCCGTTCCGAGCGGCCGTCGACGCCGGTGTGCAGGCGATCATGACCGCGCACATCGTCTTCGCAGCCGTCGATCCCGATCAGCCAGCGACCACGAGCCCGGCGGCGTTGTCGCTGTTGCGTGACGACCTCGGCTTCGAAGGAGTCATCGTGACGGACGCACTGGACATGCGCGCCATTCGCGACGGGATGGGGATGGGCGAGGGCTGCGTGCGCGCCCTGGCGGCCGGCGCCGACGTGATCGCGCTCGGCAATGCCGTCTTCAACGGCGGCCCCGCAGGCCCGGAGGGCATTCTGCAAGAGGCGGTTTCGGCGGTCACGACTGCCCTGGAGAGCGGCCGGCTAGCCCTGGAGCAACTGCACCACGCGGCCAGACGGCTCCAGGCCTTGCGGGACTGGGCCGCAGGGCCGCATCAGCCGCTGCCAGCGGCGAGCGCAGAGCAGGAACGAGCCTGGGCCGCAGCATCCTTGACCGCACGCGGCGCACTGCGGTCTGCGTCACTACGCATCCTGGACGCGCGCCGTGCGCGCAACATCGCCGCGGGCGCGCTCAACGACGTTCTGCTCGATGAGGTCGCACGCCGACTGCCCGGCTCCGTGGTCATCCGCGCCTTCGCCCGGGATCAGTCGCCAGAGGGCCACGGTGACGATGCGGCACCGGATTCCGTACTGCCGGCCTCCCCCGAAGTCGACCTCGTGCTCACCGGCACCCTCGGCGTGGACCCGGTCCAGGACGACACGGTGCGCGCCGCACTCCTGGCGAACCCGGAGGCGATCCTGGTGTGTGCCGCTGGTGACGACCGACTGCCCTGGTCCAACGCATGGCCACGGGTCGTGCGCACCCACGGGCACAGCATCCCGACCGCTGCCGCGCTGGCCGACCTCCTGGCGGCGTCGGCTACCTAGTGCTTCAGTGCCGCAGCTCGGAGCGCTGCCACGCCGCGACCAGATCGTCGCGGGCACCCTGGCTCGGTGCCGAGTCGATCGCGCGCTGCAATGCGCGCATGGAACGGGCGGCGTCGCGGCGGGCGGCAAAGGTGCGGGTGAGGCGGGACATGCTAGGGCTCTGCTTTCAGATTTCAATACGGTGATCCAGACCACATATGTTGCAGTCCGAACATTTCTATATCGAAATTATACGCCTCGATCCGCGCCAGGGCAAAACCAGGTGATCAGGCCACCAGATCGGCGTACTGCGGGTGTTGGTTGATCCAATGCCGCACGTACGGACAGGACGGGATGACGCGAAAACCCTTCTCCCGCAGGTCATCCAACGCGAATTGCACGATGGCCCCAGCGATCCCCTGGCCCTGACGGCTGGGGTCGACCTCGGTATGCGGGATGGCGACGACGCCATCAGCCGCCGACCGGTAGTCGGCAAGCCCGATCAGGGCGTCGCCGGACCACCCCTCATACCGCGACCGGTCTGGGTTGTCGACGACACGCAGTGCGGTACTCATCTGGCCATCATCGCGCGATCCACCGCTCCAACACGGCCGGGGTGGTCAGCTCGTCGATGGCCCGGCTGATCGCGCCGGTCACGGGGCCGTCGGGGTGCAGCGCGGCCAGCACCGGCGGCGGATCGGAACGCCGGAAGGCCATCAAACCGCTCTGGTACCCCCGCTCGAAAGCGGTCGGATCGGCCGAAATCAGGTCCGGCGCCAGCCCGCCCACCGTGACCACCTGGGGGTCCAGCGCGTTCACCAACGCGCCCACCCCCCGACCGAACGCCCGGGCGGTGGTCGCGATCGCCATCGCATCGCCGGAGCCCAGGACCGTCGCCTCCACCTGTCGCGACCAGCAGCCGAAAGCCCCACACGGGCACGCCGACGCGGGGTCGCCGAACGGCAGATGCCCGAACTCTCCCGCGGCCCCGATGCGCCGAGAACAGGCGCGCCGTCGATGACCATCACTCCGCCGATGCCTCCGGTCAGCAGCAGGTGCAAACAACTGCCCGCGCCGCGCGCCGCACCGGTGCGGGCTTCGGCCAGACCTCCCAGCGTCGCGTCGTTACCCACCAGGAGCGACGCGTGCGGCGGCAGTCCGCGCAGCAGCGGAGCCAGGTCCGCTGGTTGTGGTTGCTCCCCCGCGAACTGCAGCAAGCGGTCGCCGGTCACCGTGCCCGCCACGGCAACGGACACGACCAGGACGCGATCGGCGTACGGCGACAGCGCCTTGGCCAGCCGGCGCGCCAGGTGCGGGATGAAGCGGGCGGGCGTCGCATCGGCGTACGTGCCCTCCTCCAGAGGGGTGACGTCGCCGGCCAGATCGGCCACCAGGATCTGCCAGGAGTCGCCGGCCAGATCGAGTACGCCGATCAACGGACCCTGCGGCGCAGCACCCAGCGTCGTGGTGGGCCGGCCGGGTCCCGTTGCAGGAGCATGGGTTTCGGTCAGCAACTCGTACTGCCGCAGGCGATCGAACAGTTCGCTGGCACTGGCACTGGAGATGCCGAGGATCTCGACGGCGTGCGATCGGGTCACGCCGGAGACGGTGTGCATGAGGCGAAGGACCTCCCCGGCGACCTCCCACCGGCGCTGCACTGTGCGAGGAATCACCGCAGGGGCAGGCTCGGCCGACTTGGCAGAGCCGCCCATCGGCGAATATTCTCGGACCACGAGGAAATACTATCCGGTGCCATCAGGAGTGTCAGTGCAACCATCCACCACGGCCGACCGGTCGCCATCGGTCCTGGTTGAGGGTGACGCGGCGTTCCGCGCTGCCCGGGTCGGCCTGGTCACGCTTTCCCTGGCGTCGTTCGGCGCACTGACCACGGAGATGCTGCCCGTCGGCCTGCTGCCGCAGATCGCCGACTCGCTCGGGATCGCCGAGGAGCACGCCGGACTTCTGGTCGGCGTCTACGCCCTGATGGTCGCGGTGCTGGCGGTCCCGTTGACCGTGCTCACCCGTCGCCTCCCGCGTAAGCCGTTGTTGCTGGCGACGCTCTTCGGATACGCAGTCAGCAACGTATTAGCCGCGACCGCAAGCGGATTCGCGGTCCTCGCGATCGCGCGTGGACTCGGCGGCATCGCACACGCCCTGTTCTTCTCGATCTCCATCGGATATGCCGCCCGCTTGGCGCCGCCGTCACACACCGGTAAGGCGATGGCACTGATGTCGGTCGGCGGCTCGGCCGGTTTCGTGCTCGGAGTGCCGTTGGGGACGGTCATCGGCACGGCCTGGGGATGGCGTGCCGCCTTTGCGATCCTCACCGTCGGCGTGCTGCTGATTGCCGCCGTCGCGTGGCGGGTGCTGCCCGAGGTGACCGTCCCGCCGGTGGAGCAGCATCGCGTCCGTCGCGATCCGCGCCCACTGGTCATCGTGATCCTGGCCTGCGGGTTGGCCTTCCTGGGCCACTACACCGCCTACACCTACATCTCCTCGCTGCTGCAGTCCGCCGGGCTGCGGCAGGACTGGATCGGTCCGGCGCTGTTGGTCTTCGGCGTCATGGGCCTGATCGGTCTGCGGATCGGCGCGCAGCACCTCGACCAGCGTCCGCTGGGTAGTGCCCGGTTGATCCCCGCTCTGCTGGCCATCGGCCTGATCGTGGTGGCCGTGGGCTACCCCGCGCTGGCACCGGTGCTGATCGGCGTCACCTTGTGGACCGGGTCCTTCGGGTCGATCCCGTCACTGTTCCAGGCCCTTGCCGTGCGCGCGGGTGTCGCGTCGGCCGATGTCGCGGGCGCGTGGATCAACTCCACTGCCAACCTGGGCATCGCCGGCGGCTCCGTGGTGGGTGGCTTCGTCCTGTCGCACGCCGGCATCGGCTGGCTGCCCGTGGTGGCGGCCACTCTGCTTCTCGCCGTGGGCATTCTGGCCCTCCTGGCACCGACCGCCTTTCGCGGGAACGGCGGCCCGGGCGCGAACTAAGCTCAACGAATGAGAGGCTGGCCGGCGCTGTTCGTCGCTGCCGCCCTGGCGCTGGGCGGCTGTACGTCGACGCCGTCGCCGTCCCCCAGCACTGAAAGTGCCCTTCGCAGTACGCCGACCGAGGTCACCACCGGACTCCAGGCGCCCTGGTCGGTGGTCTGGTGGCACGACATCGCGCTGGTCAGCGAGCGCGACTCCGGCCGCATCCTCGAACTACGTCCGGATGGGACCAGCCGATCGATCGGGACCGTTGGTGGCGTGGTCCACGGCGGTGAGGGCGGGTTGCTCGGACTGGCGGTGCACCCGAGCGACCAACGGCTGTTCGCGTACTCCACCGGCGCGGACGGCAACCGCGTGCAGTGGTACGACGTGACCGGGTCCGCGGGTGCGCTGCGCCTGGGTGACCCGGTGACGATCCTGTCCGGGCTGCCCGCTTCCGGCACCCACAACGGCGGACGAATCGCGTTCGGACCGGACGACCTGCTCTACGTCAGTGTCGGCGACGCCCAGCAGCGCGAGCGGGCGCAGGACCGGGACTACCTGGGTGGCAAGATCCTGCGAATCACCGACACCGGCGAGGTACCGGCCGACAACCCGTTCCCGGGGTCTGCGGTGTGGAGCCTTGGGCATCGCAACGTGCAAGGGATGGCCTGGGCCGCGGACGGCACGATGTACGCATCGGAATTCGGCCAGAACACCTGGGATGAGTTGAACGTGATCCACAAAGGCGGCAACTACGGCTGGCCGCTGGTCGAAGGCCGCAGTGACGACGACCGGTTCGTCGATCCGGTGCAGCAGTGGCCGACCGACGAAGCCAGCCCCAGCGGCCTGACGATCGCAGGCTCGACCATCTACCTGGCCAACCTTCGGGGAGAGCGGCTACGCGCCGTACCGATAGCCAATCCCGCACAGTCCCAATCGATCTGGACCGGTGAGTACGGTCGGTTGCGGGATGTCGCCCAGGCGCCGGACGGGCGCCTGTGGGTCCTGACCAACAACACCGACGGGCGCGGCGAGCCACGCGAAGGTGACGACCGGATCCTGTCGGTGCGGGTGGGTTGATCACTCGGCGGGCGCGGACCGGGACAAACGCACCTCATCGAGGTCCAGCCGTGCCTGCACCTGCCGCAGCACGATGTCATCGATCTGCCGCTCGTCGCGCAACTGGATCAGCGTCTCGCGTTCGCGCGCCAGCAGTGCCAGGCGCAGCGCTGTGTATTGATCGTGATGCTGCACCAGGGCGTCGTTGCCTTCGTCGGCCGCGGACAGCAGCCGGCGCCGTTTGTCCATCTCGTGCCGGACCCGGTCGATGACGTGTTGGTCGCTCCCGAGATCGGCGGCCACCTCGTCAATCGCGTCGTACGCCGCGTCGGCGGTGGTGGTTTCGGCAAGTTTGCGTTCCTCGTCGACCGAGGTGTCCCGCGGCAACCGCGCGGCCCGCACGATGAGCGGCAACCACAGCGCCTGCAGCAGGGTCAGCACGATGACGCCGCAGGTGATGACGATGATCAGATCCCGACCCGGGAACGGCGCACCGGAGTCGAGCCGTTGCGGGATCGCGAGCGCGACGGCCAGGGAGACGGCACCGCGGAAGCCGGCGTTGGCCGTCACCATCCGCCCTCGGGCACCGACCCGTCGTGCCCGCTGGGACGGGCGCCGGTCAAAGAACCGGATGACGTATGGCGTGGTGTAGGTCCACACCCAACGTGTCCCGATCACGACCGCACCGACCAGGAGGATGTCGACGACGGCGCCTTGATAGGACTCGCTGCGCAGGTTGCGGACGGCGGACTGCGCTTGCAGTCCGACCAGGACGAACAGCGCGCTACTGAGCACGGTGGTGGCCAGAGACCAGAATCCGACCATCTGCTGGCGGGCCGCTGCGCTGGTGATGCGAGGTGCGCTCTGACTCATCCAGAGGCCACAGGTGACCACCGCGAGAACCCCTGAGGCACCGATCAATTCGGCCAATAGGAAGGCGGCGAACGGCGTGACGAGCACCGCGATGTTCTCCAGGGTGGGGTCGCTGATCCGCTTGCGGACGGTGCTGCTGACCCAGCCGACGACCAGGCCCGCCAGGATGCCACCGGCGTAGGACAGCACCACCAACCAGGTCAGATGCAGCGGCGCCAGTGTCTCCTGCCCGACCGTGACACCGACGGCCACGGCGAAGATCACCAGTGCCGTGCCGTCGTTCACGAGGCTCTCGGCTTTGAGAACCGTGACCGTACGCCGCGGCAAGGCCCGGGCGAGCACCCCGACGGCCGTGGCGTCGGTCGGCGCGACGGCGGCACCCAGCACCCACGCCGGCCCCCACGGCAAACCGCGCGCGTGCGCGACCCACGCGACAGCGCCGGCGGTGGCGACGACCAGCGCGGTACTGGTCAGCACCACGACTCGCAGGTTGCTGCGGATTTCGCGCAACGAGGTAGTCAGGCTCTCCCAGTAGAGCAGGGCAGGAAGAAAGACCAGCAGCACGACCTCCGGCGGCAACTGCGCCTCCCGGAACCGCGGTACGAAGCCGATGACGATCCCGGCGACCAGCAACAGGATCGCGGGCGCCACCGGGTAACGCCGCGCGAGCGCACCACATAACAGCAGCGCCACACCCAGGACGACGATCAACTCCAGGCCCAGCACGGTGCTCCTTCCGACGCGACTGGGACAAGGCTGGCATGAGCAGCGCCGACCGGTCCTGTTTTGCCACACTGCAGGGGTGAACGCCCACATCGACACCGTCGTCGTCGGGGCCGGCATCAGCGGCCTGACCACTGCCCGCCTACTCACCGACGCCGGACAACGCGTCGTCGTGCTCGAGGCGCGGGAACGGATCGGCGGGCGGGTGCACACCTCGCGGGTCGATGGGCGCATCACCGATCTGGGCGCATCGTGGATCCACGGCATCGACGACGGCCCGGTCTGGGCGGCAACGCAGGCGTTGGGGATGCGAGCGGCCGAGTTCACCGTCGGCAGCTACCAGGCCGGTGGCCGACCGATCACCTACTACGGACCCGAGGGCGACCGGCTCAGCCAGGAGCAGGCCGACGCGTTCATCGATGACGTGCAGACCGTTGACGATCGACTGGGAGTCCTGCTGGCTTCGGTCGGTCCGGGCACGTCGTACGCCGAGGTGGCTGACCGCGCGCTGGACGCCCTGGACTGGGCACCGGACCGCGTGCAGCGGGCGCGGGAGTTCCTGCAACATCGCACCGAGGAGCAGTACGGCGTGTGGATCGCCGACATGGACGCGCACGGTTTGGACGATGACCAGACCAACGGTGATGAGGTGGTCTTTCCAGACGGATACGACCAATTGGCAACGGGACTCGCAACCGGACTGGACATCCGCGTGGGGCAGCCAGTCACGCGGATCGATTGGTCCCCGTCCGGTGCCCGGGTGACGACAACGGACCTGAGCCTGGCGGCACGGCACGTGGTGGTGACCGTCCCGGTCGGGGTCCTGCAGTCGGCTGACCTGGTGATCTCTCCCCCGCTGCCCGCGCCGGTGACTGCGGCATTGTCGAACCTGGCGATGAACGACTTCGAGAAGGTGTTCCTGCGGTTCGACGAGCGTTTCTGGGATGCGGACGTCTACGCAATCCGACGACAGGGGCCCGCCGCTCGCTGGTGGCACTCGTTCTACGACCTGACCCGGTTGCACGGTGAGCCGACGCTGTTGACCTTCGCCGCCGGACCGTGCGCGCAGGCGGTGCGGTCGTGGTCCGATGAGCAGATCGCAGAGTCCGTGCTGACGTCGCTCGGTGAGATCTACGGCGCGCCGGTACCCTCACCGGTTCAGATCGACGCAACCCGTTGGCGTGACGACGAATTCGCGCGTGGCTCGTACGCCTACCTACGCGTGGGCGGCTCCCCCGCCGACCACGACGCGCTGGCCACGCCGATCGGTGACGGCGTGCTGCACCTGGCCGGCGAGGCGACCTGGACCGATGACCCGGCGACGGTGACGGCGGCCATGTGCTCCGGTCAGCGCGCGGCCGCGAACATCCTGGGTTAGGACACCTGCTTGGACTCGGGGAAGCCGGTGAGTTCTTCGCGCAGTCGGGGTTCGGTGCGGTTCTGCGGGTGGATCCCATGCTTGTCGGCGTAGAAGGCTCGCACGATGTCCATGTCCGCGGCGACGTCCCCGGAGGGGGTGAAGGTGGGTCCCATGCCCATGGTCCGGGTCGGTCCGTCGATGAAGCCCATGGTCACCGGCAGGCCGGTCTGCAGGGCGATCCGCAGGAAACCCGGCTTCCAGTACTCCCCTTTGCTACGAGTGCCCTCGGCGGCGATCACCAGCAGGAAGGAATCGGACTTCTTCGCTTGGGCCAGGAGCGCCCGGATAGTGTCGCCGGGGTTGTCCCGATCCAACGGGATGCCGCCGGTGTGCCGCAGCACCGCGCCGGCGGGCCCGTTGAAGTAGCTGCTCTTGATCAGCACCTGCGGACGGCGGGAGTTGGCCCAGGAGATCGCCACCATGGCAACCCAGTCCCAGGCGGAGGTGTGCGGGGCACCAACCATGATCCCGGTGTCCGGCATGTCGCCGACCAGCCGCCAGCGGGCGGCTTTCAGCAGACCTCGGGCGACGGATCGACGTACGGGCATCGGACGACTCACATCGTCGACTCTAGCCACGCATCTAGGCTGGGGCGATGTCTCAGCAGAACTCTCGTGAACAACCGTGGGTCGATGAGCCGGCGCTCGACCGACGCCTCATCGTGCTCACCGAGAATCCCGTCTCACTCGCGCTGGTGGCACTGGCGGACGTCGTCGGCGTACCGACCCGGCTGGTCGGCGTGGACGAGAACGGAGCGGGTGCGGCGGCCGTTGCTGACCTGTCACCGTCTGCGGCTGACGCCGTGGTGCTCTGCGATCACGACGCCCCCGACGCGTCCCTCGTCCTGCGATCGGCGCTCCAGACCGGATGCGGGTACGTCGCGATGCTGGCCAGCCGCGCCCGGAGCGCCGCCGTGCTGGCGCAGTTGCGCTCCGAAGGCTTCACCGACACCGACCTGGCGCGCCTGCACCTCCCGGCCGGACTGAACATCGGCGGGAAAACCCCTGGGGCCATTGCGCTTTCGGTGCTGGCCGAGGTGGTGGCCAGCTGGAACGACCGGCCGGGAGGTCCGATGCGAGCGGGCAGCGTTCAGCCAACCGCGCCTAGCGAGCGCCAGTAGCGGTTGAGAGCATCGTTGACCTGGATGAACCAGATGATGTTGCCGATGAACGGCAGGAAGACCCACAGGCCGTAGATCGCGCTGACCAGTTTGCCCAGGCCCCGCTCCAGGCTGGCGTTGCCGACTTCGTCCGGCGTCATGAAGTACAGGACGATCGGGAAGAAGATCGCCAGCACCAGAGCCAGGCCTCCACCGAGACCGCGCCCGCCCCGCTGGGTCTTCAACTCATCGTGGACGCAGTACCAGTAGTACCAGGAGTAGAAACCCAGGGTCACGACCATCCACAGGAAGCACATTCCGGTGGAGCGCACCTTGCCTGCGACGAACGGTGGACCCGGCGGGCCGGAGAACCCGTACGGCGCGGGCTGCTGTGGCGGGGGCGGCCCGTAGTCGGAGTACCCCGAGTAGTCAGTCATGGGCGACAACCTACGTGATCGGTCATCGGAGAGAATGCGTTGGTGGACCACGAACTAGCCCTACCTCAGACGATGCCGCTCGAACCCCTGCCAGCCGACCAGGTCCTGCAGGGAAGTCCGTTGGCGGGGACGGTGCCGCTCACCACGGTGGCGGATACCGAGGTGGGGGTCTGGGAGATGACGCCAGGCGTGTGCACCGACGTGGAGACTGACGAGGTATTCGTGGTGTTGAGCGGGTCCGCAACGGTCCAGTTCGAGGACGGCACCGCCGTCGAACTCGGCCCCGGCTCGGTGGTCCGGTTGTACGAGGGTGAGCACACGACCTGGACCGTCCGGGAAACGCTGCGCAAGATCTACCTCGCGTAGCCGCGGACACCCCAACGGAGCCAACGCCGTACGCCGACTCCCCTACGCTCACTGCCACGGAATGAGCCCTGGGGACGAGGCGCCATGTCGATGGTCCCTGCGTTTACCTCGGTGCTTGTCGCAATGGCGGCGGCGGGTGGGCTGGTGTCGGCCGCACCAGCCTCATCCGCCACCACGAAACGCGTCGAGTTCACGATCCGCAGCGGCGACACCGGTGCTGCAGTCGCCGCGCTGCGGTGCAGTTTTGTGGATGATTCCGTGGGACCGACCACCACAAAACGGGCAAAGAAAAGGGGCCCAACGGCCCCTGACCTGCGGTCATCTGGTGGAGCATAGGGGATTCGAACCCCTGACCTCTTCCATGCCATGAACGAGTCATCGCCGCTCTACCGCGCTATGCCGCGCTTTGTGGTGGTTCGGGAAACCGCTACAACCCTACCGATCGGCGCAGATATGCGGGGGTTTTGTGGGCGTTTCGTGGGGGTCGGCGATTCCCAAGGTAAAAGCCCCTTAACTATTTCGTGGGTCCAGACGCGCCCGCAACAGACCCCACCGCCACGGCTTGCTTCGCGCCCAGTCGAGCCACGAGCTTGCCAAGCCGGGGCAGGACACCCGGCTCGATCATGTAACGCAGCGGCTTCGTCGGGACCGGGCGAACCAGGCCCACTCGGGCGAGGATGCGGAGTTTCTCAGCGGCGTTCAAGTCGCCCGCGGTGTATCCAAGATCGCGAGGCAGCGCCGGCGCCTCGGCCTGTCGCACAAGTTCAAGCAGTCGTAGGTTGCGGAAGGTGAGCACGCGGGTCAGTTCGGCCAGGGCTGCCAGGTCCCCGTGCTCAGCGTCATCGATCAGAGCGCAGAGGTTCCCACAGCCGCGATCGAAAGATCGGCTCTGTGCACTTTTTGCGCCGTAGATCACGCCAAGAAAGGAAGCCGACCGGACCGCGCTCGGCGCGTCGCAGACCCACGAACCCGAGCGGCAGGCAGGATTGCCGCGGCCACCCTCACCCCCAGGGATGGTCGAAAGGACTAGTCATGCAATCGCTCGAACCGACGCTCCCGGCGACTATTCGCGTCGCACCGTCAGGACACCACCAACCGGGCCCCGCGCGGGAGCCCGGCAACACCACGTCGCACCGTCCAGCGCATGGAGCATCTACAACGGCCAGAAGCCGCCCCGCAGATGCCCACAACCAACTAGGACGGGCCACCGGGTCCGCCCACGACCAGGCAGGACCGTTCGAGATGAAGACGAGCGCCAAGTTGGCAGTGACGGCGTTGGCTATCGCTGCCAGCCTCTCGATGGCCGCGTGCAGCGGAGGCTCGGCCAGCGGCAGTGGCGGCAACCCGCCGAGCAGCACGACAACCGCGTCAACGGCTGCGTCGGCGGCGCCCACGACCCCTTCTGCAAACGCGTCATTGAAGTCGGAACTGTCCACCAGTGTCTACGCGCCGAAGTCGGCCGGGACCATGAAGTCCGCATATGAGGGTTCTTTCGCCGGCGCCGATGGTAACGCCGTGGTTACGTTCGTCGACAAGATCGGAGGGCCCCACAAGCTGGTCTGGAACGACGGCAGTGGCCGCTCGGTCGACGTATCCACTCCACCAGGAAACTCTGCCTCAGACAGCACCGCGACGATCACTGCTTTCCCCGCTGGTACGGCCATCGCCGTGACCTGGAGCGGCGCTACTGACCTAGTGGCGCTCTACGACCCGGCGACCGGCAAACAGATCGGACCAACCGAGCCCAACCCGTTGAAGGGGGCCTATAGCGTGAGCAACACGCCAATGGGTGTCACGTTTTCACCTCACGGCGATCCCAACGACGTCAGCAGCCTGCTGTCAGACGGATCTGTAGTAGACGCCGTTCCCGAGGTGGACTTCGCCCACCTGTCCCACAGCAACCTTTCTGCAGGAGTATCTGCTGTCCTCCCATTGGTCAAAGGCAAGTTCCTCGCGTACTGGCAGAAGCCAAACGACGGGACGCGCAACTACTTGATCGTGGATTCGTCCGGCAAGCAGGTCGATTCAGGATTCGCCTGCTACTACTCTCCTGCGGGATCGTTGGCACCCGTCAGCCCGAACGGTGAATGGTTCGGCTTCGGGGGCGCTGCGTTCAACATCAAGGACTTGGCTAAGTCGCGATGCCTTCACGACGTCAAAGCCGGCGACAGCACAGGAGCCGTCGCCACCGCAATTAGCAACGATGGCGACGTCTACGGGATCGTGGGTAGCGGCGGTTCTGTCAAGGCGTTCTACCTGGCCGCGTCGGAGCCGGCCGCTAACGCCGAGATTTCGGACTACTCCGACGCGCCGAGCGCTTTCCTCGAAGACGGCGGGGCCGTCATAGGTGCAAAAAACTTCCCAGCCGTCGGGGTGTACGGGAAGTAGATCAGCCCACGACTACTGCCACCCAGCGAGAGGCGGCGCACCAGGGACCAGTCCGGTGCGCCGCTTCTCGGGTCTTCGCGGTGGCTTAGTACGGGTTCATCTGCGACACCTGGTTGGTGTTGATCGCTCCCAGGTAGCTCGCGGAATCCTTGGTCCAGAACGCGGCGTCCTTCGTCGCCGCGGCTGTCTCCCGAGCAAGGCGCTGGGCTTCCTCCTCGGCGCGGCGCTTCTTCACGTTGTAGGCGATGCCGAAGTTCTCGAACTCGTACCGTGACGCGAAATCGGCCAGCGTCGCCTGCGTCCCGTCGCCGATGACGAACATCTGTCGCGACAGCAGTTCTCGGTCGTCGGGACTCAGCGCCCAGGTGTTCTCCCAGAGGCCGCGGAGTCGACAGAGGTCTCGCGCGGCGACGTCATAGATGGTCCGGTCCTTCTTGCGTTCCTCCGTAACCGCGAGGTCGCGACCTTCCTTCCAGATTCGGCGCGCCTCGGCGACCTGTGGGCTGACTCCGTCCGCGTACTTCTTGGACGGTTTTTCAGCCTGCGGATACGGGTTGGCCTCGCCGTACCTTGCGCTGGCTGCTCCAGCCTGACGGTCCCGGTACTCCTTGTAGTTGGCGCAGAAGGTCTCGCAGTCCTCGTCGGAGATCGGGACCGAAGTCCAGAAAGCGAGCAACTCGTCGACGTCCACGATCCTCGGCGGGAACTTGTATGTTCCGCCCGCGTGCGGACCGGACAACTCGATTGGCGACTCAGGTCTAATCACGGCCGCGAATCTACCGCCGTTGGGATCGCCTGCGGGGACTCTCGGCTGATCGACTGTCGTCACGGCTCAAACACCTCGCTCATGCCCCATTGGTTGGCGGCACCTGGCCTCCACCATCGCGAGGCGGCGCCGCGGGACGGTCACCACCAAACCACCGCTTCGACTCGCGCCGCGCTGCCCGAGTCGGCGGAGCCGGCGCGACGGAGGTGTCCCGCGGCGCTTCCGGAGCGGACTGGCTAGGTTCTGCCGACGGCGAAAGCGTCTCCCCAGGTCGAGATGGCGCGTGTTGGGCACCGGGCTTCACCCCCACGGGTTCGCTCTTGGCCGGACCACCGCCCGTTGACGGCGCGCTGTTCGGCTGCGGCACCGCTGGATCAGGTGTGTAGGTATCGCCACCGCGCTCATCGAGGTACTCCGGAGGCGCCCCCACTGTCGCTGGGACTTGGTCGTCTCCCCCATCGTCGGCGTTCGGCAACGCGCCATCTCGGGGTGGTCCGGACTGAGCGTCGGCCCCCGCCGGGATCTGGCCTGACGCGGTCTCCGCAGGGTTCATTCCTCCAACCCCTCGATCTTCTGCCAGGGCCCGCTTGTCAGTCTCGTGATCGACGCCACCATGCTGAGTTTGCTGGCCTCCGGGACTGTCCGACTCGCCCTGACTCTGGCCTCCACTAGTCTCATTGTTCGGCTTTCCACCAGCGGCTTGCTGCTGTCGCTGCTGCGTGGCTTCCTCGGCGCGACGGGTTGCTTCCTTGTTGCGCTCGGATGCCTGACGGTTCATCGAGTCGAAGAACGCGTTCTTCTCTCGGTTGTCGAGCAGTTTGCGCGACTGACGGTGTGCCCGGCCACGGCGCGACAGGGTTGACCCTGCAGCCACCAGGCCCGCGGCGCCAGCCACAGCAAACGCCGCAGGCATCGCTGTGACGGCCCCGGCAGCGAGCCCCGCGGCACCAACGGCGGTCCAGGCTCCGCGACTGTGCAGCGTCGACTTCACCGGGTTGGAGCGTAGAGCTTGGATGGCACGCTGACGACGAGCGGCGAGCTCGTTGGCGACCTTCGCCTTCGCTCCCCCGGCGACCTCGTCGCGGCCCCCGTACCACTGGCGGCGCTGAGCGGCGCCCTCGCGACGCGATTTGCGCTGAGCCTTCGGGTCGTAACGACGTTCGACGCTGCTGTGGTCGTAGGCGCTACTTGCACCGACACCACTCGCAACGCCTGCGCCAGCGGCTAGTTCATCATCCAGGCTGCCGTCTCCGGTGCCAGCGACCGGCCGGCCATTGCTGTCCAGCTCGTACCCTGCGGCACCGGCACGCTCGGCGACCTCTGGGTCGACTCCCCCGCTGGATGAGCCCCCGGCCGCGTTGCCGTCGGTTTCACGCGCCAGCGGGTCGGCACCACCGGAACGAGCAGAAGCACCCTGCGGGTTGGTGGTGCCGCCGGCCACCGTCGATCCACTGCCAGCACCACCCATGACGCCACCGGCGTTCGGGTTGCGACCCATGCCCGGTATCGCTTCCTTGCCACGCTGGAACAGTCCCGACACGCCCTCCGCCGCGGCACCGCCGATCATGCCCGAGGCGGCGCTGGACATGTACCCCTTGGCTCCGCGGACACTGAACGGGTCCGGTGCTTTGGCGATCTTCTTCCAGATCAACTTCATCGCCACGATCGCGATGATCGGGGCGGCCGACACCCACAGGACGTCGAAGAAGCCAGACAGCCCCATGGCGTTGCCGATGGACAGGATGAAGCTGGTCAGCAGGATCATCACCGACAACGCCAAGCTGTAGCCGAAAGCGACGACGACGAAGCCGAGCGTCGTCTTGAAATAGCGCAGCGTCTGACTCTCGCGGTGGATCGGCAGGACGTCGACCAGCAACACGAAGAACACGAACAAGCCGAACGCCAGTAGCAGCGTTTTGAGCACGAAGATCATCCCGGCCATCACCCCGAAGATGAACAGGTTGATGACGCTGAACATGGCATAGAGCATCGCCGCGGTGGACGCCGAACCGGTGCTGGTGCCGTGCAGGACGTTCAGGAAGTCTCGCGGGTTGTTGCCACTGCTGATCGCGGCCGAACTGACGTCTTTCGTCCCAGTCTGGACAGCACTGGCATCGTCCTGCCAGTTGAAGAACATGTCGTCTTTGCTGCCCGTGCCGTTGAAGAAGTCCAGGCACTGCTTGGCGTCCAGAGTTTTGGCGTCTGTGTGGCTGTTGGACACCGTCTCCCAACCCGGCGCAACGGACCAGCTCTTGCCACCGTCACCGGTCTGGCAGGCAGCCCAGAAGACTGCCATCTCGTCCCATGTGGTGCCGTCGGCCGGTGCGAACGCCCACGACGTCGTCACACTGCTGGGCACGTTCATCCCTTGCGCCGCCAGCAGTTCCGGAACTGAGACACCTGTCTTTGCGTCGTCGACCAGTGAGGATCCCGCGTTGACTTCAAGTCCTCGGCAGAAGCTGGCCCAACCGTAGTTGTTGTCCGTCCCGTACTGGGCGCGCACGTAGCTGGACAACCCACTGAGTTGCCACATCGAGTCCATTGCCAGAGGCACAGCCGCTGACGACCTCAACGAGGCACTGGATCCACCGAAACTCTTTTCATACTGCGAACGCATGGCCGACAGGTAGTTGATGCACGACGCATCGTTCTGTGAGGCAGAATCACGCGCGTTCTGGGTAGCGAAGCTGTTCGCGTAGGCGTTGTCGGCGATCGGTGCCGCGACCGCGCCAGAAACCCCGGACACGACGTTGCTGGCCGCGTTGACCATCCAGCCCGGGCTCATCGTGCCAAACTTGCCGGGAACCGTGCTCAGCGCGCCGTTCATCATGACAGCAAACAGGGCCAGGACCATGACCGGCTTGATGACCGCTCTGCCGAACTGCCCCGGCGACTGGCGTGCCCTCATCACGGCCATCGCGATCGCACCGATCAGCAGCAGCAGGACGATCGTGACGCCGCCGGCCGACCCGTCACCCCACAACGTCTTGGCCAGTTCGCCAGCCTTGTTGTCGATGGTGTAGCCGATGCCGTCGGCGATGCAGAAGTTGTTCGACAACTCCACCAGCGATGTCGAGGCTTGCCACATCGTGTTGCCCACGCTGAGCATGGTGGAGTCGACCTGGTTGCGCTGCACCTTGTTGCTGATGTCACCCCAAGCGTCCGCGTCCAATCGGGAATGCAGGTTGGACGTGACTGGAGCCCAACGGTTCACGGCCAGTAGGTCGCTGCTCGTGCTGCCGTCGCTACTACCGCTGGATGAGCACACCGGGGCGGTCGCGTTTCCTTCGTCAGGGCTTATCGGGCGGAACGCCGGCAGGTATGAAGTCTCCTGCCCTGCAACGGTCTCGGTTCCCATCGCCAGCGTGTGGCTGGGCGCTGACGCAACGGCCGAGGTGACGCCGACCGTGCTCAGCAGGACGGTGAAGACGACAGCGAACAGCGTCAGCCACCGAGTAGCCCGACGGAACGCGTTGCGTGACAACAAGATCTGGTCCTTTGGTTGGTGCAGTGGGAGGCAGTGGTGGGGTCAGCCGAAAACTGTCTCCGGAGCGGTGTGTTCCCGGGCAGAGCTGAGCGCCTCGGCGGTGTCGTCGTACGCGGGCCGATTGGCCTGACGTAGAACGTGCAGCCGAATGGCACCGGGCGAGATCTGCTGGCCGCACATGATGAAACTGCCGCGGTTGGATCGCTGGTAGTCCATGAGCGCGTGATAGCGCCGCAGCCGCATGCCGTCTGCGGTGCGAGTCTCGACCAGCCAGTAGATGAGCCCGTACGCGGCCAGCACCGGAACAACCACCCAAATGCCCATCAGGGTGTAACCCCACGCGGTAATCGGCAGCATCGGAATCGACACGGCCAGCAACAGGTAGAAGGTGCGGCGCGGCATATCCCACCCGCGCCAGGTCATCCGGCGGTCTTCGGAGCGGCTCCGGGTCAACCCGGAAAGGTCGTAGACGTACATGTCAGGCTGCTTTCGTTTGGTCGCCATGCGGGGCGAGGCGGCGCTGCAGCGACGGTCTGGCCTTGTATGAGTAGCCGTCACCTCGCTGCATAGTTGTCATGTATCTGCAGTTGATCCCGTCGTACCGGTGCGTTGGGGTCACAAGCCGGAACGTCCTGGTGGATCGCACGATGACCCGGCCGCGGTAGACACCCGCCTTCGGCCCCGTTGGGATCACAGCCTTCACAAGGTCGCCGGTGATGAACCCGTAGTGCTGTTTCCGCCGTGGCCGGTGGGAACGAGGGAAGCCGAACCTGTCTGTCGTTACGCGCTGGTACCGGCCACGCCCGACACACTGAATGTGCAGCACTGTGGGTACCCATCGGACGATCACGTCGACGGCGCCAACGCAGAGCGCGTCCAAGCTGTGGTCTTTCGGCACACCGTTACGCACGCGGTTCCATTTGGTGCGTCCGCCACTGGCCCACTCCACCGGCAGCCCGGTCGCGTCTAGTTCTGCCGCGAGCCGGTTGCGGCAAGCGTTCATGGCTGCCGCATCCCGCAGCGGCGTTTTGGCCTCGGCTTTGATCCGAGCGCGTCTCACTCCGTCAGTTACGAACGCATCCACCGACCGGGCACCCTTGGCTTGGTTGCATCGGACGCAGGCCAGGACAAGGTTGCTGACTCGGTTAGTCCCGCCGCGGGCACGAGGCAACAGGTGGTCGATGTTCAACGGCACCGAGCCCGTTCCAACGCCGGTGGCGTCGCAGTAGACACACCGGTGACAGAACTTCGCTAGCAGGTACTCACGGATTTCGGTCCCGGCCAGCGTGCCCTGCTGGTATTCCAAACCGCTAATGCCCGGTGCGGTCATCGCATGAGTGTCGAAGCTGACGCGTTCCAACCGCAGACTTGCGATCGGTGCGAGCGACTGGAGTCGCGTTACGCACGTCATAGTGGAGTCCACCCGGTGCTGCACCGACGGCGGCAGCCAGCCAACGCGCACGCTCCGGTTCCTATTGCGGGCTGCGCGATGGCGGAGGTTTCGCCCACGTCGACCCCGACGCCGCTGGGCCCGTGCCACCAAACGCAGGTGAATATGCTGGCCGCGATGGTCCAACTGTCCAAGCCACAGCCCGGTGCGGGTCGTGGTCACTTCTCCCGTACTCTCGTCAACAGCCTCCACGGTTTTGTCGAGGGAGAGTCCGGTGTGCTGGGAGCCGGGGTCGATCCCCAGTCCGAGCGGTTCCAGCATCGACTGATCGACCGTGCGGTCTTTCAACCGGATCGTGAACGGCACCTTGCGGTGCACAACCGCCCGACCCCGCGCCAACAACTTCTTGGCTCGTTTGCAATCGGTCGGCATCAACGGCCGCTTGTGCCGGTCCAGCACGAACACGACCGCGTTGTCAGCCGTGAACCGAGACTGCTTGGGGCTGCTGGTGATGCGGGTGGTGCGGTTCTGCTGGGTGGCGCTGTGTTGCTTGGTGCTGCTGGGCTTACGCCCTGCGGGTACTGCTGCTACGCCGCCGGGTACAGGTGCGCCCCCGGTGGTCTCCCCTCGACCATGTTGCACACCGGTGTCCCGCCGCCCGGCTTGCGCCGTGCGCGGGATGTCGGTGCCCCGTTTCGTCCCTACCCCGGGGTTGTC
The DNA here is from genome assembly GCF_900108585.1 of Branchiibius hedensis. NCBI lineage: Bacteria > Bacillati > Actinomycetota > Actinomycetes > Micrococcales > Dermacoccaceae > Branchiibius > Branchiibius hedensis. The sequence continues at coordinate 1,754,552 of NZ_UESZ01000001.1, forward strand.
TGCTGGCACCGATTCCAGAGCGGCAGGCTGAGGAAGCACCCGCCGGTGGGTTCGCGCACCCGTGTGCAACGTAGACATCTTGGTCACCTCCAAATCACTGATGTCTTGGTCTGGTCAACGAGCCCGGAGAGAGGGCAGGGTCGTCGACAATTGATCGCGCCGTCCGTTCCCGAAACAGCCAATGCGGGAACCGTTTCCATTCAGCCGCCCAGGACTGAGCCACCCCAGTTAATCGCGCCATCGGCCAGTTTCAGGAACAGCGGGAACAGCAACCCGGGAGCGGCAAACACACCGGCAGCCACCAGCGTCCACGCCAAGTGCTGTGCGTTGCCGCCGCCGCCGCGACGCCGATCCATCAGGTACTTGATGATCGCGAACGCGACCAGCGCCAACGCCACCAACGTCAGCAGCGTGCCGAGGTTCGGCACGGAACTGGTCAGCTTCGACCACACGCCGGACCAGGCACCGGACATGTTCGAGGTGGAACCTTCGGCCTGGATGGCCAGGGTCTGGACTTTGGTGATGCGCACGAGACTTCCTCCGTGTCGGTGGTCGGCCCCCTTTTTGCGGCCTCACTGACCTACATGGGCCAGGTCCGCACACCCAGGGTCGAGTTACTGCTTTCCTCGCCTTGTTGGTTGGCGGGCACCACCGAGACGCGTCGCACCGATCGGCGGGCTAGCGGCGAGGGAGTCTGGGTTGTCCGTCCGGAAAGTAGGCGTGCCGACGAGCAGCCAACCGGTACAGGTACAACCGAGACGGTGTCTTGTTGGACTTGCGCAGGTTGTGGCGCGTGCAGAGCATCTGCAGGTTCTCCAACGTGGTCGGGCCGCCCTTGGAGTGCGGGACCAGGTGATCGCCGGCGGTCCCACGCGCCCGGCAACGGGGCAGCAACAACGGCTTGTGCTCGCATCGGCCACCGCACCACGCGGAGACGGTCGCTTTGTCCTGCTGGCTGAACACTCGCAACGGATCCCGCTGGTAACTGCGGTGCGACCGGACTCGACGGACTGCGCACGCCAGCACGATCGACACCACCAGCGCGGCGGCGCACCACAACGCGCCAGTCGTGTGCGGCCAGCGGTGCAGGAGGGAGTCAACGTTCACCGAGGCACGGTGCGACGCAAACCAACCGCGCCCGAGTGTTTCTCGGACGCGGTTGGCGACTGCGGGCTACCCTCCGATCAGAAGTCCTGCCCGCCGGTGTACGCGGGCTGCGACGCTGCGACCGGCGCGGCCTGCTGAACGGGCTGCGGCTGCGCGTACTGCTGCCCAGCGGGAGCGGCCGAAGCCTGCTGGGCCTGTGCGTTTCCCGACGCGCCGCCCGCGGGGGCGTTACGGGTGATCGCGGCCGTGGCGTTCGCCAGAGACACTCCCACCGTCTCGGCGTCGATCTCGAAGTAGGTGATCTTGGCACCGTCCTTCTCGACGACGTTCGACTTCAACTTGCCGGTGACGATGACGGCGTTGCCCTTGCGCAGGGACGCGGCGACGTTCTCGCCGAGCTTGCGCCAGGCCGAGACGCGCAGAAAGACGGTGTCGCCGTCAACCCAGGCGCCCGAGTCCCGATCGAACTTCCGGTCCGTGCTCGCCACCGTGAAGCTGGTGACGGCGACACCGGACTGCAGGAAGCGGGTCTCCGGGTCGCTGGTCAGGTTGCCGGCGATGTTGATGGTGTTGCTGCTCATTCGAGGATTCCTTTGGTAGAGGCACTGCACTTGGTCGGCGGGTTTGCCTTCCACCCCTACGGTGCGACGAGGTTCCTCATAGGCCGGCGACTCGAACTAGACCCAGCGCCGGACCCGGGCCTGCTCGCCGTCGCATGTAACTTCTACGTGATGGGCACTGAGGCGGGAAGCGCCCGGCTTCAGCCTTGACGAGGTAGAGCCCAAGCGGGTCTGGGTTGGCTGGTTTCGATCATGCTTGCGCCTCGCAGGTGCCCGCTAAAGGGTCGGGGCTGGCCCGCTCCGATTCGGGCCAACAGTCAACCTCACCCCGGCGTTGACTGAGCCGGAAGCACCACCCTGACGGTAGCTGATGATGAGTCCGTCGACCGTGACCACATCGTTCGGATTATCACTCGCGAGTTCTACGTAAATTACGCGTCGCTGCCCACCGGGCACCGAAGGCGCAGGCGAGGGCTCAAATGGTTTCCACACGAAACCGATTCCCCGCTGGTCAGCTTGTGCGTCCGTCAGCACCTGCCAGTTCGTGACATGGACAGATTTGCTTGCTGACCGTACTGAGGAGATTGTCACTACGGTCGACGAGGTGTTCTGGACGGTAGCGGACTCATCGGCAATGCGACCGTTCCACAACAACAGCGGGGTCGTAACGTCTGCTCCAGCGTCCTGTCTGACCAACGAGTGCAACGAGTTGTCGCTAGCATCCCTCGATGCTTGACTCGCCTGCCAACCGACCATTGCTATGACGGCAACTGCCACCGCAATGACAGCCACGGCCAATCGACTCTTAGCTCCCACGAATCTCAACTGAATAGGCGTCGTTAGACGCGAAGTAGTCGTTCCGGCCGCACAGGAATAGTACGCGACCGTTCACTAAAGCAAAGTCTGCCTTAGCAGTCCCACTAAATCCAGTCTCGGCGGAAAGCTTAATGCCAATCTCGGGAATGGTGACGGCGTTTGTCCAGGTCGTAGCAGAGGATGAAGTTTTCTCGACTGGGCGGCCATAACCACCCCCGACATACCTGCGGCAGTGTGAAAATGCTGTCGCAGCCTGCGTGTCCTGGCTGCTGCCGCCAATCCACTTGTAGGCGCGAACTTCGTACCAAGTGTTGACGTAACCTGAGCCGCCGTCATCGAAGACGAGGAACTTACCGTACTGCATACCAGTGCGAGCGTAGCGGATCCCCGGCGTATGGAAGCTCGGGAACGGCATAGTAACCGTACTCGATTCGACTGAATGTCCGGACGACGAAAACCCGGTGTATTTGTCGTCACTCACCGCTACACCCAAGGTCGAAGTGCTGGACTTCTCATAGGTCCAGTAAGCCGAATAGCCGGACGCTCCCGTGGTGCTGCTGAGGTCACCGACGATGACCTCCTTTGTTCCCAAGTTCGCGACGAGACTGCTGCCCTGGGCAAATGGTTGGACGCTCCTTGTTGTGGGTGTACTGCCGGTTCGGCCCTGGGCCTTAACCCCCAGCCGCAGGACTAAGCCCTGGTTGGTTGGACTGCCTGTGAAGGCAGTTGAGCGCTGCGTAGTCGCCTCAGCAAAGCGGTGCGCCGACCCGACTGACGCCTCGCTCGCGGGGTCCGGCTCGGACGCAAACGAGAGACTTTCACCATCAGATGTGTGATGGACGTAGATCGTCGTGGCGTAGACGCTGAGTTGCTGTTTGCTGGACGCGACCACGTCGACGTTGATCTCCGACGATTGCTGCGCGGGGTCGGCAACGCCAGAGAGGTCTCCCGCGGCCACGGACAGTCGGAACGCGCCGTTGTCGCCACTTGTGGCGGTAGCAATCTGCTGAAGCCGCAGTGACTTGCCCCCAACAGGAATTGACTGCGGCCACGCCAGAAGCTGAACGCGGGTGCCGCTCGCCGCCGAGCCATCTGATCCGAGGATTCGACCCGCCAGTAGAGCGTCTCGGGACGCGATTGGGGTGATGGCTGTGGCGGTGGAAGGCAACAACGAGATCGCAGCGGCGGCGACGACTGGAACGACTGTGACAAGTCCAAGCGTTTTCAAGGCAACCACCTTTGAGGCATCAATTCTCACAACCTGCTGCAGAACCTAACAGTGAAGTTGGCGCTGTGACCGGCCCACCAGATCTTGGGGGCAAACTTCCAGGTTCTTGCCAGGTTTGGCGCTTTCCGCTAGCCGGTCTTCGTGCGCGAACCGACCAGGACTGCATGAACGACGTACCGTTCCCGTGCGCTGAACTCCGGGTGGCAACTGGACATCGTCAGCATCGCCACCGTTGGCTGAGCGCCGGGCTTGCCTGGCACCGGGTCGAATACGGCAACATCTGTTGGCTGCACGACCTCGTGACTGGTGACCTTGTAGGTGTAGGTGTCCGTGGCGGTTTCAACCGTGATGAGGTCGCCTGCCCGTAGCGTCGCGATTAGGTTGAACGGCTTGTCGTGCGTGGTTCGATGCCCGGCGACAGCGAAGTTGCCGACCTGGCCCGGCATCGCCGACCCCGCCGCGTGGCCGATGCCGGCGGCCAACTCATCCAGGTTCGCGCCTTGCACGATCGGCTGGATCCAGTCCGCCCCGAACCGCGGCACCCGCATGATCGCGAACGGGGTGCCGTAGGCGTCCGGTTGAGCCATGACTCGCGGGTCGTTGCCCGGTTCGGCAGTGCCGCCGTTCTTCCACTGCCGCTGTAGAGCCTTGACCTCGTCGGAATGTTCCTGTGCCGCAACCACGTTCGTACCCCACAACTGCCACGCCAGGACTCCACCGCAGGTCAGACTGATCGCCAGTAGGACTGCGCACGCCGACCACAACCCGGCAGCCAGTGGGTCGCGCCGCAACCAGGCAATCACAGACGGGCGCTGGCGTCGAGGCGCGGAATCTGCCTGCGCCCCAACAGGAATGGCACCAGCCGGTATGTCCCGTCGGCGTCGCTAGCCACGTAGGCGCGACGCTGGGTCTGACTCAACTCGTGCATCCTGGTCCGGTCGACCGACAGCAGCGGCTCTCCCAGGCAGTGCTCGGCGAACGGCTTCAACGACCACGGCACCCCGAGGGCTTGCGCGAACGGCTTGGCCACATAGGCCAGGTCGGTGTGCCGATCTCGCCCGTCGACCAGCGCCCGGTAGCCGCCGTCGAATCCGGGGCACGGGTCGTACTTGGGCACGATCGCCGGGTCGAGCACCAGGTCGTAGGGAACGTCGATGCCGTGCACCGCAGCCCTGGCCGCCAGGAACGGCAGGTCGAACACCGAACCGTTCCAGGTCACCAGGTGCTCGTGCGCGTCCAGCATCGAGATGAGTTCCATGGTGTCGGCCAGCACGCTGGCCTCGTCGCCGGTGAACACTTCGTGGAAGTCCTTGCCGCAGAACGCGACATCGGTGACCGGCGTGTGGCCAGGGTCCAGTCCGCGCGGGCCGAGTCCAGCGGCTCGCTCTGCTTCGGTCAGCGGACTGGTGTCGGTTTCGATGTCGAGCGCGACGTAGGTCGTCTTGGCGGGTCGGGACATTAGGCGGCGTCCTCCTGGTTGTCGTGGTCGTGGTCGGCGTCATGCTGGCGGAACTGGTCAAGCGCCCACAGCCCGTTGGCGAGTTCCACGAACTGCGCCGACCCAAGCTGCCGTGCGCCATAGCCGCGTGGCAGGTGCGCGTAGCACTGCGGCACCCCGCCGCGCACGGTGGCCCCGGCCTTCTGTTCCAGTGCCCATCGCTGCAACCGGGTCAACTGGGTCAAGTCGGGGGCGTCCACCAGCGCGTCGCGCACCACAGGGTCGAGCAGTTTGTCGTAGTCGCTGCGGTGTACCCGGCAGAACACCTCGCCGATGGCGGTCTTGTCCAGGTGCGTCTGCGGGATCGTGGTGAACACGCTGTCGCGGACCAGGCCAAGGTCGAGCACCCGCACGTCGAGGGTCGACTTCTTGCCTTTGCCGAACCGGCCCGGTGACGGCTTCTTGGCCCCGTTGGCCACGATCGGGCAGCCCAGGTGGTCTGCCGCCTCGCGCAGCCAGGCGTTGTTGTACCGCGCAAAGCTCTCCCCGACGACGTACAGCCGACCGGACAGCGCGTTGACGCTCGCGGTGTCCATCGGCTGCGCATCGTCGCCGCCGGGCAGCCAGGTCTGGAAGATGGTCGTGGTTGTGCGGGTCGGGCGCACCACCTTCGAGCGGAACTCCTCGAAGGTCCACGTCGTAATCTGGTTCTCGCCCGGTCCGTACGGCAAGTAGCCGATGTAGCCGCAGGGCTGGTCCACCACGACGTACCGCTGCGTGGAGCCCGCCCCGGCCGAGACCAGGTGGGCGTTGATCCGCAGGTATTTCACCTGCTCAACGCTGCCGTCGGTGACGACGGCGACGGTGTTCGCGCCGGAGGTCAGAAACACCCGGACCTGATCGGAAACGGTGTCGTGGACCCGCGACCTCACCGCGCCCTGGTGATCGAGGTTGCTGCTGCGCAGCACGAACCCGCTGCCGGTACGGCGTTCCACGACCGTTCCGGCGAACGCTGGGTCGCCCCGGTCCCAGGTCTTGATTCCCCGCCAGGTCACCTGCACCGGCGCGGTGTCGATCAGGGGCGCCGGGTTGTCCATCGTGTCCGCCAGGGCGTTGACTAACGTCCCGATATCGCGGGTCGCTTCCAACAGGACCGCGTCGGTGTCGGCGGTGTCCCGGATGCTTTCCCGCGCCGGCGCCGGGCGGACCGCGCCCAACGGCAATGTGATGATCAGCCCGGTCAGGTAGGACTTCACGGGGACACCACAGTTGCCCAGCGACTCGGCCAGCGCGTTCCGCTGCCGACTGGTCAGCGGGTAGCGGACACCGCCCATCACCACCGCCGGAGTTTGATCCCGCACCAGGGTCACCGTGCCTGACAGGCGGATGCCCGAGTCCAGCGTGCAGACGTTGAGCACGCCGTCGAACTCGACCGAGCCGGTCGGCAGCCACTTACTTACCGACTCGACCGCTTGCGCCAACGTGAGCGCGCTGCGCTCCATCGGGACCCGCACGGTCACCCCGTTCGGCGAACCTGTCGGTGCTGCGTTCACCAGGATGCTTACCTGACTCACGCCCTCCGGCGACAGTGACATCATCGCGACGGTGCGGCGGTCGTCTTTGACGCCTTCCGCAGTGAAGGTTGGCGTCACGGCGTGCGCAGACTTCGCGCCGAGTCCGAACCCGCCGATCTGCTCGGTGGTTTCCCGCTTGTCGGAACCGCCGAAGCTAGAGAACGTGCGGATCAGTCCGCCGCGGTCCAAACCCAGACCGGTATCGGTGACCACCAGTACGCACCGCGGCCGGCCGTCCGGGCCGGCGTCGGCATCCAGCACTTCAACACGCACCGGTTCGTGCTGCCCGGCGGCGAAGTGCGAATCGACCGCGTTGCAGATGAGTTCGCGGGTGACGGCGGCCACCGGATCGCTGTAGAGGGCGTACAGCGCCTCCATCAGCACCGGAGTCGCGGAAGCGTCGAAGGTGGCCGTGGTGGTGTCCGGGGTCGTAACGTCGAGGACTGGCTGGCTGGTGAACGGATTCATACCTGTACGGTGCGACGGCACTTCGCCGAGAACCGGTCCTTCAGCTAGAGGTGTGCCTTCCAGCCTGCCAGCGACATGGCATCGAGCAACTCGACCAGTCGGCCGGCGAGGTCAGTCACGCTGCCGTCGTTGACGACCGTGGCCTCCACCATGCCTTCCGGCAACGGCTGCTCGGTCACATGCCGCACCGCCGGCCCGACCCCTGGACGCATTACCCGGATGACAACGCCACCCAGGTCGTGCACGGCCTGCGCTTCGCTGGCCATTCGCACGTCGGAGACCACGAACCGCTCCCCCGGACCGCGCGCAGCGAACCGGGCCCGCAAGGCTCCTACCCACACCAACGGGTCGAGATGCTGTCGGCAACCAGACCCAACCTGGATTAGCAGACGGCGCAACTCCGCAGCATCCACCGGGTCGGCCTTGATGCCTTCCCAGCCGACGGCGTCTACGCGCTGGGAAAGCCGAAATCCGGACGGCATCAAGGGGTCCAGATCGTAGGCGATGGCACGCATCGGATCGGCCAACGCAACCTGCGTGTAGCCGTAGGGCTTCAAGCAGGCCGCGGCCGTGTCTTTGCCTGACCGGGCGTACCCGGACAGGCCGATCAGTGTGGGAAAGTCACTCACTCGTGCACGGTGCGACGCAGCGCTTGCTACGTCGCACAGGCTTCGCACGAACAGACGAGACCGATTGCGGCGTCCCGGCGCTGCCGACTACATCCGGATCAGCCGCACCTCGTGCGCAACCTCAAAGCCTTTGGTAGACAGGTCGATCGCTTCGCCTGGCTCCATGTCCGTCCACAACCGACTGACCCGGGTCATCTCGTCACGAGTGACGACCCGACCGAACCGCAGACGCATTCGGCGGCGCAGCGTGACCGTCGAGTCGACCATTTCGGCGTCGAGCTCCAGCACTGTGTCTGCCGCGGTCATGGTGACCGTGCCGGCGTTGCCTGCGATCGTCGGCCGTGGAGCCAGTTCGATCGGTCGGCGAAGCGCCTGCCACGGCGGCAACTGGTCCCTGGCGGGGTCGTCGAAGTCGGCCAGCCAGAAGTTGGCGCCGACCATTTCCACCTGCGAGTCTTCGATGATCTCGTCGTCGGTTTCACCATCGACGTCGTCGTTGTCGTCCTTGCGCATCGTGACGACTTTGACCCGTCCGCGCATGGCGATGATGTCGCCGGGCACCGGGTGCCTTCCACCACTAGCTGCGGTGGCAACCGCCAGCCGGTTCGGCCAGATCACACCGGTGATCGCGCCGGTCGATCCTTCCAGCGTGAAGTTGGCCCGCATGCCGCCGTTTCGCGCGGGCCGCTCGACCCATTCGGACACGACCGCCTTCGTGACGACGTTCGCGGCCGGACGCAGGCCCGCAACCGGGACGCACGGGCTCTGGTCGCCGGTCGGGTTCCATTCACGGACGTGCGTTTGCATGACGGTCAGCGGGTGCGTTCCGATGACGACCCCGAGCCGGGCTCGTTCACGCTCCGCTCGCTCGGTCGTGGAGAACTCGATGTCCGGCACCGGCACGTCGAAATCGTCGCCCGCTACATCGGCACCGAACGCGCGAACGACGGCCAGCATGCCCATCCGCGGGTGGCCGAGACCGTCGAGTGCGCCGGCGTCAATGAGTCCTTCGATCACGTTGATCGGCAGCTTGCGTCCATCGGCAGCCTTGGCTCGGGCGACGACGTCGCCCAGCGACGTGAAAGGACCGTCGCAGTCTCGGGCTGCCAGCAGGGCGGCAGCGTTGTCCTTGACACCCACGATCTCCGACAGACCGATCCGGATCGTTCGTTCGTCAACGGCAGCAGTGTCCAACCCGCCGCCCAATAGGTCAGGCCCGAGCACCGAGATACCGCTGTGACGGATCGAGTGCAGCACCGGCAATCGGTCGGAGTCCTTCTCGGTTACGGCCAACTGCGCGGCGGCGTAGTGCGCCGGCCAGTTGGCTTTCAGGAACGCCGTCTGGTAGGCGATGTAGGCGTACGGCGCCGAGTGCGAGCGGTTGAACAAATACTCTGCCGAAGCTGAGAATGTCGTCCACAAAGCGTCAAGAGTTTTGCGGGAGAATCGGATTGAAGCTTCGGTATCTTTGTCCGGATCGTCCACGGTCACAGCCAGACCGCCCGCGATGAACTCGTCGTACAGCGCGTCCATCTCCTCTTTCAGCTTCTTAGAGAACGCCTTGCGCAGCCGGTTACGGCGGCCAGGGCCAAAGCCGGACACAGCCCGCGACAAGGCCATCAGGTCTTCCTGGACCACGATCAACCCCATCGACCCGTCCAGGACGCTCGTCAACGCGGCCTGCTCTGCTGGGTCGGAGGTCAGGTAGTCGTAGGTGGCTGGTTCGTCCCCGCGCTTACGCGCCACGTACCGCTCGTGCATGCCCGCTCTCATCGGCCCGGGACGGTACAACGCCACCGCATCGGAGAGTTCGGAAAGACTCTGCGGTGCAATGCCTTTCACCAGCTTCGTCATGCCTGAGCTGGACACCTGGAACAAGCCGGCAGTGTCACCGGCGGCCAACAGATCCCATGCGGCTTTGGCCCGAGGGTCGCTCGCGCCATCCATCGGAAGGTGCCCGTAGCGGGTGTCGACGATCTCACCAGTTGCTGCCTGGATCATCTTTGTGCACCCGGCAATGACGTCGAGGTTTTTCAGTGCCAGTCGGTCGAACTTCACGAAGCCGACCGACTCCAGTTCGCCCGCCTCCCATGTAGTCACCCACTGGCCGGTCTTGGAGTCCACACGCATCGGGATCAGGTCGTCCAGGGGCTCGTCACACAGCACGATGCCGCAGGCGTGGATGCCGGGGCTGGCCTTGACGCCCTCCAGCGGCAGGCACTGCTGGATGACAGCGGCCGCCTTGGGGTCCGCTCCCACCAGGTCGCGCAGTGCGGCACCATCGGCGTGGGTGGGGTCCATCAATACAGCCAGGCCCTTATTGATCTTCGGGATCGCCTCCGACAGCCTCTCCCCCAGGCTCGGGTCTCCGCCCAGCCGGGTCATGTCGCGCACCAGCGACTTAGCCTTCTTGGTGCCGTAGGTGCCGATCTGCGCAACGTGCCTCTCGCCCCAGACTTCCTGTAGATGCGCGACGACATCCCCGACCAACTCCTGAGGGAAGTCCAGGTCGATGTCCGGCATGCCCTTGCGGGTCACGTCCAGGAATCGCTCGAACAACAAGCCGTGCTCGATCGGGTCAACGTCGGTGATGGTCAGGCAGAACGCCACCATGCTTCCGGCAGCCGACCCGCGACCGGGGCCGAGGTTGTGGCCTTGCGAACGCACCCAGTGCGCCAACTCGGTGAGGATCAGGAAGTAGTCGGCGAACCCGAATCCAGAAATGACGCCGAGCTCGAAGTCGATGCGCTCGGTCACCTCGGACGGGATGGTTTCCCCGAAGCGCTGCTTGGCGCCGTCGAGCACGTACAGCCGCAGCAGCGTGTCCTGCGGACTGGGGTCACCGCGGCGTTCGCTGGCCCGCTGGATCTTGGCCGGCACCGGAAACTTCGGCAGCCGCATCCGGCTGGTCGGCAGGAACGCCGACAGAGTGTCTTCGACCTGCTCGGCGATGGCCAGAGAGTTCGCAACGACATCCTGGCCGCCAATCCGGTCAGGAAACACCTGGCGCATTTGAGCACCAGTGCGCAGCCAGTAGCCGGTGCCGTTGAACCGGAAACGGTCCGGGTCGTCGAACGACTTGTTGACCCCGACGGCCAGTAGTCGGTCGTGGTCGGCCTGCTCGTGCTCGTGGGTGAAATGGGCGTCGTTAGTGGCGACCATGCGCAACCCGAAGTGCGCGGCGATCGCGGTCAGGTTGTCCATCACGGCCCGTTGAGCGGGAATGCCGTGGTCCATGACTTCCACGAACAACCGGTCCTTGTCGCCGCCGACGCACGCCAGCAGCCGTTCGGTCTCGGCGATGCCGCGGGCCAGGGCATCGTCGGGGTTGTCCAGCATCGCGGCGATCACCGGGCCACCCAAGCAGCCGGTGCCCAAGATCAGGCCGTCGCTGTGTTGCGCCATCAGGTCGTAGTCCATCCGCGGCTGGTACCACACCGTTTTCGCGGCCTCATTGGACAGCGTCACCAGGTTCGTCCAGCCGATTCGACTCGCGGCCAGCATCGTCAGGTGGTGGTAGCGCCGCACCTTGGAGCCCTCGAAGCCGGACTCTGACGTGGCGGTGTTCTGCTCGAACCGGGAGCCAATGGCCAGGTAGCCCTCGCAATTATGGAGAACGAAATCTGAGACGTATGAATTGTCTTCTTCCACCTCAAAGTTGAAGACATCGTCTTCGATCCGGATCTCGTCTACCCGAGCCACCGGACGGTAGCTGAAGCTCTCATCGTGCTTCCCGTAGGGGTAACTCCTTAGTGGGTTGTACGGAACTTGGTAGATGTCCTGGAATGGCGCTCGGGACTTGCGTCCGACGTGGGGGAAGAACCCCTCGTCCGCCAAGAGCGCGCGCAGCCCCCACGCGAGGTGCGGAGAGGTAGTTCGGAGGTCGGCACGGTTGTTGGTGTTGCTTGGGAGACCCACGGTTCGACCGTCTCCGTCGAGCAGCCCCCGTACGAAAGATCGTTTTACATCGAGCGGTGCCGTCATGATTCCAGCAGGTACCGTTTTGGATGAAGCTCCGCGCTTCACGGTGTCGGCAAGCAGGAGTGCGATGGGGAGGCAATTGAACTCGGCGTTGATCGTGCGTTCACGATAGCCACCCCGGGGACGGCTAATGAGTTGAGCACCGAACCGGTTTGCGACGCGAGCAATCCGATCCACGATGAATTGTTCGCTGATGTGGTGCGTTGTCCCGATCCGTCCGTTTGGTTCGCCTTGCCTGACGCCCAGGTGCCCCTCAGCGGCATACACACCCATGAGGTATGCCAGATCCGAGTCGATCTCAAGCATGCGAGGTACCGGCCACTCACAGGGAGCGTGCTGACGCCGATAGGACTTCACGGCGTTTGGTCGGAATGACCAACCGTCAGACGCGAGCAGGACTGTCGCCATGTCGATGATGTACGTCTTCTGCTCTAGTTTTGGCAGGCACACCCAGGAGTTCCACGCGGAGGCGCCTTCGCGTTTGCCGGGCCTGCCGGCAACAATCTCACCAGGCTTCGTCCAATCGACTCGTCCGTCGCGCGTGCGGATAAGGATCGGATGCTCCTCGGTCAGCGTCAGCGTGCGGGAGTACCGACCCGACAGGTGCATCCTGAATCCGCGGCCTTCGTAGCGGCGCGTCATTGTCCGCACTACTGGACGGAAGCGTCCGCGGTGCGTGAGCACGAGGTCCCCTACCTCCACATCCTCCACCGCCTTCACGCCGGCCGACGTGTAGATCTCCTGACCTCGCAGGAGGCAGCCGCCTATTGCCTTTAGCCCGAACTCATCGGCCGCCCTGGCCAAGGCCATCGTGCCGCCGAGAGAACCGTGGTCGGTCACGGCGATCGCACGCTGACCGTCCGCGGCGGCCGCAGCAACCATCTCCCGTGCCCGTTGCAAGCCGTCCAAAGGCGAGTGCTCGGTGTGATTGTGGAGGTGTACGAAATCGGCCATGGGCTTACGGTGCGACGCCTGTCGTCGTTAGCTGGCGGCGAACTCGGACAGGCCGGTTTCGCGGCGCACCCGCTCGAACTGCGCTAGAAGGTCGTTCTCGATCGGCTCTCCAGCGTCGACCATGTCGGCGAAAATCGCGGACAGAGCGAACACAGGCGAACCTGCGTCTGACAGCCCTCCGGTGTATGAATCCAAGCGTCCACGGATCTGCTCGATGCGGGTGTTCAATGCCTCGTCTCCGCACGTCGCCCAGACGCCGAGGGTGAGCATCATCTCGACCATCTCGGCTTGCTCGTCAGGATCGACTCCATCGCCGGTGAGTGTCTCGTTGCACATCGCCAGCAACTGTCGCGCGGCTTTGGTGCGAGCGACGACCTCCAACGGCTCCAGGCTGGCAATGGCGGCTTCCAACGACCACTCGGGGGCATCTTGGACGAAGATCAGTTCGTCCAGGTCGAACTCGTCCAGTTGCTGATCGGCGCCTCCAGCCAGCCACGCGGAAAGGCGTTGGGCGTCGTCGGGGTTGACTGGGTCGATCCCTAGGTGCGTCAGAACGTCGAACCAGGACCCGGACACCTGGTCGTACAGGCCGGACTCTTGGAGTTCAAGACCTACACGCAACACCCAGCCGTTGTCGGGTTCAACGTCGCCGCCGTTGGTCAACGGCCGCTTCAACCGTTCCGGCAGCCAGGCCATCGGGTGCCACAAAAGTTCGGGTGCGAAATCCCGTGGGCTCCACCCTGCTGGCGGCAGCGGCAACCCGATCAACGGGCTCGCCATCAAGAACGGGGCCGGGACGCTGATAGCGCTGGCGAAGTCATCGAAGGCGACGACGTAGTCGACGACATTGCTGGGCAGAATCAACGATGTGCCCGGACTAAGCCCAGGGCGCCTCTGGTGCATGGCGAGGGTGCCTTTCGGTGAAGGACGAAGACGAGAGTCTGTTCACTCACCAACATGGGCCACTGGCTGCGAGCCAGGGTCGGTTTAGTTCTCGGTGCCAGTTCGTGTCGGCTGGTTGCGCGGCTGCCAATAGTTCCGGATCGTGGAATGTTGGAGGGGGATACCCCTCGCGCGTACGCGCGCGTAGGGGTCTGACCCTGCCCCTGGTGTCGCGAAAACGGGGATGGGTGGGTGTTCTGGCTGCATCCGCCACCACTTGACCACGCGTGTGGTCAGACTATTCAGCGACGTTTGCGCAGGTCAGAGGTGGTTCGAGGGTCAAAAAACGGCAATCTGGCCACATGGCCACGCCCGCAACAACCCCATAAGGGGATTTGGATATATATATCTCCCCGGAAGTAATGTATGCGAATCCTCATAAGGGGGTATATACGGTGTGGTCAAGTGGTCAGATCAGTAAAAAGTAGTAGTAAGTAGTAGTAGTAGAGGGCTCTGACCTGCGGTTTTGTGTTTCGAGGTTCCGCCGAAATCTGACCACACGGTGTGGCCAGTTGCAGCCAGTTGCAGCCAGAAACGGTGATGTTTCCCGGAATGACGCGGTTTCCTAAGGTCTCGGTTGCGGTTTTGGCGACGCGATGGGTAGGGTCAGACCCCTACGCGCGCGTGCGCGCGAGGGGTATCCCCCTTCGATCCGGTCCAGGTTAGGTTCTCCTGGCGGGGCTGCGAGCAACGTTTTCGGAAAAAGATGCGTAGGGTCATACCCCTCGCGCGCGTGTACGCGAGGGGGTCGACCCTTTTATTTTCGATTTCAACTATCTGCGGGGTCGGGTGCCGGGCTCGTGACCGGTGAAGAGTCACACCCCTCGCGCGCGCACGCGCGTAGGGGTCTGACCCTGTCAACCTCGCGTCATGTTTCCTCAGCCCTGACCTCGCGAACATGGCCCATGTAAATCAACGTGGGCTTGTTGATCTCCGGTGATGGCTTGACGGCGATGGATCGGCTGCGTCAGCTCGGCGTACAACCAGACCTGATCTACGCCGACCCGCCGTTCGGCACCGGCCGACACCAAGGCGACTACGCCGACCCGGCTGGGCAGGCGTGGCAGACCATGATCAACCGGCTCATCGCTGGCGCGTTCGAGATCCTGCCCGAACACGGCAGCCTGTGGTTGCACCTGGGCGTCGGAGACGGAAACCGGTCGATGCTCCGATACGCCGAACAGTCCGCCCTGAGGGTGTTCGGGTCGGCCGCGCACCGGAGCACTATCTGGTGGCAACGCACCGGGTCGGCTCCCGTGGCCAACACCGGCTTCCGGGAACAACACGACCCCATCCTGGTGCTGGCCAAGTCGCCAGCTTTCACCGTGCGTCGTCCGCCGCGCACCGATGACGAAAACACCTGGTTCAAGTCTTGGGACGGAGACCCTGTCCCATGGAGTTCAGGTGACTTGACCGGGCCACGCGGTGACCGGCACCCCGACCTGGTGTACGGGATCCAGTCACCCTTCACCGCAACCGTGCACTACCCGGGTCCGGGACGGCACTGGGTCTACAACCGCACCGAAATGACGGCCCGGCTGGCCGCGTGGGGGGTCTATCTCCCGCAGCATCTGCCCGACGCCGAGACTCGCCGCCGCATCGTCGGCTCCGACGTCGGTGACAGTCCTGCACTGATGCTGACCGGCGGGCTGGCGCAGGCACAGCGTCAAGCCACCGCACGGATGGCTGCGGGCACCTGGCCGGAGGTCTTTTTCGGACGAACCGGGGGCGGCCGTCCGCGCCGCAAAGTCCCGTTGCCGGCCACAGGCGCTGCGCCCGCCAGCGTGTGGGACGCCCGTTTCGCCGGAACCGTCCGCGACGCTCGCGACGAAGTCCAGCGCGCCACCGGCGCTCGGTTCACCACCCCGAAGCCCGAGGCACTCCTCACCAGGATCATCCAGATCGCCACCGACCCCGACCACCTGGTGTTCGACCCGTTCGCCGGGTCCGGTGTCACCGCCGCCGTCGCGCACAAGCTGGGCCGAGCCTGGATCACCTGCGAGTCGTGGCAACCGACGATTGACCAGGTGACGCTTCCCCGCCTCACGTTCGCCTGTGGTGGCAATGCCCCGCATATGACGACGACATTGGTCGAGCCGTTGCCCCACAAGATGCTTTCCGATGCACCGAAGCAGGCGGCAGCAACGTTGGCGGCACTCAGCGCCCGCCTCGACGTCGACCCGGCCATCGTCCGGCGTATCCGTGCCCAGCTCGCCGCAATAGCCAAAACCCAGCAGGTTGCTCATCCGGTGCCCGACGAAGAAGTCGTCGTGGCGGAGCTTGACGACCTGCAGGAGCGGCTGCTCGCCAAATACGTCCACACTGGCTCGTCGCCGTCCTGCGGAGCGCACTGATGGGCGGCTTGCGCGAGCGAGGAAAACTCGACGCCTGCGATGCGTCGCACCGTCCAGGGGTGAAGCAGGGTAAGGAGTCTGCGCCGGTACTTTCCCCGGACGTTTTGGCGCAGCGACTGAGCACCGCGACCGCCGTGGTCGGTGGCCACCGGGAAGCTGTGGCGATCCAGTTGACCGCGGTAGCCACTGGCGCGCTGTTCTTCGGCACCGGCCCGGACCTGGTTCGCCCCATGATGGCGTCCTTCTCGTCCGCGCCGGACACAGTCGCATTGGACGAACTGTGGACGGTGGCCGCATCATCGGTGCCCTTCCTTCGCCAGCATCTGCCGCACCTGACTGGCTGGGCGGGACGCCCCGACGCCCAGGCCGCACTGGTCGCTCGGGCCTGTTTCACAGAGCTTGCTCAGGTAGATCTGATCGGGTCCGCCTCGGCCCACCAGGTCGGCGGCGAACTCCTCGGGCCGGTCTACAGCAGCCTGCGTTCCCCGAACTCGCAACGCTCCAGCGGAGCGTTCTACACCCCAATGCACCTGGCCTCGTTGCTCGCCGAAATGAACCCGTTGGGCGAGGGCGAGACCTTCGCCGATCCAGCCTGCGGCGCCGGGGTTTTGCCGGTGGCTGCGGCGATCTCGATGCGCCGTCGCGGGCTGGATCCAGCCACCGTCACCTGGGTGCTGAATGACATCGACCCGGTCGCTGTCGCCTTGGCTGGCATCAACGCCCTGGTGCACAGCCTTGGCCCTCGGATCGTTCTGACGTGCTCGGACGGTCTCAGCAGGGATGTCGGTTGATGGCCGAGTTTTCGTTTCGAGCCGTCGGGCATCCACGGCCACAGGGATCCAAGCGACACGTTGGCAAGGGCGTCCTGGTGGAATCTTCCGACGTCAAGACGTGGCGCAGCACCATCGTCGACGCTGCCGTCGAGGCACTCGCCGGGAGGCAGCCGTTCACTGGCGCCGTCATCGTTACCGCCAGATTCAGCTTCTGCCGACCCAAGTCGCACTACGGAACGGGCCGCAACCAGCACCGGCTGAGGCCCTCCGCCCCCGACTACTGCACCAGTCGTGCTATCGGAGACGCCGACAAGCTGGGGCGAGCCGTACTTGACGCCCTGACCGCAGCCAGGGTGTATATCGATGACTCCCAGGTCGTCCGCATCATCGCCGATAAGGGCTGGTGCGACCGCACGGTCCGGGAAGGCGCAACGATCGTCGTCACCCCTTTGGAAGCGGTCGATCAGCGCGCCGTGCCGGTGCAAGTCGATGGCGCGGCTTAAAACGCAGTGGCGCAAAACTGCGACGCCCGCCAACCAAACCGGCATGACCCATGGTTCGCCCCACCGCTTGATGCGGCCACCTGCCGGAATCCCACCCATGCCCTGGGCTGGTGAGCCGCGATGAACAAAGTTGATGCCACTGGCGCGATCCACGCCGCCGACGGGCGGTTCGCTGGCCACGTTGCTGGCGAGGCGGACGATATTTGCCTGGTCGACGTTCCTGAAATCGACGCAGCGACAGCGGAGGTCGAACGTTGCGCTCTTGATGCGGCCGGTGACCTGAACGTTGACTTGAACGCCGCCCGTGACGACGCGATCAAGCGACTCACCGACGCCGGCCTGGCACCTGACCAAGCACTCGACACCTGGGACGGCGCGCTACGCAACGCGTTCCGCGCCTTGGTGCCCAACGAACGTACCTCCGAGTCCGAAAGTATGAAGGTCTCCCGATGAAGCGCTACCAGTCCATTCTGGGCGGTGCAGTAGGAGTGTGTTCGGTCGCGGCACTGTCCGCCTGCGGACCCACCAGCAACATCAGCTCGCGGCCGGTCGTCACCACCGCGTCGCACAGCACCTCCTCGCCTGTGGTGGTTTCGAGCTCGGCCCGCACGACTGCCGGGGACACGACCCCAATGACTGCCGACCCAACGAGCTCAGCGACCACGGTCACGCGCGTCCTGACACCGACACCCAGGTTGACATCGCAGGCCGAGCCGAGCGAGGTGTCCACTCCTGTGCCCAGCAGCGTGAAAGAACCCCCGGTTCCGAGCAATCCCACTGGGGCAGCGACTCAGGCGCCCACCGCCCAGACATCGGTCGTGGCTATCGGTAGCGCCCCAGCCGGGAGCAGCGGCGGCTTCGCCGTCATGAACGTCACCTCCGAACTGCCCAGGCTCGGTGCCAACCGGCTCTACGTGCCGAAGTTGGGGATCAACACGTCGATTGTCGCGGCACCGGTCAAGGCTGGAGCACTGGTCGTCCCCGGCGCGACGAAGGTGGGTCGGTGGACCGGCTCGGTTGGTTATGGCGCAAAGACCGGACGGGCTGTCATCGCGGGACACACCCTGTCTTACGGCCGGTACAAGGGCGCGTTGGCCCCGATTGCTCGTGCGACCAAGGGCACGGTCATCTACGTCAGCGATTCTGCCGGAAGGGTCTACCGCTTCCTTGTGACCGTTCGCGCCGAGATGACGAAGTCTGCTCTACCGGCGGACGTGTTCTATGGCCGCGACTCGATGAAGTTGGAACTGGTCACCTGCGGCGGAGTCATCCTGCGAGGCGGGCACCACAAAGACAACGTGGTGGTCACGGCTGTGCGGTTCTAAGCATCCTCCACATGTCCAGGTCTGCTTGGATCGCGGCGATCCGGGCCGACAGGTGGCCCCGGTAGTCGTTATCCAAGTCAGACCCTGCGTTGTCGAGGCGGCGTAGGTCACTTTGGGCAATGTTTAGTTCCGCGGTCAAAGCCGCGATGCGGACCTGCGCGACATCCAGGCTCACCGTTGTCATACCTGGACGGTGCGACGCGTCGCACCGTCCAGGTATGAACGCAACCCGGCACACGACACGTAAGGCCCACCGCAGCACCGGTTTACGCCCAGTCCCCGGTGGTGGCGTGAAATGGTTCGTTCCGGGTCGGCGAAGTGCTGTTGCCGAGACCACCACCGCCACGTCGGACCTGGTTGTCGGCCTGGTGTACGCCGGCGCGAGTAGTTTCCGAATGGTCGCTGAGGCAGTGCACTTCGACAATGACGCCATCGAGTTGTGCGCCGTCATGGCTCGCCACGGCGCGATCGACGCACCGCTGGAGGTGGACGGGCATCATGTCCGTTTCGCCGAGTGACGAGCGTCGCACCGTCAACTCGTGAACGACTCCCGCGCACTTGCCACAGTTGCCGTCATCGGTGACCTGCAGCCGATTCCCGGCGCCGATCAGATCGAACGAGCGACCGTCCGTGGATGGCACGTTGTTGTCCGTAAAGGCCAGTTCGCCGCCGGACAGCGGGTCATCTACGTCGAAGTCGATGCGCTGCTGCCGATCAACGACCCGCGTTTCGCGTTCCTGGGTGCGCGCGGAACGAAAACCGTTGCACTGCCGGATGGTTCGAGCCTGGAAGGGCATGTGCTGCGCACGGTGCGACTACGTGGCCAGGTGTCACAAGGGCTTGTGCTGTCGGAAGATGAGTCCGGGGTCGACCTGACGCAGGCCCCTGTCGGTTCTGATCTGACCGACCTGCTCGGCATCGTCAAGTACGAGCCGCCGATCCCGGCGCACCTGGCAGGTCAAGTGGTCGGACCGTTCCCGGCGCAATTCGCCCCGAAAACTGATGCTGAGCGCGCACAGAACCTCACCGCTCACTGGGCTGCGTTGACTGTGCATCCGGCAGGCTGGATCGCGACGGAGAAGATCGACGGCAGTTCGGTGACAATCATTCGCGACCCGGACGACGGCCGTATCCGGTACTGCTCGCGCAACCTGGAGCTGCGTCCGACGCCGGAATTGTCCAGCCGGACCGTGGATGAGCGGATCGGCCTGAGTGCGGCGCTCGAACCCGGCATGGTGGTGCAGGCGGAGATCGCCGGGCCCGGGATCCAAGGCAATCCGTTACGGCTGCCCGACCTACGGCTGTTCGTCTTCAACGTCTTGGACGCTCATCGCTGGTTCCTGCCCCGGTCTGCGTGGCCGCAAGTGGCGCTCGATCACGCTGCGCCACTACTGGACCTGCCGTTCCCGGCCGGCACCGAAGAAGCGGTGGCCCAGGTGGACGGGTTGCGGTCGGCTGTCGGCCGCGACCGTGCTGCCGAGGGGGTCGTTTGGCACACCGCCGACGGCCAGGGCCTGACGGTGCTAGATGGTCGCGACTGCTGGAAGGCGATCAACAACCGATACCTGTTGAAGCACGGAGGTTGATGAGATGCCGACATTGCACGTCGTCACACACCAACGCTGGATCGCGGACGACTTCGCTGCCGCGCCCCCGGACGGCTGGCAGGTGCGCCACAGCAACGGGCTCGACGTCCCAGCCGTGGGTCCGGGTGACGCTTTGTGGGCTCCCATGGCCTGGGTTGCGCGAGCTTACCGGTCCGGGATGAGCCACCCGCTGGCTGCGCCAGCTCCCCTCCTGGCCGACCTGATCGCCCCGCACCACCTCAAACGGCCTCTCGTAACGATGACTCTGCGTGAGACGGAACGGATGACCGCGAAGCGGCCAGTGTTCGCCAAGCTGGCAATGATGAAACACGAGGGTCTACCGGCTCAGTGGTACGCCAATGTCTGTGAGTTCCGCTGCGCTGCGCAGAAACTTGGCGCTTCGGAGTCAACGATGGTGTCGTTGTGCTGGGATCGGATGCACTGGTTGGCGGAGTACCGGCTATTCGTAGCAGGCGGACACGCAGTTGGCGCGAGTCGGTACCTAGTGCGCGACCCGGCGACCGGCGAACCGACGTTGTGGTCCGAGGAGCTCGACCAGGTCCCGGCGCCACAGGGCGAGCTCGCCGAAGCCATCGACTTCGGCGAGCAGGTACTGGTCGACCCTGTGGCGCGCCCATCGCTGAACGCATGCACGTTGGACGTCGGCTGGTCGCCCGACACTGGTTGGTCCGTGATCGAGGTGAACCCGGCATGGTGTTCGGCGGTCTACGGCACCTCGATCGACGCCGCCTGGCGCTCCGTGCTCGACGCGAACTCGCCCGCGCCACAGAGTCTGTGGACACCTGATCCGTGGCTGCGAAAGATCGCAGGACGACAGACTCCGTTGTCGATCAGGACAGACGAGCCAGTCGCATGCGAGGCCACTCCTGCCAGGGGAGCCAGCCCCGATGAACGTAGAGCAGTGCTTGCATACGCAGGTCCGAGACTGACCCGTCGCACCGTCAGCAAATGACAACGACTCTGACGGCTAGCCAGCTTGGACGCCAGCACCACGGGCGACTCATCCGGATCCCGCACGGCGGTTGGACCGGGCACCGCGACATCGTCCTCATTGGGATCCGGCGCTGGGAGTTCGAGGGTGTCCAGCGGACGGAACTTCTGGCTCTCGACGGCACTGGCCGCTGGGCTGGTGTCGCCCACAGCGTGGCCGCCGATGCGATGCTGACGATCCTGGAGGAGTCGCCGCGGACACGACGCCGGCCGAGACTTGTTGAGCGCAACTACCGGTCTGCGAGCCACTAGCCATGACCGGCAACGCCTTCCGCGAAGGCAAGGTCCACGTCGTCGCCGACAGGTGCGGTACGTGCATCTTCCGGCCGGGCGACCCGATGCGCTTGGCACCTGGCCGGGTCAAGGACATGGTAAACGCCGCGGTGTCGCAGGACTCCGCGATCATCTGCCACAGCTCCTTAGGTGGCCAGAACGCCGTCTGCCGTGGATTCTTCGACCGTTACGACACGACCCCGCTGCGGCTGGCTCGTGCCCTGCGCCTGGTGGAGTTCGACCAGCCTGCCAGCCTGGGCGGTCCCGTCGCACCATGAACCTGGCTGGGCGGCGTCAAGCCGGAGGTTTGGAAGGTTGTCGCCGGCAAGGACGACTGGGGCGCAAGCCTTTCTACGCCCTGTAGCGGCGTACCTGCGCCGCCCAGCCCGCCCGTCGCACCGTGAAGGTATGACCTATTCCGATCACCCGCTGCACATTGTCGGAAGCCCGCGGGCCGCTGCGCTATGTGGACGGCATGATGTGCGGGTGACGGATGCGGTGTTGTCGCCGGACGGTCGATACCGGTACCTGCTGACTCGCCGCTGGGCGGACGGGCCAGTCGCGACGTCAAGGGCTTGGTCGGTGACGCGGCGCACCGGCAGTTCCGCGACGCCTTCATCCACCGCTTCGAGAACGACCCGGCCACCGGCGCGCAGTCGCTAGTGCTCGGCCTGGTCCGTCGCGTGGCTGGCGGCCCCGAGTGCGCTCCCTGGGTCTCCCGACGCGCCACCGCGACAGGCCGACAGGCCATGTTGGTGTTCGTCGCCCGCGGGTTCGCTGCTTCTGGTGTTCCTGCTCACGGGCCCCTCGGTGGCGAGGTTGCCTCATCAGTGGTGGTGCGGCCTGCCGAGGGCAGTGCTTGCCGAACTCATCAGCTTTCGCGAATCGCCCGTCGCACCGTGAAGGCATGACCACCACTACCCGGCTGCAGCAACACCGCGACCAGATCAGCGTACAGTGTTCGCACCTTGAAGGACTCCCGCCGCACCGGAACTCCGTGCTGTTGGCTCGCGAATGCCTTGGTCGTACGGCCGAGATGACGCCGGACCGGCTGGCTCCGCTATTGGCGGCCCCAGATTGCATTCGGCTCGATTGGTTCGACACGCTGGAAGGATGCGGGCACACCCCGACCGAGGCCATTAGTGTCGGACCTGTGCCTGGCGCCCCGACCCTTGCTGTTGCCGTGGCGGGACACCGTCGTGCGCTCGCATGCGTGTTGTCCCCGGGCATGGTTGGCCTTGCTGGGCCGCACGTCGCCCCCATGTTTGACCACCCCCTCGCGCTCTTCGGAGGCACGATCGCCGACAACCGTGAAGGCTACTTGCAGCGCGCCCGCACGGGGCGGGCGGCGTCGTGACAAGAGGGAAGCTGTCGGTGGTGGATGACAAGGTGCCCGCCATGACCATCCGCAGCCTGGAGGAACTCGTGGCGTGCGCGGTGGCACTCGGGGCGGAGAACGTGGACGGCCTGAGCGTCGCTGAGAAGGAACTGATCATGCAGACGCATGTAGGCCGCCGCGATGTCGCCGCCCTACGAGAGCAGATCGCCACCGGGATTGACCCATTGGGTGATGCGTTCTGTGCGCTCCGAAGCGCGGAGGAACGTCGACCCCAGGGGCAGACCTACACGCCTGCCCTCATCGTGGACTCGATGATCAACTGGGCGAAGGCTCAGGGCGAACCGGCGCGGGTCGTCGATCCCGGTGTGGGGTCAGGTCGTTACCTGCTCAAGGCAGCGGTCGCGTTCCCCGATGCTGTGCTCATCGGCGCTGATCTGGACCCCATCGCCGCGCTCATGGCAAGGGCCAACCTCAACGCTGCTGGTCATGCCGATCGCGCGCGAGTCGAACTGGTGGACTACCGCGCCCTCATGGTGGAAGGGATCGAGGGCCGAACGTTGTACGTCGGCAACCCACCCTACGTTCGGCACCACGGGATCACACAAGACTGGAAGCAGTGGCTTTCGGCGACGGCGGCGCTTCACGGGTACAAGGCGTCGCAGCTCGCAGGGCTGCACGTCCACTTTTTCCTTGCCACTCTACAGCACGCGACGACGAACGACTTCGGTGCTTTCGTCACCTCTTCGGAGTGGCTGGACGTCAACTACGGCGCGCTCGTTCGGCAGATGCTCCTCGGCAAGCTAGGCGGCGACTCCGTCCACGTAGTTGACCCTGCTGCCATGCCTTTCGACGCCAATACGACGGCAGCCATCACCTGCTTCAACGTCGGGCGACAAGTCGAGTCGATCACACTTCAGTCAGTAAACACGCTGCCCGAACTGGGGGCACTGTCCAACGGCCACGCGGTGGCCAAGGAACGGCTCATCGAGGCACCCCGTTGGATGCCGCTTCTTCGCGTGACCCCCAAACTTCCAGAGGGCTACGTCGAACTCGGCGAGCTCGCGCGTGTTCACCGGGGCACCGTGACCGGCGCCAACGCTGTTTGGGTGACGCACAGAGACACAACCAAGTTGCCCGAGTCCCTGTTGCAGCCGTCGGTAACGAAGGCCCGTGAGCTTTTCGCGGCAGGCAGTGTTCTCCAGGACACATCCACCCTTCGGGTCGTCATCGACCTTCCGACGGAACTGGACGAGCTTGACCCGGATGAGCGGCGGAAGGTGGACGCCTTTCTCCGCCGACCGGAGGTGAAGGTCGCGAAACAGGGCTTCGTGGCCTCTAACCGCAAGGCGTGGTGGAGTGTCGGACTTCGCAGCCCTGCGCCGATCCTCGCTACCTACATGGCTCGCCGCCCCCCCGCCTTCGTGCGAAACGCGGCAGATGCGCGGCACATCAACATCGCACATGGGCTCTATCCACGCGAGGCGATGTCGGTGCACGCTCTCGCAAAGCTCACTGAGCATCTGAGAGTGTCAGTTACCCTCGGGCAGGGTCGGACGTACGCAGGTGGTCTGACCAAGTTCGAACCGAGGGAGATGGAACGGCTCCCTGTGCCAACGATGGAGCTGCTGAACGATGACGGCTACACCCCCAAGGTGGGACAATGAGCAGCTGACGTCGGACCGTCTGACCGCGACCACTCAGTTCCGTGAGGAGCGCACGACCGAGCCGCTCGACCACTACCTCGAGTTCTATGAAGACGCCTACTCCGTATTCGCCGACGTGATGGAGGCGAGCGACGACCTCCGCAAGCTTCGTGAAACGGCTGCCGACCTGCTTTTGAACAAGTCGCGCCAGCACCTTTGCCGTTACGTCGCTTCGCCTCCGCTGAGCGAGGACGATCTGAAGACTCTGGGGGACTGCTCCCTTGCCATCGGAGCGCTCAAGGCGAACCCCGACAACATCGACATCCTGATGGAGTACATCCTCATGGGCCTCGATCGCGAGCGGTTCCCCTGGGTGGGCGAAGACCGGGAGCCCTCGGAGTCCGAGCGACAGGCAGCCATCGTGTCAACTGCCGCCATGTTCGCAATGCGCAAGATGGAGACCTTCCGGCGCGGCAGAGGCAAGGCTTTCGAGAAGGCACTGAAGGTCTACCTCGCCGAGGAATGCGGCCTGACAGAGGTGAAGGCAACCGTCATCTCCAACGCCTCTCAAGGGCCGCAGATTGGGGAGTTCTCGGGCGAATCCTCGGTAGTCGGCGGGAAGGCTGACATCGTGGTGCGCCTGTTCGACGGGCGCTTGCTCCCCATCGAGTGCAAAGTCAGCAACTCGGAGACCAACTCCTACAAGCGCTTGATTCATGACTGTGGTGAAAAGGCGCAGGCATGGGTAGCAGACCTCGGAGTAGCGAACTGCCTGCCCGTCGCGGCGCTATCGGGCTGCTATTCACTCGGCAACCTCAACAAAGCTCAGAACATGGGCTTGACGCTCATCTGGTCGCACGATTTCGAGCCTCTGGGCACGTTCATCGAGAGCACCCTAGCCGAGCCCAGCGCTTGACCCCTGCCGATTTCGCGCCTCACTGGCCTCTCGGCCCGTCGGCGACCAGGGGCTCTTGACAGCAAAGCGCCCGCTGCAGCCCTCGGCGGCACCGGCGCACAGTCGCTAGTGCTCGGCCTGGTCCGTCGCGTCGTCGACGACACGCTGCGCGGCGGCCCGCAGGTCGATCTTTTGGTTGCGGGCGCTGAGCCGGTGACCAGCTAACCACGCCGGATCCTGCCGGCGGTCTGGCACCAGACCGAAAGCCATCGCCACCGGGTCGTCTTCAAGCGGCGCACCCTTGGCGCCCATGGCGCGCAGGATCATCCCCCACTCCTCCCGTTCCTCATCGCTCCACCCAACCGCGTCGAGCCGACCCTCCAACTGGCGCAAGCGCTCAGCGCGCCAGCACTCGATGATCTGGGCCTGTGTCCATCCAGCCATGACGATCTTCCCCGTTCCGCGTCGCGGATCGACGCCTTCACCAGGTAGTCGAGACAGCGCCCCGCAGAGTTAGCCGAAGCCAGCAGGCGCCTGACGTCGCACCGTCAAGGCATGGACCGCAACGATCCAGCCCGGCACGTCGCCGGCACATCGACCAACACCGCGTTCGCGCAGCTACTCGGATACCGCCAAACCGGCGGCATCGTCCTGTTCTCCCCTGGCGAGCAGGGCTACACATGCCCGGTCCACGCGCACCCGAGCGGCGACCGCTTCGACGGCTTGAAGTGGAGCGAATACAACGCCTGCGTGTGGTGCCCGGTATGCGACCGCGACTACCCGTCGGCTCTGTGCACCGGCCTCACCTGCGACGACCCGGCCGCGCTGGAACGCGCGATCGAGGTCTTCATTTCAACGGTGCGGGACGCCCCTAGGCGTCCGTAGCCGAACAGTCACCGCAGCCAACCGAACGGAAGAACCATGTCTGACAATCAGTTCCCAATGCCCCAGTACGGCGACGCGAAGCCGCTCGGCAAGGCGACCGTGAAAGCTGCCGACAAGTAGGTTCTGGTCGGCCCCGGACAGCAGCCCGGGGCCGACGCGCCTTCGTCGTCCAACGGACACGGCGCCCGCCTCCTAGTGCCGCGCGTCGTTAATCATTTAACGGTTTGGTTTGGGATTATGGGGTATGGCGAATCGTCCTGCTCCGGGGTTGTTGCTGCGTGATGGGGACCGGGCCCGGTTGTTGCGGTTGACTCGATCCTCGACGGTCCGTGCGGGGTTGGCGCAGCGGGCGCGGATCGTGTTGCTGGCCTCGGGCGGTGTGTCGAACACGGCTATTGCGAGCCAGGTGGGCATGTCTCGTCCGACGGTGATTACCTGGCGTGATCGGTACGCCCGCCAGGGCATCGATGGCCTGCGGGATCGTGATCGTCCGGGTCGCCCGCGGGTGGTGGATCATCGGGCGATCGTGGCGGCGACGTTGAAGGCGCCGCCGAAGAAGTACGGGGTGACGCACTGGTCGACCCGGTTGCTGGCGCGGCATCTGCGGGTCGGGGATGCCACGATCGCCCGGGCGTGGCGTGAGTACGGGGTCCAGCCATGGCGGCTGGAGACGTTCAAGTTCTCCACTGACCCGCACCTGGTCGCCAAGGTCACCGACGTCGTCGGGCTATACCTGAACCCGCCGCAGAACGCCGTGGTGTTGTGTGTGGATGAGAAGTCCCAGATCCAGGCGTTGGACCGGACCGCGCCGATGCTGCCGATGCAACCGGGGCTGCCGGCCCGACGCACCCATGACTACAAACGACACGGGACCTCCACGTTGTTCGCGGCGCTGGAAGTCGCGACCGGACAGGTCACCGGCGCGTGCAAGAACAGGCACCGGCACCAGGAGTTCCTGGCGTTCCTGAAACAGGTGGCCAAGGCCTACCCCGGACAGGATCTGCACCTGGTGATGGACAACTACGCCGCTCACAAGCACCCCAAGGTCAACCAGTGGCTGGAGCAGAACCCGCGGATCGCAGTGCACTTCACCCCCACCAGCGCGTCCTGGATGAACATGGTCGAGATCTGGTTCGGGATCATCGAACGCCAAGCGATCCACCGCGGCACGTTCACCTCCGTGCCAGACCTGAACGCCAAGATCCGCGCGTTCATCACCGGCTGGAACGACCGCAAACACCCGTTCGTCTGGACAAAGACCGCCGACCAAATCCTCAAGACGACCAACCGTCAGAAGACTTCAAACGCAGCCCACTAGGCGGGCAACGCAGTTCGACTCCTGGCAAGAAGTCGGCACTAGCACTCGGGATATTTTCAGTGTTTTAGGGGACTATTCGCAGTATCCCCCGCCGCCAGAGCCCCCTCTTGCCTGACACGTTGGTGTTTCTCATGACGAGGAACCTGAGGCTAAAGGAGAGACCCTGTGAAGAAAGTTCTAGCCGTCGCGGGAACTGCGGTTGCCGCTTACACCCTGCTCGCCCCAATCGCCGCGAATGCTGCCAATACGCGGTCTGGCGAGCGGACAGCCGCCGTGGCCCCATCAACACATCTTTCGGTCAAAGTGAACCCGATGTCAGCGACCGGATTCCAGAGCATCGGGTCGTTTAGCTATTCGCTGGACGGCATCTCGATTAGTATCCCTGCTGGTTGCCTTCTCGGACACACGATCAAGGGGGACGGGAAGAAGCTGGACAGCGAGTTCGCGGGATGGACTTGCGCTCCGCCCGCTTCGAGCTACCTCGATTTCAACGAGGACATGTGCAACCCTCGGATCGACTTCATCTACCGCGACACGAACAACAAGATCTACTCCCGCTACACCAGCAAGACGAAGTACGGCTGTTGGGGAGCCAGCGGCCCTGACTTCGACGCGCCAAACAACCGGACCCTGGCCCATTACGGCACGGCGTGCGCGGCCCTGTATCTGAACGGGCAATATAAGGCCCAGCAGTGCCACAACATCACACCCTGAGAGTTCGGAGCAGCCATGACGGTCTACCCCCTCACCATGCTCGTAGGTGGCGTCCTTGCGGCCGTCGCCTACGAGTTATGGCGCACCAGCAATCGTCCCTACCTGTGGGCGATTGCCCTAGGGCTAGCAGTTGTGGCCTTGCTAACGGGGATCCCTGCGGCCCATTCCGTGGGGGCGTTCGCCGGTGGACTGCTCATGGCGCTTGTGGTCGGTGCAGTCCTTGTGGCAATCGCCGAGACCCTAATCAGACCGATTCGGCATCGCTAACCGCAGGCGTGGCTCCCGGTCAGGTGCCAGGGGTTCCGCACGGGAGCGCCGAGGGTAATCGTCCACGTCCTGCCGGTCGCCGGTGAATCCTGGCGTCAGGTCATCCCCGCCCCACCGTGAACATCAGATTGCGGCGAGCATCGCGGCGAAATCGTCCTCGCTGACCACCTGCACCCCGAGGGACTCGGCCTTGACCAGCTTCGAGCCAGCTTTCTGCCCGGCCACCAACAGCCCGGTGGACTTGCTGACGCTGGATGCTGCCCGGCCGCCGTGGCGCTCGATCAGTTCGTTCACCTCGTTACGGGACAGCCCAGCCAGGGCTCCGACCATGCTGCCGGTCACGCACACCGCCAATCCGTCCAGTGCTCCTGAACCCAGTGCACCCGAACAACTTGCGCCAGTTGCAGTTTCGGGAACCGCCTCACCCATCCGCACACCGGCAGCGGCCAGACGTTGGATCACGTTGCGCATCCCTGGCTTCGCGAGTTGCCGGTAGATGCTGTCGGCCTTGGTCTGGCCCAGTCCGTCAACCGCCGACAGATCGCCGGGGCTCGCGTCCAGCAGGGCGTCCATCGACCCGAAGTGGGCGGCCATGCGCCGCGACATCGACCGGCCCGTACCGGCCAGGCCGAGCGCGGTCAGCACACGGGCGAACCCGGCATCCTTGGCCTTCTCGATCTGAGCGACGATTTTCGGCGCGTTCGCCGGCGCGACCCCGCCGTCAGCGATCAGAATGCTTGGCCGCAGGCCGACCTCGAAGATGCTGGCCAGGTCGATGAACGCCTCCGACTCCACCAGCCGGGTGATGGTCGCGACCGACAGACCTTCGATGTCCAGAGCGTCACGCGACACCGCGTACGTCAGCGCAGGGATCAGCCCGCACTCCCCCGACCGGCACAGCAACCGGGCACCGGAGTCGTCCACCGGGCCACCGCACTGCGGGCACACCGTCGGAATCTGGATGGGGGTTTGGGTGCCGTCGCGCAGCGCAACCAGCGGCGCTTCCAGACGCGGGATCACTTCCCCGGCGCGGCGCACCAGCACCGGGTCACCGATCAGGAACCCTTTGCGGGCAATGTCTTCCGGGTTGTGCAGCGTCGCGTACTCGACCCGTGTCCCGCCGCACTCGACCGGCTCGATCCGGGCTCGCGGTGCGATGACCCCGGTCCGCCCCACCGCCCACGTCACTTCCAGCAGCGTGCTGGTGACCTCCTGGGAGGGGTACTTGTAGGCGATCGCCCAACGAGGGGCACGCGGCCCGGCACCGGCCGCGGCCCGGTCGCTGGGTAGGTCGGCCTTGATGACCATGCCGTCGCAGGCCATCGTGAACACCGAGCCGCCACCTGGCGGCGGGCTGCCCGCTTCGATCTCGCTGATGGCGTCGCGCAGGTCGCATTGGCTGTGCGAGCCAGTCACCGATGCGGCAGTGGCGAACCCGGCGTCCGCCAGGTCAACCATCAGGTCAACGTGGCTCGCGTCCGGCAGGCCGACCACGTCGTAGGCGTAAAACCGCAGCGGCAGTCGGTAGTCGCGGGTGGCTGCCCCGGCGACGGCTCCGGCGGCACCGTTGCGCGGGTTGGTGAACGGCCGGTCGCCCCGTAGCTCTCGGGCCGCGTTGGCGGCCTGGAAGTCTTCGTGGGTGAATACGACCTCGCCGCGGACCTCGAACTGGAAGAAGGCAGCGCCCGAAGCGTCGCGGAACTGGACCGGCGAGTCGCCCGCGACCCCGGGCAGGTTGGTGATGTCGGCCAGTGCCGGTGTGGCGTCTTCGCCGGTGATGCCGTCACCGCGTTTGAGCATCGCGACCGGGCGGCCGTTGACGTAACGGATCGCCGTCGCCAGACCGTCCAGCTTCGGCTCGACAGCAAGCCGAATGTCACTGACGGGCTTACCGATTCGCTTAGCCAGGCCGTCAACCCATGCTTGGAACTCCTCGACCGAGTAGACGTTGTCCAGCGACAGCATCGGGCGGCTGTGCGCCAGTGTTGACTCAGCCTGGTTCAGCCCGGCACCTGCGGCGACCTGGGTCGAGATCGGGTCGGTGATTTCCGGGTGCTGCGCTTCAAACCGGGCGGCGTCCGCCATCAGCCGGTCGTACTGCTCGTCCGACATGACGACGTCGCCGCCGCCGTAGTACGCGGCTGCCGCGTTCTGCAGTGCTTCGCGCGTCATCTGGTAGCCGGCCACTGCCTCATCGGTGGTTGTCATACCTGCACGGTGCGACGGGCTCAGCCCCGCTTGGCTGCGAACACGGCGTCTTCGGTCCAGTCGCCGACGTGCTGCCCGCGCACCTGCATTGCCAGCAGCTCGTGCTCGGGCTCATACCCATAGTCGCCCCAGGTCGCCAGCATCATTCCGCCGCTGGTGGCTTGGTGGTTGTCCAGGAACTGGAGCTCAGGACCTTGGTTCTTGGTCACCTTGCAGACAGCCAGGGCCGCCGCCAACGTCTCGGTAGTCGCCGCGAAACCACCGCGCGCCGCGACCGCAGCCCTGGCTGCCCCCTCGAAGATCCGCTCGACCGCCTGGAACTGCTGGGTGGCGCCTGCCTCAGCTACTAGCTAGCTCGCCGGCTATCCCGGTTGCGAAACGTTTGGCTGCTCAAGCTTGTCTAAAGCTTCGCAACCGGGAACTGCGGCCGCGCTCGGATCAAGTCCGGGTCACGTCAACCAATATGACTACCAGAGTGACGACAGCTAAAAGCGTCGCGGCAAGCAACACGTTCCTTCGGGTAGCGCTGGTGGTTTTCGCGAACAGTCCGTAGGCAAGAACCGATGCGAATAGAACGCCCATCAGCGAGATCGTGAAATTGATCACAGCTGATCCACCAACCAGCTTGCTCCGACCCCCAGAGCACCGCATCCGACTGTGGCGCCCAAGGAGAGACCGCCCGTCTCCGGTGCCGCTGCAAACGCGATGGAGTCGCAGGTAAAGGTGACGCTGAAACCAACAGCCCATGAGAGTGCGTCGTCCCCAAGCTGACTCCAATCTGGGGAGTGTCCGAAATTCGGTGTTTCTGGCCCACTTGATTTAGTACTTCTCTGCGGTGGGCCAGCGGCCTTCGAAGACGGTCGCGAACGCGTTGAGCGCTGGCTTCCATCGCATGGTCCATCGTGCCTGACCGCGCCCGGTCGGGTCCAGTGAACGAGTCACCAGGTACAGGCACTTCAGGGCGGCTTGCTCGTTGGGGAAGTGTCCCCGGGCGCGAACAGCCCGCCGGTACCGGGCGTTCAAAGACTCAATCGCGTTGGTGGAGAACAACACTCGCCGCACTTCCAGGTGGTAGTCCAGGAACGGGGTGAACTCCTCCCACGCGTTGTCCCACAGCCGGATCAGCGCCGGGTACCGATCACCCCACGCCGCGGCGAACGTGTCGAACTCCGCCCGTGCTGCGGTCGCCGACGGGGCGGTGTACACCAGCTTGAGTTGCTTGGCGATCTGGTCCCAGTACTTGCGGGAGGTGAGCCGGAAGGAGTTGCGCAGCAGATGGATCACGCAGGTCTGCACGATCACGTCCGGCCAGGTGGTCTCCACGACCTCCGGTAGGCCTTTGAGCCCGTCACAGACCACGAACATCGTGTCGGTCACGCCACGGTTCTTCAGCTCGGTCAGCACCGACAGCCAGTACTTGGCTCCTTCGCCGTCGCCGGGGGTCCCGGCCCACAAGCCGAGCACGTCCTTGCAGCCATCGACGGTGACCCCGATCGCGGCGTAGAACGGGCGGTTGGCGACTTGCCCGTCGCGGACCTTGACCACGATCGCGTCGATGAAGATCGCCGCGTACACCGCCTCCAACGGCCGCGCCAACCACTGATCCATCTCCTCGCTGACCCGGTCGGTGATCCGGCTGATGGTGTCCTTGGACACCGACGCACCGTAGATCTCCTCCAAGTGGGCGCTGATCTCCCCGGTGGTCAACCCTTTGGCGGTCAGCGACAACACCAACGCGTCCAACGAGCCCAGCTTGCGTTGGTGCTTAGCCACGATCACCGGTTCGAAGGTCCCCGCCCGGTCCCGCGGGACCGGGATGGCGACCTTGCCGACGTTGTCGGTCATGACCGTCTTGGTCCGGAAACCATTACGAACATTACGGATTGGGCCATCCCGCCCGTCCATCACATCGCCGTCGAGCACCTGGTCGCTGCCCTGGTCCCCGTCACGACCAACGTCGCCGTCATCACCGCCCGCGTCGGCGGTTGGCTCGTGTTTGCCGCGGCCCAGGTGCTCGGTCATCTCCTCCTCGAGGGAGACCTCCAGCACCATCTTGGTCAGTTCCTTCAACAACCCCGTCGGCCCGGTCAGCTCCTCGCCACCGGCACGCGCCTGACGCACCAGATCGGCGATGACCTCCCGGCGAGCCTGTTCAAGGACCGAGGCCTTCGGCCGCCGGTCAGCCGGCACCTTTCGGCCCCGCGAACCCGTCGCATCCGGTTGCTTCACCGTGCTGTCGTTCATGTCCTGCAGTGTCATACCCAACTACTCCGATCCCGCCCCAACCAAAGGGGCGTGTCACGGACCAGAAACACCGACTTTGCGACAGTCCCGCCGACGCCACCCGCCGAAGGCTCATCGGTGGATCGAGGTTCATAGGCCGAGGTTGGTCGCGGCGTTGTCGTTCCAGGCGCTTTCGACGCGCACGTAGGTGCCGACGGAGGCTAGGGACCGGTGGCGGGTTTGACGGGCGATGGCTCGGTCGGTCGCGCCGCGTAGGTGGGCGTGGGTGACGAACCCGGCCCGCAGGGAGTGGGCGGAGTACCCATCAGGGTTGTGCCCGGTCCGGGTAATGGCTTGTTGGACGAGGGTGTTGATCGATTCTGGGTTAAGCCGCCCGGGTCGTGCCCGGTTGCCTTTGGTGACCCCGCGGAACACCGGACCGTCGGTGATGCCGGCCAGGTCCAGCCAGGTGGTCAGGGCGGTGACGGGGCACCGTGCGGGGTTGCTGCTGCGGGGCAGGACGACGAGTTCGGCGGGTCCGTGCTGGTTGGTTTTGGACCGAGGCAGCGAGATCACCATGCCGAGTTCGTGGTCGTCGAGGTCGGTCACGTTCATGGCGGACAGTTCGCTGCGTCGTAGCGCGGCGACGAATCCGACCAGCAGCAGCGCCCGGTCCCGGGCGCCGGCGAGATCGGGTTCATCGGCCCGTTTCGGGTCTTTGAATACGCGGGTGGTTGGGCAGGCATCGAGGGCGTCGATGAGTAGCGGTAGCAGCAGGGGCCGGGACTGGGAGGCGTCGTGGCCTTTGTCGCGGCGGATCCCGTCCCAGACCAGCATCACCCTCGGCAGGGTGGTGGGGTCCACCATTCCCCGCATCCGGTGCACGTACCGGATTGAGGACAGCCGCCGGGAGATGGTGCCGAGCTTGGCGCCGGAGTCGGCCAGCATCGTGAGGTAGCCGGTGAGGGCGGCGGGATCGGCCGGGGCCGGTTGCGAGCCGCGGGCTTGGCACCAGGAGGTGAATTCCTGCCAGTCGGCGGCGTATCCGCGCAGCGTGTTCGGGGCTCGGTGTTGTTGGGCGTAGTACACCTCCCGTTGGTTCAGCCCGCCGAGGGTGGTGTCGGGGGGAGGGGTTTGCGCCGGTTTGGCGGGGTGCTGGTCAGGCACGGAACTTCTCCAGCAGTTCGGTCAGCTGGGCGGTGACCCCTTCGGCCAGGGTGTAGTTCTTCGGGGCGACGCCGTGTTTGTGGCGCACGATCAGCCCGGCCCGTAGCAGCGTCTGTAGGTGGGCTTCGATGGTGCCCAGGTCTAGGGCGGCGCACAGTTCGGGTTCGGTGCGGGGCCCGTCGCGCAGCAGGATCAGTATCCGCAGACGTTGCGGGCTGCTAAGGGCCTTGAACACTAGCCCCATCGCGTCGAGATTCCCCCGTGCGGCAGCCGCCAGCGATGTGCCCTGGTCGGGTGACGTGCTCTGAATCATTGGGGGTGGCCGTGGCTCGAACCGGGCAGTGGCTCTGGCCACCGATCGGGCGGTGTTGGCGCACCCCACGGCCCAGGCACCGAACCCGCGAACTCAGCCTTGGTGAAGGTGGCCAGACCTCGTTTGAACTTGGCGCCGTCAAAGGTCGTCTCGCCGCCGGTGAACTTGGCGCCGTTGAAGGTGACCTGGCCGTCGACAAAACTCGCCTTACCGAAATAGAGCGACCCGGCATTGATCGAGGCCTGGTTGAAACTGACCTTTCCACTGAAGTTCGCGGAGTCGAAGTTGACCCGGCTACCTTCAAAAGCTGCGTTAGTGAAGGACATGATCTGATTGGAAATCGTCGCCTTGGTGAAGGTGACCAGACCTCCTTTGAACTTGGCCCCATTGAAAAAGAGCTTGCCACCGGTCAGCTTTGCGGAACCGAAGTGCACTGTGCTACCAGTGAAGCCGGCGCCGCTGAAGGTGGTCTCGCCGCCGGTGAACCCGGCGTTCTTGAAGCTGACGTAGCCGCCGGTGAACCCGGCGTTCTTGAAGCTGACGTAGCCGCCGGCGAACCCGGCGCAATCGAAACTGACTGTGCCGCCGCTGAACCGCACGTTGTCAAAGGTGACTTTGCCTGCGGTGAACTGGGCGCCATGGAAAGAGTAGTCGCCGTCGAAGTGGCTGCCGGTGAAGTCCAGGTCGAGCGTCGACCAGCTCGGTAGGTCTCCGCGTGTGTCGTCGGGTTGGAGGCGGTTGGTGAT
Organism: Branchiibius hedensis; assembly: GCF_900108585.1. Taxonomy (NCBI): domain Bacteria; kingdom Bacillati; phylum Actinomycetota; class Actinomycetes; order Micrococcales; family Dermacoccaceae; genus Branchiibius; species Branchiibius hedensis. The sequence goes on from NZ_UESZ01000001.1 coordinate 1,789,792, forward strand.
GGTGCGCACGATGGTCTGGCGGATCTCGGTGTCAGCCTGCTTCTTGACCTCGGAGTCGCCGTAGTCGCGGCGGGTGCGCACGTACCCGCACAGGACGTCGACGCAGACCTGGGCTTCGTGCTGGTTGTTTTGGCGGAGCCAGTCGTCGGCGAGGGTGGCCATGGCGTAGACGCCGGCGAGGCGGACCGGGTCGGCGTCGTGGCCGAGTTGCTCGGCGGCGGTGGTGAACCGGTCCCGTAGGTAGGACACGTCTTCCCGTTCGGCGCGGCGCAGGTCCAGGGCGTACGCCTGGGCGTTGATCTCCTGGACTTTGGCGCCGACCTTCTGCGCCTCGGCGCTGGTGTTCTGCGCCTCGGCGCTGATCTTCTGCGCCTCGGCGTTCAGCGCGACGGTGCGTTCGGTGGAGTGCTGCCTGCGGATCCCCAGAACGATCGCCACTGCGGCACCGATGAGTGCGGTGCCGGTCGCGGAGGCCTTGGCCACGTTGACGACGTCCGGGGGTGTGGCGGCGCCCCATGGCCACCAATAGTGAAGGTCGGTATAGAGGCAGCTAGCCAAGTAACACCCGACAAGGAACACGACAATCACCGCGATCACGGTCCAGACAACCAGGACCAGCAAGCCATCTTCGTTCAGCTGGTGCCAGTCCGGGGTAATTGGCCGCCGCGGTCGCTTGTCGGACTCAGCCGTTGTGCTCATTTCCGCACTCTATGGCTGTTGCCGCGCAGCGATGCTGGCGGGCGCGCCATATCACCTGGGATTCATTCCATAATCCCAGGTGATAGATGAACTCTTCGGATCAGTCTGCAAGGTCCCAGGAGGAGGCGCGGCGTCCTCATTGATCAGCCCCGTGCAGACCGATGAGCCTCCGGCTGCCCTGTAGCTGCGCTGCGCCTGCTGAGATCTCCGGTGAATGCAACCTCGTTGCGACGATGTTTGCTCGGCAGCGGCTACCAGCGACGTCAGTTTGAGTAGCCGACGTCGGTTTTGAACCATGCGGAAGTTTTCCAGGTAGTGCCGGTGAAGGTGTCGCAGGTCAGAGAGGACCCATCAGCGACGGCTCGGCAGTAGGAGATCGTGCCGTCGCGGTTGGCGACCCATCCTCGCAGCCAGGCGTAGCCCCAGTCCCCGGGCGTGCTGGTGTACGACTTCCAACCAGCGCTGGTGAGGACATTGCAGACCAGGTAAGGGTGCTGACTATCTCCGGCCCGGCCGCATTCGGCCGGCCCGGCAGCGGTGGGTAGGAAGGTCCGGTTGCCATCGCCGTAGCCGACGTCGGTTTTGAACCATGCGGAAGTTTTCCAGGTAGTGCCGGTGAAGGTGTCGCAGGTCAGAGAGGACCCATCAGCGACGGCTCGGCAGTAGGAGATCGTGCCGTCGCGGTTGGCGACCCATCCTCGCAGCCAGGCGTAGCCCCAGTCCCCGGGCGTGCTGGTGTACGACTTCCAACCAGCGCTGGTGAGGACATTGCAGACCAGGTAAGGGTGCTGACTATCTCCGGCCCGGCCGCATTCGGCCGGCCCGGCAGCGGTGGGCAACGTGGTCCTTTCGCCCCACTCCTCGTTGGTGTAGGTGTACGCCTGGTTCGGGGAGACCTGAATCGCCTGTAAGTCTTCGTGGTGGTCGGCCTGGGGTCGACTGGCGGGGTTGGTGCTGTCGCTCTCCGCGTGTTGTGACTCGTGAATCGCCTGACCCCCGGTGGGGTGTCATGCCTGGGATCTGTCCATCGGGCGGTGGGTGCCGGCGCCGACCCTGGCCCACGACGATGGCTTGATCAGAAGCATGTCCACCACGGGGATTGCCGTCCTCGGGGTGTGGCTCATTACAGGCCTGCCTCGTCGTGAGAGCTTGTCAAGTTTTCTGTGTAAGGAATCGGTTTCTCGTTGTTGGTGTTTTGGGGTTTACAGGTGGGGGTTGATGCGGTCGGGGTAGAAGACCGCGAGTTGTGCGAGGGCTTGTTTCCAGTTGGTGACGACTTGTCCTTCGACGAGGCGCCCGGGGGCTTTGCGTGTGGCTGCGGGTCGTCCTTTCTCTTTGGCGCGTTCGCGGGCTCGTTTGTCTTCGATGTTGCAGATCGCTAGCCACAGCAGCTTGATGACGGCGTCGTCGGAGGGGAAGTGGCCACGGTTCTTGGTGACCTTGCGCAACTGGAAGTTCAACGACTCGATGCTGTTGGTCGTGTAGATCACCCTGCGTAGTTCGGGTGGGAACCCCAGGAACGGGATGAACCGGTCCCACGCGGCGTACCACGTCTTCCACGCGTGTGGGTATTTGATGCCCCACTCGGAGTCAGCGAAGTCATCCAGCGCCGCTCTGCTGGTCTTCTCATCGACCGCGGTGTACACCGGTCGCAGTGCAGCGGCGACCTTCTTGCGGTCCTGGTAGCCCACGAACCGCATCGCGGCCCGGATCAGGTGCACCACGCAGGTTTGCACGGTCGCGGCCGGCCAGGTCGCTTCGATCGCATCGGGCAGGCCGGTCAGCCCGTCGCAGCACACGATCAGCACGTCGCGCACGCCGCGGTTGGCCAGGTCCGCGCAGACCCCGGCCCAGAACTTCGCGCCTTCGGTTTGCTGCAGCCAGATCCCCAAGACGTGCTTGATGCCGTCCATGTCGACCCCGACCGCGATGTGCGCGGCCTTGTTGATCACGTGCCCGCCGTCGCGGACCTTGACCACGATCGCGTCCAGGTAGATCACCGGGTACAACGCGTCCAACGGGCGCGCCTGCCAGGCCAGGACTTCCTCGGTCACGGCGTCGGTGATGTTGCTGATCGTCTCGTGGGACAGTTGCGTGCCCAGCGTGGCTTCGAGGTGGTCGGCGATATCGCGGACCGTCATCCCGCCGGCGTACAGGCTGATGATCATGTCATCCAACCCGCCCAAGCGCCGCGAGCCCTTGGGCACCAGCCGCGGGGTGAACGTCCCGTCCCGGTCCCGTGGCACCGCCAGATCCACATCCCCGGCCTGCGTCGCGAGCGTCTTGGGGCTCGAGCCGTTGCGGGAGTTGGGGAACTGGTCGGCGTCCGGGTCGCCCTTGGCGTAGCCGAGGTGATCGGTCAACTCCACGGCCAGACCCCGTTCCAGGCTGGCCTTGATCAGCTCGGTGACGAACCCGCCATCCCCGGTCAGTTCCAGCTGCCCGTCATCGATCTTGGCGAATAGCCCGTCCAACGCCCCGGACTCGGCCAGCTCGCTGACCGCGGCCCGCGCCGGGGACGCAGCCCGGATCGCGCGCCGGGCAGCCAACCGGCTCTCACCCTTCACGGACGGGGCATCGTTCACTTCAGCCTCAACAGTTTCATTGGTCACAGACGACATCGTGTCGCTCATAACGGTCCTTTCTCAGGACCGACTCCTTACACAGACCATTGGACACGCTCCGTCGTGACTTCTCTCCCGGGCTGACGCCGGCAACGACGTCCACCCCGTTCGAGAGAGGAACATCGCCTTGACCAGTTTGCACACCACCGTCGCCGACTTCTACCGCTACGTCGTCGGTGTCGACACCCATGCAGCAACGCACAGCTACGCGATCGTTGCGGCCAACGGTGCCGCCATTGATCACGCCACCTTCCCCACGACCCGGGCCGGTCTTGGTCGTGCCCGGGACTGGATCGCCCGCCGCAGCGAGGGCGACGTCGATGGCGTCCTGATCTCGGCCGAGGGGACCGGCTCCTACGGCGCGGTCTTGGCCGAGGTGCTCAGCCAAGCCGGCTACCGAGTCGTGGAGGCCCCCACCCCACGCCGCGATCGCGGTCGAGGCAAAACCGATGCCCTCGATGCCATGCTGGCCGCCCGCTCGACACTGGTGATGCCGTTGCGGCGGCTACGCGACCGCCGCGCCGGCGAAACTTACACCGCGTTGCGGGTGCTGACCGTCGCACGTGAGCACCTCAACATCGACCGGCTCCGGTGCATCAACGCACTGACGGCGTTGCTGCGTACTCACGACCTGGGCATCGATACCCGCACGGCGATGACTTCCGCTCAGTTCACCCTGGTCGCCGGATGGCGTCACCGCGACGAACCATTGGGGATCGCCACGGCACGGGCGGAGGCGGTGCGCCTGGCCAAGAAGATCATGACGCTCAACCAGGAATTGGCGAACAATCGTGCCGCAATCACGAGCCTGGTCACCGCCCAAGCCCCCGAACTGCTGCACTTACACGGCGTTGGTGCAATCACCGCCGCCGTCGTGCTGACGGTGTGGTCCCACCCCGGCCGGATCCGCACCGAAGCCGCCTTCGCCCAGATCGCCGGGACCGCACCCATCCCCGCGTCCTCAGGCAACACGATCCGCCACCGACTCAGCCGCGGCGGCGACCGCCAGCTCAACCGCAGCTTGAACACCATCGTGCTCACCCGGATGCGAACCGACCCAGACACTCGCGCGTACATCCAGCGGCGACAAGCAGAAGGCAAGACCACCAAAGAAATCCGACGGTGCCTCAAACGCTACGTGGCGCGGCAGATCTTCCGGACTCTCGCAGCCGCCCATCCGGCGAACACGACAGCAACGCAAGCCGCTTGACACGACATAGAAGCATCCCGAGTTTCGTAGAGGCTTGGTTAGTTGGATTCGGCCTCGGTGAGGACCGGGTTCTGAGGGTAGTGCTTCGCGGGCTGGGATGCCCAGTGGTTGGCTTCGAACTCGGCGGGCGGGACGAGCCCGATCTCGCCGTGCAGGCGCCTGTGGTTGAACCAATCGACGTACTCGGCGACGGCGATCTCGATGTCGCCGACGTTCTTCCAGCCGCCGCTGGGCCGCATGACCGGGTTGCGGATGCACTCGGCCTTGAACAGCGAGTTCAGTGCCTCTGCCATGGCGTTGTCATAGCTGTCTCCCTTGGACCCGACCGATGCGACGGCCTCGGCTTCAGCGAGCCGCTGGGTGTAGCGAACCGCTCGATACTGGGCGGATTCAACCAGTCGTCGCAACACCGGGTTGTTGGGTCGACTGTAGCTGTTCGGCGAACACTTCGGCTGGCGTCTTCCAGCCGAGTGCTTTCCGGGGCCGGTTGTTGAGCGTAAAGGCCACGGCGGCGAGGTCGTCAGCGCTCCAACGGGACAGGTCGGTGCCCTTCGGGAAGTACTGCCGCAGCAGCCCGTTCGTGTTCTCGTTCGTCGGGCGTTGCCACGGCGAGTGCGGGTCGGCGAAGAACACCTTCGTCCCTGTGTCGAGGGCGAGCTGGGCGTGCTCGGAGAGCTCTTTCCCGCGGTCCCAGGTGAGGGTCTTACGCAGTTGCTGCGGCAGCGTGGTCAGCGACGCGACCAACGCGACGTTCATCGCGACGGCGCCGTAGCCGCTGAGCGCGGGTCCGTGCTTGGTGCGCGGCTGCTCGCCGTAGCCTTCCAGTCTGGGTAGGTGCACCAGCAGCGTGGAGCGGCTCGACCGTTCAACGAGCGTGCCGATCGCCGAGCGGTTCGTCCCGATGATCAGATCGCCTTCCCAATGCCCGGGAACCGCACGATCCGCAGCCTCGGCAGGGCGCTCGGAGATCACCACGTCCGCGGTGACATGCGCCTGGGGCTTGTTCTGTGATCGGGCACGGGGCTTGCGCAGCGCCCGTCCGGTCCGCAGTGCAGCGACGAGCTCTCGTTTGAGGGCTCCGCGGCCCTCGATGAACAGCGACTGGTAGATCGCTTCGTGGCTGATGCGCATGCTCTCATCATCGGGGAACTCGACCTCGAGCCGTTTGGAGATCTGCTGCGGACTCCACGCCGTCGACCACTTCCGGTCCTGCCGGTGCGGCTTGTTCCGTCCTTGCCACGCCACCACAGGCGGACCGTTCACCGCCGTACCGCCAGGCAGCCGCATCCCGCCATCGAGTCGCTCCTGCACGTACTCGCGCAGCCGGTGGTTCGTCGCAAGCTTCGCCGGCTTCGGCCGGCGGGCCATCAGCTCGGCCTTCCACTGCGCGACCGATGCCCGGTACTCCAACTTGCCGCCCCGCGTGGCCGCGTTCCGCCGCAACTCTCGCGAGATCGTCCCAGGGTCACGGCCAAGGCGGCGTGCGATCTCTCGCACCCCATGCCTTTGCTCACGCAGCAGCATGATCTCCTCCCGCTCAGCGAACGAGAGATACCGGCCGCCGGGCTCGGTCAGCGTGATCGTAGGCATGCCGCCACCCTGCCGGAACCACCGTGCACCGACGGCGGCCGACACACCGACCACCACCGCGGCATCCTCGGATGAGAGCCCGCCCGCGACCTCCCTCCAGAACGCACGCTCGACGCTACGTCGCGTCTTCGGCGCGCCCGGTGAGACCATCGCCGAACGTCCCGTCAACTCCCTCAACCAGCCTGCTGGACGTCCCATCAACACTCCGTAGCTCAGGGTGTTGCGACGACCGGTTGAATCCGCCCACCGCAGCACGGTGTGGCGGGAGGTGACTCGCGGGCGAGATCCCCGTGATGGGTCCTACCGGGCACCTCAAGCCGCTGGGTCCGCCCGCGTTCGGCGTCGTCGTCCGCGGGCGTCCCGGCTCGCGGCGGGCACTGACCTTCGGCTCGAGGTGCTGCGGTTGCTGCAGGACCGGTTGTCCCCGGAGCAGATCAGCGCTGAGCTTCGTGTCCGGTTCCCGGGCCGGGACGATATGCAGGTGAGTCACGAAACGATCTACCAAGCGCTGTACGTGCAGGGCAAAGGCTCGCTACGCCAAGAACTCCTCGGGGAGAAAGCGTTACGCACCGGGCGGACCCGGCGCCGGGCCCGTTCCAACCTGCCCCCACGGGCCAGTAACCGCTCCTGGATCGGGGACGAGGCGATGATCACCCAGCGCCCCGCCGAGGTCGAGGATCGTGCCGTGCCTGGGCATTGGGAAGGGGACCTGGTGATCGGCACCGACGGATCCAGCGCGTTGATCACCCTGGTGGAACGGATGACCCGCTACGTGCTGGTCCGCCGGCTGCCGCTGACCCACGACTCAGCCACGGTGTCCGAGCAGCTGATCGCGATGATGCGTGACCTGCCGGCATCGCTGCGGCAAACGGTGACCTGGGACCAAGGCGTGGAAATGGCCCGGCACGCACAGTTCACCCTCGCCACGAACTGCCAGGTGTTCTTCTGCGATCCGCACTCGCCCTGGCAACGCGGGACCAATGAGAACACCAACGGACTGATCCGCGACTTCTACCCCAAGTCCACCAACTTCGCCGACATCACCGACGAGCAGATCGCCGACATGCAGCGGTTGTTGAACATCCGTCCCCGCAAGACCCTCGGCTGGGCCAAACCAGCCAATATGCTCAACGAACTACTCACCGTTGCAGCCACCACTTGAATCCGCCACCGCTCCCAGGTGCGCACTGGTGCCGCGCCCCAGATCATGGCCACCCTGCGTAACACCGCGATCAGCATCCTGCGCCTGGCCAGATGGGACAACATCGCCGCCGGGCTACGACATCACGCCCGCAACCCCGATCAAGCCATCACACACGTCCTGACCAGGTGAAACACGACTTTTCCGGGACCCTGGGCAGTCGCCGTCGTCGGCGCGACCATAAAGGCGCCAGTAATCGCGAGGAGCGCGACGGCGGCAACGGAGATCATGCGAATAACGCGGTAAAACCCAACCAGCACTAAGTGCTCCACATCTGTGCCAACGCTGACAGCATCCGCTGTGGGGCTGACTCTATTGGGCCGGTTGTCGCGACCGCATCAGTTTGCGGGAGGCTGAGAATCGTGCAACAAGCAAGGTTGCCATGGTTTCTAAATGACGACACTTGATAGCGCCGGACGAGCCAACTGCGCACGCCAACCCGCCTCGCACGTGAATCTTCGCACCTGGCCAGCCACCGTGGCCCTCCATGTCAACGCCTTCGCATCCTTGCTGACCAATGGGTGTCGCGGCCTGTCTATAGGCCGCCGGAAGCAGCGCTGTGACCCCGCAATCAAAGCGTTCACTCCCACGTCATTGCACCTCCCGGACAGCCAGGCTTGGCAACCCGTCGACGACCTGCATGGTCTTCAAGCTGACCGTCACGATGCGGCCGAGCAGGTCGATGATGTACCGCGGGTCGTCCACTTCGCGTGACCAGTCGTTCGGGTCGTTGACGATGCCGGACGGCTTATCGGTCTTCACCTGATAACGGTCGATGATCCACTCGATCGCCGAGCGCGACCCCAGCATGTACCTGTGGGCGCCCTCGGGGACTCCGGACAGGGTGATCCGGTCGTTGTAGACGATGGTCGAACGGTCCGCGATCTGCTTGTTGGTTTCGGGGTCACGGGTCTTGGCGAACGCCATCTTCTGGATCCGGTAAAAGTCGAACGGGTCTGCGCCAGTTGGCGGCTCAGCGTCGATCCCGGCCAGCGGGTACACGTCCACTTCCTCGTACCCGAGGTGCAGCTCCATCAGAGCCCGACCTGCTTCGACGTACGGTGCGGCGTCCTCGACCAGCGGTATCCGCGGCAGCATCTTCTTCAAGTCGGCGGCGTACGTTGCGCGGTAATCAGGTGAGTGCAACAAGCCATATACGTAGTGGAAGACATCGTCCTTGGTGAACGAATCGCCATACGCCGCAACGAACTTGGCCAGCGCCTCGTCGGTGATGTTGTCGATCCGGCGGTAGCCGTCGATGATCTCGCCGTTGCCCGTGCTGGTGTCGATGCCCAGGGTGCCGTCGTCGGCGTCAATTTTCTCGTAGCGCCAGCGGGCGAAGAATTGACCGCTGTACGAGAAGAAGGACAGGTCGGGGATGTCATGTAAAGCCAGAAGCCCTGACTCCACCTCCGCGCGAGGAGCCACCACCATGAACCCGAGCCCGGCTTTTCGTCCCGCGAAGTAGCTAGGGGTGCTACCCATCTCATCGACTAGCCCGCTATCGCAGTAGATCAGCTCCTTCGTGAATGGCCTATAGCCCCCCACCTGTACCGCCTCGATGTCTACGGCGAGCGGACGATCCTGCTCGTGACGGGTACGAAGTTTGCGGGACCAACTCAAGTCCGCTGGGCTGGACGCAACGGAGGAAGAACTCAGCCCAGCGTTGAAAGCCCTGATCGTATGCTCCACATTTCGGATGAGACTCCTTTGGCCGAAGTTCCACACCCAGGCATCTCGTTTGGTCTTGACGCCTGCTGCGTACGAGCCGAAAACCGTCGGGCGGGAGACCTTGTCGCCGATCGGCATAAACCGCCCGAAGTCGTCTCGGCGCTGGTTGATCCAGTCACCGAACTCGTTCGGAATGACCTCGACGGCAGAGAGTTCGACCACGGAGCCTGCGTCCGCCACGGCTGCCAGCTTGGCCTCTCGGGTTAGGTAGTCGCCGACGTCGGTGTAGTGAATACGAGCCACGCCGGAACGTTCGGGGTCGCGCACCAGCACGGTCACCGCGACGGTCGCCCGCGAGCCAGCAGAGAAGACACCACCGCCTTCCCTTTGGCGCTGATCTCCGGCGGTTCGAGCGTTGCCGCGCAGGTTGTAGACGTAGATGTCGCTGAACTCGGTGCCGAGCGTTTTGCGCATGCCGTCGGCGGTGTTGGAGTCGATCCATCCCCCGTTGGTGACGAACGCGATGACGCCGCGGTCGCCCAGTCGCAGCGTGGCCCACCGGAATGCCCGGATGTAGCTGTCGTACAGCGAGTTCTTGTTGGTGGCAGTAGACAAAGCGGCGTAGGTGTCGCGGATGGAGGCGTCCAGGCCGGGGTAAGACTCGTTGGCGTTGTCGTCGTTGGCGGAGTCCTGCCCGGATGAGTAGGGCGGGTTGCCGATGATGACGGTGATCGGCAGGGCGCGTTGTTTGACGATGCGGTCGTTGTTGGTGACGAACACGCTCTCATCGAGGGTGTCGCCGTCCTCATAGGACTGGAACGTGTCAGTGAGCACCAGGCCCGGGAACGGTTCGTACTCGACGTCATCCGGCACCTGCGCTGTCTCGCGGCGGGCGTCCAGATACGCCGACTCGATGTTGACCGCGGCGATGTAGTACGCCAGCAACAACAACTCGTTGGCGTGAATCTCGTTGCGATACTTACGGATCAGGTCTTCACGTTCGATCAAGCCCAGTTGCAGCAGCCGCACGATGAACGTTCCGGTGCCGGTGAACCCGTCCAGGATGTGCACGCCCTCAGAAGTCAGGCCCTGATCGAAGTGCTCGCGCAGCAAATCATCAGCCGAGCGCAGAATGAAGTCGACGATCTCGATGGGGGTGTAGACCATGCCGTTCTTGTCGACCATCTTCTTGAAGGCTTTGGCGAAGAAGTTGTCGTACAGCTCCACCAGGATGCGCTGCCGGCCCTCGGTGTTGTCGATGTCGTCCAGGCGCAACGCCACCGACTCGTAGAACTGCTCCAGGCTCGCGGTTTCGGTGTCCAGGGCGTGCTCGTCAAGAACGGCCAGCATCCGCTCCATGATCTGCGCGACCGGGTTGGACTTGGCGAAGTCGTAGCTACCGAACAGTGACTGGAAGATGGGGCGGGTGATGAGGTGCTGCGCCAGCATCTCGATCGCGTCGTCACGGGTGATGCTGTCGTTGAGGTTGCCGCGCAATCCTTCGAGGAAGTCATCGAACTGTGCTGCAGCCGTGTTTGATTCAGCCGTGTTCGACTCATCACCCAGCAGGCCGGTGAGGCGTTCAATCAGTTGCTGGGCGATGACGGCGACGTCACCGGCCCAGTTCTCCCAGTATTTGCGGTCGCCGACCTTCTGCACGATCTTGGCGTAGATCGCATCCCGCCATTCACCGAAGTCCAGGTCCAACCCTTCCTGGGTGGCGGACCCGTCGGTGGTGTTGCCGTCCTTGTCGATGCCGCCGAACCCGATCCGGGGGGAGGTCTTCTTCTTGTTCAGGTCGATCTTGTTGATCTCGGCGTTGAACCGGTCATCATGCGACCGCAGCGCGTTCAGCACCTGCCAGATCACCGAGTACCGCTTGTTATCCGCCAACGCCTTCTCGGGGGCCTCCCCGGCCGGGACGGCCACCGGCAAGATGATGTAGCCGTAGTCCTTGCCCGGTGCCCGGCGCATCACCCGACCCACCGACTGCACGATGTCCACCTCGGAGCCGCGCGGCGTCAGGAACATCACCGCATCCAGGGCTGGCACGTCGACCCCTTCGGACAGGCACCGGGCGTTGGTCAGCACCCGGCAGACCCCCTCGGTCGCAGGGGCCTTCAACCATTCCAAGCGCTCGTTGCGCTCCAGCGCGTTGAACGTGCCATCGATGTGCTCGCACTCGACCCGCAGGTCACGCGACGGTTCGTCGCCGGCGTAACCCCGGCTAGTCGAGCCGTCAGCAGACTCCTCGAAGTCATCCTCGAAGTCGTCATCCTCGGCGGTGCGGCGTTCGATGGTTTCGATGTGGCGTTCCACCACGGCCGGGAACGCCGACGCGATCGCCTTGCTGGTCTTGATGTTGGGCAGGAACGCCACCGCACGCTGCATCGGTGCCAGCGGCTCGGTCGGCATCGTGTCGAAGTGCTTGGCCAGGCCGTTCCAGCAGCCGATGATCTTGGCGGCGTCGGACAACTGGATCTCACCGTCTTCGGCGAGCTCGCTCTGGAAGTTGCCCGAGACGTACCGTTCGTCCACGGTCAGGATCAGCACCCGGTAGTCGGTCAGCAGGTTCTTGCTGACCGCTTCACCGAACCCGAGCCGGTGCAGCTCCGGCCCGAACAGTGCCTCATCGTCCATCGAGGCCAGCACGGCATCTTTGAGTTTCGCCTTGCCCTTGGAGGCTTCCCCGAATATCCGCGGCGTCGCCGTCATGTAGAGCCGCTTAGAAGCGGGCAGGAACGTGTTGTCGTGGACCTTCACGAACGCTGACTCATCCACCCCGGCCAACGTGACACCGGTGGTGCGGTGCGCTTCGTCGCACACGATCAGGTCGAACCCGCCCAGCTCGCTGGCCTTGATCGCCTCGGAGACCACCTGGATCGACTGGTAGGTGGAGAACACCACCGTCATCCGGTCCGGCTCAGTCGCAGCGTCCTGCAACCGGGAAGACACCAGGTCGACGTTGGTGGTGGCCGGCAGCGGCATGTCCACTGACGAAATGTCCTCGGTGCTGGCGGTCGCCTTGGACGCTTTGGGGTCCGAGCACACCCCGAGCATCCGCAGCGGCACCTGCGCGTTGTTCGCCCACGCCGGGACCGTCTGCGACAGCAGCGAAATCGACGGCACCAAGAACAACACCCGCCCGCCAGCACCGACAAGCTCCTCCGCCAGGCGCAGCGAGGTGTACGTCTTGCCGGTGCCGCACGCCATGATGAGCTTGCCCCGGTCGTGCTCCTCGAACCCGGCCAGCACGTCGTCGATCGCTTTGCGCTGATAGGGACGGACCGTGTTCTTACCCAGGGTCGGCATCGTCTCCGGGGTGGAGATCTCATACGCCGACCAGTCAACGCTGGAACTGGCCAACTCGGCCATCCCGATCCGGGTCACCGGGATGGTCTGGTTGTGCATCACCGCTTCGGCGTTCGATCCCCAGTCGGCACCGGTCGACACGATGATCCGCCGCGTGAACTGCGCCGTCCCGGAGGCCGCCAGGAACCCATCCAGGTCAGCCTTGGAGACGTGGTGATTCTGCGCGTAGAACTTGCACTGGATCGCCACGTTCCCACCGGTCAGGCGGTCCACTGCAACCAGGTCGATCCCGGTATCGACCTTCCCGTCCCGGCCAGGCCAGTCCTTCCACCGCCACACCTCGGTGAACTGGTCGGCGTACGTCGGGTCCGTCCGCAGGAACGTCACCATCAACCGCTCAAACCGGTCACCCTTGTCGTACTCCGACGTCGCTGACGCCCGGATCTGATCCAGAACGTCATAGATGGTGACGGCGGTTGCTGCAGGCGACGGTGACGGCATGGGCGTCATCATGTCGCACCCTGGCCCGGACCGTGCCGGCTAGGGCGGGACAAGTTCGAACGCAGCGACCACGCCTCCACGTCCGGCCTGAGCGCTGCGAGATGGACGGGCGCTGGCGTCAGCGGGCAGACGTCGCACCGTGACCGTATGAGTAGGAACCGCCGCAACTCCGGCAACTGGGACGTAGCTTCCGTCATCCTGGTCGCCATTCTGGCGCTCGGGGCCATCAACGCGTTGAAGTCGCACGTTGGCAACGTCATCGCGACCCCGAGCGCCTCGTCGGTGCCGTCAGTGACTACGCCCGACGCCAAGGCGATGCTGGCGAAGCTGAACGCGTTGAAGACGCTTTCCAGCGAACCGAACACTCCCGGCTACCAGCGTGGATGCCGAACCGGTCAGGCGTGCAGCTTCGGCGCCGCCTGGAGCGACAACACCAGCGCCCCGGACGGGCATAACGGGTGTGGCACCCGTGACGACGTGCTGCGCGAACAGATGTCGGACGTGAAGCTCAAATCCGGCAGGCGGTGCATCGTGGTCGCAGGCACATTGAACGACCCGTACACGGGCAAGACGATCCATTTCGCCAAAGCCGACGCCTCCGCGGTGCAGATCGACCACATCGCGCCGCTGGCGTACGTGTGGCGGCTGGGCGCCAACACCTGGACCCAGGCTCAGCGCAATGCCTACGCCAACGACACCGCCACGGTGCTGTTGGCCGTCGACGGCCCAGCAAATGAAGCCAAAGGCGACTCCGGCCCCTCGCAGTGGATGCCCGCCAACAAGGCGTTCGCCTGCACCTATGCCACGAAGTTCACCGCGGTCCTGGTCAAGTACCAACTGCCCGTTCCGCTCGCCGATAAGGCGGCACTCACTCGCGCGTTCGCCACCTGCTGACGCCACCCAGAGAATAAGGACGTAGACACCATGCCCTCCGACACCACCGAGCCGGAAACCACCGACGTACTCGTCGTCGCGACGGTCACCGTGCGCCTCCAATGCGGCGACAACCCAATCCGGACCGAGGTCGCGGTCGACATTCCCGACCCCCGCGTCACCGACTTGGCGCTGACGACCGTGCCACGGGCACTGCGCAACGCCGCCGAGGCCGCCGATAGACACGTCCCACCCGTCATTACTCTGCCGACGGAACTCACCGATCACTTCGACGAGGACGCGTAGCCGTGGCCGACTTCTTCGACCTCAAACCCATGACCGACCGGACGTGGATCGGCCAGCACGGCAAACGCCCCAGCCAGTTCCGGGCGACGTGGGCCGACACCAAGGCCCTGCTGAAAACGGAGATCTCTCACATCACCAAGCGCGAAGCTGGCCGCCCGATCATCGAGGTCGACATCGACGCGGCCGACTTCCGGTTGGATGGTGATCTGCGGGCCCGCGCGAACTTCCGATCGGGCGCGGTCGCTCTGTACGTCGAGGCCAAGAGTGGCCCGCTGGTCTTCCGGGCAGACCGCCTGTTCAACCCGTACTACTCGGGTCCAAAAGACTGGCAGCAGAACGTTCGAGCGATCGCCAAGACCCTCGAAGCCCTGCGTGCCGTGGACCGCTACGGCGTGACCGGCTCCGGCGAGCAGTACGCCGGGTTCAAGCAGATCGAGGCCAGAGGCGCCTCGGTGATGGACCGTCCCACCGCAATCCAGGTTCTGGTCAACGCCTCCGGCACGGCCGTCACCCAGACTCCCTCCGGCGCTGAACTGATCAAGCTGCACCGGGCGGCGCGGCGCAACACTCACCCCGATATCAACAACGGCGTCCGGGCGCAGTGGGATCTGGTCGAAGAAGCCGCCGCGTTTCTCGGGCTGCGCGAGTAGGCGACACTGCTGCGTCGCAGGCGGTTTCGTGACGTAAGCGTACTCGCGGTGCGAAGGCTGGTGACGGAACAAGCGCAGCGCCTCTGCGTCGCACCGTGGAGGCATGAGAGTTATCGCCGTAACTCCCCGACACACCGGGGTCGCTGTTTCCACCTCTGACGGAGCCGCGTACTACAAGTTCGGGATCCGAGACTCTGGTAGTCCGTTCGTCTACCAGGTGTCCGGGCGCACGTTGCCCTCGATCCCTCTCGACCTGCAGGCCGATCACTTGGTGATCGCCGGCAAGCACTACCAGTTGGCGCCCCGTCACCGTGGCGTTCCCCGGCTAATCCCAGCGGGCTAATGGACCAGCACGAGAAGCGCGTACTTGCCGCCGCGTCCGTCGTGGTGGCCTGCCTGTCGCTGTTCGTCACCGCATTGGCCGCTACCTGCATCGACCCAGGGACCGGCTGGCCGGTCAACCCGTGGGCATGGTTCGTTGCGCCGCTGGTGCTGGCCAACGCAGGGCTCGCGGGCTGGTTCGGCATCTTGCAGGCAGAACCACGCGAAACTGCCTCTCCCCCGCCGGGTTGGCACGGACGCTTCTGCCGCGCGCAGGGGCACCGATTCGTGCTCGGGACTTTGACTATTGTCCGCTCGGACGGCACCAGGGCTGCTGTGCGCAGTGTCAGATGCCAACGATGCGGGGTCGAGCTCGACGACTAGACAGATCTACCGTCGCACCGTGACGGCATGACAACCCTCACCGACATCTCCTACTCGGCTGCCGGCATCTTGGACGGCAAGCACGACAGCATCCGGGCACTGGTGGCCCTGTCGGTTGCTGCGGGCGGCCCGAACGCTGCGCTGGTGCAGCGGTTGCGCAACAGTTTCGCCGCCGAGGTGGTGCGCGAGGCGTCCTTGAAACCGGGCCCGCTCGCTCAGCGGCTGTCACGGGTCGACGTGGACGCCGTGCTCGACGCCGCGGATGCCGTCGGTGCTCGCTTCATCCCTGGCGACCGGCTGCTCCAACTGGCCGACCTACCCGTCCCGCCGATCGGCCTGTGGGTTCGTGGCCGCACCGACCTGCCCATGAGCGGCTTCGTCGACGCGGTAGCGGTCGTCGGCTCCCGCGCCTGCACGGCCGGCGGTAGGGAAACCGCGCACCGTTTCGCCTTCGACCTGGCCCGGGCGGGCCGCCGGGTTGTCTCCGGCGCCGCGTACGGCATCGACGCCGCGGCGCACCGTGGAGCCATCGACGCGGGCGGCGTCACGGTCGCAGTTCTGCCATCCGGCGTGGACCGGCCCTACCCGGTGGCCTATGCCCCGCTGATCGAACGCATCGCCACCGACGGTCTGGTCATCTCCGAGTACGCCCCCGGCGCTGCGCCGGCCCGCCAGTCGTTCCTGGATCGCAACCGGATCATCGGCGCCCTGTCCGGCTCGATGCTGGTGGTCGAAGCAAGCCACCGGTCCGGATCCCTGAACGCTGCCCGCCAGGCCCGCGAAATCGGCCGACCGATCTTCGCGGTGCCAGGTCCGGTCAGTAGCGACCAGTCGACCGGAACCAACAACCTGCTCTCGCAAGGGCTCGCCGCTGCCGTCACGGACGCCGGAGATCTGCCGTGAGCCCGAATCCCGCTGTGCTGCGGGTGATCGTCGGGTCGCAGGCTTACGGCGTCGCGACCGATCAGTCCGACACCGACATCATCGCGATTACCGTGGACTCACCCCAGCACCTAATCGGCCTGGGCAGCCGCACCAAAGCCACCGTGCAGCGGGACGCCGGTCACGGCGAGCGGTCACGGGCCGGCGACACCGAGACCACCACGTATCGGTTGCGGCACTTCGTCCAACTGGCCAGCCAGGGCAATCCGCACCTGTTGGACCCCCTGTTCGCCGCACCCGACATGGTGCTCGAAGTCACCGATCTCGGCCGGCAACTGCGCCAGATGCGGCACGCGTTCCTGTCGGTGCGCACCGTCCACCGGTGCCTCGGGTACGCCGAAAGCCAGAAGCAGCTTCTACTGGGGCGCGGCACCCGTCAGTCTCGAATGCCGAAGCGCCGCGAGCTGATCGAGATGCACGGCTACGACACCAAATACGCCGGACACATTCTGCGGTTGGGGATCCAAGCCCACGAGGTCGCCACCACCGGCGACCTGCAGTTGCCGATGTATGCCGGCGACCGCGACCTGGTCCGCGCCGTGCGGGCCGGGCAGGTGGCACTGTCCGGGGTCCTGTCGCGCTTCGACGCCTACGCCGACGCCACCCGGAAGGTACTGAACTCCGGGCGCTGCGCCGTACCGGAACGCCCCGACATCGCGTCAGTCGATCGTTGGCTGATCGACGCCCACCGGGACTGCTGGGGATGGGGATGAGCGCTGGCTCCTTCCCCAGGCTCAGCCCACGAAGTTGAAATGGTAGGACTCGCCGGCGGTGCCGTACCGGAACGGATTGACGAACCCGTAGCGTCCGCCGTTGATGCGCAACCAGCGGTTGCCGGCGCCTCCCCAGCCGAACTCCTCACCGCGACAGTCGGTCTCGCGGAAGTCAATCGCCACTGCCATTCCATGATTGGACGTGCCCGGCACGGCTTCACGCGGGGCACCGAACACGCGGAACCAGTACCGCTGCTCGGCGACCGGACGGTAGGTCAGGTCGATCAGGGCATAGTGACCGAACTGCTTCTTGTATGCCGCTTCGAGCGAGTTCAGTTGCTGGTTGGCGTAGCAGTTCAGGTATCGCTGGGTGTTCTTGGTGTAGCCGTAACCAACGCTGCCCGGGCTGTTGAACTGCTTGTTCACCGGGCACAGGGTTGACGTCGACAACCGGCCGTTGACAGTTCGGAAACGGGTCGACTGCGACTCGATCACACCCCTGTTGATGTACCCGCCGGGGACCTTGATCCAACTGCCGTTGACCAGAGTGCCGCTGACGAACGAGTGCGATCCGCGATGACCGACGACACGGGCTGTGGTGGACGGCGCCGACCGGACATTTGCCGACCGATCACCTGCTACCCAGCCGCGAATGCTGGTCCCGGCGTTCGCCGGTGCGACCTGGGCGACGGACAGGGCTGCTACTGCGACAGCAGCGCTAGTCACAGTCTTCTTGACGATGTTCATTCGTGCTCCTCATGGCGGACGTGCCGATGGCACGCCCGGTCGTTGTTTGCCGCGGCCGCGCAGGGTCGCGTTGCCGTCGTACGAACGGTGCGACGATCAGAAGGCCGAATCCCTTCGTCGCACCGTGAGGGCAACTCCGGCGGATCACGGGCAGCGCAAGTTCGAGGTCGCGCCGGAGTCCCCACGTCGAAGCAGCAACCCGGAGACCCGTTCTGCGCGCCGACTGGCGCAGGCGTCGCACCGTGCATGCGTGGAACTCGAACCGCTGGCGTGGCCGAGAGATTGCCCGCCGAACAGCCGCACCGGATTTGTCCTCATCCTCGGCGTGTTCGTCGCGGCGGCAGCCGATCTGGCCGCCCTCGCCGCTGTCGTCTTGGACGCTGGGTTTTGGCGAACGGTGGCCGTATACGTCGCAGCACCAACGACCCTGATCGTCCTCGTAACCCTTGGTCTGGTCGCGCTCACCGAGACTCGTCGACGTCGGCAACACCGCACACGACGTCGCACCGTCAGCGACGTGAACACCCACTCACCAGTTGAGTCGATGCCAGTGGTGCGCCATGGCTGAGGTCATCGACTTGCACCCGGCGCCCGATTGGGCCACCCCCACCACCGCCGTCGTGTCGGTGTTCGCACGCGACGGGCATCCAGTGCTGCTGACGCGGCACATCCTGTCCAGCGTCGGCGGCCAGGTGATCCTGAACAACGGTGCCCGGTTCGACTGCCAGCGCGGTATTGCGCCACGTCGCCAGGTCCGGTTCCCCGGCGGTGTCGCCACCGTTCGCCTGTTCCTGCCCGGCGACCCGCTCGCCGACATCGAACGCGCCAAAATCGAGCAGGCGATCAACTTCTCAGTGGCCGGTGCCGCAGCACTAGCCATCCACGCCGATCCCTCGAACGCCGCCGCCGCCGATGCTCTACGCGCAGGCGTGGAAGCCTGGGCCGGCTCAGCGTTGCGACCGGCCGCGCGATGAAGTCCACGTACACCCCTTCGCCGAATGCAAGGGTGCGGCGACGAATCTGGTTCTACGTCGCCCTCGACGTCCTGTTGGCCGCCCTTGTATTCGCACCATGGCTGGCCGCGGACACCCCGTCGTTACTGTCCGTGATCCTCCTAGGCGTCAACATCGCCATGACCTGCCTCGCTATTTACATCGACCTTCAGCCGCACCGAATCACCTTGGCGTACATCAGTTTTCTGGTTTGACACCTCCCCGCCCTAAAGGGCGGGGATTCCAGACTCAGGCTGCCGGTGCCCGCGCTGCGGCGGGTTCCGGTCTTACGCCCTCAATACCTGCGGGGCGTTGACCAGCCCCGGCAGCCTTGTCCACGGGTGAACCGTGGGTCGTGCTGCCCCGCCCGAAGGCGCGGGCAACCACGACGGCTGCAGCGTTCTTGTCCCGGTCGCTGGCGACACCGCACGAAGTGCAGGTGTAGGTGCGCTGGTCCAGGGGGATGCGGTGCTTGGCTCTCGCGCCACAGTGGAAACAATCCATCGTGGTGAACGCCGGGTTCACCAGTTTCAGATCACGGCCGGCTTTGGCCGCTTGCCAGACCATGGCCGCTTTGGTCGCCCCGCACGCGGCGTCCGCGGCCTTGCGCGCCAGGGACCGGTTCTTGGACATGAACTTGGGTCGGAAGTCTTCGACCGCGACCCGATCATGCTGAGCCACTAGGGCTTTAGCCCATTTGTGGGCGGTGTCGCTGCGCTGGTTCGCGATCTTCTGGTGCGCCTTGGCCGTCAACTTCTTGGCCCGCCGGTAACCCTTGGTTGGCGGGGTGCCCCTGGGGTTGCCGTGCGCTTGGTAGGAGCGTCGGGCCATCATCCGCTGATACCGCGCCAGCTTCTGCGCGGCTGTTTTGCCGTGCCCTGGGTACAGCAAGTCGAAGGTGCCGGACTCGTCCACCTGCGTGACCACACCGGCGTCATCAACATGCGCGGTGACCGTGGTCGCCAGTTGCTTGATGCCCCAGTCGATTCCGACCACCCGACCATCACCCACCGCCGGCAACGTCTCATCCGGTGCCTGCACCACGAACGAGGCGTACCAGTGCCCGACCGCGTCCTGGAACACCGTCACCGAACTCGGCTTGCCCGGCAACGGCCGTAACCACACCACCGGGATCAACACCCCACCCGGTAGCCGCAGGGCATCCCGCCCGGTGGCCGGGTGAGTGGTAAGCCCGAAGTTGTGCCCGGCATACGACAACGTCGCCAACGAGTGGTGCCGGGACTTGAACCGAGGCAACCCAGCCCGCCTCGTGACCCGGACCTTGTTCTTACGGTCCAGCAACGCCTTCGTGCGCGATTTCGCGAACGCGCGGCAGGTCTGCTGCTGCGGATCCTGCGCCGACAGCGCCAACCAGTTGGCCCCCTCGGCATCGACGCCGGGACCAGAAACGTTGTGCCGCAACTGCGTCACAAGCGCCGCCTGATCCTTGTAACCGAACGTCGCCGCCAGATCCCCGGTCGCACGAGCCTGCCGGAACCGGGTCTGCGACGCCTCGACCAACTGGTTCCACACGAACCGGCACGCATCCCACTCCCGCCCCAAGTACGCGCGGGCCTGAGCGCCCGGGCGCAACCGGTAGGTGTAACGAACCTTCACGACTCCACCACATCACCAGGCACCGACAACATCACCCTCATACCC
Organism: Branchiibius hedensis; assembly: GCF_900108585.1. NCBI lineage: Bacteria > Bacillati > Actinomycetota > Actinomycetes > Micrococcales > Dermacoccaceae > Branchiibius > Branchiibius hedensis. Next base: position 1,810,190 of record NZ_UESZ01000001.1, read on the forward strand.
CACACGGTGCGACGGATGATCCGAAGTGTCCGCGTCACGGACGCGATTCACCCCCGCCCTAAAGGACGGGGCACCCTCGCTTCCGCTTGGTGGCTACGCAGGTACTGGCGAGGCGTTGAACGGTAGCTCGGCGTCCACACCCGTCGCACCGTAGCGACATGAACAGTGCGATGCTTCCCGCTAGTGGTGCCCCGAACGGAGCAACCTTCCTCCTAGCATTTGCCGTGGCCGGCGCGTTCATTGGTACGTGTTGGCTGGCGTCCAAGGTTCGATCGGTCTTTTCGCGCAGGGGCGTGTCCAGGTGAACGCTCCAGGCGTCGTCATTGTTGAGCGCGACGGCCGACCGGTGGGCTTCGAGCAGGCACCGACCAGCCCGATCACTGGCTCTGGCCGTTTGTGGGTTGCGGACACGCTCAGCCTCTTGGACGCGCACACTCACCGCGCAGACCGTTGGAAACATGCCCGTTGGCGGGGTTCGAGCCGAGCGGCAGCCGAAGCGGCGCTGTTACGCAACGCCGGCTGACCGCTGCAGGGCGGACGGACGTCGCAGTCGGTTTCGTCTGTTCGCGCGCAACGCGGGCGGGCGAAACTTGTCGACGGACGGCTGCGCCAGCGGACGGACGTCGCACCGTACCAACATGCGCAGTCGCCTCCTGACCACCACCGCGGTTCTGATTGCTTCGGCAACGTTGGTTGCTGGATGCTCCGGCGCACCAGACGCCACGCGCACCGTCACCGCGACGGTCACCCAAACTTCGGGCGCCAACGTGCACGGCTCCATCCAGGTGGCTGCGTGGTCTTCTGAGCCCTACCAGGGATCTTTTGCGGACGCTGGCGCGGGTGGGAAGCTGTCCACGCCGGACGGGTCCTGGTCGTTCTATGCCGACCGCAGCAACGTTTCGAGTTACCTGACAGGCGACACCAAGGCGTACTTCGTCTCCAACGGGACGTACACGGCGGCTGACGCGACGAGCACCCCCTCGACCACGCGCGCCGCACCCAGCCAGTCGGACTTCACGCTGCTACCTATCGGGTGGACGTTCACCGCGCCTGCACCGACCGCCGGCGTCGACGCACCAGCCTCGTCCAGCGCATCCCGCACAAAGATCGCCTTGCTGGCCGGTGGCCGCGCAATATCGTTGGCGGGCAACCTCAACGGCGGCGGCAAAGCGGTAGTAGCGATCCCGGCCAGCGCCGTCTCCAGTGCTGTCGTGCAAGTGACGTACGCGGGCCTGGTCCAGAAATACGATCCGTTCACCGGCCGGCTGCTGACTACAGGTGTTGCGGCTGGCCTTTACGACAACCTGTCGAATGTCGGCACAGGCAGTTGCCCGCCCATCAAGTCCGGGTTCGACTCCAGCACCGGGGTCCAGATCAACGCGACGTGCGGCATCGTGTCGGTCACGCGGTCCGCTTATAACCCGGAAAGCGGCTGGGCCCCAACGGGAACCGTGTGGGTGACGGTTGTCACCATCTTGCCAACCACCACGGCAACGTACCGGCTCAGTGGCGTCGATCCAGCGGTGTACAAGCTCACCCCGAAGGTGACCGCTGCCGGACTGGGCGGCACGAAAGCATGGTCGGCGACCGTCACCGGTCAACAGACAACGCTGGTATTCGCTGCTCCGGCGCGGCACGCTTCGCTCGCCCTGTCGATGCAAGTCACCTACACCGGAACCACGACTGACCCCCGGACCGCCTCTCCAACGATCACAGTCACACCTGCGGCGCCGACCAGCGCCCCGACGCCCTCGACCAGTGCTGCCACTTCCACGACTCCGGAAGCGCCGACCAGCACGGCGACGCCCACCCCTGGGACCACCAGCAGCGCCGTGCCCACGCCGCAAACCTTCACGCTCACACCGGTCATCCCAGGCACAGTCACGATCCCTGTCACGGTCAACACAACCGTCCAGTTCGCCAGTCTCGGCAACTGAGCTCCGCCGCCAACCAATAGGGCATGACCACTGTTGACGACTCAGGACTCCTTCGTCATCACACCTCGCGCATCGAGCTTCGCTCGGCGCACGAGGCAACCCGACCGGGCCGAGAGGAGTCAGCATGAGCACGGTTGATGCGTCGGGTGCGATTCACGGCAGCGACGGCAAGTTCGCGGGGCACATCGCCAGCGAACCAGCCTCGTCGGTTGCCCTGGCCGAGCCACTGGCACCCAATGCGCGCGAAGCCGAAATCAAGACCGTGTTGGAACGGGTCCACACCACCGTTCAGGCGCGCGTCCAGTCGCTGTACGCCGCGCACGAAGCGGCCGGCGGGCGCGTCGACATCGACACGGTCCGAGGTGAGGAGCACGTCCGCTGGACCGACACCGACGGCAACCTGTGGCGACAGACAACGCCGGCCGACCCGGACGCGTTCGATGACTACGACATCGGGCTGCCGGTGGAAACCTTCGACCGGCAACCGACCGCATGGATCATGCGTGACGGCGCTGTCGTCCGGCAGGAGACCGACCCACGCACCGGCGCCCTGATGCCGTTCATCACCAACGCCGCAGAAGGCGGTACGCACACCCGCTACTTGGCGAGCAACGCCGACGAGTTCACCGACTCCGACGGGAAGTTCCACCGCAGCGGCGGAAAGGCTGCGTGGATCAGCGCCGACAGCGTCGAGTGGTACGAACACGGCGTTTCCCACCGCGACCGCAGCGATGGACCCCAACAGATCGACGCCGATGGCCAGTGCAGCTACTACGAGTTGGGCCATTACATTCCAGCCTCGGAGCTCGCCCCCGACCTGCTGGCGCGCCACGGTGTTCGACTGGACCCTCAAGATGGCAACCTGTACGTCGAAGCTGTCGCCGACGACCCCGATTGCGACTTGATGAACATGTACGCCGAGGGGGATCTGTGATGAGCACCGTCGACGCTTCCGGACTCCTCCGGCTCGCTCCGCATCGCCTCCGTCATCACACCTCGCACATCGAGCTCAGCGCGGCGCCCGAGGCAACAAGGGAGGATTCGGATGACTACCGTTGATGCGTCGGGCGCGATTCACGGCAGTGACGGACGGTTCACCGGCCACGTAGGTTTAGAGCCCGACATATCCCTGACTTCGTCCAGTCTGTTTACACCGCAGGCGATTCCGCTGAGCGACCAGGCAGCCTTGGCCGCTCACCGGGCCTACACCAGCGAGGTCGGTGCTGCGCGCAATGCGATCCAAGAACAGATGGACCGCCTGGATGCGCAACTGTTCGTGCGGGAAATGACTGCTGAGTGGGCGGCCGCGGAAATAATCGACCTGAACCTCACCCGGGTCGACACCGCAGCGGTATCGATCACCGACGATGAAGAAGACGGCGAACGCGCGGTCTACGTCGCCCGTCGGCCGCCGAACCGTGCTGAAAGTCTGGGCCAACAGCCGCATACTCAGCGGGTTCTACGAGCGGTTCGCCGTCGACCCAGACGACGGGGACGTGTGGGATGAGGAGTGGGAGCTAGACGTCGCAAAGCTGCGTCGCGAGGGTGCTTTGGAACAGCCCGATGGCGTGTGGCAGGTTGCCGATGCGGCCAACCAGCAGCGACGGACGTTGTCGTTTTCCCGGATGAGAACCGACGTGCGAGACAAGTGCCCGCGTGCCCGGTTCGTGGCGTACTTCAACGATGCTGATGGCCCGGTGCTGGACGGACTGTACGACGCCGATGGGAACCAGGTGTACGGCGACAAAGCCGACCCGAGTTGGCACACCGACTCCTCCGTTCGCGACGACGATTTCGAGAGCGAGACGGCTGGACTGATCCAGGACATGGGAGACATCGCCCGCGACCACTGGCCGGACACGACGCCGGACTGGGCGTCGCGGGACATCAACCTGATCGACCTCGGCGGGGCCGAGTCCTAGCTGCGGACTACTCCCAGCCCGCTTCGTCACGCAGCGCGTTGAACGCCTTACCCGCCTTGTCCAGGGCCTGCGTGACCGCCTTCGGGTCACCCTTGGACCAGCCGGCAACGTAACCCGGGCTGAAACTGTTCGGTTGGGCGGCGTCGATGCCTCGCTCCCGCAGCACCATGTAGCTGAACGACTCCGCCTCAGACTCCATCTGCCCGCGGTGCGAGGCGTAGTCCGGTGCGTCACCGTCACAGTGTCCGCACGCGATGTGCCCTGCTTCGTGCGCCAACGCCTGCGCTTTCTGGGTGTCCGACAACCGCGAGTCGACGACCAGCTTCTTGCTGGTCGGGCTCACGTACGCGAGGGTGCCGGTCAGGTTGACCGGGTCGCAGCCGGCGATCTCCTCCTCGTGGTAGCTGAACCCACGCGAGGCAACGAAGTCCTGCAGTGCCTTGCTGGTGCCTGACTCCACCTCGCCGGTGAACGGCTTCGCAGGGTGCTGGGCGATCGGTTCGCCTTCGGTCTGGCTGGCCTCGAAGACCGCGACCGCGGAGAACCCCGCCGTGATCTGCTTCTTGCGGGTTTTGCCTGGGCGGTGCGGATCCTCCTCGGTGATCCACTTCTTGTTCGGCCCCAGGATGTAGAGAGCCTTCTGACCCTTGGTGACTTCGCGTCCAGCCTTCTCCCACTGGCGGAACCCGCGCGCGTCGATGGTCCCCATCCGGGTGAAGATCTGATCGGGCTCGGTCAACCCTTCGCGTTGCGCGACTTGCAACGCCGCCAGCATCTGGTTGTTGGTCGACCACCGAGACATGCCGTTGGCGCGTCGTGCGTCCAGGTAGGCACCCAGTTGCCCGGACTCGACCAGGTCGCCGACCGCCTTCTCCAGGTCGGCCTTCATCGCCTCGACCCGATCTTTGCCTTTGAGGTCGGCGTACGGGCTGGCAGCAACGACCGGGTGCTCCAAGCTCAGTCCGTCGTCAGGTTCCCCCGCAATGTGCCCAGCGAACTTCCCGTCAGCACCGTGGATTGCGCCTGTGATGTCAACCGTGGTCATGCCTTGTTGGTTGGCGGCGCACTCCCGTCAGCGACGTGAAAGGTCATCCAGATCAATGACCGCTTCGTACAGGCTGTCCCAAGTGTCCGCCATGTCCGGTTCGAGGCTGGCGTCCCGGCCACCGAACTGCGTCCAGGCTGTCGCGAACCCGGTTTCGGCAGCCCCTTGCACCAGGGACTCAGGATGTTCGTTTCCGATCATCCGGCAGGGGTCGAAGTCCACGTCAGCCCCGTCAGAATCCAGCACGGCGTCGATCTGCCAGTAGTCGGAACCGTCCGGGCGGCGGAGAGCAACGAACCTGCCGCTGGGGCACTCGGCCCGAACCATGTCCCGCAGGCTCTCCAGGTCACGCTTTGAGGCGATGTCGGTGCCCGCGTTGGAGGCTCGGTGCACCACGTCGATCGGCCTGCCGGGTGCGTCCAGCTCGCGCCGAAGTTTCTCCAGGTCAATGCGTGCGCTGGCGGCGTCGTGGTTCATCGTGCCGGGCACTGCAAAACGATCCAGGAACGCGCCTACTTCGTCTGCAGGCATCGAAAACTGTTGCGAGATTCGGTCGCCATCCTCTTCTGGTTCGATCCAAACCACCGAGTCGTCACCGTCGAACTCGTATGTCACCTCGGCCTGAGTTGCCTCATCCGGTTGCCCACTGGCCGAGGAAACCTCTGCGCGTTCCAGGGCCAGGTGGCGGCCCGCGAGACGAGCCATCTCCTCGTTGATCTGCTCCCTCATCGCAAGCAGATACGACTCCATTTCGAGGGTCGCCTCACCCGCACGCGAAAGCCGGTCGGTGAGCTGCGCGCCACCAGGGGTCGACAGGCTGACCGTCGAATCCGCCTCTCCTGCAATGTGTCCCGTGAACTTGCCATCGCTTGCGTGGATCGCGCCCGAAGCGTCAACTGTGGTCATCGCGTGACTGTCCCTTCTCTTAGGTCTGAGGTACTTGAGGGTGTGGATTCTTAGAGTCGACCCAGGCGTCGAAAGCATCGAGTTCAGGCTGCTCGACTCGGTGGTTGCGCAGCCAACGAGTGGCGTGTTTGAGCTCGGCTGACAGGACCGGCTTGCCGTCGGCGAAGTCGCGCAGACCGTACGTCGCGTGATACCTCGCGACGTCGGCGGCGTCGGAATCGGTGAACGACTCGCCGCGCGCAGCCTTGCTGGCGGCTTCATTGAAGCGGCGCACCACCTCAGTGCGTTCTGTGGGAACCGGCTGGCCAGCGGGCACGTAGTACGGCTTGCCCGGCTCCCCCTGTGTGTAGATCTCGATCTTCTCTCGACGACCCTCTCGAACCCACCGGAACGACTGGCCAGTGGTCGCGAGTCTGCGGTTCAACTCGTAGGTGGGGTCGTCACTGTTGGCGGTCTTGATCTGTTCAATCTTGGCGCGCAACTGCGCTGTCGACAGGTGAGCGAACTGCTGAGCGATGACGCGGTCGAGGTCGCCCCGCAACGGCCCGTACTGGTCGTGATCCGGCTGCGCCTCTGCCGCCGATGTCAGCATCACAGACGAATCAGACTCTGCCGCAACGTGACCCGCAAACTTGCCGTCGGACCCGTGGACCGCACCCGACGCATCGACCGTGCTCATGCAGACCCCTCCAGGCCAGGTCGGGTTGCCCCGTGCGCCAAGCGCAGCTCGGTGTGCGGGGCGCGGACACGCGTCGCGAGCCGCAGGAATCCGGCGGTAACGACCGTGCTCATGTGGTTTCGCCCCATTCGGCGTCTTCCTCATCGGCCATCCAGGAAGCGCCGGCCATGGCCGCGTCGAGGTCGACGTCGCTGGCTTTCGCCCAGTGATGTAGGTCGGTGAGCATGTCTTTGACGGCCGTTTGCTTGTCGGCCTCCTCGCCGTGGGCGGCCAGGTATCCGCCGACGAACGGGCTGATCCGCCGCACGCTAGTGTCGCGGTTGTACTCCGAGCCGTCCGGCCTGAGCACTCCGTCGATGTTCATCGTCAACAGCCGCACGTCGCCGAAACCGACGCTGGCCTTGAAGTGCGGCGACATGGACGCCTCGGTGTAGACCAGTCCGCCGGACACCCCTTCGATGTCCGAGTATGCGGCGGTGTCCCACAGGTCGTCCTCCAAGACTGTGCCGTCGGCGGCGACCACCTCCCGCGGATGCCACCGGTCGTCGGCGTACTCGTCGCTGTCGCGGAACGTCACCGTGGCAGCGTCCGGGTAGTACGCCCGCACATACTGTGCTGCGGCGATCGCAGACTTCTCATGCTGCTGCCGCTGAACCGCCCAAGCAGCATTGCCCAGGTCGAAAGCCCGCCGGGCACTGGACGCCGCCCGCTGCAGCATCTGCTGATCTGGCTCCGGGTCGGTCACGCCCACCTCTGACAGCGTGGGGTCTTCCGCGGCGCGTCCCAGCACGTCGTCAATGCCCCCTGGGGCGACCGGCGTCGGCTCGATCGAACAGGACAGCATCGTCTTGTCGCCGTACTGCTTGGCCGTCAGGTACACGGTCTCCCCGGAACGCTGCGCCGTCACGTAGCGGCTCCCTGCTGGCGGCCCGACGGGCTGCTCCAGGGTCACGTCCGACTCGGAGCTGACGTGGCCAGCGAACCTGCCGTCGGACCCGTGGATAGCGCCGGAGGCGTCGACCGTGCTCATGCCAGAACCTCCAGGCCCGGTCGGGTTGCCTCGTGCGCCGAGCGAAGCTCGGTGTGCGGGGCGTGGCGACGAAGGCGTCGCGAAGCGAGCCGCAGGAGCCCGGAGGCGTCGACCGTGCTCATCGCAGATACTCCGGGTCGGCGTCGAGGTCGATGACGTTGCACCCGCGCGGCACCCACTCCGCATGGGCGTCGGGCCAGTAATACTCGGCGCGGTCCCCGAGTGCGTTCAGGTCGTCGTTGACGTCCATCTCGAAGTCGTCGTCACGCGCGGCGAAGTCGGTGTGCCAACTGGGGTCGGACTGGTCGCCGTACACCTGGCTGCCGTCGGCGTCGTACACGCCTTCCATCTGCGGCCCGTCGGCGTCATCGAAGTACGCCACGAACCGGCCTGCCGGCACCACGTCCCGGACCTCGTCACGGATCGTGGCGTGCGCCTGCTTCGCGGTCGCACGCTCCGCGGCATCCCTGACTTCCCACAGTCCAGTCGCTGCCGGCTTCCTTGCTTCGGCGCGCAACTTGGTCAGGTCGACCAAGTCGTCTTCGCGGCCGGCCACCCCGAAGCGTTCCTTGAACGCCAACGTCGAGCCGTCCCGCATCGTGCGGTAGATCGGGTGCATGTCGTCGTCGTCCGGGCACAGCGTCAGCACGATCCGGCCGTCCACATCACTGCGGTCGACGAACACGGTCGCGACCTGGGCGTCACGGATGGAGGGAGTGTCGCGCTCCGCCCGAGCCAACTGTGCCGCGAAGTCTTTGACTGCCAGGTCGGCGTCGGCATTGTTGATCTGATCCTCGATCGCGTCGAGTGACCGCGCCAGGGCGAGATTGCGTCGCTCAACCGCTTCGAGGGTCGCGTCGTCGTCCAGTGGGTTGCCCGGGCCGGAGGATCCAGAGGTGAGGCTGACGGAGTCGTCCGCTTCTCCCGCGACGTGACCAGTGAACTTGCCATCGCTTCCGTGGATCGCGCCGCTGGGGTCAATCGTGCTCATGCTGGTTCTCCGTTGCTGCGTCGGGTGGCGAGCTCGCTGCGCAGTTCTCCCGTTCGACGCTGCAACTCGGCGAGATGCGCGTCGATCGCGGAGTCCAGGTCGGCTGCCGCTTCCTGCGGGGTTCGGGGTGGGTAGTCCTGGTCGATCTGGTCGAAGCTCAACGTCACTGACCCGGTGCGGTCAGCGCCTTCGGGGTGGTAGTTGGCCAGGTTCACTCGCGCGTTCCACAGCCGGTCAGTCAGTTCTCCGGCGTCAACCAGATCCAGGTAGGTATTTCCGCCGGCGTCCAGGACCATCGGCTCGCCCGAGCCGTCCAACACGCGGTCGGGAAACCAGTCGCGGCTGTCGTGGTCGTACTCCAAGACGACCGCTGTCGAGCCTGGGTAGCGCGAACTGAGTTCGTGGCGGATCGAGCGAAGGGATGCACCGTGAGCCTCGCGGGTCAGCGCTCCCCGCTCGGGGAAGTCGAAGTGTTGCAGCGCCAGATTGGTGTCCAACACGTCGGCGGCCAGGTTGTCGCCAACTTCCATCTGCTCCGCGTTCTGCGGGACGCCGAGGACCGCAGGCGCCGACGCTAACGTCACGGTCGATTCGGAACTGATGTGGCCGGCGAACTTGCCATCCGCGGCGTGGATCGCGCCCGACGCATCGACCGTGCTCATATCAGAACCTCCAGGTTGCGTCGGGTTGCCTCGTGCACCGAGCGAAGCCCGATGCGCAAGGTGTGATGGCGAAGGCGATGCGGAGCGAGCCGCAGGAATCCAGCGGCGTCGACCGTGGTCATAGCGCTACTCCGGAGATGTTGTCGAGGTCGTACAGGCGGTGGTACTTCCCTCGCGACCAGCGCGGTGCCAGACCAGTGCCGTCGATGTTGCCGTAGCCGGACTCGCCGGGTGTTTGCAGAGCGTCGAAGATCTCCCCGTCACCCGGGTCCTCGAACGGCAGAGTGTTGCCCTGAACATCGGTGACTGCGTCCAGTTCGTAGCTGCCGTCGGAGTCGATCACGCCGACGTAGCGTGCGGTGGGGCACTGCTCGCGGACCCGGTCGCGAACCGTGGTCAGCTCGGCCCGGGCGAGGTCGTCCCGGCTCGACTGCCACCGTGCGGCAGTCAGTGTTCCGACAGCCTGAGACGGCTGCGCTCCGAGCACCCGTTCCATCGGGCTCAACACGCTTCTGCGGATCTTGTCCACGTCGAGCCCGACATCGGTGCCGTCGCCGTATCGCTGCTGGAATGCAACAGCCTGGTCACCGGTCATCGGGTCGCTGCAGGCCAAAAGGTTGTAGTCGCCCTGCGACCAGATGGTCGCTGTCAGGTCGCCGTCGTCTTCGTCGAAGGAGATCTCGGCGAACGCGCCATCCGGCAGCCCACCGTCAGCGACCAGCGCAGCGGCCATCTGCCGGGCCTGCAGTTCAGCGACCTTTTCATCCAGGTCTTGCTGGATCTGGATGATCTGCTCAGCCATGTCCAGATTGGCGGCGTTGATCTGATCCAAGTCGGGACTTGCCTGTGTTACCCCTGCCAATGCCACCGCCGCATCCGCCTCTCCCGCAACGTGACCGGCGAACCTACCGTCGGCGGCGTGAATCGCGCCACTGGAGTCAACAGTGCTCATGCCTTGTTGGTTGGCGGCGGCTTCCGTTTCGGGTCAGACGATGAAACCACGGTTGTACCAACTCAAAAGCCGGTCGCCCTCATCGTGATGGAACCCGTTCAGCCGTAGCGAGCCATCCTCAGCGCGGACCACATTGTGCCGTGCCATCTGGTCTTCGGTTGGCTGAACACCCGCACCAAACTCCACGTAGTCGACCCGACCGTCATAGCCGACGATGGCCGGTCCTTGGTCGGCCTCGCGATGGGTGATGCCTCGGCGTAGGTATTCGATTGTTCGGTCGCCCAGGTACGCCGGACCGTCGGTGCGGTGCGGACGACGTTCCTCATCGACGGACCATTGCGTCCCTGTCAGCGGGTAGAAGCTGGTTATCGTCCCGTCAGGGTCGGTATGGGAGAGCATGCCTTGGTCGCGCAAGGCTGCCTTCACCAGGTTCCCGTCGGGGGTCAAGACGGCGGTCGGCGTGCGGTCGGTGAACTCCACCGGCACGCCCATCTGCCGACACCCGCTGGTGTCGCGCCAAGGTCGGCCGTCGCGAGTCCATCTGACTACTTGCCGGGAACGCTTGTCGGTGATGACCTCGATGCGGCCGCCTGCCGCTTCGTGCGCTTCAACGTCCCTGAGCATGGCTTCCGAAGCCGGTCGCTGTGTCGTGAGGCTCAGCCCCAACCCGAGATTGCCAACCCCGGACCGCACACTGTCCGGCCAGTCTTCGACCGGTGTGTTCGCGATGTCGACGCCGCCCACGATGTGCGGTGGCGTGCCGCCGGTCCGAGGATCCATGCGGGCGTCGCGCAGCACACGCTGTGCTGTACGGCAACGCTGAGTCAGCACCACATGGTCGTGGCTGGTGCCCCCGGGGTCGACCGCCGCATCCGGTTGATCCGGCACGGGCTCGCCCAAGGCCACCGACGAATCCGCCTCTCCCGCAACGTGGCCCGCGAACTTGCCGTCGGACCCGTGGATCGCACCCGACGCATCGACCGTGCACATTCGGACCCCTCCTGGTTGTGTCTGGCCGCACCGTGCGTCGAGCGGAGCCCGGTGTGCCCAGCGAGCCCGAGGAGCCCCGATGCGTCACGAGCCGTCATGCCGGTTCCCCGTCGAATCGGCCCTCGTAGTAGGCGTCCGCCGGGTTGAATCGTGGACCGGCTCCGGGCACAAGCCAGCCGCCAGCCGGGTCAGGTTCGAGTCCGACAGCCCGCGCCCGGCCGGGGAATATTTGGTCGTCCACGTTGCGGCCGTTCTCGATGAAGTGCGCCTTGCCGTCCGATCCGATGACCGCCGGCCCCTGATTGCGGTCGCGATGTGTGATGCCGTGCCGGCGGTACTCGATGCAGCGTTCGTCGATCATTGCTGGACCGTCGTCGCGGTGAACCAGACCGTCTTTGTCGTGGTACGCCTCAGACTGGTCGTCGGGGTCGGCGGACCAGGTGTGGGCGCCGCCGTCCGGTAGTTGCCGCTCGAAATGCAACCGGTAGTCGCCGTCGCCCCATTCGACCCGTTGCGGGCGCAGTAGTTCGCCGTCGGGCAACCGGGTCGCCGAGACGAACCGCTTCTCCACCGCCGGGCCCATGCCGTCATGGACGTCGAAGTCCTGCGTCTCGGTGAACTCGACCGGCGCTCCGTGAGCGTCTTCGTAGCGGAAGCTAGCGGCGTCCCATTCCCGCGCGGCCACGCCCAGCTCGCCGTCGGCGTTCGTCCACGACGTGACCCGCTGCGTGTTGCGCGGGTCAGAACCGAAGTGATCATCGTGGACGCTGACGTTCCCCCCGAACTGTTCGTGCAGTTCCCTTGCCGCCAACGCCTTTTCGCGGCTAGCCGTCAGCGCATCCCGCAGGCTCTCAGGTACCTGGTGGCCCGGGTTTTGCTCGATGTGCTCGGCATACAGAGCAAGGTGGGCTCGGGCGCGCAGCGGCATGTTACCGATGTAGGTGTTGGCGATGTCGACGTCGCCCACCATGACCGGCGGGCAGCCACCGGTGCCGGGGTCGATCGTCACCTGGCGCAGTCGCCGCTGCGTCGCAGCATCTCTGGCGCGGATATCCGGGTCGTTCGGCAGGTCGTCGCCGGTGGCGCCCGGCTGGGCTAGTTCGAGTCCGTCGTCCGGTTCACCGGCAATGTGGCCGGCAAACCGTCCGTCGTTGCCGTGAATCGCGCCTGATGCGTCAACTGTGGTCACGCCATGTTGGTTGGCGGCTCAGCCCGCTTTGCGCCGGGACGGCTGCGCGCGGGCCCCTCTCTTGGCGGCTTGGCGCCTTGCTCGATGCTTGCCCGCCTCGTGGTCGATCTGGCGGAATGTGACGTCGCCGGAACGAAGCACCTTCACTGCACCGCTGCTACGGCACCGTCGGCAGTGCCATGGTGCGTTGACGTCGGCGAAGCTGTACTGCATACAGACCGAACACAATGCGATCACTGCCTTGGCTTCATCAAGTGCTGCATGAAACGCAATTCGTCCTCGCTCCCCCGGGCGCGCGACCACGACGAACCGCCAAGGGAAAGACGGACCGAACCCGCACGCGCAATCGTCATGCAGTCCGGACACCTCAACCGGTTGGCCGTGTTCACAGCCGGGTGCGTGCATGGTCGCAGTAGCCAGTTCCCCCGGTTTCCAGAGCCGTTCGTTGTGGGGTCCCTTCACTTCGACGAAAGTGCTCAGCCGCGGCAGATACATGTCACAGCGGTAGTAGGTGCCACTGGGCATGACGACCCCCTCTGGTTCGTACTGCCACACCATCCGCAGCGCATCAAGGTTGACCGCCCAGTCGGCTTCGAGGGTGGAGCGGAACCGGACACCGGCGTACGTCTGCGGAATTGCTCGCATCACAGGCCGTCCTGACGGTCCCGTCGATCACGACGGTCCTGCTGGCGTTCCATGCGGCGCATCTCGCGGCGGTCGACGTAGGTGACGTTGCGCCGGTTGTAGTAGTTCTGCTGGCTGTTGCTGTAGTTGCCGGAGCCGGACGGCGGGCTGTCGATGACCGACCACGCCAGCCAGGCGAGGAAGATCACCCCGACCGCGCTACCGGCAGTCTTCTTCCAATCGGTCAGGCCGATCCTGGCGCGCAACTGACTGATCGTGGCGAAAACGTCGATGACGCCGAACGCTTTGAGCGCCCACAACACAATGGCGCCGGCCACAGCCAAGCCAACGATCCACGCGATCAGGTACACCAGCTTCCCGACAGCGCGAAGCAGGATGTTCTCCGCGAACCGCCACTCGAACATCCTCAGCATTCGCAAGTCCCGTCGCTACGAATGGGTGCTCGGCACGACGGGCACCGTGGGCCATCGGCGCCTGACGTCCCAGCACCCGCATCTTTAGCGGCACGCTGAGCCTTGGCCTGCGCCTCTAGGCGCCTACTAGCTGCCGCTGCCGCTGCCGCGCCGAACAGTTGCTCACCGTCGTCGCTGAACGTCTCCGGAGCGTCGCGGCGCGGGTCGAAGGCTGGGCCTTCGTCGTCAAGGTCTTCCTCCGACACGGGACAGTATTCGTCCATCTCCGCCTGTGTCGGCTCCGGCCGGGACGTGGTGGGCACGCCACGGCTGGCAAGTTCGGCGTCGAGCTGGCCAGAGGTCGCGAAGAACGACTTGAACACCACCGGCGCTTGCCCTTCGAGCTCGGCCCCGCCGACGCCCTTGGAGACCATGCCGCCGTTTGCGACGTTGTCCGGCACCGTCGGTACGCGGTCGGCAACACTGAACGCCTGATCACGTTGTGTCTTCGAGGGGTTCGGCCCCATCAGAACACGCTGACCAAGCAGCGTCTTCAACGACGGCGGCAGTCCTGAGTTCTGGTTCGACACCTGACTGCTCAGCAACATGCGGATACCGACGAACCGCTTCTCCGCGGCAATCTTCGTGATGACGCGTTGCAGCTTGAACTTCAGTCGGTTCTCCTCGATAACCTCTTGCACTTCGGGCATCTTCCGGTCCACTCCAGGCGGAAGCTTCTCCCCCACCAGCAACCCGGCCACCTCGTCCACGATGCACAGGATCGGCGGGAACCGCTGGTGGTCGGGCAGGTCGAACCAGTTGGTCACGCCGGCCTGCTCCAGCACCTTGGCGCGGCGGTTGCCCTCCTCGTAGACCAACGCCAACGCCGTCACCGCCGAACGCAAACCGTCACAGCCCCAGCCGCCGTCGCGCACGTACTTCTTGCACCAGGAGTAGTCGATCGCTTTGGACGGCTCGTCCACGATGACCAGCGCAGCGCCCCCGGCGACCTGGTCGGCGATGATGCTGTTCAACGTGTTCGTCTTGCCCGCGCCCGCGGTGCCACTGACCAATCCGAACGCGTGAGCTCGCCAGTCGATGCTCACGGTGTCGTACTTCTTCTGTCCCGGCGGCGGCAAGATGTCGCCGATCGGGGTCCGGTGCAGATCAGCTCCGAGACCAGCCAGATTCAATCGGATAGTCGGTGGAAAAGTCGGCGGATCGCTCGGGATGACCTGAGCCGTCAGCTTGTTCGCGTCCGCGACGACGTACCAGCCGAACTGCCCGACGACGCTGGTGGCGACCTCGTCCAGCTTCTCGTCGTGCTTGGACGGCATGTAGGACTTCGGCAGACCCAACAGGTAGCCACCACCGGGGCGCGGGGCGGCCTGAACGTCCCACGGCTTCACCCCCAACGCTGTCGCGACTGCGCCGCGGCAGCGTGCTGTGTCGTCGTCCAGTTTCGTCAAGGTCGCTCGGGCCAGGTGCGGGTCGAAGTCAGTCAGGTAGAACCCGGGGTAGGTGTCCTGCAACGTCGCCGCGACCTTCTCCCCCATCGTCGGCTTGGCGTCGGCCGCCGACAGTGACACTTGGAAGCTCTCCGGCGTCTTCACGCTGCCACCGGCCTTGGCTGCAGCAGTCACCGTCGTCTCGGCGACGTGGCGTCGGAACACTGCCACGTGAGCGTCGGTGTCGATGTTCGCCAAGCTCCACTCGGGGCCCTTGGCCTGACGGACCTTGCTCACGACTGCACCAGAATGACGGTCCGGGTCGAACCCGGCCGGCAACGGCACCCTCATCTGTTCCAGCACAACCTTCTACATGGGCCAGATCCGCGATGCCAGGGTCGGGTTAGTCCCCGGTCAGGATCTGCTCCGACTGCTCCAGCGCAACCTGGACAGCCTCCTCCAACCTGTCCAGCCACACTCCGAGGTCGGGTGGGATCCGACGAGAACCCTGGGTAGGTAGGTCTTTCCCGGTCGCCGGAGCCGTCCTGACCCAGCCGTCGCGTCGGCGCGCCTGTGAGATCGCCTCCGTCACCGATCTGGTCGAGAGCGCACCATCAGACAGGTAGCCGCGTCGGTCGATGCCTACCAGTAGCGGCGCACGTCGCCTGTCCCACTGGGCCAACGCCGCGGCGAACCGGCACGCATGCTGACCGGGCAGGTCGATGCGGCGCAGCGCCAGTTCGGCGTCGTCGGGGCTGCGCGTTTCGGCGTACCCGTCAACGACCGCCACCCACCGACCCAGCGCGCAGCACGAGCAAGTGGCTGGGTCGGTAGTCGCCTCCAACGCAAGCGCGCCGGCCCGCCACAGCGACCCCACCAACACGGCGTCGCCGTTCCTCAGAGCACTGATCTGAGCCCTGGTCATTCCGGCCCCGGCGAGCAACCCGATCAACTGATCACGCACCTGACGCACGGTGCCGGTGCCTGTCAACCACGGCGGCGGCCGCCACCCGGTTGCAACAGTGCTCGGCAACCAGCCGGCAAGGCTTCGGAGCAACGTCGACGGCGCCTGCGGACACTCGGCGGCGAACTCGATCAACAAAGCCAGCGGCGGCTGGAAACCTGTTTCGATGTCGATCCCGCGGCTGACAAGCCAGTCTGAAAGCAGCGAATCCATCTACAGGCCAACGCTTTTCACCGCATTACCCGCCATCGGGTTAGCGTGGCGGATGTAGCGCATCACCGTCTCCGGTTTGCGATGGCGAGTCTGACGCATGATGGCCGTCAACAAAGCCCCACCCGCATCTGCCGTCGTGACGAACCCGGCCCGCAGAGAATGCGCGCTGAACTGCTGCGGATCCAAACCGGCCGCGGACATACGCCGAGACAGCACCGCCCCCACGCTCGACCCCGACAAAGCCTGATCCCCCACCGCGCCGAAGCGATGCACCCGTCGCAGCAACGGCTGATCAGCCGAGACCTCCGGCCACGGATCGCCGCAATGATGGTCGGAGTCGATTTGCGACAGTTCACGGGCCGCCGCCATCGCCCCCGGGCGGTCATCCGCACCCGACAGCACCAGCCAGGCCCGCACCGCGCACGGCACGCAGGTGTCCCGCCGCGCCCCGACGGGCACCGCGATCACGTCCCCAGCGCCGAACTGGTCCGTCTTACTGGCCCGGATCATGACCCGAAGATGCGGCTCCACCTCACCCCCGGGCTGGAACGACACATCGCTGGCTCGCAAGCTGACCAGTTCACTGCGTCGCAACGCCCCCGCGAACCCCAGCAGCAGCAGCGCAGCGTCTCGGCGCGCCGCGACACTGCCTGGCCAGTGACGAAAGTCCATATGACTCAAGGTGGTTCGCAGCATGTCTACGTCGAAAGCTGCCGCCTGCCGCGGCGGGCGTCTACGGTGCCGGCGGATGCTAGCCATCGCCGCAACCACCACCGCGTCGCGCCCCGGCTCAGGCAAACCGGCCACCCGATGCACCGCGTTCGCAGCAGCCACTCGAAGGGCCAACGTCGAGGTTGACGCTGCCGGCGACCCATCTGCCCGGGCAACCTGCGCGCAGAACCGTAAGTGCCGGGCCAGAACGTGCGGTGCCAGCGGCAACGACTCGACACCCTGCTGCTGGCACCACAACTGCACCTGCGCCCACTGACTGCTGTATGCCCGGCGCGTCGAGTCAGCCCAAGTCGACTCGACAATCTGGGCAAGCTCAAAGGCGCCTACCGACGGGCGCGCAGGGGTCGTCACCGACCCATTGTTGCGTCGCAGCGCCGTGAACGAGGAGCCCCACAGGTCACGACCGCTCTGCCACAATTCAGCAATGACCCACCTGCTCAAAGTCGACGGTTCCCGGTCAGTGCCGTGTCAACGTACGTCAATGAGCGCTGAATCCCTCACTGAGACCTCTCATCTGGAGCAATGGATCACCGACAACCCGCAGGTCATCGACGAGTCGTTGAAGATCGTGACCACGCAGTTCCGGTCATGGACCTCGCAGGTCGGCACCGCGACCGAACGACCAGACCTGCTAGCACTGTCCACAAGCGGAGAGCTCGCAGTCATCGAGTTGAAGCGCGACAAGGACCGCCGCATCCACCTTCAAGCGATCACTTACGGAGCGCTGGTCGCAGGGTTCACCGTCGACACCCTTTCCCAAGCACACGCAGATTGGTTGAACAAGAACGGCGCGGAATACACCCTCGAACAAGCTCGGGCCGCCTTGGAAGATCACGTCGAGGACAGTCTGGACGAGGAGCTTTTTCGCCTGCCCCGACTGGTGCTTGTCGCCGAAGACTTCCCTGGGCAAGTGCTCACCACCGTGCAGTGGCTCGCGACCGTGGCACCCGACCTGGTGATCGAATGCCACCAATACCAGGTGTTTGACCAGGCCGACCAACTCGTTGTCAGCTTCGGTCGCATCTACCCCGTTGACGACCTTGAAGATCGAAAACTTCGCCCTTCGGCTCAAGCCCTCACCGACGATGTCCGCGAAGAACTGACCACCCGCAAGCGGCGGGCAAAGTCAGTCAAGGTCATCTTCGACCACGACCTCATACCTGCGAACGCGCAGATGACGATCGAACTCCATACGCTAGCTCGCCCGGACGTGGTGGACAAGGTAACCGCCTGGCTCGCAGCAGATTCGGCACGCACACAGTTCACATGGCACCAAGACCCCACGAAGCCGCTGCAATGGGCGGTCGAGCCCGACAAACAGTGGACTCCCTCAGCGCTGCGCAACCACATCTTCGTCCAGGCCAGCTTGCCGGCGCCGTCGTTCTCCGCGGCCGACGCCTGGTGCTACGACGGCGAAAGCCTCTGGCGAATCGCTGACAGGGTCAGCCAGGACGAGTAAGCGAACGGCTCAAACCAGGGACAACTCCCGGAACGTCACCAAGCCCAACTGATCCAGCCCGGCCAAGTAGCCCTTCTCGGTGTACGGGTCGACCAGGATCACGCCGTCACCGGACGGCGCGGCCAGTTCGGTGTACGGCGCGTAGTGACTGGCAACCAGAACCAACGGCACCGGCTCGCCCCACACACCGGCTCGTCCCAGCACCGGCCCCGGCAACGGGTCCGTCTTGGGTGACATCATCGCCGTGGTCGCCACGTCATCGTCCAACTGGTAGCCACCGTCAATGGCTGCCTGCAACGCCGAATGCTGCACGAACGCAGCGACTCCCGCCGCGTGGTCGAAACGGGCAAGGAACGCACTCTCGATGTCGTCGGCCGCGATGTGGTCGTAACCGGCCACCACCAACGGCAGCAACTCCGTTGCGGTGTCCGCCACCGCCTGCATCCGGTCGCCGAACAACATCACGAACTGCCAACGTGCCCCGTCAGGGTGCACAGGCAGCATCGGATCGCCGTCGCCGTCGATCTGCGAAGTCAGCAAAGCCATATCCAAGTCTCCAAGTGGTCGATCGTCGCGGTCGGATCAAACGCCCGGCCCACACCCTTACGGTGCGACGACTGTCGCCAGTGCGTGGGCCACGTCCGGGCACTGCTAGTTTCGCCGGCGGAAGATTCGCGACACCAACGCAGCACGCTCACGCTGCCGCTCCCGGATCGCCGCGTCCTCCACTGACCGCGGCTTCTCCCGCGTCGGGCAGTGATGGTCCGCGCCGCTGGCAGTCATCAACCCGCACTTGCCGCAGGTGTCGACGGTGACGCCGCGCTCACCGCGAACGAATCGGTTGAACACCTTGCCCGGTGCGTCACTGTTCGCCATCGCGGCGTACGTGGCCGGATCAACCTTGTAGCCGTACGTTTTCGGCGGCGCCACGCTGCCGTCCTTGCGGGTGTAGCCCTTCGTGGTCAACGTCATCATGCCCTCACCGGAATCGGTCGAACCGTAGCCAACCGACCGGATCCAGGTGGACTGCACCGGCATCGCCTTCGCGCCGGTGTTCGCCAACCGCTCGCGGCGGCGTGCCACCAAGTCGCCGGCCGCCGCCAATGACGTACGAGCCCGCTGACCTTCCAAGACAGCACTGACACCCTCGGCGACGAACACCTCGTGCTCGGGCGCGAACCCCAAGCCTTTCGTCTCCCACTGACCGTCAGAACCTTTCGTGACACGCACAGTGCCGTGCACCATCCGACCGTCAGGAAGCGACGCCGAAACCGGCACGTCAAACGTGCGGTCGTGCTGGGCAGCGCTGAACCGATGGATCGCGGTCTTGGACGGCATCCGCAACGTCATACCGTGACCCGAGTAGGACATGCGGTGCGTGCGACGGTTCCCCGAGATCGACTTGCCCGCAGTCATGTTCGGGGTGTTGTCGTCCGGCATCAACGGGTAGTCGCCGCCGCCATGGCCGTACTCGGCGTCCACGAACGTCGTACTCCACCACTGATCAATGCCCTCGGTGGTCTTCGGGTCAATCCGGGTGCTGGTGGCGATCGGCGCGACATACCCCAGGGAATCCAGTTGCCGGGCACGCAGCTCCCGCCAGTCACTACTGACCGGCGCAGCAACAGTGTCACTGCCATCCGGGCCGCGCAGGGATACCTCAGCGGCCTCCCCGGCGACGTGCCCAGCGAACTTCCCGTCGGCGCCGTGGATCGCACCCGACGCATCGACCGTGCTCATCGGACACCACCGACAACAGATGCTGCGCGGTAGGCAAAGGGGCCGCGCTCGACCGACGGCGTAGGCAGGCAGAAGGTGCTCATGCCAGTGTTGGTTGGCGGCGACACAGCCGAAGCGTCAGGCTGCAGCGTCGACGCGCTTCTTGCGCTTGTTGGTAGCCCCTGGCTTACGCCCAGCCTTTCTGCCCTTCTTAGCGCCCATGCTGGACCAGTCGACCTCTTTGCCGGCGCGCAGCATCACCCCACCCCACACGCCGTAGCCGTCGATCTCCACGCCCTGCCGCAAGCACGACTTCGTCGACAGGCAGGTGTCGCAGATGGCTTTCGCCCGCAAGAACTCATCCGGCCGGTTCGGCTGGAACGTGTCATCGAGGATTCCCCGACAGGCAATCTCACGCCGCAACGGAATGTCGTCCGGCGACAGAGCAGGCTCGGCGGTCGCGTCCAAAACAATGTCCATGAGTGCACGGTGCGACGCCCTTTCGCTGGTGCTCGGAGCACCGCCCAGGCCTCACGACACGAGCAAGCTTCCGTCACGTACCGTTGCGACGCGCCGACGCCGCCGCACCGCTCAAACTCGTCCCAGCGGCGCAATGGCTGAGACAGTTGGACCGTGACCACCGAAGCTCGGCTCCCGATCAAGGCGTTCATCAGCCACGCCACTGAGGACAAGGAGCGATTCGTCGAGCCCTTCGCGACCGCGCTGCGCGAGAAGGGGATCGACGCCTGGGTCGATAAGTGGGAGATCAGGGCGGGCGACAGCCTCGTGCATCGGATCTTCGATGAGGGCATTCCTCGGGCCGACGCGATCGTGGTCGTCTTGTCACATGTCAGCGTTGGCAAGCCGTGGGTAACCGAAGAACTCCACGCGAGCGTCGTCAGGCGGATTACGACCGAGCGGAAGACCAGGCTCATCCCGATCGTGCTCGACGAGGATGTCGACGTGCCAAGCGCGCTGAAACACCTTCTCTGGGTGTCAGTCCCTCGTGTGGGACTCGATGGGGCAGTCCAGCAAGTGGTCAACAATCTGTACGGGGTGGATCAAAAGCCGCCGCTGGGCGCGCCACCGGCCTTTGCCGCCCAACCCGTTCAGCAGACCCAGATACCCGCCGACGAGACCGTGCTGCGGCTGCTGTTTGAGCACCTGCAAGCGCACGACAGCGCGAACGCTTTCCTCCTCTCCGACGCCGTCAGGGACCGTGCGCTGGCGGTAGGCCTGAGCGAACCATCGTTCATCGAAAGCGTTCAAGCTCTCGCGGCCGCCGGCCAGGTCAGCGTGACCTTCATGACCGGGAGCACTCGATTCATCATCAACGGAATCCCTAACGGCACGTGGCTCAACCTCGAAGCCTCGAAAGGGGTGGACGTTGAGGGACTGCGCACCAAGATCCTTTCTGACGTTGTGAACCAGGACATCCGCAAGATCGAACCGGTCACGTACGGAGCCTCGTTCCGAACAGTTCAGGCCGTGCTGCAGATCCTGCAGGCTCAACAAGTGCTGCGGTTCGCAGTCATCCGCAACAGCGAGTTGGTCGTGACTGACGTGAGTCCTCTCGCCAGGCGAGCTCTGCTCGGTTGACGTCCACATGACCCCAATCACCCGGCGGTGCGGCGCCGCCTACTCTCAACCTTCTGCACGTCCACCGGACCCGGGTGCCAACGGGCTTGGGCAATCTCCGGCGGGACCACAGCCTTCCCGTCGCCGTAACGATCCGGACGGGCGAACGGCATCGACACCGGCTGCTCCAAGCCGGCCGCTTTGCGGATCGTCCACAAGTCCAGGCGGCGATTCAGTTCCGCAGCCAGCAGATGGTCGCGCATCCAGTACGGCTGCCCCCACAACTGGTTGAACGCCAGCATCTGGTGAGCAACCTGCTCAGCGTGCTGTCTGGTGGCGGGAGCCCACGGCGTCGCAGTCGGATCACCGATCCGCAGCGTGCGCCACAAGTCGCTGTCGGCTGGGGACGTGACGTGCTTGTTCAGCGCGAACACCGGCAACGACGGAAACTGGCTGGACACCAACCCGCCGCGTGGGAACCAATCGGACCAGTCCACATAGAACATGCGTTGCGCCACCTTCGCCTTCATCCGGTCCATGCTGGCCGTGGCCGCGCGGGCAATCGCAGACTGCACACGCGGCACGATGCGGTCCTTGGCGGTGTTCTGCCGGGCACACACAAACACCACCGCAGTGCCCCGAGTCGGGTCCGATGCCAGGGCCTTCGCCCAGGCGTCGACCTTCTCGTCAACGTTCGCGTTCAGTCCGGTCGTCATCTCGATGGCGATCTGGAACCCGTCACGACGCACCCATAGAGCGTCGGCGGTGCGGGTCGACTCCACCGGCATGAATTCACCCACTTTGCACAGCGACTCCCCCAGCACCGCTTGCAGGTCGGTGAACTCAGCAGCGCGCAACGACAACTCGTTCAGCATGACCGCGTGCCTCTCGAACCTGGCGCCGCCGTCCGCGACGCGCCGCCCCGCAGTGACGCTCAGCCAGTCACCGAAACTCAAGTATCGACTTTGGGAATCCCAGCGCGGCATGTCGGTACGGCGCACCAGCGCCGGAACCGGATCCAGCAACCGGGCCAGCACCCCGTACTGCAGCAGGTCCGCTGCGATCAGATTCTTGACCCGCTTCGGGAGATAGTCGCCGCGGTGCCCGGTCGCATCAGGGTCGCCGGTGAAGGCCGCCAACTGTTCCGTCGTCAACGTGCGCCACATCATGGTCGCCGCAACCATCCGGGCGCGCAGCAACCCGTTCGGCGCGCTCGGCGAAAACAACGAGTGCGGCTGCGGCGGCTTCAACAGCGCCGGGTCGACGGTCGTCCGGTGCATCCGGCCGTCCTGGATGAGCCGGGTGATTTCGCGCCGCTGCGCCCAAGCCGCCGTCGCGGGGCCGTTCCACATGCCCGACCACAGCGGCTCCGTGCGATACGCCGACCGGTGAGCTTTCGGTGCGCGGCTACACATAGAGGTCAACGGCACGTACGGGCCGAACTGACCAGGCATGCCGCGCTCGGTCAGATGCTTGTTCGCCCGCGGCTCGAACCGAGTGATGCTCGGGTCGTCGTCGGCCGGCGCGTACACGTCCTTGAACCCGTGCGGCTGCGGCCGCCACCAGCCTGCCATCACCAGTCCTGCGGATCGTTCGGGATCGGCCGGTTGAACCGGTCAGGGCTGAACCGGTCCGGATCGTTCGGCACCGCCATAGCCTGCACCGGCGCAGCGACAGTCGAGTCGTCATACGCATCGCCCGCCGAACCTGCCGGCTGCACACCAGGCTTCACCCAGCCCCGGTGCTCCGGGACGCGCTCAACCACATCGCCGTAGCTCTCGCCAGTGGCCGCTTGCTGATCGGTCAGGAACCGGGCCCAATCGCCTCGCATCTCCCAGTCGCCAATACCGATCAGGCACGGAGTCTGACGCACGCCAGCGACGGTCGTGCGCAGCACCGCGAAGTAGCGCGGGATGGCGGCGATGTCAGCGCCGGTGAAGTCCGAGCCGTCCAGCGTCAGGTCCGACACGGCACTCTTAACGATCTCCGGGTTGTTCTGCCCGAACCACAACATCGTGGCGAACCCGAGGAGCGAATCACGCACACGCTCGTGCAACTGCTGCGGGTACTGTGTGGCGAAAAACGGGCGCACCCCGTAACTGCGACCTTGGTCGCGCAGCCACGTCACGGTCTCTGGGCTGGACCCGGCCAGCACCGACAGCTCGTCAGCAAAAATGTTCACCTGGCGGCCCTGGTCCTGCCAGCCGACACACACACGCCCGATCGCCTCGCGCAGCTGGAACAACAGCAGACTGCTCAGTAACTGGGTCTGCCGGTCACTGACCTGGGTGCCGTCGGCGGCCGTGCCCAGGTTCACCACGACCGCGTCATGGTTGGCCAGGACGTCCTCCCAACTGACTCGCGACCTACCGGCGTCCCACCACGTCTCGATCTCGGCCAACTGCGCCAACTTGTTGCGGGCAGCCTGGGACTGGGTGCGGCGGGTCGAAGCTGACACGTTCGCACCGAACAGGATCTCGGTGTACTGCGCCGCCTCCACCGCAGACTCGTCCGTGACGGCAGCCGCCCGCACCACCGACGACAGTTCCGTCGCCGAGGTGTCACCGAACCCACCCAGCAGGCGGTGCGTCAACGCGATCGGGTTGCCGTGCCCGTGATCGGACAACCACAGAGCCGCCGGAAGGACAGCGTTCAACGCTTCGATGCTGGCGTTCTCCAGAGTGCCTTCGCCGAACGCGTACCGGGCAGCCTCGATAAACCGTGCCGCCTTCTGGCTCGCAGTTCCCGGAAAAGCGAACACGTCGATCGCCGGGGTCGAAGCGTCCGCCAGGTCGATCAACAGCATCGAATCCGGATCACCGGTCACGCTCTGTGCCATCCGCCGGCACGCGGTCGCGCCGTCGCCCTTGTTCTCGAACACGATCACGCACGAACGGTCATCCACGATGCGCCGTGCCAGAACCCAGCCCAAGCACACACGCATCGCCACGGACTTACCGAAACCGGGCACGCCCAACAGTCCGACTCCGCCGTACAGGTCATCGGCGGACAAATGGGCCGGGTTCCCGTCGGCGTCAGCGCCCAGCATCGGACCGATCGGAGCCCGCAAACTTGCCGGGACCAGTCGCGACGACGCCGTCGCCGGACCCGAAGCCGAACCTCCCGGCGGCACCGCCAAGCCGGTCAGCATGTGCGGCGCACACAGCAGCACACTGCGATCCAACGGGTAGACCACCCGGGCGGTACGCGGCACGCCACCAGAGTCAGTGGCTGGTCGACGCTGGTGCTTGGGGGCCGCCCGGCGCGGCGCCGGAAAATCCAGACCGTCCAGTCGCGACAGCAACCGGTTACGCCCACACCGAGCCAACGCGACGTGCGCGCCCAGCGCGGCAGGAACACTCAGCCCCAGCGCCAACGGCCAGGTGTCAGACACCGAGCCCAGAGCAGGGACAACACCAGCAACATGCGCACCGTAAACACCCGCGCTTCCGGCGCCCAGCAACCACGGCAACGAACCCGAGCCCACCACGACCGGGTCGGCGTTGATGTCCAAGCCGGGCATCGCCGCGACCACCTGACGCAGCAGGTCGTCAGCGGTCGACCGGTCCGGGGCACCCACCAGGATGCTGGTCGCCAGTAGTTCCCCACCGCGCGAATAGTGCGACTCGTTGCCACCGCGGGAACTGACCCAGGTCCGGTACGCCGACACTTCGGCCGGGCGAGGAGTGCGCATCGTGAACGCCACCCACGCCCCCGGAACGTTCGCCCGCCAGACCACCTTGGCAACCTCCGCCGGATCGGCGCCGGCAGCAGTGTCACGTCCAGCAACCGACTCCAACCGCACCCGCGCCGACACCAAACAGGGGCGATCCCCTAACCCCGCCAACAAGTCCGGAACGTCATCGCACGGCTCGACCACGGCGTCGATCGTCGCCGCCAAGTTCGCCGCCAACGACGCAGCACCGCGCCCTGCTCTCTTACTGGTTGGCGGCGTCACCAGGAAAGCGTCAAGTGTGCCGTCGTCGCCGGTCACAGCCAGCAACGTCGCCTGCTTAACCGAACGCAGCGACGACTCGAACGCCTTGGCGCGCTGGACGTAAATCGCAGGGTCAAGCTGCTTGGAAGCGGTCGGGCTCACCTTGAAAGCGGAGACATTCACACATCTCTACATGGGCCAGGTTGGCGGCGACCAGGGTAAAGGAACGCTCTGACCAGCAACAACGCATGATTTTTTGGTCAATTTTTCCAGCGGCAGCCGTGAGTCCCCGGGAAGCGCCGCCGCCACGCTCGACCCCGCGTGCCTCCGGCAGGAGGGTGGTGGGTGGTGGCGTTGGTGGGTGTTGAACGGCTGTGTGGGTGGTTGCGGGGGAGTTGGTGGGATGTGAGGCAGGTCGATAAAGGATGAGCTGACGTGCTACCAGGGAACAGCTACAAGCAATAGGTGGTACTGAACGGTACTAACTGACAGTAAACGTCATTGGGAGTACCAAGTTGACACTGGTTGAGTTTCAGACGCATCAAGTGGCATCCAAGGTAGAAAACTGACAGACCCAGGGTCGACGTGGAGACAGTACCGAACAACCAGACCAGGCAGGAAGCAGAACACCGAGAAGAACAACGACCAGAACACCGAGAAGCCACCAAGAAGAACACCGAACAGACCCACGAAAAGAACACCGGCGAACCAAGCGAGCAACGGAACAACCCAGCAGCAGACCCAGGGAAACCAGGGCACCGAACAGAACAACAACAAGAACCCCGAACAGCAGACGAACAAGCAGCAAACCAGCCAGTCACACGAAAAGACCGCCGAGGCCGAAGGCCGAAGGCTCACAGCAGTCAGTTGCTGCCGGCTGGCCAGGTCGGTTGGCTGCTGCTACCGCCTACCGCCGGATGCCCACGTTGTCGGCGTTGGTCATCGAACGCGGCCGGTGACTGTCGCTGTTTCGGCGGTCAGCGCTGACGCCAGCGATCGAACGACTTCGACTTACGGACATACACGGAGGTGCGCAGGCGCAGGGACAACCCGTCGCACCGTCAGATCAGCACCAGACGTGTGACCGCTACCGGAAAGGAACCGTCATGGCACGCAAGCCGCGTAACCCTCACGCGCACGCCAACCCGGCGATGGCGGCCGCCCTGCGCGAGTTGCGTCGCTCCGGCGCTGCGGGCGCGCACGCCGATTCCCGCCAGCGCCGCAGCCGGGACCGTTCCAGCGCGCGTCGCGCAGCGATTCGGGACTTCAACTGACCCACCCCGCGCGCTTGTTGCGCGCGGCGCTGATTGGTGCAAGTTCGCCCCAGCGGTCGCCGCCTGGCGAGTACGTTCTCTCCAGGTTTGATCCGATGGCGGATGGCGTCGTCGGTGCCTTCGCCTCCGGGGAGAGTCATGACCCGCCGCTTGTCGCTATTCCTCGTGTGTCTTCTGTCAATGTTCGGGTTGTCCGGCGGTTTCGCCGGGTCAGCATCGGCAGCTCCAGCCGACACGATGGCAGCAGTCTCTGCCGCGAATGTCGGCAAAGGTCCGTGCTCGACCAACAGTGCCGGCGGCAGCGGTTTCGATGGAAGCTGCTCCGTAGGGTCGTGGTGTGCTGTGTACCTGAAATGGGTATGGGAACAGGCCGGGGTTAGCACCAACGGGATCTCCGCATCGGCTGCGTCATTCATCACCTCGGCCGGGTCATTCGGGGGCACCGTCCACACTGATCCTGGATATGCGCCGCAGGTCGGCGACGCGATCGTCTTCAACTACAACGGCGCCGGCTTCGCCGACCACGTCGGGATGATCGAGGCCGTTCATGGGGACGGCTCGGTCGACGTGATACACGGCAACATCAACGGTGTCGTCTACAGGATCAACAACATCCCGGCGTCCAGGGCACGCGTTGGCGCCAACATGAACACCGGCGGATTGACCGTTGGTAACCACGCAGCGGCACCGATCATCTCTGCGTTCGTCACGGCAGGTGGCGCCGGCGGCGGAGGCGGAGGCGGAGGCGGAGGCGGAGGCGGTCTCTCCGACGGCCAGTTCGTTTCCTACCAGGGAACTGTCTACCGGATCGCTGGCGGTGCACCGATCGCTGTCGCGTCCTGGGACAATATCGGCGGTCCGCAACCAACCACGCCCCTTAACGACGCGCAGTGGTCCGCTCTGCGCCAGACCCCCACCGACGGCACCTTCGTTGTCGCCTACGGCGGCTCCGGCTCCGGCACCGTGTTCCGATTCGCCGGTGGCGCACCCATCGCCGTGTCGTCCTGGGCCAACGTCGGCGGCACCAACGGCCAACCGGTAACCCCCATCGACATGGCCGCCGTCACCCACGCCGGACAGGCCGGTGTCTGGTCCCACATGAACAACGTCCCCACCGACGGCACCTTCGTTGTCGCCTACGGCGGCTCCGGCTCCGGCACCGTGTTCCGATTCGCCGGTGGCGCACCCATCGCCGTGTCGTCCTGGGCCAACGTCGGCGGCACCAACGGCCAACCGGTAACCCCCATCGACATGGTCGCCGTCACCCACGCCGGACAGGCCGGAGTGTGGTCCCACATGAACAACCGACCCACTGACGGCACCTTCGTTGTCGCCTACGGCGGCTCCGGCTCCGGCACCGTGTTCCGATTCGCCGGTGGCGCACCCATCGCCGTGTCGTCCTGGGCCAACGTCGGCGGCACCAACGGCCAACCCGTAACCCCCATCGACATGGTCGCCGTCACCCACGCCGGACAGGCCGGAGTGTGGTCCCACATGAACAACCGACCCACTGACGGGACTCGCCTGATCGCAGCAGGAAAGAGCTACGTGGTGTTCAAGGGAGCGCCGTACCATGTGGGCCCGAGCAAGGCCGGAGTCGTGGTCGATCAGACGGCCCTCGCGCATGCTGGGCAGTCTGGTGTCTGGGCGCACCTCTCAGCGGCCGGGGCAGCCACGTCGTCCGAGAAGAAGTTGCCCACGAAGGCGGGCAAACCGTCACAGTTCGCAGTGACCTGGACCGTTGGGAAGCTGCCACTGGACGCCAAGACAACCACGTATGTCCTCCAATCACGCACCGTGACCAAGGCCAAGAACGGCAAGGTCACCTACGGGACGGCCAAGACGTGGCTTAACGGAACCGCAAAGACCAGCGGCACATTCACCGGCGGTCCGGGCGTCACCTACCAGTTCCGGGCGCAAGCACGGGACAAGCTCGGCAACCTCACCGCATGGTCTGGTTGGAGCTAACCGTTCTCGTCCAGGTCCAGCAGTGTCGCAACCTTGAAGGGCACACCCTCGAAGTCGCGCACCCGCACCATCGGGCGAAGTTCACCGCCGCGACCCAGCCGCCGTTTCCAGAAGTCCGGGCACAGTCCGGTCCCCCACGCGGACGCCCAGACCGAGCTCGCCTTGGTTCCTGGCGGCAGCAGCCCGCGGTAGGCCCGTTGGGCCACATCGAACGCGGCCGTGTGGTTCATCAGGACCACGGGGGTCTGCCCGTGCCACACCAGCCGGCCGATGGAGGCACCACGCGGCTCCCACGGGCGTTTCTCGTCCGATGACGCACGCCAGCCCAGTCGCTCATTGATGATGCTGGCCTTGCCACGCAGCGGGTGCCCGGAGGGCATGTCCGCCATCGGTGGCTTGCCGTCCTGCCCCAGGATGTGACCGGTGCCCGATTCGAGCACACCACGCAGCGCCGTCAGCAGGTTCTCACCTGGTGTGACGGTCGCTGCCTGACCGTAGTTGGCTCCGACAGCTTCCAGGATCCAGTGCTGCAGCTTGCCCAGGCGGTCCAGGAACGCTTCGTCGCAGCCAGCCCATTCGGCCAGCATTTCCAGCACGTCGCCGCCCAGCATCAGGTCCGCTGCGATGTCGGCGTGACGGGTGAGTGTTCCCTCGGTGCCGCCATTGCGGCGCAGGAACGACGTCGCCGCGTCGCGGTGCATGTCGAACAGTTCGGCCCATTCCCGGTTGGCTTTCTTCCAGCCCTGTTCGGCAGCGGCCCGCTGCACCATCTGCACCGCCGCGGCCGTGATCTCGTTGGCGGTCAGCGTGGTTGTGTTGAGCTCGACTAACGCGTCGGTTGCATCTTCGGTGCCCAGGAAGCCGCGTGCACCGGTGTCGAACGCCACGCAGCGTTCCATTACCGAACTGGACGTCAGCGGGTTCTCGGCGGTCACCACGAGCACTGCCAACGGCACGTCGACGCGGCGACGCCCACCGTCAGCGGTGCGCCGCCGGGTGGAGGTGCCGTTAAACACCGAACGGATGATCGCCTCGATCGAGGACTCCTCGCGTTCGTTCTTGCGGGCGTCACTGCTGGGTGCCAGGTCGTCGGCCACCCAGATGGGCACGCGAGCCACCACGTCTTCCAGGCTGTACTTGGTGTCGGACGCACCGCCTGGCAGTGTGTCCTGGAATGCGCCAGGGTCGGACTGCCAGAACGCCATGATCGCTTTGGCTGACCACGACTTGCCTCCGCGCGGCGGTCCGTAGAAGAGGATGGTCGTCTTGGGCCGGATCGGCACGACCGGCCGCAAGGCGGCAGCGATGACGGTGGCGGCGACCGACTGGTTGCCCCATGCGCCGCCGGTGTATGTCTCGAACACGGTCTGGATGCTGGCCCGCAGGTATGCCCGGTATTGCTCGTCGGTATCGGCTTCAATCGGCGCCAGACCGAACTTGGAGGTTCCGGGGATCACCCGGTTGGTGCACCCGGGCACCGTGCCCGAACCGATCAGCCGACCCTCGATGCCCAGCACTGTTTCGCCGGCGACGAACACCGGCAGCCCGCTGACAGTCGGCACCCACCCCATCTGCATCCACAGGTAGTTGGTGATCGTCTCCCCCGCCCGGTGCAGCTTCATCGCTTTCAGCCAGGCGCCTGGCAGGTTGCCCCAGTCCGGGCATTTGGACACCGTCGTCGGGATGACGGCTTTGCGCAGGTGCCAGCGGTTCGGGTTCTCGCTCAGCAGGTCGTCATTACCGTTGACGACGCCTTTGACGATGGAGCCGTCGTGCGACTGCCAGGACGTTTCGATCTGCACCCGCACCGGTTCGTTCTCGTCGATCAGTGATGGGTCCAACTTCCCCTCGACCAGTTCCGAGCCCGGGGACCAGTCACTCGACTTCGGGTTCGATTCACTCAGCAGACGCCCGGCCATGCCAGCCTTCGGCACCCACGAGCCGCGGCTGGTGTAGCCGTCGTCGCTGACGTGGTACTCCTCGAAGGTCGCGTCGTCGTCGTTCATCCGCACGTCGCCCGGGTGGAACTCGACCTCCGCCTCGGGCTTGTCGGGCAGGTCGTCCTTGGTGGTGTCCATCAGGTCGGCGAACGACTTACCCGCGCCGAAAAAGTCGTCCACCCCAGCCTTGGACACACCGTCCAGGCTCGGGTCAGCAAACGACACCACGGCGTGTCGAGACTCCAGGAACGCGGCGAGTTTCGAGGCCGCATCCCACACCTGGCGGTTGGTGGCGGTGTCACCGTCGAACGCAACCGTCACCGGCAGGTTCTTCAACCGCAGCGCATGCCACTCGGGCATCCCTGACCAGTTATGCACTCCGATGATGCACACCACCAGCAGCCGCGCGTCCAGCGACTCCATGACGGATCGCAGGCGTACCCGGGAGCCTTCACCGGTCTCGGACAGGTCCGAGATGGACACGCCCTGCTCAACCAGCCATGCGGTCAACGCCGACAACGCCTTGATCTGGCCCTCTGCGATCAGGACCGCGTCCGGCGCCGCGAAAAACGTCGACGGCGTCGACGGGTGGACGCCCAGCACGCTGTTCGCGCCGGCGACCATCATGTACTTGCCCGCGGTCGGGTTCGCTGGACGCCACTGGCCGAACCCGGCCTGCGGCTCCACCTGCGCGCCCTGGGTCATCTGCGTCGCCG
Organism: Branchiibius hedensis; assembly: GCF_900108585.1. Lineage (NCBI taxonomy): Bacteria > Bacillati > Actinomycetota > Actinomycetes > Micrococcales > Dermacoccaceae > Branchiibius > Branchiibius hedensis. The sequence goes on from NZ_UESZ01000001.1 coordinate 1,841,478, forward strand.
CCGCCGCCACGCGGTCCAGCGGGTACCACGGCATCGCCAACGCGGGAAGGTCCGAGCGCAGCGACTTGAAGCCTTTCGAGCGACGGTCGGTACCGGCCCCCAGCACCTGCGCAGCCGTCGCCAGGTTGGTCTCGTCCACCGAGAACATGCCGGAGGCGTACGCCACCAAAGGGGCAACCGCCGACGCTGACAACTTCATCGCGTCCAACCCTGTGATGCCAGGGCCGAACGCTGCCGCCGGGAACAACACACCAGAAACCGAATCGCTCACCGACCTACGGTGCGACGGCCGCGGTCGCTAGCGCGGCCGGCCGTCACCAGGCTTGGTTCTTCCGGAAAGGTCGGGCTGCTACGACGGCAGCACCGTAGCCGGCGTGGGTGACGCCGGACTTCGTTTCCGGTCCTTGGCTGATGCCTGGAGATTCAGAAGTCGTCGGCGGGCAGCGGTTCGATGGCGTTCTGCTCGTTGCGCGCGGCAATGAGCCGCCATTGGTCTTCGCCCGGATCTTCGCCGGCGGCGAGTCGTCCGGCGAGATGGGACCAGCGAGCGAGCACCTCGAACAGGTAGCCGTCGTCGAAGCTGTCCAGGTAGGAACGTCGTCGGGCGGCGGCCCACCTCAGGGCGGGCAGCCCGGCCTCGACCAGAAGCGCCCCAGAACCCTCCGGCGGCACTTCGGGGTGGATGACTGCAGCCCCGACAGCATCCTGCTGATCATCGTCACCGGCGTCGTAGGACCCGAGCGGCACCAATGCAGCCCGTAGCGCTTCGGCCGCCTCCGTGTGGCTCAGGGCGCCGCAGGCGAGTGCATAGCACGAGGCTGGCATGAGGTCTTGGGCGAAGGCGATGAGACCGGGGTCGATCTCGGGGTAGGCCATGACTTGGCCGGAGACGTCCAGAGCGTTCAGGTAGGTGCCGAACGGGGCACCGTCGTCGGTGACGGCGCCATCGAAACCTGGTGCCTTGTCGCCGATGGCGTGGTCGCCGAAACGTGCACTGATGCTGCGCCACGGGTCTTCGCTCGGCAGAGTGTGGATCAGGTCGCTGATCGCTCCCCCGAGGAAGAAGGAACCCCACTGGGGTTGGACGCTGATCTGCGCAGACATCTGCGCGTCCATGCGCTCTCGGTAACCAGGTGGGATGAGCGGATCGCTCATCGTCAGGATCCAGCGCACGGCGACATCGACCGGTGCGTCGAAACCGGGCTCGCCTGCCACCATCGTAGTTTCGCTCGTTCCTTGGGCCAGTTCGTTCGGGACGTGGCTTAGCCTGCCACCTTCGCCGACTGGGGGAAGCCCGCGGGACTGATTCTTGCAGCAAAACGTCAAAGGGTCATACCCCTCACGCGTACGCGCGCGCGAGGGGTATGACCCTTTGGCCTGGTTCCGGGCGGGCGATGCACCCTAAGTAGTTGAAAGTTCAATCGAAGGGGCCATACCCGTCGGGCGCGTGCGCACGCGCGCGTACGTGTACGCGCGCGCGAGGGGTATGACCCTACGCATCTTTCGGTGAAAACGTCGCTGTCGGCCGATCACGAGACCCTGACCTGGACCGAATCGAAGGGGGATACCCCTCGCGCGCACGCGCGCGTAGGGGTCTGACCCTACCCACCGAGTCTCCAAAACCGCAACCCGGACCTGCAAAAACCGCGGCATTCCGGGAAACTTGGCCGTTTCTGGCTGCAACTGGCTGCAACTGGCCACACCATGTGGCCAGTTTTCGCCGGAACCGCGAAACACAAAACCGCAGGTCAGAGCCCTCTACTACTACTACTTACTACTACTTTTTACTGATCTGACCACTTGACCACACCGTATATACCCCCTTATGAGGATTCGCATACATTACTTTCGAGGGAGATATATATATATCCAAATCCCCTATAAGGGTTGTTGCGGGCGTGGCCATGTGGCCAGATTGCCGTTTTTCGACCCCCAAACACCCCCTGACCTGCGCAAACGTCGCTGAATCGTCTGACCACACCCGTGGTCAAGTGGTGGCGGATGCAGCCAGAGCACCGTTTTCGCACCACACCGCGTAGGGTCAGACCCCTACGCGCGCGTACGCGCGAGGGGTATCCCCCTCCGATTTTCCACGATCCGGAAGTATTGATCGCCACGCAACTTCCGCGGCCGCCTGTTCCGCCGACTCAACCATCGATCGGGCAGAAGATCCCGGCGGATGCGACGCGGATCCGAAACCGCCGCCAACCAACCCTGGTGACGAACCGGCGCCGACGACGAGCCCCGGAAGCCTCCAACGCAGCCTGCCTCCAACGCACCAGCAAGCCTCGAACCCTCACCACCGTGGCCGGCGACCGCCGACTCGGGGACGCCGACAACCCAGGAGGTACTCAAGAAACCGCAGGTCACAGCCTTCGGGCACCCTGGCAGGCGGTCGATCTTGGAATAAGTGTGTGGACACACCATGCGCCCGCGACCACCCGAGGGCCGACCCAACACGGAGACCACCGCGCCATGACGACCGACACCAGCCCCGCCGACAACCTCGACGACCTGTTCGTGAACACCGACCCTCGGGTCAGGATCAAGGGTCGCTTGGCCCCGGTGTTGATCTTCGCCAGCGCCGACGGCGGTACCGGAGTCACCAGCTTCGCCACGAGCGCGGCCGAACTGGCCAGCAATGCCGGCAAGGTGTCCCGCACAGTGCTCGCCGATGCTGACCTGGTCGGTTCCGGCGTCCGCCAACTGCTGCGTGGATCGGGAGTGTTGCCGACGCTGTTGACCGCCCAACGCACCGGCGACGTGCGCACTGCGCTGGTCTCCCCCGGCACGATGAACACCGATTCGGTCAAGACCCCGGACATCAGCTTCCACACGATCCTGACTCCGAGCGGCTTGGCCGAGCGGGCCGCCGTTGAGCACTCCACTGCGCTGGCCTCCATCGAGGCAGCGGCGACCGTGGCCGACCTGGTGATCGTCGACGGCGGCCGGCTGACGCCGTACGTCGACGGCTCGGTCACCCAGGACGTCATCGAGCCGCTGCTGCGCTCCGGGGCGTGGCTGGTGCTACTGACAACCCCGACCCAGCCGGGTCTGGTGGGTGCCGTCGATGTGTTGCGGGCGCTGACTGCCCGTACCGGCGTCCGACTGGAGCGGCTCATGTTCGCGGTCAACCACGTCCCGCGCCGAACAAGTGACGACCTGGCCCGCCAGATCGAGGCGATGACCCGGACGCTGGCCAAGCTCGCGGTGTCGCTCGGTTCCGTCCCTGACGATGAGCAGCAGATCCGCTCCAAGCTGCGCGTCGGGATCCTGCCGACCAAGTCGACCGCGCTTGCCCCGGTCTTGGCCTCGGCATTGCTTCGCGTCACCGGACGTCCGGAGTTCGAGCCGATCGCGGAGGTCAAACAAGCCCGTGCCACCGAACTGGTCGCCGGTGGGCTGGACGAGTTCGACCCGGCGGCGCCACTGCAACCGGGCGCCCGTAAGCGGCTCGTGGGGTGGCCGCGGCGATGACCACACCCATCCAGATGCGTTTCGTAGTCGGCGTCGCGGCGTTCGCCGTCGCGGGCGCAGTCGGGTCTTTCGTCCCGCACGGCTGGGGCTTGGCAGCCTGGCTGGCCGCCGCCCTGGCGGCTGTGATCGGCGCGTGGGCGCTGCGCCCGCCGACCAGCCCACAGCGGACGCTATGGGGCGCGTTGCTGGTCCTGGGCCTCTGTGCGCCCTTGGTTGCCGTTCCGGTGGCTCTGCTGGCGCTCCCAGCATCGTCCACAGGTCTTCTGGGGAGGTTCCCACGGTGAGCAGGACCCAGGAACTGGCCGACTTGATCTCGGCCCAGGTGATCGGGCTGGAAGCCGCGCGACTGCTGGCTGAAGGCGCTGCGCCGGTAGGTCAGTACGCGGTCCTTCCGGTGTGGTGGTGGGGGTTCGCCCTCGTAGGCCGCCGGGCTGATTCCTCCGGTGGTCGGCGGACGATGCCGCACCGCCTGAATGGACCGGCGCTGGTAGGGGTCGATGACCTGCCGGTAACTAAGTCCACCGACGCGTTCGGCCAGCACCGCGAGTTCACCTTCGAGGCCGGTGGGGTCCACCCCCTTTCTGCGACCGAGGCGTTGCGATTCGGCGACGACGTGCGATCGGCCGCCGTTCACACGGCCCACCAGCACCTGCCGGGGTTGGTCGAGGCTGGTCGTGTCGCCAACTGGGAGATGCTCCTGCTGGCAGAGAAGATCACCCGGGCAGCGATCGTGACCCGGCTCAAATCCCTGGTGGGTGCGCTGGTGTCGATCGGTCAAGGTTCGCAGTTCGCTGACGGTGCCGGGTTCGACGACGAAACGATCACGCAGATCGCGGCCACCATGACGTTCGGCGATCCGGGTGGATCGTTCGGGCAGGTCGGGCGGTTTGTCGCCAAGGCCGTCGATGCCGACTTCGTCGCGGTCGAGCCGGCGCGGTGGTTGTCGATGGAGATCACCAGTCTGGTCAGCCGGGAACTGGCCCGCCGGTTCGGCGACCCCCGCAGCGGGCAGATGATCCGAAGCGCTATCGCCGCCGGCGCCGATACTTCTGCTTGGTCGGCGGGCACGGTGCAACGGGCTACCAACCTCAACCTGTCACCGGTGATGAAGAACCGTGCCCTGATCGAGGGGGCGGGCCGGTGAGTGCACCCGTGCAGCGTCCGATCAACTCCACCGCGGAGATGACTGCCAAAGCCACCAAAGCACGCGCCTTGCGGGCCCGGTGGCTGCTGGCACTCTCCCGCGGCGAAGCGAGCGTTCCCGAGCTCATCGCTGCCGCGTGCCAACCGGGTGGCCGGCCGCTGTTGGCAGTGCGTATCGACGCCCTGCTCGGTGCCACACGCACGCAAGGCACGCTCAACCGGGACATGGCGTTGGCTAGGCAGCGATTGTCGGTGCCCACTGGGATGCTTGACCGTGAGGTGACGGTTGGATGGGTGATGCGCAACAAGGGCACTCCCGTGCGCCGGTTGGGGGCTGTGCTGGAGGTCAGCGAGATGGGTGACCTACGCTCCCGGCAGCGCGCTTTCCCGGCGTTCCCGTTTCACACCGACGCAGTCCTGCGCGAAGTGTGGAGGGCCGCGCAATGAGGTCCCAGATCAATCCTGCCGACCCGGTAGCCGTGTTCGCCGCGCTCCCGCATGAACAGCGCGTCGCTCAGATCGACGCGTTCCTGGCCGTCAACCGCCCGTACATGCTGCGGTTGGCGATGCGCATGTGCCCGCCGGACATGAACGTCGGCGACGAACCGCTGCAGGCGGTGATGTCCGAAGCGCACGGATTACTCACGATGCCGGATCTGTACTTGACCGAGGTGCGTTCGCCCGGAGCAGTGCTGGTGGACCGGGCAGTCAAGAACCTCCAGCGGGAAATCCGGAGCATGCAGCCTGCCGGCACCCGCGCCGATGAGCGCAAGCGTGGTGACCTGGAAAAGTTGCGTCGCGCGATGCAGATGACGCTGGGCGTCGACCCGACCCCGCAGCAGCTTGCTGCCGAGCACAACGCCCGGATGATCGCCAAGCGTAAAGACCCCGCAAAGTCCGGCCTGATCCTCACCCCGCAGGACGTGGAACGGCTCAGTTCACCTGTGCCGTCATCGGTTTCGCTGAATGCCGATCCGGAACTGACCCAGGTGGCCGACGAACAGGACGTCGCGGATCTGGCCGCATTGTCCGGGGTCGTCGATGCGGTCGTCACCGAATGCGACCGGGTGTCCCGGATGCTCGGGCAGGTCGCCCGGGCGTTGCTGTCGCCGACGCTGGAAGGCTTGGACTCACCCACGCTCGACACGATTGCGGCCCAACTGGAAGTGTCGACCGCCCAGGTTCGTCGCCAACGAGTGCTGATCCAAGGCATCGTGGTGAAACACCTGGACCGGCAGGCCGAGCAAGCGTCAGTGAAACGCTGACCGGACCGTAACCCGTTGTGTTCAGCGAGTTACGGTCCGAGACGACTCACCTCAGACCGGCACCCGGCTCGCGGCGATGGTTCCGGCGAGCTCGGCATACGGTTCGGCGACGATGCCCGCTTCCCATATTTCGGCGGACACCTTGAACAACACTTCGAGGCGACGAGCGGCCAGCACCGACCACGCCTCCCATTCGGACTTGTCCGCGCTGTGCAACGGAGGCGGCTGGATAGCCAGGACCGAGTGCATCGCGGCGCGTAGGCGGGTGTTGGAGCCGTCCTGCATAGACGCTCGCAGACCCAGGTTGGTTTGGACGGTGGCGCACAGGCTGGCGAACGTTAAGCCCAACGAGCGGATCGCTGAAACGTTGCCTGCCAGCGTCGTGCCGTTCTGCACGTCGTAGGCGTGCAGCGCGTCCAGTGCCATCGTTGTAGAGGTCATCGCGGCGATGGCCGCGTAGCTGTTGGGGTTCAGGGTGCTGCCGGTTCCGGGGACCGTCTGCCCGGCGGGCAGCACTTCCTCCCACGACTTGGCTTCGGTTACCACGGTTGCTCCGTTCATCGACTGACTGCCGTGCTCGGCAGCCACAGGTACGGTGCGACGCACACCCGGCAGAATCGTCGGGATCGCCAAACTCGGCCCGATCAGGGCCGACGTCGTTTTCGCTGAAACCGCGCGTTTGGCGTTGCCGGTCGGACACACCAGTGCCAGCGGGCACCACCCGCACAGTCCGGACTCCTTCATCGCGAAAACGCCTGTGTCGCTGTTCTTCTGGGCGATGTCGTGGCTGCGTTTGAACGCCTCCACGGTGTCGCGCATAGCCTCGCGGCTGTAGTCGACCTCTTTGGCTTTGCCGACGGCGGTGTAGATGAGTGTCGCGCCCACAGGCAGCTTCCCGGTCAGTGCCGCGATAGCCATGCCGTAGATGCGTTGCTGGTCTGCGTAAGCGTCCCGGTCGCCCTTGTAGGGCGTGCGTGGCTTGCCGGTTTTCCAGTCCAGGATGCGCGTGTCGATCTTGTTCGGTTCGCGCGCATAGACGTCGATGTACCCGCGAAGCGGCACTTTGGCGATGGTGAGGTTCTCCAACGGCACTTCGGTCCCGATGACGTCCAACGCCCTCAGGTCGATCGCGTCGGATACCTTCTCCATCTTGGCGGCGACCTCGCCACGCCACGACGTGACCTTCATCGGGTCGTCCGGGGCGACCACATCGTCGCGGACCGTTTCGATGCGTGCCAGCAGGTCGTGCAGCGTCTGCGCGGTGCGCTGCTCCGCCGGCAACGCCAACGCCTCCTCCAGCACCGCGTGAACCGCGGTTCCTTTCTCGGCGGCACCGAACGGGTCGGCCGAACGAGGCAGGGAACGCTCCACCGCCCACCGGGCATGGCAGCCGTCGTGCAGCGCGGCCGCCGTCGAAGGTGACAACGGACGCGGCTTCAGCAACGACTGTGCGCCCGGATGTTCACGATCAGTCACGATCAAGGAGCCGCCCTGGAACGCCAGCCACTGATTCAGTTCGGGCGCGTCATGGGGGTCTGGACCGGTTGGCTTACTCACCTATGCACGGTGCGACGCTGCGCTTGCTACGTCACCAGGTTTCGCCAGTCCGCGCTGCGCGCGAACAGACGAAACCGATTGCGCCGTCCTGCACTGACCTGAATGACGAGCGCAGGCTCCACTGGTGGACCTTCGTCGCACCGTACGGGGGTAAGTGATCCTCGCCTCGAAAGTTGTTGACCATGTCCAACCAGTCACCGGCCGACCCGGCCGTCATCCAGTCCGCGCTGATCGCGGCATACTCCATGGTGCCGATGCCGACTGCTGAGCAGATGGCTGCGGAGAACCTGCCGTTCTCCCCCGCCGAGTACCGTGAGGCGCTGGTCGCTGAGCAGGCGAAGCAGTTGCTCATGTCGACATCTCCCGGTGGTCGCCTGTTCGCTGATGTCGCTCCGGTTGCCAACGGGGAGAAGGTGTTTCGCTCCATCGTGGCGGGCGTGTCTACGGAGGCGTCCTCAGGTCGAGTCATCGTCACCTTGCACACTCGGGTGTCGGACCGCACCCCGGAGGGGACCGAGACGATCCGCACCGAGCACCTGTCCAACCCGTTCGGTCGCGTTACCGCGCGCATCGCCCGTGACTTGATCGGTCACAAGGTGCTCGTGTTCGGCGAAATGCAGGAGATGACCGGCCGCGCCGGCCAGAAGGTTCGCGTGTTGAAGGGCCTCAAAGACCTCGGCACTGCCTCGCAGGCCGAGATCGACGCGCTGCGTTCCGGCACGACCGCGAACGCTGCCTGACCTGGGGTCAGCCGCCTCTGATCCGGGCGGACGACGCTTGCCTGCCGAAGCGTCATGCCCGTCGCACCGTACGGGCATGACGCTTTCTGCTGCCGCACTCACCGCTGCCCACCACGCCGCACACGGCTACGCCCACTCCTCTGGCTTCGGCTCCCTGGGCGGGATCATCGCGCGCTCGATCATCCACGTCGCGACGTGGCGTCTACTGGGTCGCTTGCCGCTGGGGGCGGTTCTGTTGTTGGCGGTGGCGGCAGGTGCGTTCATCGTGTTGCGCCGCCGGTAGGTACCGCGCCGAAGCGTCGCACCGTTGCGAACATGAGCGATTCGACTGCCCCTGTTGAGGTTTCGGTGATGGACGACATCAATCGGCGTTGCGATCAGTGCGGTGCGCCCTCGGAAGTAGTGGTGTCCAATCAGCGCCTCGACATGGCGTTCTGCGGGCATCACTACCGGGCCCAGGCGACCGCGTTGGCTGACGAGGGGTTTTTCCCCGTGGAGCAGACCGTGGCGCCACCGGAGAAGCCCACCAAACTGGCCACAGACTCTCCCGCACCCGCCCCTGTCCCGGCCGCGATGCTGACACGGCTGACCCGTCAGAGTTCGCCGGGCGTGTTCGAGGAGACGCTGACGAACGCCGACGGCCGCTTGACCAATGCTGGTGGTGGGCACGGCCAACCGGCTCTGCTGGTCTATCGCATGGTGGGTGGCCGCAGGGTTGTGCTGGAGTCGCGATCGTTCGTCGACGGGGTGCTTACCGACGACGGTGATTTGCCGGCGATCGTCACCTACGACATGCGAGGCCGTCCGTTCCAGGTGCTGCGGTTCCGGGCCGGGTTGCTGAGCGACGCACTCAACGATGACGGCACGGTCCGCGGGTTTGCGGTGGTGCGCATGGACACCGACGGCGAAGTCGAGCACGTCGAATCGTGGCGTGACGGTGTCCGCCAGGCTGGCCCGAATCGGTAACTCGACCCTGGCTTGTTCGATGTGGCCCATGTAGATCTACGTGAGCACCGATATCGACTTCGACACCAAGTTCCAGTCCGAGCAGCCCGTCGGCGACGACCTGCCCCCCTTGGAGTCTCTCGCTGAACCGCAGGACGCCCCAGCAGCACCCAAGCCGCGCAAATCGAAGCGGGCCGCGCAGCGTCCGTCCGCGAATGTCTCAGACGAGGCAAAAGCGGCGAAGGCTGCCGCCGAGCGTGACCGTCAGACCCGTAAGCGTCTGTTCGCTGCGATCGAACGCCACCGCTCGATGTCAGAGCTCGACGACGACTCGTTGGACGTTGCGGCCCGGCTACTTGGCTGCAAAACAGACCCGGCCGAGGTGGCTGTGTTCAGCCTGACGTCCGCCCCGAACATCAAGGCCCTGTCGTGCCTGGACTCGTTGCGCCCGTCCTCGACCGACCCCGAAGCGGTGATGGACGCGCTGGTTGAAGCAGTGGGTGTCGCAGAGGACAAGCCTTTGCTGCGCTCGGTGTGGGCGCTGTTGTCCAGCGTTGACTCCTCGCTGAGCGCCAAGGCCCCCACCGGCGACCCGGTCCACGCCGGACGTGACCTGGCGAAGGCCGCCCGCGACGTCGACCCCGAAGCGCTGGCGCGGCTGCACCGGATCGCCGAACTCATTTCCTGACCGCCTGACTCACCGACCACCACCCCGAAGGGCTTGTCACCATGGCCACCAACCTGTTGAACCGCAAGAAGGGCCGCGACGACGCGGTCGGGTCTTCGATCCTGGACGGCGGCGACCTGTACCAGGTCGAGGAGTTCGTCCCGCGCACTGACTTGGACCTGCGTGAGAAGAACATCCGCAAGGCGAAGGTCATCAAGTGGCTTCTGGTCGTCTTGCTCTGCGCCGTGCCGTTGTCGTTGTTCGCCGGCTGCCAGGCGCAGATCTCCGCCTCCGACCTGTCGAAGAAGGTCACCGCAGCGCAGTCTGAAAGCGCAAGCCAGCAGGTGTCGTTGACGGTGTCCGACCCGGGCAAGTTCGCCGCATACCAGTCGCTGCAGTCGTGGCTGGCGTCGGTGCCGAACCCGTTGCCGGGCGGGCAGATCGTGTCGTGGGACGGTTCGGTGAAGTCGGCCGACTTCACCACCTCGAAGGTGTCCCGGATGACGGAGAACTTTACCGTTGTCGACGGCGCGGGCCGCGGGTACACCGCTGCGTTCCAGGTGGCGATCGACCCGCGCGGTGGCGCACAAACAGTCGCTGGGCCATCGCTGGTGCCAGTGGTTTCCGCTGCCACGGACGGGTGGGCACAGGATCAGACGCCATGGCCCGGGATCCAAGCCAACACGCAGGTGTCGGACTCGGTCAGCGCCGCGGTCAACTCGTGGGCGAAGGCGTACACCTCTGGCGATCCCGACCAGTTGCGGCTGGCTGTTGGTGACACCAACGCCGCCGACTCCTACGTGCCGATGTCCGGTGTGGCGTCAGTTGAGACGCAGTCCACGGCGTCGACGGCGACGAAGGCCGGTCTGGTGGTTCGTGCCCAGGTTGTTCTGCACTGGGCGGGCCGTTCGGCGAACACCTCGGTCCAGCCGTTGGAGTTCGACCTGTTGGTGTTGCGCGCCGACACCGCCGCCCCGCAGGTGGTGGCGTGGGGTGCGCCCGGTTCGGGCCTGACCGCCAAGCCTTACCAGAACGCCATCCAGGTGCCCGCCGATCTGCAGTCGACCCCCACCGCAGCCACGTCACCGTCCTCCAAGGCGTACGACACAGGCGGCGCGTCCGCGCCGACGTCGGCTCCCACGTCGGTACCCACCTCGAAGGTGGCCCGCTGATGCGCGGCGAGCTCGCCCCGCTGCCCCGGTCGTTGCCGATCGACCGGATGTTGGCGACGTCGCGCAAGCATCCGCCGGGCGGCCTACGGATCCGCCGCGGTGACCAGACCAGTTCCATCACGACACGCACGATCACCACGAGGCAGGCTCCACATGGCAACTAAGACGACCCCGAAGCGGATGAACCGCCCCTTCACCGACACCGTGCCGGACTGGCCGACCGCGGTGAAGCAGGTCTACAACTCCGGCTTGGTCATCTCGATCGACAATGACGTGTGGCTCTACCGACGTTGCCCGATGGGGCCGGTGACCTCAGCGATCACCGAGGACGACGCGCTGCGGGTTGGGCAACCGATCTTCGACGCGCTCGTGGAAATCGAGGGTCTTACGCGCACTGCGGTGAAGTCGCGACGGTTCTCCAAGAACAACTACCGCGAGTTCCACATGCTGCTGGTCAACGTGCCGCAACGGTACGTGCCTGACGACGATCAGCCACTGAAAGGCTTTCTGTCACGGCAGTTTTCGGACGCCATCACCTACCGCCGGGAACTGTTGGTCGGAGTGAAGCTGCGCAACAGTGCGTTCCGCTCGGGCTGGCGGCAGTCGGTCGACGTCTTCTACGAGGCGCTGACGCTGCAGAACGTCGGCGTCCAGTTGCCCGAGTACGCGGCCGATTACCGTCGGGTCGATGCTGCTCTGACCCGAGCCGGTCTCATGGTCGCCACTCGCGCCGAGATGCACCTGGCCGACTCGTGGTGGAACCTGGGCGCCAACCCGGACGTGCCGTACCTGGTGCACTCAGACCACCTGCACATGTTCACCTCCACCACCTCCATGACGGAAGCGGCGCGACTGGAGAAGGCGGACGTCGACTGTCGTGAACCGGAATGGTCGGATCTGCACAACCACCACAGTCTCGGCTTCGTCGGGTTCGACACCTTCAACTACAACTGGCGAGATGTGAAGTCCCTGGAAACAAACTTCGTGGTCGAACTGGTCCGCCAGGGAGCGATGGCGGTCAGTTTCCGCGGCAAGGTGGAGCCGACGGCGATCACCCGCAACGAGTTGCGCACGGGCCGCCGCCGGATCCGGGCGGACATCACCGAAGCTCAGGCGCAGGGCGCGATGGACCGTCAGGAGCAGGAGGACAAGCAGGCCGCCATTGAGCAGATGGAGTCGCTCTACTCCTCTGCCACGCTGCACTTGCCGACCGTCATCGACGCGAGCATCGTTGCAGCCCTGAACGGTTCGCTGGACGGCTCGTACGACGTGGCCGGGCTGACCCGCACCGTGAAGCTGTCCAACCTGGTCGAACGCCAGGAGAAGGCGCTAGCCGAGATGATGATGGGCTCCCAGGTGCGGTGTAACCCGCTGCTGCGTGACTTGCCCGCTACCGCAATGGCGTTCACGGGAGCCCCCGACTTGGCGGTGTGCGGTGACACCACCGGAGCACTGCTGGGGTTCACCGAGCACGACAAGCAGCCGGTCTACATCTCCAACGACGCCGCGTCCGTCGGCGACGCATTGCCGATCTTCCTGGTCGCCGGCGCCACCGGCTCGGGCAAGTCCCTGTCGATGCTGAACATGGCCTACCAGTGGGCTCAGGCTGGGATTCCGCAAGTCGTGGTCGATCCGAAACTGCTCCGGCTGGAAACCCGCATCCCGACACCTTCCGGATGGACCACCATGCGCGACGTTCAGGTTGGCGACCGGGTGATCGGACGAGACGGCCAGCCCTGCAACGTGGTGCACAAGTCGAAGGTCTTCCAGCCCGACGAAGTGACGATGTTCCGTTTCGAGTTCGACGACGGCCAAGTGCTGTTCGCCGATCTGCAGCATGAGTGGGTCGTAGCGACCCCGAAGGGTCGAAGCGCCATCGCTAACGGTCGGGGTATGAGTGTCGACGAGCTTCGCGAAGCGAGTCGTAAACTGACGGCTGCGGTGAGCGACCTGGATGGCGCTGCGGCCCACACCACTACGGATCTACTTCGACGGGCCCAGTCGCTAGGTGTCCATCGGTGGATGGCAGCACACCAATTGAGCGCGGATCTCGAACGGGCGGGAGTTTCATTTCGGTCCGACCCTGGCCGGCGCCGGAAGACCCGCTGGTGGGAACCCTCCGTCGCTTTCAAGGCGATGGCAGCGCAGGTGTTCAATGAAGCCGAAATGGGCTCTCAGCACTGGCAAGTGGCAACCACCGAGGATCTCCTGCGGCGGTTGGAGAACCAGGGAAACGGCCGCCGCCAGACCTACTTCGCCACCCCTGTTGCCGCCGCCATCGAGGGCCAACACGCCAACCTCCCTGTCGATCCATACCTTCTAGGAGCGTGGCTGGGAGATGGCTACCGCAAGGCTGGAAGCATCTGCGCCGGCGCATCTGATGCCGCGGAGATGCACAAGCTCCTTCAAGAGTGCTGGCCGCGGCCGATCACCGAAACTGTCGAGCAAGAGGGCCGCGTCTCACTATTCGGGTTCCCCCGCGCCGAGGACCGCTGCAACTACGGCCACTTCAACTCGTGGGTGCCGACCGTCAAGGACTCCAAACGTTGCTACGCCTGCGGCACCAGCAAGAAGGATCTGACCACGGCAACAAACCTGACTTTGGGCCACCAGTTGGGCCGGGCGGGACTGATCGGCAACAAGCGCATCCCAATGGAATACCTCCGCGCCAGCGCCAACCAGCGCCTTGCGCTGCTGCAGGGGTTGATGGACACCGATGGCACGGTGAAACGTAAGCGCGGCGAATGCAAGATCACCTTGTCTCGTAAAGTGCTTGCCGAGGATGTACTGACGCTGATCCGGTCCCTTGGCTTCAAGGCACACTGGCACGTTGAACGCGCAGTCGCCGTGTCTCGCGACCTCGGGGGCAACGCGGTCCGAAAAGTCTACGGCGAGACGTACTCGATCACGTTCCAGCCCCACCGCCCGGTGTTCCGTCTGCCGCGCAAACTGGAAGTACAGCCGAAGCCTGGCTTTAGGGCCCAGTTCGCCTACATCAAGTCGATCACACCGGTGGAATCGGAGAAAGGCCAGTGCATCCGCGTCGACTCTCCAGACCACACCTACTTGGTCGAAGACTTCTTGGTCACCCACAACACAGGCTCGGACCACTCACCCACGGTCCTTGCCGCTGGCGGTCAAGTCGCGACCTTCGACGACCTCAAAAAGTCGGACGGCATTCTGGACCCTTTGCGGTTCACTCAGAATGTCCAGGCGGGCCTGGAGTTCGCGTCCTCGATGCTGCTGCAAGTGGCACCTTGGGATAAGCCCGCCAAACAGTTCGAGACCGAGTTGATGGTCGCGCTCGACTACGGCGTAAAAGAAGGCGCGACGTGCATCGGCCAGGCGTTGAAGCTCGCTCAGGACGCGGGTAAGGCCAGCGAGGAACTGGTCAAGCCGGTGCTGGACCTTGCGAACGTCAGTGCACTGTTCTCCGCCATCGTCGGTCGTGACCCGCAGACTAAGGGGTTGGCTGTCGCCGACGGAATCACCCTCATCATGGTCGGCGACACCAATCTCGAACTTCCGCCGATGGGACAGCCTCCGTCGACGTTGCAGCAGCGCATCGCGGTCGGCCTGGTCCGGATGATGGTGTTCGGCTCAGCGATGGCGCTGACCGGTCGCCGCGGTGTGCTGCACTTCGACGAGGCGTGGATCGCAACACTCGCCGGCCCCGACGAGTTGGACCGACTTGGGCGACTTGCCCGTTCCCAGCAGGTGTTGCCGGTGCTCTACACCCAGCGCGTCACCGACGTCGTGAAAATCGGCTTGGCCGGGTACATCAGCCGCGGGCTGATCATGCACCTCAAAGACGAGTCCGAGGCGCGGGCCGCGTGTGAGTTGTTCAAGCTGGAGCCGACGCCCGAGCGAATCAACCGGATCACCGCTTCGGAGCGGTCCGGCGGCGGGTCAAGTGAGTCCAAAGAGGGCGCCCTGAACTGGAACAGCTTCAAGGCGCTGTTCAAGCCAGACCCACGCGACCCATCCAAACGAATCAACGTGCGTGGCTCCGTCGGTATCCACGTAGACCTACACGGTCGCGCGGTGCCCGTGGTGCAGGACCTGCCGCCGGAGTTCTTGGAGATGACCTCGACCAACCCAGAAGACATCCGTCGCCGCACGGAGCGGATGGCTGCCCTGGAAGCGTCCCGCCAGGCAGCGCTGGAGCGTCACGACCTGCCCGGGTTCGACAGCGAGGCTGACGCCGACGACTTGGTCGTCGACGACGTGTTCAGCCTCTCCTAGTTCGGTGCGGCGGGGCATCTTCGTGGTGGTCGAGCCCCGCCGCACCATCGCCGAGGCGCCGTCCCGCCACGGCTGGTCGCCGGCAGTATGAACATGCGTCGCACCGTGAAGTCATGGAGTTGGACGCTGCCGCGAGGAGTTTGTGCCTAACCGTCCCTGTTGACGCTCTGGCGCTGCTGGATCTTGCGTTGCGCAGCGCAACCGTGTCGCGTCGGGTCACCTCAGGTGCCCTGCGATGCTCGTTAGCCGCGCCTCATTCGGGTTGGGGTGTCGACGATTACGCCACCGAACTAAGGGATCGGCTCGCGCTGGCGCTGTCGACCGCGATCGTTGGCACCAGGGGCAAACCGGCCACGCTAGATGTTGCCGCGATCGCTGCGGGTGGTTCGTTCGCGGCGTGGTTGGACCGGTTGACCACGAAGATCGTGCACGACTGGTCGGTGAACCTGATTCGGCGGCCGGTGCGTCGGAGCATCCCGACCGACCCTGCTCTGCTGCCTGCGCCGGCGCACTCGTTGAGCGCGGTTCCCGACGATCCCGACGAGGTAGTCCCGGAAGCGATCATGCGGGGGCTGGATCGTTCGTTCAGTTCGCTGCGCGGAAGCGCCCGGATCCTACGACTGGCACAGGCGTTGGAGCGCGGGTTGCAGTTGGCTCCGATGGCTCGCCCGGCGTTCGACTCGGCGCAGCGCCGGGCGGCTTTCCTGGCGTGGCTGGAAACGGACGGCTCAAAACCCGCCGTGCAGGCGGTGTTGCGGGCGTTGTTGTTGGGGCGTGACCCAGCCCACGCAGCGGCCGGTCTGCTGGATGACACGGACCGGGACAACGTCGGGTTGGTGGAGTCGATGGTCTCCGAACACACCCGGTCCCAACTGGACCATCTGCTCAGTCACCAGCACAACGTGTGCAAGACGCTGATGCAAGCTGCGGCCACCCCGACGCCGTTGCCGCGCCAGTCCACGATTGACGCGATGGTCGCTTTGCTGAACCGTGCCGACCATCGAGCCGGGCCGCGCCTGTGCCGACGACTGGTGACCACCTGGGCGCACGATCGCGCCGACCTGTCCGTGTCGCAGTGGCGCGATCCGAACGCACGCGAGAAGAACCAGCTCCAGGCGAGCCTGGACCGCACGGCGTATCAGAAGGCAGCGCAGCGTGTGTCGGAAGCGAGTGGGTGCATGCACGGGTGGACGCCGGAGCAGTTCTCCCACCACCTGCAGTCATTGTTCGACGAGGTGGAGTCGGCCGAACTCGTTGCGGCAGAGGCCGGTTAGCCTCGGAGGTCTCGGCGGACTTGGTCCAGGATTTCGCTGGACACCGCCCACAAACGCCAGGCCAGCACACCAGCGCAGCACGCAGCGAACGCGATGCACGCTCCGCCGAACCACCAGTCGCCGACGCTGAGCTGCCGTCCTGGCGGCAGGAAGCCCAGCCCGATCCCGTACACCACAGCGCCGAACCACCAGATCACGCTCGTTGGAACGGCGCGGGGCCGCGGGTCGTCGCAGTGCCGGTGTTCGACGCTGCAGGACGCCTTCGAGCAGCAACGGTGTTCATCCACGACGATGACGGTGCGACGGGCCGCCGGGTGCTGGTACCGCCACCCTGCGGTTTGACACCTGGCCCATGTAGATAGGTGTGAGCGAACTTCCCGCACCGAAACCGAAAGCCCCCTCGTCGGGGCCCGGCGGTTCCGGTGTGTCGTCCGTCGCTGGCGGGAAGGCACTGACCGACCCCTCGAAGATTCTGAGCAAGGCGCGCGAGTCGATCAACTCGGCGCGTCAGGACGCCGGCGGTTCACCAGCTTCGAGTTCCAAAACCGGCGTCGCCGGGTCGGTCAAGTCGGTCGCGGCCAGCGCTGCGCAAGGTGCCGCGGGCGGTGACACCGTCTCCAAGGCTCTCGGTGGCGGTGCGCAGGGTGCCATCTACTCCGGTGTGAAGTCCGCGCTGTCAAAGGAGAACCGTGGCAACACGGCAAAGGTCGCTGCGCTGGCTGTCGCGCCCATGGCCGTGCCGTTCGTGGTGGTGTTCGTGGCGTTGGCCATGGTCGTCACGATGCTGTCGGCGACGGCGTCGTCCTCATCCGGCTCCGCCATCTCCACCTCGATCAACGCCGCGAAAGGTGCCGGAGTAACCCAATCGCAGTTCGCCCAGTACGTCGACCTGCAGTCGCAGACGAACGTGCCGTGGCAGATCTTGGCGGCCTTGTACCAGTCGCAATCCGCTGGGGGCGGCGCGTGCTCGACGACCCCTTCACCGTCGAGCACCCCGACCTCATCGGCTAGCGCAGCGGCGTCCACCTCATCGGTCAGTTCCACCACCGGTGCGACATGTGACGACTCGAAGTTCGTCTCTGCCTGGCAGGTTCCGACGGAGGGTTTGTCCTCGGCCCAGGTCGCTGACTTCAAGAAGAACACTCGCTCATCGACGGCCTGGGTCGCCCAGCATCTGCAGTCCGCGATGTACGACGATCCGACCCGTTCGGACTACATGACGTTGTCTGCTGGTTTGCGGGTTGCTCCCGGCAGCGGAAGTAAACGCAGCATCGACTCTGACGACCCTGGCGCTCAGGCGACTCAGCAGGCGTGGACGGGTGCCATCGCCAGCCTTCCGTTGGGGGGCATGTCTCCCGCAAAGGCGCAGTCGGTGTTCCAGACCGCATTGGCCTGGTACCTGGGCAATTCGGCACCGCCCGGGTGTGACGTAACCACCGGCACTGTCCAGAACGTCAGTGACCCGACCGCGACGAGCACTGGCACGCCAAGCGCGACACCGAGCTCGGCGGCCAGCACGTCACCGACCGGCACGGGGCTGACCGTGCCGCCGGTGGGTACGTGGCCGCGACGTAACTCCCTGAACAACCCGCCGCTGCCGATCCCAGCGGATTTCGCGGCACTCTACAAAGCGGCCGCGGCCAAGTACGGGCTGCCGTGGTCGATTTTGGCCGGTATCGGAATGATCGAGACCGGCCACGGCAGCATCGTGTCGTCCAGCCCGACGGGTGCTGCTGGGCCGATGGCGTTCTTGCCTACCGCGTGGGCGGAGTACGGCGTGCTCGCACCCGGCCACACCGGTAGCCCGAACCGCCTCGATCCCGCTGACGCCATCTACTCGGCCGGCAACCTGGTCAGCCAGTTGGTCAAGCAGAAAGGCAGCATCGAGAACGCGTTGCTGCAATACGGTGGCGGCGGTGCCGGGTGGTACGTGGGTGACGTCCTCTACTACGCCGGTCAGTACGACTCCGGCGCTGTCGGCACCGGCGGTGTGGACTCGTGCAGCGGCGGCTCCTTCGGCATCGGTGAAGGCACCGAAGCGACTTGCGGCGACGGCAACTCCCGCGGCTTGCCCGATGGCGCGCTCGTGTACGCGGCGAACTGCTGGTACGGCGGGTTGGGCGTTCCGATCTACGCCAACGGCGGGTCGGTGCACGGCACCCACTGGCAGTGCACCGAACTTGTTCGTCGGTTTTGGAAGGCGAAAGGTTGGGCGCCGCAGAACTGGACCGGCGGCGTCGGGAAGACCTTGTGGAACTGGCGAACGCCTGCCGGGGCCATCTCCGAACCGCAGGGGGCGATCACCAAGTTGGCGGCCGGAGACATTCTGTCGATGGCCTGGGGCAGCACTTCGACCGGCCACGTTGGGATCGTGAACTTCATCAAGCAGACAGGACCGGGACAGTGGCGCGTGCAGATGGCAAGCCAGAACACACCGCAGGCGATGTGGTACGGGACTTGGGATGGCAAGTCGGTGACGATGGACTTCAACGGGTTCCCCGTGACCGGTGTGATGCACCACCTCGCGCAGGGCGAATCGTGATGCGCCGCAGAGCCGTTGG
This sequence comes from Branchiibius hedensis, assembly GCF_900108585.1. Taxonomy (NCBI): domain Bacteria; kingdom Bacillati; phylum Actinomycetota; class Actinomycetes; order Micrococcales; family Dermacoccaceae; genus Branchiibius; species Branchiibius hedensis. The sequence continues at coordinate 1,860,524 of NZ_UESZ01000001.1, forward strand.
ATCGTGCGCGGCCGCAGTGGCAGCCGCTGTGTTGCTCGCGGCGTGCAGTGATTCCGGCGAACCCGCTGCCCGGACGACGTCGAGCGCGGCCGTGACATCTAGCGCCTCCAGTGTGGCGTCGTCTGCTGTCACAGCCACGGGCGCGCCGGTTCGGTCCACGTCGGCTTCCTCAGCGTCACCGTCCACCTCGACCTCGCACATTGCGCCGTCGCCGTCGCAAAGCGAGACCGATCCCGACTACCCACCGCCGCAGAGCGCAAGTCAGGTACCCCCGCCGCCGCAGGCGACGACAGCGTTGGTGTCCAAGTTCGTGACAGCGCTGGGCCACACCGCCGGTGTTGGCCGCAAGGCGTGGACGGACGCGCTGACTCCGTTGTGCTCGACGGAGTTCGGCAACCAGTTGGCCTTGGGCTCGCCCGATGAGATTCCTGACCAGACAGTCACCGGCGCGCCCCGGCTGGTCGGGACCAATCCGCTGCTTGATGCGGCGTTCTTCGTACCCACCACCAAGGGCGGCTTCACCGTCTGGGTTGACTACAGCACTCCCCCAGGCAAAGTCACCGGTGCCCTACCTGGGGAGCACGCTCTGGACGACCGGACGTGAGGGCTGGAACGGTAACTCGACCCTGGGTCAACAGTTATGGCCCATGTAGGAAGGTATGAGCATCTTGAACCTGAACCGTACCGGCGCGTCCGCCGGGCTGGCCCTGACCGCGGCCACGCTGCTATCCGGTGCGACCGTTGCCTTCTCCCCGATCGCGTCGGCGGCCACACTGGTCAACCCGACTGCGCCGTCGTTCACTGACTCGTGCGGGTCTACCAGCGACACGTACACGATCCCGGTGACCACCGGTGTCGACTACTACGACGCCGGGGTGAAGGTGAACGCCGGTATCCGCAAGGTCGACCCGTCCAGCCCCTTCGTGCAGATTTTCGCGGTCGCTCAGCCGGGGTACGTCCTGAGCCAGTCGGCGTCCTGGAGCCACCTGTTCAACACCGGCAGCAAGGACAGTGACACCGGATGCGTGGCGAAGACGACCGCCGCTCCGACCAATTCGATCCCAGCGCTGCCGACGGCCACCGGCACCACCAGCGCGCCGTCGCCCAGCAGCACCATGAAGACGTTGCCGCACACCGGGTTCGAGGCGGACAGCTACATGGCTGCCGCTGGCGTGACCGGTCTTGGCGCGCTGGCTCTTGGTGGTGCAGCGATCGGTGTCGGCCGCCGCAAGAACAACGGCCGACACAGCGTCGGCGCGGTTGACGACCAGCCGGCCGGTAAGGACTGAGTCATGGGCTTGTTCAGCCGCCGCGAGCAGATCTCGAAGGGAAGCCCCGTGGACCGCAACGTCTACTCCGCGCAAATCGAAGACCCGACGACCGGCGAAGTCACCGAGATCACTGCCGCCTCAGAGGCTGAGCTCGATAGCCGGATTGACGACGCGGTCGCGTCGGCGTACCCGGAACCGGTCTAGTTCGCAGCCGCCAAGCGCGCCCCGGCAGCCTGGTAGTCGGTCAACCAACCGGTCGCTTGTGTCAGCGTCGACAGTTTGTGGCCCATGTGCTCGACCGCGCCGATCAGCATTTTGCGGGTCGGTTCTGGGTAGCTGAACTTGTTGTTGCGCAGCATCCGTGGGTCGAGGACCGCGATCATCCCGGTGTCGCTGCTGGAACGGTGCAACCGGCCTGCTGCTTGCGCCAGCAATAGCCGGGCGTCCGCGACGTACACCAGCCGGTCAGCCGACCACCGGTCGAGCATGGCCCCGGCCCTGATCTGCTCGACGCGGGCGTCGTCGACGGGGTTGCCGGCCGCGCGGGGCACACGGTCGATGACGACCAGGGTGCACGTCTGGCCCGGCGCGTCGACCCCGGTCATCAGCGACCGTGTCCCGATCATCACGCTGCGGTGATCCGACCGCCACCGCTGCAGCAGGATCCGCACTGGCGGTCCGTCCCACTGGGACAGCACCTCGATGTCGGAGCCGCTGCGACGCAGCGCTTTTCGCAGCGCGGCAGTGTAGAACTTCCCCGCCGTCGTGGTTGCCGCCAGGATCAACGCGGATCCGTTGTTGGCTTGCACCAACTCTGTCATCATCGCCGCTGCCCACGCAGGGTGAGACTTGGTGTCGAACCGGCCGAACGGTGCCAGTGCGGCCTCGTCGCCCGGCGTGATCTGCGGGATGAACAACGATGAGTTGCCATGGCCCGCGCCGAACGGGCTCGGGTACTCCACCGGCTGCACCGTCATCCCAACACTGGGGGCGAACCGCATTGGCAACGTGGCCGACATCATCGTCACGGAAAGCTCGTAGCGGCCATCCACCCCGACGCGGAAGTGGCCATCGCCAATCTCCTGGTCGTCGAACGAATCCGGGTCGAAGTCGGCAGGGTCGCCGTCGGCCGGAACGTCAGCGGTTAACAGGTTGTAGCGGATCATCGCGGCCACATCGACCGGGGACGTCTTCAACGCCATCGTCGGGTCGGTTTCCAACCAGCGGGCCACACCCGGAACGTGGGTACGCGCGTCGCCTACTTCGCTAGCCAACGAACCGAGGTTCGCCAGCAGCCCGCGCACCTTGATTGCCGTGGCGTAGTCGGAGATCGTCGCCGGGCTCGGCAGCGCTTTGCGTGCAGCGTCCACCCACGTCAGGATCGACTCGGCCACCCCGGACAGCGGGTCGTCGTTCTCCCCCAGCCTCGTCACGGCGCTCTGCTTCGATGCAGACCGGTGCTCGAACACGGCGCCAGCTAACGCTACGTCGACCTGATCGGCGACGGCCCGACCGTCATCGACCACCGTGCCTGCGTCCACCAGCAGCTTACCGACCCGACGCGCCAAACCACTGATCCGGCTGCCGGAGATAGTGACGGCACCGGTGTCGCGCACGATGTTCGCCAACGCATGGCACTCGTCCACCATCAAGTGGTCGACCGGCCCGGTCTTTTTGGAGCCGATCACGACCGGCGCACCCGTGGCAGCCTGGATGGCGAGCAGTTTGTGGTTGGTGACGATCACCGAAGCATCGGCGAGGAGCTCGCGTGCTTTCGTCGGGGCGCAGGCCGACCCGAACGGGCACTTGGCGGCACCTTCGCAGGCGTCGGTGGTGGTTGACACCAGCGGCCACACGTCCGGGGCAGTCTCAACGTGATGGACGTCCCTGTGTTCCAACGGTTCCGGGCCTTCGCCGCACGCGAACCGGAGTGCTTCGATCGCTGCCGGAGCATCGTACTCGCGGCCATCAACCTCGATGAACGCCGCCTTGCCTCCCGGTGTGCGCCGCGGGGTCGGTGCGCGGCCGGACATCGCTGCCTGTCCGATCTTCGCGCCAACCTTGCCGGTACTGGACGCCGCCACGGAGGACAGCCGGACCAGGCCGGGCAGCGCCCGGTCCAGGTCGTCCGGGCCGGTCGCGCAGAACCCCGTCAGGTCCGCCAGGGTCGCGGCGGTCCTGGCTCCGCATGCGTGGTTGCCCCAGCCTTTCAACACGGCCGTTTTCGGAGCCTGCGACGTAGGCAACCCGAGCACTTCGGCCACGGCAGAGGCCACCACTGGTGCGTCCTTGTCGACGATCTGTGCCTGTAGCGACAGGGACTCGGTCGAAATGACGGTGCGTTCACCGCGGACGGCAGCGATCAGCAACGCCGGCGCGAGTCCGCTCAGGGTTTTCCCCGAGCCCGTCGGCGCGAGTGCCGCAACCTGTTTCGGGCCGTGCATGGACACGTCCGTGGCGGCGAGCATTGAGTCCAGGATCCGGTGCGCCAGGTCCGCCTGACCAGTTCGCGGCGTGTCGGATGCACCACCGGTGATCCGCCGAACTGCAGCGCACAGCACATCGTCAAGCAGGGCATGAAGCTCCTGCGGGGTCTGCGAACTCATCGCTGGCCGCGACCGCCGTCGAGCGCGGCCCAATCGTCCTTGTCCTGGATGTAATCGGGCCAGGCCGCCTCGAACTCCGTCGCGAAGTCGTCTGCAGCGCGGCACAGTTCGTTCGTGCAGCACCAGAACGGCAGTCCGTGGCCGCCGAGTTGATGAGCCGCGACGAACGGATTGTCAGATTCTCTGGCCCCCGCGCAGGTGCCGCTGCTGCACAGCTCGACCGGACCGCCGGCGCAGTGCTGGACGTGCAACGTCCGGGCTTGATCAGCCGCCGACTCTGAACCGCGCACAGCCGCGATCAAGGGCTCTTCGACGCTGCACACATCATCGGCGCACTGGTCCATCGGGCCTTCGTGCTCGGCGTCGTGGCGGTCATGCCACGCGCGAAGCAACGCAGGTGCCGACTCCGGGGCAACCCGTTGCGCTTCACCTAGCGCACGTTCACGCGGACGTTCAAGGTCTGGGTGCCGAGTTGTCTCAGCGGCACCAGTCGTGAACGACTCGAAGAAGCTGTCCAACAGGCTGGGCTGCGCCGTGAGGGTTCTCATGCCCGTACGGTGCGACGTCCGCCCGCTGACGCGGCCGTCCATCGCACACGTTCCGCACCGCGAGCACGCTCGCGCCACGAAACCTTTCGTGGCGCAGCCGTGCTGGGCTTGCTGCGTCGCCCGTCGCACCGTCGGGTGCATGGATATCCCGATCCCGTACACCTCAACTCCGGTCGCCCTGTACGACGGCGGGCTGACCGCGATGCTGCGGTGGATCGTCAAGACGCCTGCCGCGATCCTGGTGGTGGCCCTGGTTGCGCTGTTCTTGTGGTGGGTGATCCGCCGGTGGGTACGTGCCGGGATCGCGCTGGTGGCGTCCTTGGTGGCGACCACGGCGTTGCTCGGTGGATTCCACGGCCTGACCGGCCTGGCCGGGCCAGGAGTTGGGTCACCGAACTTCCCGTGGCAGCAGCACACCTCCACCGCTCGGGCGTACAGCGTGGACAACGTTGCGTTGCAGACGTTGCTATACCGGCGGGCTGTTGCCACGTACGGGCTGTCGATGGGCGCCGAGCAGTTCCGCCAGCACTGCACCTTCCGGCGCACCGGAACCTCCGGCACCGCACACGGTGACCCGGTGACCTTGCATGTCGACTTGTTCTGCAACGGCAAGCGGGTAGCCCCGCCAACCAAATAGGCATGGGTACCTCAACGGCTGTTCAGGCGCGCGACACCGCGGGCCGATTCGCCCCTGCTCACCGCGACGAACCTGACACGTCGCTGACCGGACCGAGCCAGACGGCGCTCGACTGGTCCCAGCCGGACCTGTGGGCTGGCAGCGACGACGATGGTCGCTACAGCGACGACAACTTCGACTTCGACGCGAAGCTGACTCCCTGGCCAGTCGCCAACGCTACCGACGCACCCTTCTAGCCGGAGTCCGGTGACGCAGCGAAGGCCCGTCGCACCGTAGGTGCATGACTCAGACAGCAGCCGTTCTCGGCCCCGGCTTGGACGACCTCGACGACCTGTTCGGTCGTTCGCCTGCCCGTGAACAGCAGTCCGACAGCGTCGAACCCGACAGCGCTGCAATCGAACCCGTTGCAGACCCCTATGCACCGATCGTGCTGACCGAGGGTTCATTGGTGGCGCAGGTGCTGTACCAGGCGGCGGTCGGCACCCCTGCGATTGTGGTGGACTCTCCGCCTGGTGGCGGAAAGACGACGACGATCTGCCAGATCACCAACTACTTGGTGACCCGGCTGGGCCAGCGCGTCACCATCGGCGTTCCGCGCCGCAACCAGGCCCGCGACCTGGCCAAGCGTCTTGGTCAGTGTGTCGACCCGTCCACCATTCACCTGGCGTTGTCCAAAGAGGCACCGATGGACGGCTTCTCCAGCCACGCACCGACCGCGAAGGTGGAGATCCGCACGTTGGCGTCGTTGAAGATGTCGAAGTCGTCGGGGCGGACGCTGATCGTGGATGAGGCGTACCAGACGACGACTGAGGAAGGTGCGGCCGCAGCAGCCAATTTCGAGCAGGTGATCGCGGTCGGCGACCCAGGTCAGATCGGCCCGGTCGTGCCGGTGGCGACGTACGCCTGGAAGTCCGCACCACACGCCCCGTTCGCGGCGACGCTACGCGCACGTTCAGACGCCTGGACTTCCAGCCTGCCGACGACCTACCGACTGGGTGCGGCGACCGCAGCCGCGATCACCCCGCTCTACCCGTTCCCGTTCGACTCTGGACGCCCCGACACCTACCTGCGCGCCGGTACCACGCGACTGCCGGAACTGGCTGGGGTGCAGACGGTTTCGGTTCCGACTAGCGCAACCGATCAGGGCCTACTGAGCGCCGCCATTGCGGCAGTGTGGCGACTGGTCGGCACCGAGCTGATGGACAACCACGGCGTGCGGCCCATCGAGCACAGGGACATCGTGGTGTGTGCAGCGCTTCGTTCGCAGGTCACCGCGTTGCGAGCGATGCTGTTCGCGGGCGGACTCGGCCAGGTCGGGATCGGCACCGCTGATGAAATCCAGGGCGGTCAGTGGGCCGCTGTCGTTGCGGTCGACCCTCTGGCTGGCGGCCAGGCGTCGGCGCACCACGCCGACATGGGTCGATTGTGTGTCATGGCGTCCCGTCACACCGCGCACCTTTCGTTCGTCCACGACGGCGCGTGGCGCACCGGCCCGATGGGCGAGTTGACCCCCAAGCAGGTCCGAGCGCACCGCAACCTGCGCCGTGCCCTCACCAGCGAAACGCTCGCGTGAGCATCGTGGCGACCTCGATCAACGACGGCGTTATCGCAGTCCGCGGCGCGTTCTCAGTCCTGGCCCAGCAACTGGCCGACGCCCGAACGCAGCATGGCGACTTGCATGTCGCGGACTTGCGAATCAAACTCATTGGAGACAACCGCAACCGCGTCGAGATAGCGGCTGCGCTGTGTGTGCCCGCTGGCGGACCGACCGACGGTTGCCCGCTGTGCGGGGACTGACCGACACCGTCTAGTACAGCGGCGCGCTTGGTTCCGTCCGAGCTTGCGATGGACGGCCGGACCAGCGCGGGGACGTCGCAATCGGTTTCGTTTGTTCGCGCGCAGCGCGGGCGGACGGGGCCTGTGCGATGGACCGAGCGCAGCGATGACAGGGACGCCGCAATCGGTTTCGTCTGTTCGCGCGCAGCGCGGGCGGACGGGGCCTGTGCGATGGACCGAGCGCAGCGATGACAGGGACGCCGCAATCGGTTTCGTCTGTTCGCGCGCAGCGCGGGCGGACGGGGCCTGTGCGATGGACCGAGCGCAGCGAAGGGCCGTCGCACCGTACGGGCATGACCAATTCGTATGCTCAGACTCAACGCGCGGCGTCGTCGACGGCGGTTGCCGCGGGCCGGTTACCCCTGCGTCGCACGGATTTTGGCGGGTGCGCCCCGGTCCTGTATGCGGCTGGCGCGATCCAGTGCGATGCGATCGTGCAGATCACGTCACGCGGCGTGGAAGTGCTGGTGGGCGGTAAGGCGTTGCCTCAGGCAGCGCTCTCGTCGCTGCTCAACTATCGGCTGGTGTTCCCGACGCTGACCGAACGCGCGGCGCTGGTTGGCCTGTTGCAGCGCAACAACCTGCCTGACCTTGCGCATGCGATCGAGGTCACCGGCAGCTTCCCCGCAACCGGTCGCCAGGTCTTATTGACGAAGGCGCTGGAGCGGGCGTACTGGCTGCCAGACACGATGGATTCGACGTTGGCCACATGGACCACAATCATGCGGGTGCGTGAGAGCGACCCATCGCGCGTCGCTGCCTCGCTGGCCAGCATCGTGACCCCGAAGTGGCAGCGAGTCGGCGATGGCACTCTGACCGCGAAGGTAGGTTCGCTGCTGGCGTCGATCGAAAAGTTCGCGCTGGGCGCCGGCGACCTGGAGTACGCCCGCACGAACCGCGCCGCCGCGCAGCAGTACCGCAAGTCGTGCTCGATCGCGACGCTGTGGAACGGCGCGCTGGCGATGGACGAATTGGCCCGTCAGGAAGCGATCGAATCCGGCGAAGTCGTGCGCACCGAGGTTACCGAGCGGTCCAGCAAGGTCGTCACGGTGCCGCTGGGCGACCCCAACGACCCGTGCAAACTGCGGCCCGACACTTCGGTCCTGCTGTTCGCTCAACCGGACGACCCGGTAGTCCGGGCAACGCTAGGAGCCATCACCTACGTCAACGGTCGCCTGTGCGGGGAACTGTCGTTCTCCTCGAAGGCGGGACTGGCTGCAGCGATGCCGCAGGGACTGTTTCTGACCGCCGAGCCGAGAACATTTGACGGGGTGATCAACTCCGGTACCCGATGGTCCGGCCGCGCCGCCACCGACGGGGCTGCCGTCGAGTCGCTGAATGTCCCGTTGGAACTCGCTGTGGCCGGAGCACCCCGCTAGCCGACTCAGCCAGCGGGGCCTGCCAACAGCGGCCCGCGTCGCAATCGGTTTCGCCTGTTTGCGCGTAGCGCGGGCGGGCGAAACCTGTGCGATGCAGCAAGCACAGCGCCGCTGCGTCGCACCGTAACAGCATGACGACGACTCAGACCCCTTCCCAGGCGGACCGGGCGCGGTTCGCGCTGTGGCGTGACGCCGCGGCCGACAAGATGCCCTACCTGGCGCCGATCCTGTTTCGGTTCGTGCCGGTGCGCACATCGTCGATTGACTCTTTCGCTGTGGACAGTCGGCTGCGTTGCTACGTGAACTTCGATGCCGTGGCGGAGTGGCCGCAGGAGCAGTTGGCGTTTGCCCTGCTGCACGAGTGTGGACACGTCTGGCAGGAGCACGACGCCCGCGCACGGGCGATAGGCCTGTCCGACAACGACGCTCAGGCTCAGAGGGACTTCAACGCCGGGGGCGACGCGGCGATCAACGACGACCTGGAATCACTGGGTTTCGACTGCACGAACTTCATCACGCCGTCCACGCTGGGTGAGCCGGAACACTTGACCGCCGAGCATTACTACGGCGTGATCCGGGGCAAGCGTGCCGCGCGTCAGTCCCAGCAGGGCCAGTCTGGCGGCGAGGGTCAGCCTCAGCAGGCTCAGTCCGGCGACGGAAACGGTCAGCCGTTCCGTGGCTGCGGTTCGGCCTCCGGCGGGCAGTCCGCGCCGTGCGAACTGCCCGACGACGGCGGCGAGTTGGGCGACGGCTACGGCGGCTCGACGAGCGCTGACATTGACGCCGCCCTGGATGCTGTCGCGCACGAAATCTCCGATGCGGTGCGCAAAGGCCGCGGCGACATCCCGGGAAGCATGATCAGTGAAATGCAGCAGCGGCTTGCCCCACCGAAGGTGCCGTGGCAGCAGGTGTTGCGGTCGGCGGTGCGGCGCAACCTGGCCGTCGCCGGTCGCGGTCACCGGACGCCGACGCGGCGTAACCGTCGCCGTCACAACGCGACCCTGGGTGGCCGCAGGTTGATCCTGCCCGGTCAGGTGAAGCCGACCCTGGACGTGGTGTTCGTCCGGGACACGTCGGGGTCGATGAGCGTGGCTGAGTTGAACGCGATCGGTAACGAAATCGAGGGCGTGTCCAAAGCCGCTGGTATCAAGGGTAACCGGCTCCAAGTGATCGACGTTGACTCTGTCGCGTACGAGCCGCGCCCGTACGCCGGGCTCGACACACTGAACGCTGTGCAAGGTCGGGGTGGCACCGACATGGGTGCAGGTCTGGTCCGTGCGGCACAGATGAAGCCGCTGCCGTCGCTGGTGATCGTCGGCACCGACGGTGGCACGTACTGGCCCTCGGAGGCTCCCCCGTTCCCGGTGATCATCGCGATCACCGGGAACGAAGCGGGCGGTGGGATGCCGACCCCGGACTGGGCGCAGGTTGTCTACGTCGAGTTCTGAGCTGTCTGCACCAACGCGGCGGCCGCGCCAGCGGGCGGACGTCGCACCGTACGGGCATGACTACTACGAAGCGAACCTCGTTCCCCGGCACCGTGACCATGCGCGTGACTGCTGCCGCGATCAAGGGCGGTTGCCCGATCGTGTTCTCGTCCAACCCTGGTCAGGCGAAGTCGGCAACCTTGTCGAACTGGCTGTCCGCGTGGGGCCACCACCTGGAAGTCGTCAGCGGCGGCAACCGCGAGCCTTCGGACTTCCTGGGCTTGCCTGTCGAGACCGCCGACGGCTGCACCGGTTACGCCGCGCTCGGCTGGGCGATGCGCCTGATCAACGCGGGCAAGTCGGGCAAAGGTCCGGGGCTGTTTCTGGACGAGTTGAACCACGCCTCCGAGGACACCATGAAGGCGATGCACCGCGTTTTGGAGGAAAAGTGGGTGGGCGATACCCCGTTGCCGGCCAACACCGCGATCATCGCGGCGATCAACCCTCCGAGTGTCGCGACCGGCGCGGTGGAATTGCCTGCGGCGGTGGCGAACCGGATGCTGCACCTGGAATGGGTCAGTGACTTCGACTCCTGGGCGAACGGTCTGGTCGCCGGATTCACCGACATGCCGGTGCCCGCGATCGACGAGTTGGCTCCCGGCGGCGACGTCGCCAGCCGCGTGTTCTGGTCCACACAGGTCGCTTCGTTCCTGCGTCAGGTTCCCTCGATGCGCGATGCGACCCCCGAGGACGTGTCGGCGTGCTCGGGTCCGTGGCCGAGCCTGCGGTCGTGGACCAAAACGGTAGACGTGTTGGCCCACCTGCACCCGGACGACGCGGACGCTATCGCGGCGACGGTCAAGGGCTTGGTCGGTGACGCGGCGCACCGACAGTTCCGCGAGTTCCTGCGTACCAACCGACTGCTCGACCCGCGGACCGCGCTGGCCAACCCGGCCAGTGTCGACTGGGCTCGGATCGAGCCAGACGTGGTGTGGGCGCTGGGCCAGTCGGTGCTGGCACTGTCGCAGGATGACACCACCGGGGCGACCTGGACCAAGGCTCTGAACCTGGCGTTGACTGGTTCTCAGGCCGGGTTCCCCGATAAGACGTGGACTTTCGCCCGCAAGCTGCTGACGGACATTCCCGAGGGCAGAAAGATCCCTGCCGCCGTGCGCGATGAGTTCGCTGACCGCCTGGCGGAGATTGGCCTGCTGCGCCGGGCTGCCTGACTTTACGAAGCCGACACCGCCCACCCGCGCGAGAGCCAAGCAACGGTGGGCGGTGTCTTACGTTCAGCGCGTGCCGAGCCAGTCGATGCCGTCTTGGCCGATGACGTCTTCGATTTCAGCGCGCAACGTCGGGTGGCGGCGCAGTTGAGGGTCGGATTCGATCAGCCCTTGCGCGTCGGCGCGGGACCATTCGATCAGGTCGGTGTCAGTCAGAAGGTCCGCCACTTTTAGATCGCCCGCTTTGCCGGACTGCCTGGTGCCCGTGAGCGATCCGGCCCCACGGATGGTCAGGTCGCGGCGCGCGAGCTCGAACCCGTCAGTGGAGTCGACGAGGGCTTGCAGTCGTGACTGTGACGAATCAGCGAGCGTTGCAACGGGTTTGGACGGAACCAACCAGCAGGTTCCGGCGTGTTTCCCGCGCCCGACCCGGCCGCGCAACTGGTGCAACTGGGTGATGCCGAAGTGTTCGGCACCGGTCACCACCATCACGGTCGCGTTCGGAATGTTGACGCCGACCTCGATGACGCTGGTCGCCACGAGCACGTCCAACTCTCCGGCCCGCATCGCGTCCATCACCGCGGAGCGTTCTGCCGGGGTCTGCTTGCCGTGCGCGACGCCGATCCGCCGGCCAGGCAGCAATGTCGACACTTCCGCGGCCATCGCATCGGCTCCCTTGGCCGACTTGGCTTCGGAGTCGGCGATGCTGGGCGTCACCACGAAGACCTGACGGCCATCGTTCAATGCCTGGGTGACGCTGGCCCACACCGGTGATCCCGCGTCGGTCAACTGGTCGGGTTCGACGCAGTGCGTCACGATCGGTGAGCGGCCCGGAGGTAGTTCGTCCAGCACCGACACGTCCAGGTCGCCGAAAGCCGTCATCAGCGCGGTACGGGGCACCGGCGTCGCCGTCATCACCAGCAGGTCCGGGATCGCGCCGCCGGTTGCTTTGTCCGTCAACGCTTTTCGCTGCTCCACTCCGAACCGATGCTGCTCATCGACCACCACGAGGCCGAGCCGGTGGAACTGCACTTGCTCGGCCAGCAACGAACTGGTGCCGACGACGATGTCGACGGACCCGTCGGCCAACCCGGCCAGTACCTGTTTGCGGGCTCGGCCAGTGATCTTGTTGGTCAACAGTTCAACCCGGACCGGGCGTGTGACGCCGTCGCTGTCTGTTAATTCGACACCGTCAGCGAGTTCGGCGAAGTCTCGATGGTGTTGTGCCGCAAGGGCTTCCGTGGGCGCCATCAGCGCGGCGCTCGACCCCGCTTCGACAGCGTGCAGCATCGCCAGCAGGCTGCAGAGCGTCTTGCCCGAGCCGACCTCGCCTTGCAGCAGCCGGTTCATCGGGTGCGGCGCGCTCAGGTCGGCGGCGATCTCAGAAACCGAGCGTTGCTGGGCGCCGGTCAACGAGTACGGCAGCACGCCCAGCACTTTCGCCCACAACTCACCCCGCGCGACATGCGCGATACCCGCGGATGCGCCCAACGCCCGGTGAGACCCGGCCAGTGCCAGTTGCCAACGCAGCAGTTCGTCGTACGCGATTCTGCGACGGGCAGAATGGGCGTGCCCCATGGTGGCCGGCAGATGCAGGTCCACCAGGGCCGTGTGCCGGTCAGGCAGGCCACGGGCCAGCGTCATGCTGCGCGGTACCGGGTCGGTCGTGGGTGGCAACCGTTGCGCGGCCTCCTTCGCTGCCCGTCGCACGCTCCAAGTGGTGACCCCATGCTTACCGGATGCCGGGTACACCCCAATGACGGCGTTTGTCATGTCGGACCCGTCACCGTCGATGCGATCGCAGATGGGGTTTCGCACTTGCAGGGCTGAATAGCCCGACTGGCTGACCCACTCCCCCAACACGCCCGAGACCAACAAGCGGTCCCCCACCCGGAACTTCTTCGCGATCCAGGCCGCGTTGAACCACGTCAGGCTCACCTGCTGCTTATGGGCGGAACCGGTGTCGCGGACTTTCACGATCGACGCTCCGGTTGACCCGCGCGGTGGCGTCTTGACCGAGACGACTTCTCCGACGAACGCGACCTGCTCCCCGACACTGGAACGGTCGACCGGCTGCGGGTTGGAACGGTCCAGGTAGCCGCGAGGAACCGTGTGGAGAAGGTCGTAGGCGGAGACAATCCCCATTCCGGCGAGCCCGGCGACCGTGGTCGGGTCGACGGCGTCCAAGTCTGACATCGAAACACCGCGCAGTGCCGCGACGGTTCCGTCGGTGTCGAACAGCGCCGATCCGGTTCCCGGGTTTCCCTGCCGCTGCGGTTCTCCTGGCGCAGAGACTGGCACCGCCATCGGGCGGTACCACCACGTCCACGTTTCCAGCACGGTGCGCAGCGCGGAGTCCATTCCGTCGTCGGGGAGCAGGATCTCGAACCGGCCCTGCGCGGCGTCCCAGATCGCGCCTGGCAGCACTGCACCGACGTCGGCCACCGACATCAGCCGCGGGTAGATTTCGATGACCTGACCGCACGCGACAACAAGCGGCAACTCCAGGTCTCCAACTTCGGCCTGCTCACCCGATTCGTCGACGACGATCAGCCCGGCCTGCTCGAACGCGGCATCCAGACGTTGCCCGCGGTCCAGGCAGAATCGCCCGTCTTCGGTGAGCGTCGCTCCCAGCGTCAACGCCCACGGCCGCAGCCGCTCCGGGATGGACTCCAGCACAATCCGCGGCGATTGAGTGGTGCCGGTGACGATTGCTAGCGGCGAGTTCTCGGGGATGATCGGGTGGTTCACCAAGTGACGGTGCGACGCCGCGTCGCAAGGAGTGTCGGCTGTGCGCAGCCTGGCGACGCAGCAAGCGCAGCGCCGGGACGGCGCAGTCGGTTTCGTCTGTTCGCGCGCAGCGCGGGCGGGCGGAGCCTGTGCGATGGACCGAGCGCAGCGAAGGGCCGTCGCACCGTAGCGGCATGAGCACTCTTTCCGACCCGAGCGTTGACCTGTTCGACGCCATTGAGACTGTCCCGTTCAAGACCGGCCGCGTCGTCGTGGCGATCACCGAGGGCGACCTGGATCTGGCTACCCGGCTGATCGAGAGTGGTTTGCTGACTTGCGATGTGGACGAGTTCGACGCGCTGCACATCGCGTCCCGTTTCGACTTCGCTACAGGCACCGCCGTCGCTTCTGTGCTGCGCGGCGAGCGGGAGTCCGCGCTGCTGGGGATCGCGCTGATGCGGGAGGTTGGTTCTGCCCCGGTGAAGGCTGCCTCGAAGCCGAAGGCTGCGCGTAAGCCGCGCCCTGCCAAGGCGCAGCAGCCCGTTGCCGAGCTTGCTGAAACCACGCCTGCCCAGCAGGCCGAACCCGCCGCGAACCCGGTGGATGCGTTCCTGTCGACCGACCCCGACCCGGAGCCAGAGATTCTGCCTGACGAGCCCGAACCCGCCCCGGAGCCCGAGCCGGTCGTTCCGTTCGAGCCGGAGCCAGCCCTCGTCGGCGCGATGCCGGTCCCGGACTTCGACCTGGACAACTTCTAAACCGCCCGTCGGTGCGTCGCACCGTCCAGACATGTCCGAAGCCACCAAGCCGATCTGGTTCACCGCACCCGAGGTGAACCAGCCCGCTACTGCGTTGCCGGAGCACGTTCGCTCGATGCTGCACGGCATCGGGTTGGGTATCTCGGTGCTGGCGGCAGCGAAGGTGACGTGCTGGGCCGATCTGGATGGGGTGCTGCCGGAGCCGCTGCGACTGACGGACACCCAAATGTCCCTAGTCAACGCCAACACCCACGTCCTGGGTCTGCTGCGTCCCAAATCGAAGGTGGCGATCTGCCCGGTGTGCGGACGCTGGCAGATGTACTCCAGCACGGCACCGAGCCGCTGCAACATGTCGCTGCACTGCGACGGTAAGCCGGTGCAGGCTAAGCCGTTCCGTCGCGCCGAGGTGCCACCGGAGGACTAGCGCGGTCGTTTGCGCAGGTCAACGACCTGTGACGGCAAATCGTGGATGCCGCCAACCAACACGGTATGGCTACCACCACATTCACCGAGTCCGCCCACCCCCGCAACGCCGACGGAAGCTTCGCCGTCAAGCCCAACCGTGAGCCTGACGACGGATCGTGCCTCGCTGCTCCTCGCCAGCAGGTCGACACCGGCTTCCACCTGGACGACCCGGATGCCGAGTTGATGAAGACAGCCCGTGACGCCGTCCGGGCCAAGTTGGGAGAACTCGACGAGGATCTCGCCAGTGAGGCGTTGCTGCAATTCTTTGAGGCCCAGCAGCGGGCACAGAGCGCAGGCAGGCAGTTCGACCGGCCGACCAAGTACCTCTCGTCCATCGTCAACAACCTGATTCGGCAACGGCGGATGGGCACCACGCGCGGCCCAGACATGAAGGCGATCGCCGCCCATATCGAGGCCCGCAAGGTGTTCGAGAACGAGCACGGCCGGATGATGACCGCCGCCGAGGAGGACGAACTGTCCGAGCGCATCATCGCCGCGCAAGGCAAGGAGCGGGCCGAGCAGATCGCCGCCGGGCAAACGGCGGGGCTGACGCAGAAAGCCACCAAGGGTTACCACCGCCTGAAAGACCGTGCGGACCTGCCGTTCAGCGCGCTCCACGGCGGCTCCATGACCAGCGACCAGGTCGCCGAGACCTTGATGGATCGCGCAGCCGAGCGTGACGGTGATGAACTGTTCGAGGGCCGGGATCGGCTCTCGGAGCTCGACGTCCGCCGCGCCGACAAGACATTGACTACCTCCGGTGGCGCCCGAGCGGTGGCGCAGAAGGTACTGGACGGCACCGCGTCCGAGGCCGCGCACAAGGCTCTGTTCTCACCGTTCGAGGACGACCTGCACCCGCAGACCTCCCAGGTGATCGCGGAGAAACTGGCGAAGGCCAACTCCGACCAGGCGCGTGCGTTGTGGCGCGAACTCGCGGTTAACCCCGGCATGGCGGATCGTGTCGTGGAGGCTGCCCGCATGGGTGCGGCTAAGCAGCACCACGCAGGGGTTCGCGTCCCCGCACAGACGTTGCGTCGACTTGCGCCCGGAGCAGCAGTCGCCTGCCGGAAGGAAGTCGCCGCTGCAGGCGGGGCCGCCGCCGCGGCCCGGAAGTTGTCTCGCGGGGAGCTCACTGACCGACAGACTGCCGCGCTCCTGGCTCCCTGGGGCGGCGCGGACTGCCGCGCCAAGGACGCTCGTGCGATTTCCGCATGGCTGGCCGAGCAGGACGACGATGCCTGGAACGCTCACCTGGACGCAGTCACCAGGCCGACGGCGTCACCCGTTGCCGGCCCTGCCCGGCGTCAGGCAGCCGATGTGTAGAGGACAGGGGTAACGGTCGGTGTCTAACTTTGACAACGGTCAGCCGAGAGATCGTTCTGGACGCTTCGCCGGCCACCAGGCTGGTGAAGCGTCCATCGGGCTTCCGGCGACGCCTGCGTCGCAACAGCCGGAGCGATTTCCTCCAGACCGAGTGGAGGTAACACCGGCGAATCTTGACTTGGTGTTGCGTGACGCGGAGGGAGCTCGGCGTTCGGACCTTTCGCCGGCTCAGTTGACGAGGTTCTCGGACCCATCTGTCTCCGCCTCGCCGGTTCGCTTGGCGTTAGCCGCCAACCGCTCGCCCGGTGTCGCCTGGTGGGTTCGGGGCGATCCGTCGGCAACGGTGCGCGCGGTATCTGGGCGTACGTGCGGCGAGTCGGCGCAGGACGGTGCCGCGATGGCGGTTTCTCGATTGCTGTTCGGTTGATTACCCGGCTTGCTCCTGGTCGGGCGTTGGCTCGGCCTGGACGTCCAGAGAGCAGGCAGGCTCGCCGAGGCAGTAACCGCGCGGCAGCCACGCTGCGGCGCTGAGGGCCGACTCCATCGAAGCGACCGGACGCTGCGCCTTTGGGCGCCCGGATCGTGTCGGCCGGATGATCCCCGACTGGGGGTCGTCAAGATGATCGTCCCGCACAGCGCATAACTGTAGTTGGGTGTTACTCAGTGAACAGACCAGATCTTGACAGACCCTTCCAAGGTTCTCCCTCCGTTGGGTAAAGCTGTGGTAAAGAGTTCGCAAACGTGACCTGACCATGCGTCCAGGCCAAACAAAGGGGCGCTGTTTATGTTGACGTCACAACCCTCATGGACTTGACTACAGTTATGTTCTCGGAAGGATTGCCCTGGTTCGCTGAAAGACTCAACCGCCTGTTCGAGACGGTCCCTGCCGACGCAAAATCACGCCCGCCGCGATTCTTCACCAACGCACAGATCGCCGCCACGGTTCGAGATTTCGGCGTGCGCTGCAGTGAGGCGCACATGTCCCTGATGCGCAACGGTTCGCGCAACAACCCATCCGCAGCATTGGTCGTAGCCATCAGCGCCGCCTTCGGGCGCAACCCGATGTACCTCATCGACGCCAGCGGCTCCGACCTGGAGGTTCTCCTGGACGAGGAGTACGCCGCCCCGCGACTGGAAACGCTGCGCGCGTCAGGATCCGTCGTCAGCGACGCCTAACGGAAATGCCATGACCATCGCGAAAACCGCCCTCACCCCGTCCAACTCGCCAGAGCCGGCCGCCCGGGCAGCCGTGATTTCCTGGAACGGAGCAATCGCAGCATCGACGGCCTCGCCGAGCTGCCGTAGTTCGTCCGGTGTAAGTCGCAGAATGAAGTCAGAACTGACCTGCTGGCTGCCCCAGTCTGCGGGCGCATGATCCTTCTCCTTCATCCACACCTGGACTCGGTCAAGGCGGCGCTGAACCACCAATCGCTCCAAAGCCGCCTGAGCAGCCTCTAGTTCGCCCTCGTCGGACCTGCCACCAGCATCGGTTTCGGTGGTGACACCGCTGCGGTGGATTGCGAACTTCCCATCAGGCAACGTGTCGATGTACCCGGCGTTCTCCAGGATCCGCAGGTGGTACTTGATACTGCCCGAAGCTTGCGGGAGCGCAGTCGTCAACTGCCGCTGCGTGTGCGGCCCAAAGGCGACCAGTCGCTCGATGATGCTCAGCCGCACCGGGTTGGCCGCCGCCAGGATGCGATCGAGGTCCGGTACGTCAGGCACGGAGCAAAGACTAGACGGTTCAGGAGCCCTAGTATTGGCGTGCCGGAAAGTAACACCCAAGAAGGAGAACCAGTGGATCCCGCACTGATCCAGGCCCTGCTCGAACTTGGCGTCCAGTTGCAATCGCCGTACAAAACTGTCGCTCCGTTGGTCGTTTGCGCCATGCGCTAACCGGGAATTGTCGGGTTGCTCTGGCAGGATGCACCCGTGCGAATCCTGCCGGAGCATGGCGGCTACCACTGGGTCTTCAACGACTCCGTGCGGATGAAGGTGCCCGCGCACCTCATGCCGTCAGGCGTGCCGCCGGAGATCGTCCGGCGAGCGTTCGACCAGGCAACAACGACTCCGGGCACATTTTCGGCCACTGTCCTGCCAACCCAGAACTGCCAGTTGGCGTGCCCTTTCTGCATCCAAAACGTCACAGTCCCGCGGGAAGGGGCGCGCGCCGACCGGGTTTCCTCAGCAAGAATGGTTCCCGAGCTCGCCTCTCAAACTGCTGACTACATCCGCCGTCGATCTATTCGCTCGGGAGTCACGAACACCCGCCTGATGCTTTTCGGCGGCGAACCATTGCTCGCACTTGACGCCTGCCAAACCCTGCTGAACGAGGTCGTCGCCGACTCGGCGCTCATCTGGACCAACGGGGTCCTACTGGATTCGCGCCGCCTGGACATCCTGGCCGAGTCAGGCTTGGACACGGTGTACGTCAGCTTCGACGGCGGGCCAGAATCTCACGATCAGACTCGCCGGATGATCACGGGCCGCGGCACCTACGACACGATCGTGCGCAACATCCTGACCGGAGCACTGCGCCATCCACAGATGCGCTGGGTGATCAGGACTTCTGCGATGCCATCGACGATGACTGGTCAGTCTCGCCTGTTGGAGGACCTCTCCGCTCTGCCCGCAGGCGATCGCGTTGCCGCGTACGTGATTGGCCTCGTCGATGACATAGGGATCGGTTTCGATGACGTGGCCGAGGTGTCCGGCGGAGCGGGCGTCGAACTCGCCGACCAGATCATCGAGTTGAACCGCAGGGCGCTCGAACTCGGTTTCACGGTGAGTCCACGCACGGACTTGGCGAACTGCCCGTTCTGTTCCGACCCTGACTTCGGTATCACGGTCGACGCCGATGGAACGCTCTACTCCTGCTGGCAGACAGCCGGCCGTAGCGAAATGGCGGTCGGGACCGTCGTTGACGGAGTGAATCACCAAGCAGCCGAGTCCAACTGGGTCCGATGCGACTTCAACGTTCGTCCACACGCCGACCCAGGCGCTGTCCAGCGTTTCTGGGACCGCATTGACCAGGACGTACTCGACACCACGCAGGAATTGCACGGCGACTGAGGGCTGAGCAGAATGTGCGGCGGGCTGGGACCTCAACGCGTCGCACCGTACCGGCATGACTGCTCAGCAAGCCACTGTCAGGGCCAACCATCACATTGCTTTTGTCGTCACCGACACGGACTACCCCGGGGAACTCGCGCTCACCATTGAGCACCGTGACCCGCAGGTGGTGAACGGGCAGTTCCTGTCCGCACCGATCACCGAGGAAGTCGTCGCCGGAACGTACGACGCCGACAGCGCCGACGCAGTTCTGGCCAGCCGCGGCCTGGTTCGTTCCGAACCTTGGGAAGTCGTCGGCGCCGGACTGATCGCGGAAGTCGTGCCGGTCGAGGAGGTCATCGCCCGATGACCGACCTGATCGAGGTCTCTCTGCGACTGTCGGGATGCCGCAGCGTCAACGGGCTCTGTCAGGCCCACGGTGGCGCGTTCAGCGAGAACCAGCCGTGCGAGGCGCTGGTCGAGACGGCAGCCACGGTTCAGAGCTACGCCGACGACACCGTCACTTCTGATCCGGTCGTGCTGCGCTCCCTGGCGCTGCTGTTGAAGATGTGCAGTCTGGATGCCGCCGAGGACGGTCGGGCCTGGCCTACGGCGTTGAGCACCGAGACCGTCCACGCCGCAGTCCTGTTGTACCGGCTGCTGCGCATCGACCTGGGTGAGCAAGCCGCCACCACCCTCGAAACCCTCCTGGAAAGGCCACTGGCCAATGTCTGATGACAACATTCCGCGGCGTCCGTCCGCGAACGAGGAGATCGGCGACCTGATGGCCGGTCCTGGTCGCTGGATCAGCGGCATTGCGCTGATCGTCCTGTCCGTCGTCCTATTGGTGTTGTTGGTCCGAAGCATCCTTTGACCGGGCCGGACGAGTGCTCCCTCAGCGTGGGAACAGGCGTCGCACCGTCCCGGTATGGTCACAACGATTTACGGCGTGCCGGGCGGCGGGCTAGATGCCGGGTTCTCCGGGCAGAAAGTCACGAGTAGGCATGCGATTGCGGCAGCAGCGAAGGCGGAACGCGACACCGCTGAGATCCTGAACCGGATTGCGGGGGTCAACGGTGCCGTCGTGCTGCACGACGTGAAGATCCCGGGCAAGTATTCGGCCAACATCGACCACATCGTGGTCACCGGGTCGAGTCTGCACCTGGTTGACTCCAAGGCGTGGGCTTCGGGGTTCTTGTGGACCTGGGGCGGCAAGACCCGGCGCGGCACTCGGCGATTCGCGTCGTGCGACAAGGGCACGATGAAGCTCGCCGACGACATGTTGCGCGCATACCTGATGTCGCGCGCGGTGCGCTTCGAGTCGATCTACTCAACCGTCGTCGTGTGGCCTTCTTCTCGCGACGGCCAAGTGTCCACTTGGGCGGCTCGGTTCCCGCACGCGCGCCTGATCCATTCCGGCAAGTTGGACCGTCTTGCTAGCGGATGGGTGCGCCGGAGTGCGCCTGCTGAAGAACGCATCGTGGCCGCACTGGTCCCCCTGCTGGTTACCAAGCCCAGACCGTCCGGTCACGATGCTGCGGGGTTGGCCCAGGCCCTGGTCAACCCGGAAAGCTGGTAACTCGTGGCCCAGGCAACCCGTCGTACTCGCAACAACCAGCCAGCCACCAGCCTTGCCGCCCCGATCGTTCTGCTCGGGGCGCTGACGTGCGTGGCTGGTGCTGCGCTGCGCCTGCCCAGCGTGCCGTTCCTGTGGCTGTCGTTGGTCGTGGCGGCGTGGATGGAACCATCGGTCATCCTGACCGGCCCGCGAGACCCGGTGACCAAGTCCCCGACGGCGGCCGACGATTTTGAGCAGCGTCGCTACGGCAGCTACCTGTGGTGGCGGCAAATGAAGTCGGCCCTGCTGTTCCCAACGTCGTTGTTCAAGCCTGGTTGGCCCGTGCGGACAACATGGGTCCTGAGCGTGCTGGCGGGGCTGGTCGCGGTCTCGTTGCCGGTGGCGTGGCCGGTGTGGTTGAAGCAACCGGCGCAGCCCGACGCAGTTCCGCGGGCGATTAATGCGTCCCACCTGGCCAACTTCATCTGCGCCCTGGTCTTGGCGGCTGCGCTCACCTCGGTGCGCCGCACCGCCGAGCAGGGCCGCCCGGCAACACGGTTCAGCCATGTCCGGAAGGTGGTATCCACCGACCGGATCATCACGGCGCTGGCCGTCGGCGCACTCGTGCTGGTCGTCGCAGCCGGATTAGTCGTGCCGGGCATGTTCGGGAGCAACGACCAGATCGGGGTGTGGCTCGGTTCGTTCCCGACAGCCGGATGGGCAGCGCTGGGGCTCACCGCGACGCTCCTGATCCTGCATTTCGCCGCGACCAGACTGGCGGTCGACCAGTGGGAGCGCGTGCAAGCTGTCATTGCGGAGTGGGGGCCCCGCTGGGAAGCCTTGAAAGTCGCCCCCGCCCCGAGCGTCGAGGATGTCCGCGACGGTGACCCTTTCGGCGCCGTCGAAGGTTTAGAGGTGGTCAGCTTCACCGCCCCGCCCGGCCGGTCGGCGGCCGACATTGTCAAGCAGCAGGTGAAGATCGCCGCCGAAGTGGGTTCTGGCGCAGGCACATTCGTGATGACGTCACCAGTTCTGGACGGCACTGGCGCACCGCAACCGGGAACCGCCGACCTGAACAGGTTCCGGATCCTGGTGGCCGCGCCTGGTACCACTGACCTGTCGGCGCTGCCAACCGGTGAGCACATCGAACTGGCGACCTTACTGGTCGAGGCGGCGATGACGGTGGCTCGCACAACAGCGGCCATGGACCCCATGCCGATCGTTGCTGTGCAACCACTGTTCGAGCCGGACACGCAGCCGGGTGCCCGTGTCTGGGCGACAACCTGGTCCGGCGACCTTCGAGCGGTGCGGATGTCCAACATCCCGTTCCTGATGTCGCAGACACTCGGGGTCGACGTGCAGGTGGATCACCGCAAAGGCGTCTTGTATGTCGGCGACCTCGAATCGGTAGAGCTGGACGGAGGTTTGCGCGGCACCATCGACAACCTACGCACCGAAGACGAATGGGATCGCAACTGGGCCGATGGCGGACCAACCAAGCACCGGCTGAACCTGCCGGTGGCTCAGCACGTCGTACGTGAGGTGAGCACGTTGCGCGCCGGCATGGGATCCATTCCGATCACCAGGTTGCCGTTTCTGGTCCGCAAAGGTGTCGACCCGCGCGACTACTTCGGCACGGAGCAGCGAATGGCAGCAGCGTTGAACGCGGCCGGATTCGTCGCTATCACTGGCTGGCCAGGCAGCGGCGGTCGCCCCGGTGACCGGCATGCGCTTGGCCTGACCATCTATTACGCACCCAGCCAGACGGCAGTGCCGACCACGCTGACATTGCTGAGCAGCACCAAGCCGGGTGCTCTGCAGCCCATGTCAGGCAGCAACGCCGAGGCGTGGGTCGCCGCGGGCATCGTCAACACCGCGTTCACGGCAGCCAAACTCGCCCGACCCGAACTGATCGACGCGACATGCCTGACAACACCTCGCGCGGCTAAGAACCAGTTGTGGGAGATCTCCCTTCGTCTGCACGACGGGGTGACGATGGCCGACGTACGCGCGAAGGCGTCGGTGATGCGCGCGTCCCTGGGTGTCCCGTGGCTGCGGGTGGAGTCGATCCCGGACGGAGTGCGGTTGTTCGCCGGCGGCGAGCCAGACCCGGCGTTCCTGGTCAACCCCGGACGAGATGTGCTGCGCTTGACCAACCTCGACTGGTCGCAAGCATTCGCCGACGCCAACCTTGTCACCGTCGACGGTTCCGTCCCGACCGTCACCAGCGTCGGAGCCCTCGAACACAACGACGCGGTGCAGCGTCTGGTGATCTCCCTGCCGTCAGGATTGTCGGCGGAGCGATTCAAGGGTGCGCTGGCCAAACTGGCCACCAGCACCAACAACGCCTTCTGCCAGGCTTACCCGTCCCGACATGGTGCCAGCTTCATCGAGTTGCTCGTCAGTCGCACGCACCCGTTGCCGGAGCGAGTCGCCTTCGACTTCGACGCCGTCGACGCCGCTCAGCGCGACGCCGTGCCGTTCGCCACCGGCATCACAGGCGAACCCGTTGAGCACCGGTTCATCTCAGACCCTTATGCACTGGTAAGTGGGGGCGCCGGTAGTGGGAAATCGGTGACCGCCCAGGGGATCCTGTACGGGTGCGCTGTGCAGGGCATGAAGATCGTCGTGATCGACATCCAGAAGGCCGCGATCGACTTCGCGTTCCTAGCCGACCACGCCATCGCCGTCGCCACCACTGCGCACGTTGCAGCAGCCGCCATGAAGGCGGTGTACGACGAGGGTCAGCAGCGCAAGAAACTGTTGACGCAGATGCGCGTCGGTAACTTCATGGACATTCCCGAAGACCAACGTCCGCCGCGAATTGTGGTGTTCTTCGACGAGTTCACCTCCGCCATGGGCCGGGAGGTTTTGCCGGACGCCGGCAACGACCCTGAACTCCAGAAGGTTCGAGCGGAAGTCGAAGCGGACAACAAGGCCCGCGCCACTATCGGGCAGTACACCGGAAAAGTCGTGCGCGAGTTGCGCGCGGTGGGAATCAACCTGATCCTGGCGACCCAGAAGCTAGACAAGACGGTCCTGGACAAAGTGCCCGGCGGGGCTGACCTGAAAGACAACATGGGCCGTTCGATCTTCGGCAACGCCAGCCAGGGCGCGAAGATGTCGGCGCTTCGCAACCCGTTCGACGCACCGAGCCTGGGCGACTTCATCCCCAAAGGCCGCGGCTTGTGGGAGCCGTTGACGTCTCCTGTGGCAGAGCCGATCCAGTGTTGGTTCGCCCCGCAAGGTACCGACACCGACGTTGCCGCCCCAGGCACGTTCAAGTTCGAGCTCGACGCGCGCGTGCCGAAACTGGACCCGTCTGCGCGACTGGACCTGGAACCGTTCATGCCGAAGAAGGAAGTGCTGCCGGGTCAGATCATTGGTGACCTGCCGCCGTCGTTGCGCGGCGGCGATGACGAGCCTAGCTACGACACGGAGGAGGTCATCGAGGTGGAATCGTTCGATCTCGACCTGGATTTGGACGACCTCGATTCGGGCGATTTCGACGACGCGGACCGCACCGCTCAGCGCGCAGTGGATCCCGAGATGGACCGCTGCGACGCAGATGGCCCAGTCTCGCCGGCGTTGTCCGGCACAGAATCAGATCCGCCCGAATCGAGTTCGGACCAACGAACGGAGGACCCCCCGCCCGAACTCGACATGACGTTCTTGGAGGACTTCCTCGCCGATCTTGCATCCGGGGAATCAGACGATGAGCCGGTACTGGACACCGACCCGTTCGCTGGTGATGAGTTCGCCGAACCGGAATCTCCCATCCCCGAGTCCGCTTCTGGCGACCGGCCCGGTTGGCCGAAGTGGACTCCCCCGCCGAAGGTGACCACCGACGACTGGTGACGTCAGGGAGCAAGCGTCGCACCGTGTCGGGCATGGATACCATCACGCCCCGACACACTCGGGTGTTCGTTGACGGCGGCTGGCTGCTACTGGCCGCCGCTGCCGCCTTGACGCGCGCCCCGAGCGTATCTCGAGAAGACATCCAGTTGGACCCGCCGCGAATGGCTGCCGCCTTGGCGCAGAAGGCTGTGGCGGTCTCTGGTCGCCCTGTGTCGCGGATCCATTGGTACGACGGGGCACGACAGGACAAGGAACCGACACCCGAGCACCGAGCACTGGCGGCGACCGCCGGGGTGGACCTGACGTTAGGTGCACTGCGGCGTCACGACGGCGTCTGGCAGCAGAAGCGCGTGGATGGCTTGATTCAACGGGACATGACGCATCTGGCCCGCACCGGCCAGACCCTTGACTTCGTCCTGGTATCCGGTGACGAAGACTTGGCCGTGGCCGCCGAGGAGGTCCGTGCCCTGGGCGGAACTGTTCACGCGCTCGGCGTCACCGAGACGGGTCGCTGGGCGATGTCGCCGTACTTCGCTTCCTCGTGCAACGACGTTCATCTGCTGACCTCACGCGACCTTGCCGGGTCGCTGTGGGTGCGCGGGGCGCGCCTCACGTCACTGGCCAACTCCGGCATCGCCCGCGTTCTCGCAGCGAGCTGACCAGCAACAACAGGAGCGCCCGGACCTGCGAGGTCTGGGCGCTCCTGTTGTTGCTGCAGGACTGCCTACTAACTGGCGAGGTTGACCGCCGCAGCGACCAACAGCAGGACCAGGGCCGCGATCCCCGTCAACAGGACGGAGCACAGCGCGGCCACGGTGTGCCGGGCTTTGCCTCCTCGGATCCCGACAGCCAAGCAGGCGGCGAACGCGAGGTTGCTCAGAACGTAAGCGCTGAACATGGCGGCCGCTGCGTACATCAGGAAGTTCGTCATGCCGGCACGGTGCGACGAAGCCGCGCTGTGCGTGCTTGTGCCCCATCGACGAGGCAGTCGAAGCCGGTATCAGGCAGACCTTTGCCGCTCCTGGATTTCCTCATCGCCGCTGGTCAGGGCTTTCGCGGGCCCTGGCTCGGAGCGCGTGGCCCATGTCAGTTGGTGTGAGGTCAGGCCCCGAACGTGCGACAGCGCAACCGCGTCGCACCGTTCCGGCATGTGCCTCAACCAACGGATCGGTTCAGGCGCTTCCACGATCGAAGGAGGCAGCCATAGCCGACACCTCAACGGTGGTCGAACCCATCGACCCCTGGTACGGGCTCGGCAAATGGATCGCCCTGGCTTCCGAACACCCCCTGGTCGTCCCTGCGGGCACTCAACTGCCCTGCACCGGTGTGGATCCGGAGTTCTTCTACGAACAACGGCACTGGCTGATAGCCCGTCGCACATGCGAAGAGTGCCCGATCCGGGAGCACTGCCTACAGGTCGCGGTTGCCCGCGACGAGGACGGCGTCTGGGGCGGCATGACCAAGAAACAACGACAGCGGTGGGCCGCTCAGCAAGGACTCCTCGTGTCCGAGCTTCGTACCCCCAAACACTCCTCCGCTAGCTGACCACGACCACCACGAAAGAAGACCCGTATATGTCCGCACTGTCCATGGCCGCTCCGCCCCGTATCAAGTCCACCAAAGTCGACGGGAGCCTGGCCTCCATCGCGCTGCATCACCTGGGTGCGACGTTCTCCCAGCATCGAGACGACGAAGACATGGGTGACATCGCCGCAGGGATCCTCCTGGTGCCGGTCAACGACGGAGGCACATTCGCACCCGTCGACGAGGCGCAGGTCGCCTTCGTCACCTCTCCCCCGGTCCGCGATGTCCCGGCCGACCAGCTTGGTCTGCTCAACCAGTTCGCCGGTCAGGCGTTCATCGACGACTGCCTCGGCCGGGCCGAGGGAATCGCTGCCACTGCCGACGACGTCATGTGGGGCTTCGCTGGTGTGTTCCAGGTGCTGGGCGTCCGCGGCTTCGGTGTCACCGACGTCAACCAAGACAGCAGTCGGGTTGTGCGCGGCGCGTTCGGGCGTATCTACATCGGTACCGGACATCACGGCTGCGTCATGTGGGACGAGCAGGGCCGGCGAATCCTGGCCGCTGCGTCCACGCAACTAGCCCCTGGTTTCAACACCGGTGACACGCTGCCGCGCGTTTCTGCGCCCGCGGGCGTGACCGTCGAAAGCCCCGAGTTCACGCGGCTGGATCCGCTGGCGCAGTTGTGCGCCATGCACCGCCAGATCGCATCCACCATCGCTGACCGTGCGGCCGGCATCAACTGAAAGGTAGTTCATTGAATTTCACCAAGAACCCTCCAGCCACCGGGCGTCATCGCGCCGTCGGGTCGGTCGCCACGAAGCAACGAGTGGGCCGCGGCGCTGTCGCAGTGCTGGGTCTGACCGGCATCGTGATGGGCGTTGCCGCCGGTGCAGCTCCCAGCGCGCATGCCTCCACGGCAGCGTTGACCAGTGCCTCGTGCACCGTGGTGACGATCTACAAGGGCTCGACGGGCGCGCTGGTCAAGACACTGCAGTCGCGGCTGAGGGGACTGACCGCCGACGGCGTGTTCGGCAACCTCACGCTGGCGAAGGTCAAGGCTTTCCAGAAGTCCCACGGGCTGACCGTCGACGGTGTCGTCGGACCCAAGACCTGGACGGCGCTGGGCGGGTTCCCGGGATGCACCGGCGGCGGCTCCAGCACGACGGTGGTCACCAAGCAGGTCGTGTCGGGGATCGACTTCTTGTCGGTGCGCACTGGCCCCGGAACGGGGTACACCCGGGTGGCGAAGCTGTCGCCGGGAACGAAGGTGACGGGCATCATCAACAACGGCTGGCTCAAGATCACCAGCGGTAGCTACGCCGGCAAGTACGTCTCGGCGGCGTACCTGATCGACGTGCCCAAGGTCGACCCGAACCCGCCGGTCAGCACCGTGAAGGGGTGGATCGCCACCACCGGTGGCATCACCGCCAGCGTCCGTTCCGGGCCAGGGTTCGATTATGGCGTGGTGGCGCACAAGTCTTCTGGCGCAGCGGTCTCCGGCACGCAGGTCAGCACCGACTGGGTGAAGATCAGTGGTGGCTACATCAACCGCGGCGAGATCGAGACCACCTCGGCGACCCTGACCAAGGTGAACGCGCAGATCCCGACGTCGCAGTTGTGCGCGGTGAACAAGGCGTACAACTCGCCGAACTCGTTCGACCCCGGTTACACGGTGAACACCACGCGGTACATCAACTGCTCGGCGGGCCGCGCACTGGACTCGTTGCAGGCGGCGTACAAGGCCAAGTTCGGGCACTACGCCAACATCGACCTGGCCTACCGGGACTGGGCCGAGCAGCAGTATTGGTACAACAAGCTCGGCCCGGCGCAGGCGAACAAGCCCGGTACCTCCAACCACGGCATGGGCCTGGCGGTCGACTTCCAGGAGTGGCACGGCCACACCACCGAGTTCGACTGGGGCGGTGTGGGTTCCAACTGGTTGCGGGCCAACGGCGGCAAGTACGGGTTCACCCAGCCGTACGCCTACGGCACCACCGGTGAGTCCTACCACTTCAACTTCACCGGCTGAGCTGAGCAACTCCCCTGTTCGCGCACTGCGCCCCGGACCCCCGGGGCGCAGTGCGTTTCCCGTACATCTCAAGAAGACAACTTCGGAAGGAATCATCTTGTCTCACAACCTTGTTCGGCTTCTCGCCGGCACCGGTGCCGCAGTCGCGCTTGGCGCGACCCTCGTGGCCGCTCCGTCGGCCTCGGCTGCCACCAGCACGTTGTCCTGTTCGGTGGTCGCTACCAAGTCCGGCGACAGCGGTGTCCTGGTGTCCGCGATCCAGTCTCGGCTGCGGGTCAGCGTCGACGGTGTGTTCGGACCTCGAACCAAAGCCGCAGTCGTGGCGTTCCAGAAGTCGCACCGTCTCGTGGCCGATGGCATCGTCGGCCCGCTCACCTGGTCAGCGCTCGGCGGCTTCCCGTGCTCGGCGGTGGGAACCTCTGTCGCTGCGAGTGTTTCGAGCATCACCCCGGCTCTCGCGACACGGATGAAGACGTCCTACCGGGCTGGCTGTCCGGTGCCACTGAGCGGTCTGCGCTACGTGAAGGTGCCGTATTGGGGGTACGACCAGCGCTACCACGTTGGAGAACTGGTGGTGAACGCCAGTATCGCCTCGGCCACGGTCACCGCGTTCAACACGCTGGCCCGTAATCACTTCCCGATCCAGCAGATGCGCCTAGTCGACGACTTCGGCGGCAACGACGACAACTCGGTGAAAGCCAACAACACCTCGGCCTACAACTGCCGCAAGATCACCAACGGCACCGGCTGGTCGATGCACGCCTACGGCAAGGCGATCGACATCAACCCGTGGGTGAATCCGTACGTGTACCAAGGACATCCGCAGTACGGCGTCAGCACCTACGTCCCGCGGACACCGGGCAAGGGCAAGATCCTGTGCGGCGACGCAACGTACAAGGCATTCACGGCGGGTGGCTTCAGTTGGGGCGGCGACTGGAAGGCCGGGGTGTTGGACTACCAGCATTTCGAGCACCGGTAGCCCTGGCGAAAGTTTCTCGCTGCGGTCATTGCGTCTTCGAGAAGCTGCTCTATACCGTTGTCAGTACACGCAATTCGTGTAGAACCCCGGGCCTTGTCGGCCCGGGGTTTCGTCGTGTTACCACCCGAGGAACAGCAAAATGACTCAGACTCTCCAGCCGCGTCACGCGGCTCCCGTCACTCCCTCCAGCTACGGCCGCGGTGCGCGCGCTGTTGCGTTTGCCGGTCTGGCTGCCGTCGGTTTCGGCATCGCCGCACCGGCCATGGCCGCGACTCCGCCCAAGCCGGTCAGCAGCTACTGGCTGTCGGCGAACACCAACCACCCGCAGCCGCTTGCTGGGACCAAGTTGGGTTCGTCCCAGGGCTTCCGGGCACACGGCTTCGTGAACATGGCCTCGGGCAAGGTGTACTACTGCGCCCAGGACGAGAAGACCGGCCCGTCCGGCAATGGCTACAACTCCATCGCCGACAGCACCTGGTCGATCCCGGTGCGGGTCACCGGTGCGTACACCGGTACCGAGGGCAAGTACACGGCGACCACGCTGGAGGAGGCCGCGTACGTCATCAACAAGTACGGCAACCCCTCCAAGTCGCTGCCGTTGGCGACGCGGGCCCGGATGGTCACCGCCGTCGACGCGCTCAACGGTTACCTGGCCGGCAACAGCAAGGAGCACATGCTGGAAGCGTCGCCGGGTCTGCCCAGTGCGGGCGTCCCCGCGACCACGGCTGTTGCGGACTACACGGCGACCAAGGCGCTGTTCAACCAGTACCTCGCTGAGGCGCAGAAGTACCACGGTGCGCAGACGATGGTCGTCAACGGCGCAGCCGGTGGCAAGGTCGGTGCGACCGGGACCGTCAGTTTCGGGGCGAAGGCCAACGCCAGCGGCCTGTACGTGCCCGGCGAGACCTACACCGCGACGCTGACCGGCGGCGCGACGTTCGCCGACGGCTCGACCACCAAGACCGGCACCACCGGCACGGCGCTGACCTCGCTGCAGGTGAAGTACACCGGAACGGCGAGGGCGACGCTGTCGGTGTCCACGACCACCCCCGACTACGGTCTGTGGATCACCAAGAGCCCCAAGTGGCAGAACTTGTGGATCGGTGGCACCGAGGCCACCCCGATCAAGGCCGCAGCCGCGTGGAGCGCGACGACCAACGGGTACACCCCGAAGCTGACCACTGCGGTCAGCATCGCGAACGGCAAGGTGGGGCAGTCCCTGACCGACACCATCAAGGGCTCCGGCTTCCCGGCCGGAGTGACGGTGACCGGTACCGACGATCTGTACTTCCTGCCGTACGGCTCCACGGTCACCCAGGGTGCCGTGCCGTCCAACGCCACCAAGGTCACGACCCTGCCGTGGTCGGGCAAGACCGACGCCTCGGGCAACCTGACCGTGGTCACCTCGGCGTACAAGCCCACCAAGGCCGGCGTCTACGTGTTCGTCGAGCACTCCGCCGCAGGCAGCAACACCGAGTCGTCGTGGGCTGCCTACAGCGGGCAGTTCGGCGAGCCGACCGAGTCTTCGGTGTTTACCAAGGCGGAGGTCCCGACCATCGCCACCCAGGTCCAGGCGGGCCAGGACATCAGCAAGCCGCTGTCCGACACCGTGATCGGTTCTGGCTTCCCGGCCGGGGCAAAGGTCACCGGTACCGATGACCTGTACTACCTGCCGTACGGGACCGCAGTCACCGAGTCCGACACGGTGCCGGCGAACGCCGTCAAGGTCGGTTCGTACGACTGGTCGGCCACCGCTGACGAGGACGGCGACCTGCAGGCCAGCACCGCACCGGTCACCGTGACCAAGCCGGGTGTCTACGTCTACGTCGAGACCGCGAACGCGGGTAGCGCCGGCGGCTCCACCTGGGGCAAGATCACCGGCAAGTTCGGCGACTCCGACGAGACGGTGTCCCTGACCAGCCCGACCAGCCCGGTGGTGACCACCCAGATCCAGGCGGGCACCGATGTGGCCAAGCCGATCTCGGACACCATCAACGGGTCCGGCTTCCCCGCCGGGGCGACCGTCACGGGTAACGACGACCTGTACTTCGTGCCCTACGGCACGCAGATCGTCGAAGGCACGGTGCCGGCCAACGCCGAGAAGATCACCACCTACACCTGGAGCGCGACCGCCGACGCGGACGGCAAGATCACCGCCACCACGCCGAACTACACCCCGACCAAGGCCGGGACGTACGTCTTCGTGGAGTCGGCCAACGCGGGCAACCACGGCGGCTACACCTGGGGCAACATCAAGGGCAAGTTCGGTGAGCACACCGAGTCGGCCTCCCTGGTGAAGACCATCACCCCGAAGGTGTCGACCAAGGTCTCCAACGCCACCGTCAAGCAGGGCGACGCTCTGTCCGACACGGTGATCGGTTCCGGCTTCCCGGCCGGCGCGGCCGTCACTGGCTCTGACGACCTGTACTACCTGCCCAAGGGTGTCGCCGTCACCACCGACGGTTCGATCCCCAAGGGCGCGGTCAAGGTCGGCACGTTCACCTGGTCCGGCAAGGCCGACGCCAAGGGCAACCTGTCGACCACGACGGCCAAGTACACCGTCAACAAGACCGACGGCACCTACGTGTACGTGGAGTCCGCCAACGCGGGCAACCACGAGGGTCACGTCTGGTCCCCGGTGAAGGGCAAGTTCGGGGAGAAGTCCGAGACCTCGAACGTCAAGACGCCCAAGCCCCCGGTCGTACCGACCGGTGACGCCGAGGTGTTCGGCATCGACACCGGTGCCCTGGCCGTCGGTGGCCTGATCACCGTCGTCGGAGCCTCGGGCCTGATCGGGGCCTTTCGCCTGCGCCGCAAGGCAACTCAGGAGAACTGACTCGGGGTCACCTGAGTTAGCGGAAGGTTCCAAGCAGACGGGGGTGTCGAGCAATCGACACCCCCGTCTGTGCACCCGACACACCGAAAGAGGCACCACCACCATGAAAACCAATCAGCGCAACGCAGCACTCCTGACCATGGCCATCCTCGGCACCGCCGGGGTCGGCGCAGGCGCGTATGAAGTGATCAACACAGCCACCCACCCGGTCCTGCAGGAAGCGGCTGCCGACCCGAGCAGCACCCAGTCGAGCCAATCAGGAACGCAACCCACCGCGACCAGCGGTCAGACCCAAGCCGGTCTGATCCAGATCCCGGCCGCGGCGAAGGCCGACGCGCCCGAGCTGCCGGCCGCCCAGGCGACCGCGACGACCAACCCGGACGACGCCACCGACGCAGACGCCCGCGCTGCCTATAGCGGCGACAACTCCGGCTCGATCCGCAACGTCTCGGCCAGCATCCGCGACGCGAACGCCCAGCAGGCATCGACCAACACCACGTCCAGCGTGACCACCCTGCACCCCAACCGGGTCCTGATCCCCAGCATCGGCGTGCTCGCCTCCGTCATCCCGGAGAAGGTCAGCCGCGGTTACCTGACGATCCCAGCGCAGAACTGGCGCGCCGCTTGGTACAACCAGTCCGCGCCCCTGAGCGCGAGCAACGGCAACACCGTGATCGCCGGCCACGTCAGCCTGGGCGGCACGCGAGGCGTCTTCGCCAACCTGTCGAAGCTGACCGTTGGATCGCTGATCTACACCAGCGACGGCAGCGGCAAGACGACCGCCTGGCGGGTGGCGTCCAAGAACCTGTACGGCAAACGCGCCCTGCCGCAGGACGTGTTCTACCCGGCCACCCCACGCATGCTGACCCTCATCACCTGCGGCGGAGCCATGGGCACCGTGGCTGGTCCGCAAGGTTCCTACTACGGCCACGAGGACAACGAAGTCGTCCAGGCCGTGCCGGTCGCAACGAACTAGCCCGACAGGGAGCCGGATTTCTCATTACTGCTGCGGCGGGTACGTCTGATCTGGGTAGTACCCCTGCGGGCCGCAACCGGGCATCATCTGCGACTGGCTGTATAGGTCCAGTCGGCGCAGTTTGCGCTGGGTGCGCAGCTTCACGTAGGTGAACGTCCACAAAGAGCCGCCCACGAGAGCGGCTAGGAGTCCGAGGCCAAACGCCTTGACCACGACGCCGCCGGCTTCGTCGTCGCTGACGGGGCCGGCGGCCTGGACCAACGTGGCGAAGGTGGCGATGAAGAACACCGTGCAGGCGAACAGGAAGTGCAGCACTGCCTGGGCGATGTAGCGGAAGCGACGGCTCCGGATCATCCCGGCAGTCAGTGCGGCGGTTCCAACAACCGTGCCGCCCATCAACGCGGCCGACGTCTTCATTCCTGCGGCTGCATCTCGTCGCAGATCGTGCATCAAGGTGTCGTAGGTCTCGCCCATGTCGGCACGGAACCGGGCATTCGCGGCCTCCCTTTCCACAGCGGCCCGGGCGTTGGCTGCATCAGCGGCCTCCAGTTGCTTTCTGGTGCGCTGAACGTCGGCTGGGCTGCCGGTGATCCGGTAACGCGCGCCCGTGAGTCCAGTGATGCGTTGCACTTTCGCCATGCTCACAACATAGCCAGGCGGGTGTAGCGCTTGTTGCAGCTCCGATGTCGCATACGTCAGCGCAGTCCGAACGCTCTGTTCGGGTCGGCCGGCACGGGTCGTAGGTCGCTGGCGTCGACCCACAGCTGAATGACGATCGGCTCACGCGCTGGGCTTCTTGTTCCGTCGAGCTCCGGGTCGTCGACCAGGACGACCAGGGCCTGCCAGCGATACGAGACTCGCCGCCATGTCACGACGAGCCCCTGACGAGGAGCTTGGTGGGGATGGACGCGCGCTACGGGGCCCTGGACAGGCAGCTTCACCCAGACGTGCCGGGTGGCCTTCGGGGTGCGCCAGGTCCGTTCCCGTTTGGACTGCCCCATCCCCCAAACTTAGGACACCTGTTCGACTCGATGCTATGTCGACTGCGGTAAGTGCCCTTATCGCGGGTTGCAATCGCCTGGCTGGAAGCGACTGGGGCACCTTCCCAGACCCTGCTAACGAAGCACCTTGCAGCGCAGCGGGCGACCCTGTACCGCCCCGGTCACCACCAACAGCGGCGGATCGTCCGGCCCCGGTGCTTCGCCCGGAACGGCGTGCGTCAAGCGATCCGCGTCGAGGTAGATGTTCGGCCCGATGTCACACCCGGCCAGCAGCATCTCGCGCACCTGGTGCCAGTTCGGCCACACGCCCGACACTGCCACGACATCACCGGGGCGGAAATCGTGCCTCGGGGCATGCTGGCGCTGCTTGGCCACGCGGCGGGAACCAACAGTGCTCATGCCCTCACGGTGCGACGCTTGCCGCGGTGCGCTCAGCCCGGACGTTGACTCCGGTCCAAGGCCACCACCGTGTCGTCGTTGCCGAAGATCCCGCCCCACCGCGAGGAGATGGCGTTGGACGCCTCCCGCGAGAGGCTTTCCCCGACGTGCTGGTAGCGCATCGCCATCCGGGTGCTTGCCCACCCCATCGCGTCCGCGACGACCCGAGTGTCGACACCCTCCTCCAGCATCTGTGTGGCGATCGTGTGCCGCGAAGCGTGCTGGCCTTTCAGGTCAACACCAGCACGCTGGAACAGCTTCAACCAGTGTCGGTCATCGCCGCGATGGTCGATCCGCGTGCCAGCCGAGCTCAGAAACACCAGGCCACCGAACTCCTGCCCAGTCTCCGGGCGCCGCCCAAACATCTTGAACCAGGCATCCTGCGACGACTTGTGCGCCCGCAGCATGTCGACCAGTTCCGGCGCGATCGCGATCACCCGGACACTGCCACTGGTTTTGGTTCGACCGAACATCTGGCCGCGTATCCGTTGCGGACACTTCGAGGGCGAATGCCCCGCCTGCGAAGCGATCAGCGTTGCGCCGCATCCGTGTTGCCACACCTGGCGAGTCAGCGTCCGTCGGATCACGAGGGCGCCGCGGTCGAAATCGACACTGTCCCAGCACAACCCGAGCACTTCGGCTTTGCGGGCACCCGTCATCAGTGTCGTCATCCACCGCACTGCTTGCGGATCCTTCCTAGCCACCTCCACCACCGCGCGGAGCTCGTCATCGGTGAACGGCTCCGGAGAGACTTCCTTGACCGCGGGAGGCTGCACCATCCGCGCCACGTTCTGCATCAGGACCCCACGAGTGCACGCCAACGTCAATGCTCGGGACAAGAACTTATGCACCGACACCACAGACGAAGTCGCCAGCCCCTTGGCCGCCGCCTGCCGATGCAACTGTGCAACGTCTTCGGGAGTGATCGCGTCCAGCCGTCGCTCCCCCAGCAACGGCTGAATGTGGTTGCGGTACTGGCTGGCTGCCGCAGCCCGGGTAGCGTCGGATCTGCCCCGCTTGACGTACTCCTCGTCGAGCACCCGCATCCACTCATGGAGCGTCGGCATCCCCCCTGCGGCTGGTGCCGGCGATGGCGGTCCGTCGTCCAGACCCAGCCCGTTGATCTCCAACCAGTCGTCACGTTTGCGCAGCACCGCCGCTTTAGAGGTGCCGCGGAACTCTTTACGGATCGACTCCCCCGCGACCGTCAGCGTGATCGTGAGCCGGTACCCGCCGCTGGCCACCGGACTGATCGTGCCCCCCTTCTCGCGCGGCCGCGCCATCAGGCGAGCTCCGGCTTGGACAACGGCTGGTCCTCGGCGCGGGAACGCTCCAGAAGGTCCATCACGTCTTCACGCATGATGCGCACCGAACTGCCGATCATCACTTTCCGCAGGCGCCCCTGCGCCATCAGCTTGCGCACGGTCGACTCCCCGATCCGCAGCACGTCAGCGGCTTCCTCGGTGGTGTAGACCATGGGGCCTTGTGGGTCACGGACGACGTGCAGTCCAGCCGGCGACTCGTCCTCCTCCAGCAGTTCACGCAGCGTCGCGGCCTGGTCGAGAAGCGTCTGTGCTTGACGCTCCAGAGAGTGCGCGGTGCGCAGGACTTTGTCGCGTGTAGTGAGACTGGACATGCCCAGACGGTGCGACGCGCTGCGGGCGGACGGGGGTTTTGCGTCACTGGTCGATCTTTCGCCGGAGTTTTGTGGATGATTCCGTGGGACCGACCACCACAAAACGGGTAAAAGAAAGGGGCCAAACGGCCCCTGACCTGCGGTTATTCGGTGGAGCATAGGGGATTCGAACCCCTGACCTCTTCCATGCCATGGAAGCGCGCTACCAACTGCGCCAATGCCCCGTGTGGGAGTGCCGCCGGTGTGCCCTGGCGACCGCCTTACCTTACTCAGCCGCAGCCCCTCGGACCAAATCGGCGGGCTGCGGTCACGCTGCCGCCAGCGCGCGCTCCTTCTTCTTGCGGATGTAGACCTGCCGGCGCACCGAAGCAACCACCGTGCCGTCCTTCAACGTCAGGTCCGTCTCGAACCAGCGCAGCACCTTCTCCCCCGAAGCCGCCGCCTCGCGGATCTCCGAAACAGCATCAGCAGGCATCTCGAAGCGACCGAAAACCGTTG